>NZ_AOJH01000056.1 GCF_000337355.1 Halorubrum kocurii JCM 14978 | reverse complement strand
GTCACGAACCCGCGGTCGAAGTAGGTGCTCGCGCCCGGCACGTCGGTCACCCGCGACCCGACCAGCCCGCCAGTCAGCGACTCCGCGGTCGCGAGGGTCTCTTCCCGCTCGGTCAGCAGGTCGCCGAGCGTCGCCTCGACCGGCTCCGAGTGGTCCGTCCCGTCCGCCCCGGCGGTCTCGTCCGGCTCGCCGCCCTCCGCTTCGGCCCCGCGTTCGTCCATACCCCCGCTGTGTCCCCCACCGCCGTGGGGTTTACGCTCGCCGCGACGCAACCGCCGCCATGACCGACTGGGACGACCGCTTCGCGTCCGGCGACTACCCCCGCGCCCCGGAGCCGTCCGCCGTCCTGCGCTCGTACGAGCCCGCGATCCCCGACGGCCGCGGGCTCGACGTGGCGGCCGGCACCGGCCGCAACGCCGTCTACCTCGCGGCGGCCGGCTACGCGGTCGACGCCCTCGACGCCTCCCGCGAGGGGCTCTCCATCGTCCGCGAGCGCGCCGCGGAGCGCGGCGTCGCCCACCGGGTCGAGACGGTGCAGGCCGACGCCTCGACGTACGCCTTCCCGGCGGAGACGTACGAGCTGATCACGATGAGCTACTTCCACGCGCTCGACCGGTTCGCCGACCTGATCGAGTCGCTCGCGCCCGGCGGGTACCTGTTCGTCGAGGGGCACCTCCGGTCGGCCGACTCCACCCCGTCCGGTCCGAGCGACGACCGCTACCGGTTCGCCGCCAACGAACTGCTCCGCGCTGGGCTCGGGCTGACGGTGCTGTACTACGACGAGACGACCGAGGAGCGTCCCGACGACCGCCGCCGCGCCACCGCCCGGCTGCTCGCGCGTCGGTCGACCGGCGGGCGACAGACGTACCCGCCCCGCCCGGACGAGGGTGCTCAGGACGAGGGGGCTCGAGACGAAAGAGACCGGGACGCCAACGGAGCCGCGGAGCGCCGGGATGGCTGACGCCGGGTCGCCGGGCGCGGTCCTCCGGGAACTGGTCGCGGAGGCGGTGGGCGTCGACGGCGCCGCGCTCCTCGAGGACGCCCCCCTCTCCGAACGCGGGGACGCCCCGGGTCAGGGGGCTCGGCTGCCCGAGGTCGTCGCTGCGGGCAGCACCGTCGTCGGCGTCGTGCCGCGCGCCCCTCCGGACCTCGTTCGGCGACTGCTGGGCACCGGCGACGCGTCGCTCGAAGCGGTCGGTGACGCGGGGGGCGACGGCGGGACGGTCCGACTCGTCTTCACCGGCCGGGCCGCGGATCGGCTGGCCGGGCCGTCGGGGGCCGTACTCCGGCCCGTCCTCGCCGACCGCGGGGTGGAGGCGTACCGTCACGACGGCGGCTCCCCGATCGGCGTGCTCCTCGTCGACGACCGCGCCGTGGTCGGGCTGTTCGACGAGCGGGGGCTCGCCGCGCTGCTGTGGTCGGACGCGCCCGCGGTCAGGGAGTGGGCGGCCGCGACCTGCGGGCGGTACCTCGCGGCGGCCGAGCCGGCGTGACCCGCTTCGGGCGCGAGCCACGACGGTGTGATTCGCGCCGCATCGCTTTTGCACGTACCCCGCGAAGGGCCGGTATGAAAGCGCTGCTGTTGTTGGTCGCCGGGATCGGCGGACTCGTCCAAACGCTCGCTCCGCGGGCGATCGTCCGCGCGTGGACGAAGGCCCTCTACCGGAACGCGGGCGACGCCGAGCCCCGCGAGTGGGTGTACGTCGCCGCACGCGCCGAGGGCGCGGTGATCGTCCTCGGCGCGCTCGTCGGCCTGTACGGCGTCGCCACCGCCGAGGACGATGAAACGGTCGCGGCGGTCGAGGACGAGGAGGCGGTCGACGCCGGCGATCGAATCGACGTCGCCGTCGAGTAAGCGGCAGTCGCGACCGACCTGCGGGTCGCCCCCCGACCAGGGGGACGCGCAGGCGTCGGCGCACCCGAACGTATTTCCACGGGGTCGTGGTAGGGTTCCGCAATGCCGGACTCGGCCTTTCGTCCGCACGGAGAGCGCGACACGGTCGTCCGAGTGTTGCACGTCGACGACGAGCCGGCGTTCCTGGATCTGGTCGCGACCTACCTCGAGCGGACCGACGACGCGTTCGAGGTCAGGTCGGAGACGGACGTCGACGCCGCGCTCGACGCCGTCGAGCACGAACGGATCGACTGCGTCGTCAGCGACTACGAGATGCCCGGGACCGACGGGCTGACGTTTCTCGAACGCGTCCGCGAGCGCGACCCCGCGGTCCCGTTCGTCCTGTTCACCGGGAAGGGGAGCGAGGAGATCGCCAGCGAGGCCATCTCCGCGGGGGTCACGGACTACATCCAGAAGCGCTCGGGGACCGACCAGTACACGGTGCTCGCGAACCGAGTCCGGAACGCGGTCGACCAGGCCCGATCGCGGGCGGCGCTTGCGGCGAGTCAGGAGCGGCTCTCGCGGTTCATCGAGCAGTCGCCGCTCGGCACGATCGAGTACGACGAGTCGTTCCGGATCGTCCGGGTGAACCCGGCCGCCGAGGAGATCCTCGGCTACTCGGAGTCGGAACTGGTCGGCGGAACGTGGCTCCGCTTCGTTCCCGAGTCGCTCCACCGCCACGTCGCGGAGGTCGAACGGCGACTCCTCTCTGACAAGGGCGGCTACCGGAGCGTCAACGAGAACGTGCGTGCGGACGGCGAGCGGATCCGCTGCGCGTGGCACAACCAGGTGGTGACCGACGGCGACGACGAGGTGATCCGCGTCTTCTCGCAGTTCGAGGACGTGAGCGAGCAGACGAACCGCAAGCGCGAGATGGAACGGACGAACGCCGTGCTCTCGACGGTGCTCGACGGGCTGCCGATCGGTGTGCTCGTCGAGGACGCCGACAGGCAGATCCTCCGCGTCAACCGGTACCTGTTCGACCTGTTCGGCCTCGACGGCGACCCCGATGCGGCGGTCGGACGCGACTGCGCCCGGTTCGCCGTGGAGATGAGCGACCTGTTCTCGGAGCCGGCGTCGTTCGTCGACCGGATCGACGCGATCGTCGACGCGCAACGGCCCGTCGACGACGAGCGGATCCCCCTCGCCGACGGTCGCGTCCTCCTGCGGACGTACCGCCCGGTCGACCTCCCGGACGGGCGGGGACACCTGTGGGCCTACCGCGACGTGACCGACGAGCGAGGGGGGTGACCGGAGGCGGGCGCCGGTCGGAACCGAGCAAGTCGCGATGCCGGCGTCGCAGCCGCCCTCAGTCGTCGGTCACGTACGGCCGGTCGGCCTCCGAGCGCTCGCCGGTGCGCAACACGTGGCAGTCGCGGCACCGCGCCTCGTAGGACTCCTCGGCGCCGACGAGGATCGTCGGATCCTCGGTGTGAGCCGGCTCGCCCTCGATGAGCCGCTGGTTCCGGGAGGCGGGCTCGCCGCACTGCGAGCAGATCGCCTGCAGCTTGTCGACGTACTCGGCGGTCGCCATCAGCTCCGGCAGGGGCTCGAACGGCTCGCCGCGGAACGTCTGGTCGGTGCCGGAGACGATCACGCGGGTCCCGTTGTCGGCCAACGCGTTACACACCTCCACCAGCGCGTCCGAGAAGAAGTTCGCCTCGTCGATCGCGACCACTTCGGGGTACGGGTCGTCGTCGAGGATCGCGAGCGGGCCGTCCCCCTCGTTTTCGACGACGGTCGCGTCCCACTGCCGGCCGTTGTGGGTCCCGATCGTCGTCTCGCCGTAGCGGTCGTCGACGGCCGGTTTGTACACCGCGACGGACTGACCGGCTATCTCCGACCGCCGGAGGCGCCGGAGCAGCTCCTCCGTCTTCCCCGAAAACATCGACCCCGAAATGACCTCGATCCACCCGGATCGAGTGATCGCGTGCATGCCCTGACGGGGCGGAGCCAGCGACTAAACCGTTTCTCTCCCGGTCGCCCCGGAGATCAGACCGCGGCCGCGACCGCGACGAGCAGGGTCGCGGCGGCGACGTACGTCGCGGCGCAGAGCGCCCAGTCGCGCCGAATCCGTGGGAGCCGCTGGCGGGGGAGGCCCTGCGCGCGCGGCAGGGGAACGAGCGCAAAGAAGCCGACCATCAGCGCGAGCATCGCGGGCCCCGCGACCGCCAGCGCGACGGCGATCCCGACGCCGAGCGCCGCCTGCACCGCGGAGAGGAGCCCCACGAACAGGAGCCCGGCGCCGCCGCCGGCGACGTAGTGGACCCGCGTCGCCAGCCGCTCCGGCGCCCGGTCGACCGGCGTGCCCGTGAGCACGCCGGCGGCGACCCGAGGCGCGGTCGCTCCCTCCGGGAGCCTTGGCATAACGCGATCCATCGCGAGCGTCGCGAGCAGTCCGACGATCGGCCCGAGCACGAGGCCGGCCGACAGCGAGAGCGTAGCCATCGATGGATCGGAGGGTCGCGATCGGCTTCAGTCCCCCGACGCGGTCGCCGCCGGCGAGCGACGCCTCGGCTTCAGTCGTCGGCCGCGACGACCGCGTCGCCGCCGATCACGACCCGAGAGACGTCGGCGGCGCCGGCCCGCCTGACGACCGCGCGGACGAGGTCGCGCGCGCCGGCGAGGTTGTCGGAGTCCCCGTCGAGAACCAGCAGGTCGGCGTCCGCGCCGGGCTCGATCACGCCGCGGTTCAGCCCCGCTATCGCCGCGCCGTTCGCCGTCGCCATCCGGAGGATCTCCTCGGCTGGGAGGTCGGAGAGCTTCGCGGCGAACTCCATCTCGCGGAACATCGATGGCGAGTCGAGCATGACGTTGTCGGTTCCGAGCGCGACCGTCGTCCGCTCGGCGAGGTCGCGGATCGGCGGCACGCCGACGTTCGTCACGAGGTTCGAGCGCGGGCAGACGACCACGGGCGTCCCCCGGTCCTCGAGCCGGTCGAGGTGGATCCCGTCCGCGTGGACCATGTGGACGAGGAAGTCGGGGTCCAGATCCATCGCGGCGTTGATGTCGTCGGCGTCGCGCTCGCCCGCGTGGATCCCGAACAGCTTTCCGGCCTCGCGAGCCGCCGAGCGCACCGCGTCGAAGTCGGCGTCGCGGGCGCCGGAGGCCCCGTATCCGTCGGCGACCGAGAGCACGTCCGGGTCGTCGCGGCCGAACACGACCGGCTCGACCGCGCGCTCGCCGAAGTCGACCCCCTCGCCGGCGACCGCGTCCCGTAGCGCGGCGACGCCCTCGACGCCGCCCTCGCGGAACTCGAGGAAGGTGCCCGTCCCGGTCGACTCCATGTAGCGGAGGCTGCGCGCCATCGCTGCGACCTTCGCGCCGCGGCTCGATTCGCGCAGGAGGCGGTGTTTGAGCCCGTCTGGCGGCGCGACCAGCTCGTCGAGAGAGAGCCCCTCGCCGGCCTCCTTGGCGATGGAGTCGCCGATGTGGGTGTGGGCGTTGACGAACGCCGGGAGGATCACGTCGTCGCCGTCGACCGACTCCTCCTCGATCCGGTCGATCTCGCCGTCGGCGACCACGACCCGCCCCTCGACCGGTTCGAACTCCGGACCGGTCAGCACGGTCCCTTCGAGGTGCATACGCGAGAGTCGCCGCCGCGGGAGTAAAAGGTCTCGACAGGGGCCGGCTCGCGGGGGCGCTCCTCGAGCGGTTACGCCTCGCCCGGTCACGACTCGGTCGGCTACGCCCCGTCCCGGAACTCGTCGAGGGTCGTCGGCATCGCGCCGCGGACCTCCGCGACGAGCCCGTCGGGGTCGAGCCCGAGCACGTCGGCGGCCGCGCGCCCGACGCGATCGGTCGCTGGTCGGGGCGCGTACACGCCGAGGCGCCACTGGTTGCGCTGGGCGGTCCGGAGCGCGGAGACGAGCGGCGACTGGCGCTCTAACCGACGCACCTCGCCGTTGACGGTGACGCGAGCGGTCGACTCCCGCATCGACGGCTCCGGCGGCACGTCGAGGATCACGTGCCGGCGGGCGACGTCCGCCTCCTCGGCGATCTCGCGTTCCAGCTCGGTCTCGGCGTCGTGGTCGGCCTCGTGGACGCGCTCGGGCACGTCGTCGTACTCGGCCCACACCGCNTGTCTCGGCGTCGTGGTCGGCCTCGTGGACGCGCTCGGGCACGTCGTCGTACTCGGCCCACACCGCCAGCTTGTAGAGGTCGCGCTCGTCGTATCGGCGGGACAGCTCGGCCGTCTCCGGGCAGCTCCGGACCGCCGCGAGGAAGTCGTGGTCGTCCATCCGGCGGAGCTCGGCCGCGGTCGTCGGCGTCGCGTCGAGCAGGTCGCTCGCGGCCCGGCGCAGCATCGCCTTCGAGATGCGCGCGACGTGGTGGGTGTAGACGACCGGGTTCATCAGCGCGCGCGCCAGCAGGAGGCTCTCGGCCGTCTGGACGTTCCCCTCGTCCAGGACGAGCTCGCTCTCGCCCGCCCCGTCGTCGACGAACGTCAGCTCCCGGACGAACCGCTCGGTGTCGATGGTGCCGTACGGCACGCCGGTGTGATAGGCGTCGCGCACGAGGTAGTCCATCCGGTCCACGTCGAGCTCGCCCGAGACGAGTCCGCCGTACCGCCCCTCGCCGGCGACGAGCCCGGCGATCCGCTCGGGGTCGAGGTCGTGGTCGCGGAGCGCCTCTCCGACCGCGCCGGTCGCGAGCAGCTTGTCGACGTCGTCGTGGTACTTCCCCGTGCGGCGGTGCGTGAGCGACTCCAAGTTGTGGCTGAAGGGACCGTGGCCGACGTCGTGGAGCATGGCCGCCGCCTCGATCCGGTCCGCGCGCTTGCCCCCGATCCCGAGGTGGTCGAGCGCCCGGCTGGCGAGGTGATAGACGCCCAGCGAGTGCTCGAAGCGAGTGTGGTTCGCGGAAGGGTAGACGAGCTGGACCGTGCCGAGCTGTTTGACGTGTCTGAGCCGCTGCACGGCGGGGGTGTCGACCAGATCCGCGGCGACACCGTCGATCTCGATGTGGTCGTGGACGGTGTCCTTGACCGTGATCATGCGTCGGCGTTCGTCGGCACGGGATAAAAACGGCGTGCGTGGCCGGAGACGCCACGTCCCTCCCGAAAACCGGCAGATTGCCGACCCCTGGGACAGTCGGCACGATTTATACGTCCAGTACTCGGACGGTTAACCATGTATGATGTACTCATCGGGGTCGACAACGCGGAGGACAACCGTGCGGTCGCACAGGCGAAGGCGATCGCGGATCTGCCGAGCACGGACGACTCGGTGACGGCCCACCTGTGTCACGTGTTCCAGGAGAACCCCGAGGGCGCCTCGGTCCACCAGATCTCGGCGGTGCGGCGCGCTCGAGAGACGCTCGAGGAAGCCGGCATCAACTGCGTCCACCACGAGGCGAGCGGCGATCCCGCGGACGAGCTGCTCGCCGCCGCTGACGACGTCGACGCGGACGCGATCTGCGTCTCCGGGCGGAAGCGACGCCCGACCGGGAAGGCCGTCTTCGGGAGCGTGACGCAGGACGTGATCCTGGGGAGCGACCGCCCGGTGTTCGCGGTCCCGGCGCCGAAAACCGACTGACCCTCCGACGGCGACCGCCGCTCCGACACCGACCGTTCTTTTTAAATGCCCGAACACCAGCGGTCGCGGGCCGCGCGTAGTCTCTTCCTCCGCGCGCCGATGCCGCCCGATCTCCGTGCGCTGATGCCGCCCTACCTCCGCGCGCTGATGCCGCCCTATCTCCGCGCGCCGACGCCGCGGAGCCCGAGGACGTCTCGCGCCGCCGCGCCGACCGCGTCGACGTGTTCTGCCGGGCAGTAGACCCCGAGCGTCCAGCGGCTGCGCTCGGCGCTGCGCAGGCCCGCCACCAGCTCGGAGGCGTCCTCCAGCCGCTGCGGGACGCCGTCGACGACGACGGTCGAGCCGGATTCCTTCAACCCGGGACGAGAGGGCACGTCGACGACGACTGCTTCGCGGTCGACGCCGACCGCGTCGGCGATCTCGCGTTCGGCAGCGCGCTCCTCGGCGTGGCCGGCGTCGACGGTGCCCGCCGGCACGTCCGCCAGCCCGACCCACACCGCCCGCTTGTACAGGTCGCGGCGCTCGATCCGCTCGCCGAGCGCGGGGACCTCCTCCCGGAGCGCGACGAGGAGGTCGTGGTCGGCCATCCGGCGGAACGCGGTCGCGTCGGTGTCGGTCCGGTCGAGGTAGCGCTCGCAGGCGCGTTCCAACATCGCGCCGGCGACCCGCGAGACGTGGTGGCGGTACACCACGGCGTTCATCAGCGACCGGGCGACGAGCAGGCTCTCGGCGGTGGGGACGTTCCCCTCCGCGAGCACCAGCGCGGCGTCGTCGGGGTCGGCCGGGGGCGCTCCGTCCGCCCCGTCGCCTCCGGCGAGTCGGAGCTCGTTGACGAGCCGACCGGTGTCAACCGTGCCGTACGGCACGCCCGTGTGGTGGGCGTCGCGCACGAGGTAATCCATCCGGTCCACGTCGAGCTCGCCCGACACGAGCGCGCCGAGCCCGCCCTCGCCCGCGATCAGCGAGGCGACGCGCTCCGGGTCCAGCCCGTTGCGTTCGAGGACCTGACAGGCCTCGCGGTCGGCGTCGGTCAGGAGCCAGGCGACATCGTCGTGGTCGCGACCCGTCGCGCGCCGGATGATCCCCTCGGTCTGGTGGCCGTAGGGGCCGTGTCCGACGTCGTGGAGGAGCGCCGCGGCGCGCACGTGAGCGGCCGTGTCGTCGTCGAGACCCAGCCCGTCGATCGCGCCGCGCGCGAGGTGGTAGACGCCCAGCGAGTGCTCGAACCGAGTGTGGTTCGCGGAGGGGTACACCAGCCGGACGGTGGACAGCTGTTTGATGTGGCGCAGCCGCTGAAAGGCGGGCGTGTCGACCAGCTCGGCGGCGAGGTCGCCGAGGCGGACGTGGCCGTGGACGCTGTCCTTGATCGCCTTCATCGCTCTGTGGTCGCCCGCCGCGGAGTTGGTCGTTTCGGCTCCGGCCGGCGCTCCATGCTACTCGTCGACGATGTCGACGTCGAGCCGCTCCTCGAGGGCGCGGACGACCGAGCCGCCGACGCCGGCGGTCGCGGCCCGGCCGTCCTCGACCGCGAACAGGTCGTCCTCGTCGACCTCGAGCTCCGCGGCAAGCTCCTCGACGGTGAGGCCGGCGTCCTGCCGGGCGGCCGCCACGTCGTCGCCGTAGCCGGAGACGAGGTACGGGAGCCGGTCCGACTCGTAGTTGGTGCCGCCCTCCTCCCAGTGCTTGGAGTCGCCCGTCGCGGAGTCGTACATCTTCGCCTGCTTGCGAGCGATCTCCTTCTTTCGGCTCTCCGTCCCCGTCGACTCGGACCCGGCGCCGCCGGGGCTGCCGCCCGAGCTCCCGCCGCGACTCCCGCCGCGACCGCCGGGCGCGTTGCCGGCGTCGTCGTGGGGCCGGCAGTCCGAGCAGACGAGGAGCTTCGCCCCGGCGACGGTGGCCCGCTTGAGGTCCGTGGTCTCGCGCCCGCAGAGCTCGCAGGCGTCGCCGTCGTCGCCGCCGCCGCCACCGCCCGTCGAGTACTTCGCCATATCGCGAGTGGTGGACCCGGACGGTTAAAAAGTCGTGGAGGGCCACCCGCCGATCGCCGGGCCGCGACCGACGCCGCTCACGGCCCGAGGTAGCCCCACGCCTGCAGGCGGTCGCCGTCGCCGTCGATCCACCGCTCGCCGATGTCGTCCCGGTAGTACAGGTTGGGCATCACGATGTCGTCGATCCGGTCGTACGCCTGCTCGCGCGCGGCCTGCATCGTCTCGCCCGTGCCGGTCACGACGATTGGCATCCCGCTCTCGCCGGCGACGCGCCACTGCCCGTCGACCCGTTTCGTGTCCTCCAGATGAACTCCCTCGCGGCGGTCCGTCTTGAAGACGACGGCCGCGTTCCGCGAGTTCTCGTCGTACGTCCGCTCGTCGTCGAACGGGAACGGCGGGAGGACGACCCGAACGCCGACCTGATAGCCGCTGTGAACCTCGACCTCGGGCTCGTCGCCGCGCGCGAGGTCGGCGAAGAAGCGGCCGGTCGACGACTCGATGGACTCCTCCTGGAGGGCGATCGTCGGGTACCCGAACCGCGGCGTGAACTCCAGCGGGTAGATCCCGGTCTCGTTCACGATGCAGTTGACGTCGATGCTCCCGACGTACCCCTCGTCGGCGAGCCAGCCTTCGACCCTGCCGAGGGTCTCCTTGAACAGCCTGTTCTGGCCGGCCCAGAACATCGACGTGCCCATCTCGCCCGTCGACGGCCCGATGTTGCCCGGGAACAGCTTCTTGTGCTCGAAGTTGAAGTTGACCCGATCGATGAACTCGTCGCCGTTGAAGAACCCGCAGACGGCGACTTCGACGCCCTCCACCTTCCGCTGCAGCTGGAAGCCCTTCATGCGGTGGCCCCACGCCTTCTTGTACGCCCTCAGCACGTCGACGACGTCGCTCCTGTCGTCCTCGTTCCCGACGTACAGCAGGCGCTTGACGTTCTGGACCTCGCCGAGGGGTTTGATCACGTACGGGGCGGGGTTCTGTTCGACGTGTCGGATCCCTTCGTCGAAATCGTGGAAGATGCGGTGTTCGATCGTGGTGACGCCGTTGTCTTCGAGGACCTCCATCGCGTACCCCCTGTCCTCTTCGAGGCGGTCAGTGTTCGGCGTCCCGCCGACGACGGCGTTCCCCTCCTCGCGGAGTTCCCGCGCGAGTTCGCCCGTGCCGACGTCGGACCCGACCCAGATGTCGTCGAAAATGATGACATCCGCCCAATCCACTTCTGCGCGCCAGTCGTCGGTCTTGGGGACGAAGCCGTCGCCGATCTCCCGGTCGCTCTCGGCCTCGATGTAGTACTTCACGTCGTGGCCCTCGCGGTGGACCTGCCACGCGAGGTCGGTGATCAGCGCGGCGTCCGCGGAGACGAAGAGGAAGCGCTCGGTGTCCATAGCGGCCCGTCTCGCGGCGAGAACTTGAGTGTGCGTGGCGGCCGCGGCCCCCGACGATCGGGTCCGAGCCGCCACGGTGGCCCGCTCGAGCGCGCGTCAAACCACGTGAAACGCCGTCGCGACGGCCTCGACGGTCGGCGGGTCGTTCGTCCAGAACCCGGTGTACTCGTCCGAACGCCCCTTCGCGACCAGACCGCAGGCCTGCGTTCTCTCGGGCCCGCCGTCGTACGCGAGGACCCAGTAGGGCTCGAGCGCCGCGGCCCCGTCGGTGCGGTAGGTGACCCCGGAGATCGACGGCGGCGTCCAGTACTCGACGCCGTACACGCGGATATCGAGGTCCGTCTCGGCGCCGAGCGTCCGGTACACGTCGGCCTGCGATTCGAACGTCGAGAGGCTCTGGAAACTGACCCACAGAGTGCCCGCTCCGACGCGAAACGCGCGGTCTTCGATCTCGCGACTGACTGCGAGGAGCTCCCGGCGGCTCATGCCCGAAAAGACCGTCCGATCGAAGAGGTCGAAGAGCGCTCGGTACCCCTCCGAGACGCCAGCTCGTTCGCCCGGTCGACGGATCGGGGGCTCGAGCAGCCCTTCGACCGCCTCGACGCCGACGATCCCCGCGACCTCGCCGTCGGTTCGGATCTCGAGGAACGGGCTCGGACCGCCTGCCGGAAGCGCCCGCGACTCGACGGGGATCCCGCGGTCGGCGAGCCACGCTTCGATGTCGAGTCGACCGCCGCTTCTGTAGGCGATGACTCGGTGTCGCCTCCCCGAGAACTCGGTGAGCAGGGAGTCGAGCATCACTCTGGCTGGCGTCGTCGCTCGGCCTCGGCGCTCTGGCGAATGACGTCAGCGACCCGCGGATGGAGCTCCTCGAGTCGGACAGCGTCGCCCTCCGAGCTGTACGCGATCAGTCCCGCCTCGGCGAGTTGGGGCAGGTGACTGTGCAGTAGCTGGAGGCGGACCGCCGATCGGTCATCGGACGTGTACATCGCGCCGGTTTCGGTCGCTTCCCAGCCGCTGAGCACGGACGCGAGCTCCGCAACGGTGGACTCCCCGTGTTCGAGCAGGTAGTAGAGCGACCGACGACGGTGGGAGGAGGCGAGCGCTCGGTAGAACTCGTCGTCCGCCAACCGCGGTGGGAGGTCTCCCGCCGCGTGACTTCCGTGAGCAGAGCCGTCGTTTGACCCGCCCATGCGAGGGCGTACGTGACAGTGGAACAAGTAGTTATCCCATCGAACACCCTGTATCGAGCCAGAGAGATTTTGAATCAACAACCCCGGCGGTCGAAACTGCGCTCCGCGATGAAGTCACCCGTGAAAAACTACTGCTACGTAACCGACCCCACCCTACTTCACTCGGCCTTGCGGCCTCGCTCGTTGAGGGTGGGGCTTTGATGTGGTTTTCGCCCTCGGTTGGCGCG
>NZ_AOJH01000055.1 GCF_000337355.1 Halorubrum kocurii JCM 14978 | reverse complement strand
GTGTAACATAGTGGTTGCGAAAGTTCGTGTCGGCTTCCTCTCCGGCCTACTCGCGTCGCGCTTCCGACTGAGCGTCGGAACCCCTCGCTACTTGAGGCCGGAGGCTCCGCCTCGAAAACTGCTGAAATCCGCTCCCGGAAACCCGCTCCCCGAAACCTGCTCTCAGAAACCCGCTACCGACCGACCGGGTCGGAGGCGAGTCGAGCGCGCGGTCACCCCGAATACGTTCGGGAGAATACGCACCCCGTCGCAGGCGGTGGTGAGGGTATGAGCACCGATCAGGCGGACCCCTCTCCGGACCGGCCCGGAACCGCACCCGACCCGGAGCGCCTCCAGCGGCGCCTCCGCCGTCGGACGGCCGAGATCGAGCGGCGCGAGGTCGAAGAGGCCGTTACGACGCTCGACGCGCGCGGCGACCTCACCGACGAACAGCGCGAGACCGTCCGGGAACTCGGGTCCGCCCTCGTCGGGCGGCTGACCGCCGCCCCGGACCGGGCGCTGGAGCGAGAGCGGCGAGGCGGCGCGGGCTCGGCCGCGAGCGGTCCGCCGGCTCTTTGACCTCGGTGAGCCGTAGCCGCTCCGGAAAAGCGCCGCCGCCGTCTCGCTGGCGCCCACACCGAGAGGCGGACTGAACGCCCGCGGCCTCAGTCGCGGGTCACTGGCTCTTCGGCTCTTCGCTCTTCGGGAACTCCGCGACGAACTCGTTTGGCGCGTTCCGACGCACCTCGTACGCCTCCTCGTCGAATGCGGGGACCTCGGCCGCCATCTCGCAGTACAGGGGCTCCGGCTCGTGGTCGTTGACGATGGTGAGCGTCTCCCCCGGGTCCATCCCGTCGAACTCCTCGTGTATCTTGTCGTGGCGGTTCACGGGCGGGATCTCGCGGACGTCGAGTCTCGACATGCGATCGGAGGGTCGGGGCCCGTCCGAATTCGTGTTGAGCCGAACACGTTCGGGGACACCGCCTCGCCGTCGCGGGCGTCGGGCAGTGGGCGCCGGACAGACGTAACAAAGTAGCATGGTTTTATATTGTAGAAACATATATTTTCAACATCGAAATAGTGGTTGTTTTTGTCTAGTTTATCTCTCGAAATTGAACACCTTTTTATTCGACGTGACGGAACGCTCTGACGACTCTCAATGTCTCAGAAGCGCACCAAACAGTGGTGGCCCAACCAATTGGACTTGGAGATCCTCGATCAGAACGCCCAGAACCCCGGTCCGCACGCGGACGACTTCGACTACGCCGACGCGTTCCAGTCGCTGGACCTCGACGAGGTGAAGGCGGACCTCGAGGAGCTGATGACCTCCTCGCAGGACTGGTGGCCGGCCGATTACGGCCACTACGGGCCGCTTTTCATCCGAATGGCGTGGCACAGCGCCGGGACGTATCGCACGGCGGACGGGCGCGGCGGCGCCGCCGGTGGCCGGCAGCGGCTCGCTCCGATTAACAGCTGGCCGGACAACGCGAACCTCGACAAGGCGCGTCGGCTGCTCCTCCCGATCAAGCAGAAGTACGGGCGCAAGATCTCGTGGGCCGACCTGATGATTCTGGCCGGCAACGTCGCTATCGAGTCGATGGGGTTCAAGACGTTCGGCTACGCCGGCGGCCGCGAGGACGCCTTCGCCCCCGACGACTCGGCCTACTGGGGCCCGGAGTCCGAGATGGACACCCAGGAGCGATTCGACGAGCCCGGCGAGATCGAGCCGGGCCTCGGCGCGTCCGTGATGGGCCTCATCTACGTGAATCCCGAGGGGCCGGACGGTCAGCCCGACCCGATGGCGTCGGCGAAGAACATCCGACAGACGTTCGACCGGATGGCGATGAACGACGAGGAGACGGCCGCGCTCATCGCCGGCGGTCACACGTTCGGGAAGGTGCACGGCGCCGACGACCCCGACGAGCACCTCGGTCCCGAGCCGGAGGCGGCGCCCATCGAGGCGCAGGGCCTCGGCTGGGAGAACGACCACGGCAGCGGCAAGGGCGGCGACACCATCACGAGCGGGATCGAGGGCCCGTGGACCGGCTCGCCGACCGAGTGGGACATGGGTTACGTCGACAACCTGCTCGAGTACGAGTGGGAGCCCGAGAAGGGTCCCGGCGGCGCGTGGCAGTGGACGCCGACGGACGAGTCGCTCCACGGCAGCGCCCCGGACGCCCACGCCCCCGACGAGAGCGTCACGCCGATGATGCTCACGACCGACATCGCGCTGAAGCGCGACCCCGACTACCGCGAGATCATGGCGGAGTTCCAGGAGAACCCGATGGCGTTCGGGATGAACTTTGCGAAGGCCTGGTACAAGCTCACCCACCGCGACATGGGGCCGCCGTCGCGGTTCCTCGGTCCGGAGGTCCCGGACGAGGAGATGATCTGGCAGGACCCGATCCCCGAGGTCGACCACGACCTGATCGGCGACGAGGACGTCGCGGCGCTCAAAACGGAGATCCTCGACGCTGACCTGACGCGCCAGCAGCTCGTCAAGACCGCGTGGGCCTCGGCGTCCACCTACCGCGACAGCGACAAGCGCGGCGGCGCGAACGGCGCGCGCGTCCGGCTCGACCCCCAGCGCAACTGGGACGTGAACGAGCCGGCGCAGCTCGAGACCGTGCTGGAGACGCTCGAAGGGATCCAGACGGCGTTCAACGACTCGCGCGACGACGACGTCCGCGTCTCGCTCGCCGACCTGATCGTCCTCGGCGGGAACGCCGCCGTCGAGCAGGCGGCAGCCGACGCCGGGGTCGACGTGACGGTCCCGTTCGAGCCGGGCCGGGCCGACGCCTCGCAGGAACGGACCGACGTCGACTCGTTCGAGGCGCTCGAGCCGCGCGTCGACGGCTTCCGGAACTACATCGACGACGACATCGGCCACGAGCCCGAGGAGCTCCTCGTGGACAAGGCGGACCTCCTCGACCTGGACGCCAGCGAGATGACGGTGCTCGTCGGCGGGATGCGCTCGCTCGGCGCCACATACGAGAACACGGACCGCGGCGTCCTCACCGACAGCCCGGGGACGCTGACGAACGACTTCTTCGTGAACCTGCTCGACATGGGCACCGAGTGGGTGCCCGTCGCTGACGGCGCGGACGACGCGGGCGACGCGGACGTGTACGAGGGGATCGACCGCGCGACCGGCGACGTGAAGTGGGAGGCCACTCGCCTGGACCTCATCTTCGGGTCGCACTCTCGCCTCCGCGCCATCGCGGACGTGTACGGGAGCGAGGACGCCGACGAGAAGTTCGTCCGGGACTTCGTCGACGCCTGGACGAAGGTGATGCGGCTCGACCGCTTCGACCTAGAATAGGTCGATAGGGGGTCGTTCGCCGCGAGCGGTCGGCCCTCGCAGTGACGGCCGCGTCGTCCCTGACCCGCCTACCACACCGGCGCGAGCAGCAGCGCGACGGTCGCCGAGATGAAGACGAGCTTCAGCGCGGTGTTGACGGCGATCACCTTCGTCCCGAACTCGGCGCCCCAGATCCCGTACTGGAAGGGGATCGAGCGCCGGAACGTGGAGACGGCGAACGAGAGGATCCCGCCGATGAGCAGGCTCGCGACCGCGGTCCGGACGGTGAAAATGCCCTCGGCGGTGCCGGACAGCGTCACCGCGCCGGCGGTCGTGTCGAGGGTGTAGACGGCGATCACGGGGACCGCGGCGCCGGGGAGCCCTAAGACGCCGGTGATCGGCTCGGCGACGCTCGTCAGCGCCTCCACGTCGACGTTGGTGACGAGGCCGATCACGAGGGTGTAGACGACCGCGAGCCGCGGGACGATCCGCCGGAGGGTGGACCACGACTTCTCCGCAGCCTCGCGCACGCGCTCCCGGTTCGTGCGGTCGTCGGCGTCGGGACCGGTCGCGTCGACGTCGGCGAGCGCGGAGCGGTCGACGTTGCGCTCGGACAGCAGGACGCCGCCCGCGAGGACGCCCGTGACGGTGATCGCCAGCGCGATTCCGGCCCGCGCGGAGACGTAGACGACCCCCGTCTCCGCGCCCAGAATCGGGATCAACACCGGGATGTAGTAGGTGAAGACGTGCTGGACGAACCCGAAGAACGTGTTGATGGTCACGGCGACGAGCGTCGCCCGGTCGTCCAGCAGTCCGGACTCGCGGTACTCGGCGAGCGTGGCGTACCCCGCCGTCGTCGACGCCGCGGTCGTGAGGATCGCGGTGCCGACCTCGTCGGGGAGGTTCGCGGGGCGGGTGAGCCACCCGGCGAGCCCGGCGACGTACCGGATCAGGCCGAACGCGACCGCGACGTTGGCGGCGAAGACGCCGACCGCGATGAACGCCGCGATGCGCGCGAGCCGGGGGGCCACCTCGGCGAGCAGGGCGACGAGTTCGACGGCGACCGATTGCACGACCGGCGGTTCGCGGGCGGCGACCTAATGGCCATCGAAACGGGCGAACCGGCGGGGAGCGGGAGCCCGCCACTGCCGCCATCTGTCGTCACCGTCCTCACCGCCGTCACCGTCCTCACCGTCGTCACCGTCCTCACCGCCGTCACCGTCCTTACCGCCGTCACCGCCGCCCTCGCCGCGCGGGGCTTATGAGACCCCCGACCGAACGCCCGGCAATGGCACCCGCCGAAGACGACATCTCGATCGAGGAGAAGCGCGTGTACGCCGGGACGGCGGGCCGCACCGACGCGTACGTCGCCACCGACGGCGGCGTCGTCCGGGTGGCGCTCTCGGCCGACAAGATCGGCGCGTTCGACATGGTCGCGCGCGATCCCGCCCGCGACGCCGCGGTCCTCCCGCGGCGAGACGCCCCGGACCTGCTGGGCGTCGCGACCGACGACGGCCTCCGGGTCGCGCCCGTCGGCGACGACCTCGCGTTCGAGCCCGTCGACGCGGCCCCAGTCGGCACGGAGCCGCTCGTCGCGGTCGGCGTCCACGACGGCGCGTTCCTCGTCGCGGGCGAGGGCGGCGAGATCGACCGCGTCGAAGTCGCTGACGACCGCTCCGAGTCGGCGGCGACCTCGGTCGGGACCGTCTCGGACCCGCGCGCGATCGACGGCCCCCTCGTCGCCGCCGGCGACGGGGTCCACCGGGTCACCCGGGACGACGGCGCGAGCGCGCCGCGCGCGCTCACCGCGGTCGGCCTCGACGACGCCCGCGACGTGGCGGGAGCGGGGATGCCCCTCGCGGCGACGACGGCCGGCATGTACTGGCTGGGCAACGGGTGGATGACGGCGCTGGAGGGCGACGCGACCGCGGTCGCCGCCGACGGCGACGGGCACGCGATGGCGGTCGCCGACGGCGCCCTGTTCGTCCACGGGGCCGACGACGCCGAGTGGGACGACGAGACGTGGCGGCCCTCGGAGCTCCCGGTCGACGAAGAGCCGGTCGCGCTCGGCTACGGTCCCGGCGTGTCGGTCGCGGTCACCGACGCCGGCACGCTCTGCGTCGACGCCGGCGACGGCTGGCGGCATCAGGTCGTCGGTGTCCCAGGGGTCGCGGGGGTCGCTCTTGCGGCGGTGGAGTGACGAATCGTGTCGCGATTTTACTTATAAATAGCTGACTGCCGATCAGTGGTAAACACCGTCAACGCCCCAGCCGCGAGGCGGACCTTTTGAGTCCCCCCCCCGCCAGCAACCGCCCCGTAGCTTCACGCCTCCCCGGCCTCGTCGCCGGCGGCTTCGCCGCCGGCTGCCCGTGGCGCTGCGCGCCACGCTGTCACCGGACTACGTCCGGTTGCAAGCGAGAGCTTCGCTCTCGCCCTGTCGCTCACTTCGTTCGCGACTCCCTCGCGCGTGCTCTTCGCGCCCGGTGGGCGCTCAGAGGCACGCGCCACCGCCCAGTCATTTATAAAGGCACACTCGACTCCGATCTGCGCGCCCGCGCTACGCGCTCGGCAGTTCGATCTCCTCGCCGTCGGCGTACACCGTGGGATTCCGGAGGATCCCGTCGAGGTGGACGGGCGCGTCGGTCTCGCCGCCGATGCCGGCGTTGTCGCCGATCGCGATGTGGACCGTGCCGCCCGCCTTCTCGTCTAAGAGCACGGAGCCGACCAGCTCGTCGACGCCGACGTTGGTCCCGATCCCCAGCTCCGCGAGGTTGTAGGCGGCGTCGCCGACCGACTCAGCGGCGGCCTCGAGCTCCGCGCGGACCGCGTCGTCACCGACCGAGGTGACGAGGCCGTCTTCGACCTCGAACACCAGCTCCTTCCCCGTCCCGAGCAGGCCGTGGGGCATCATCGTCCCGTCGACGACGTACGTGCCGGTCGCAGTCTCGGGCGCGATGAACACCTCGCCGGCCGGCAGATTCGAGAAGTCGCCGGGCTCGTGGACCATTCCGGTGTCGGCGAGCCACTCGCGGTCGCCGACGCCGAACGTGATGTCGGTGCCCGCGGGCGAGGTCACCCGTATCTCGTCGGCGTCGGCGACCCGCGCGAGCACGTCGTCGCAGGCGGCGTCGATCGCGGCGTAGTCGGCGTCGAGCCCGGTCGTGAACACCGGCTCCGTGATCCCGGGCAGCGTCGCGCCGCGCGCTCCCGCCTCGCAGGCGCTCCCGCGAGCGCGGGTGTGGCTCAGGCTCTTCGCCGTCGGCGCGAGGAAGACGTCGCTCTCGGCCATCGCGGCCGCGACGGGCGCGGGCGGTTCGGTCCCGTGCTGGTCTGCGGGCGGGTACCGGAGGACCGTCGCGTCGTCAGTGACGATGCTCGCGGCCTCGTAGAGCGCCTCGCCGATGCGCTCGCGCGTGTCGTCGGTGACAACGACCACAGACTCCCCGGGCGCGACGCGCAGACACTGCTCGACGGCGGTCTCGGCTGCTTCCGCGAGTTCACTCGACATACCCACCGATCCGTGGCGCCGGGCGTTAGTCCTTCTCATCGACACCGAATTTACTCCGTTTCGAAATTCAGTTTCACCGTCACTGCACGCGAATTAACTGACCGATTACTCTCGCCGTAGTTAATTTCTTCTTGCATCTCTCGAAAAGATTATACTGTTCCCCGAGCGACCGGGATCCATGATACGCGTGGGCGTCAACGGGTACGGGACGATCGGGAAACGCGTCGCGGACGCGGTCGCGGCCCAACCCGACATGGAACTCGTCGGCGTAACGAAGACGAGTCCGGACTACGGCGCCGAGGGCGCGCTCCGCCACGGCTACGACCTGTACGCGGCGATCGACGACCGAGCCGCCGCGTTCGACGAGGCCGGCCTCGCGACCGCGGGCACCCTCGGCGACCTGCTGGACGCCGTCGACGTGATCGTCGACTGCGCGCCCGCGGGGGTCGGCGAGCGCAACCGACCGACCTACGAGGCCCACGGCACGCCCGCGATCTACCAGGGCGGCGAGGACGCCGGGATCGCGGACGCCTCTTTCAACGCCCGCGCGAGCGGGACGATCCGCGACGCCGATTCGCTCCGCGTCGTCTCGTGTAACACGACCGGCCTCTCGCGGCTGCTCGCCCCGCTCGACGAGGCGTACGGCGTCGAGAAGGCCAGAGTGACCCTCGTGCGCCGCGGCGGCGACCCGAGCGAGACCGGACGCGGCCCGATAAACGACGTGGTGCCGGACCCGGCGGCCGTCCCCTCGCACCACGGTCCCGACGTGAACGCGGTTCTACCGGATGTCACGGTCGACACGGCCGCGCTGAAGGCGCCGGTCACCGGGATGCACACCCACAGCGTCAACGTGACGCTCGAACGAGAGCCGACCGCGGCGGCGGTCCGGGAGCTGCTCCGCGCGGAGACGCGGGTGTTCCTGATCCCCGAACACGCCGGCATCGACGGCGCGGGGACGCTGAAGGACTACGCGGCCGACGTGGGGCGACCGCGCGGCGACCTCTGGGAGAACTGCGTCTGGGAGGAGTCGGTGAGCGTGCAGGGACGCGACCTCTACCTGTTCCAGAACATCCACCAGGAGGCCGACGTGGTGCCGGAGAACGTCGACGCGGTCCGGACGCTGGCGACCGATGTCTCGCGGGAGGAGTCGGTCGCGCGGACGAACGAGGCGCTCGGCGTCGGGCTCGACAGCCTGCTGTCCGACGACGGGTCCGCCCGCGGGCAGGTTCCCGCAGACGACTGACTCGCGGGGTCCGTCGGGGTCGGCGTCACGGCGGACTCCGCCTGGCTCACTCCGCGGGTGTCGTCACGAGGAACGTGCGCCCGCCGCGGCGTTCGAGGTGTACCTCGCTACCGCGGACGCGGTTCCGTCGCACCCGGTCGGCGATCCGGTCGGTCCGACACTCGGTGACGTCGACGCGGGTCGGCGTCGCGTATCGGGGTCGGTCGCGGCTCGTCGCGCTCATACCGAGACGGAGGTCCGGATCGGGGTTATAAGCGAGCCATCCGCGGAGTGAAAGTGAAAGTAGAGGCGTCGGCGGCGCGAGCGCGCGAACGGAGCGCCCGGCGGACTGTCAGAGCGCGACGCCGAGCCAGAGGGGTCCTCCAGAGGGGCGACGCCGAGTCAGAGGGCGTCCTACCGCCGGAGCCCCGCCTGCTCGTCGCCCTCGACGAACCGCACGGTGAAGTAGTCGTAACCGCCGTAGGCGGCGTCGAGCGCACCCAACCACCAGTTCCAACGCTCGACGACAGAGGAGCCGTCGGGCGCGTCGCCGAGGTGGTCGATCACGCCGGGAACGGTGAGGCCGTGACCGCGGTCCCGAGAGGGCCGTCCCGAGTCGGCCAGGTCTTGGGCCGCCCGAGCGACCGCTCGCCGCTCGGCCTCGGTCCCGTCGAACTCCGCCTCGAGGGCCTTCTCCAGACGCTGTCGGTCCATACGCGGCCCTACGGGACCGGAGTATATGAGTCGCGTGGTAGGGGGTCTCACATCCGGTGTCGACAGCCGGTCCCGGTCTCGGATCGACGGTCCCGGTCTCGGATCGACGGGCCCGCCGGCCTCGGCGGGGGTTACAGCCGGGCCGCGAGCGCGAGGAAGAGGAGACTGAACGGCGCCGTCAGGAGCGCCAACAGCGCCCCGGCCGCGCCCTCGCCGGCCGCGACGGCCATGACGAACCCGACGACGAGCGAGGCGGAGCCGAGGAGCGCGAGGGTGACGCGCTCCGGGACGGTGGCCCGGTCCGGACCGTCGCTCCGCGCGAGGGTCGCGTCCAGTCCCCGCTCCACGTCGGCGGCGAGGTCGGAGGGGACGAACAGCCACGGTGTCGACCGGTACCACGCGTTCCCGCGGTACGCGAGCAGGAACACGGTTGTCCACGGGAGGTCGATCCGGCGCGTGCGGATCGCGGACCCGAGGTCGTCCGCGCGCGTCCGGTCGTGGCTCCGGGACGTCCGCTCGATCGTCTCGGCGGCCGGGTCGAGGCGCACGTCGGTCCCGCGCGAGCCAACGAGCGCCGGGAACAGCGCGGCGAAGGCGACGAGCAACGGGGCGAGCCCCGAGAACAGCGACAGCGCGCCCGAAACCGGGTCGGACACGATCGCCGCTGCCCCGACCGCGAGCACGACGCCCGCGCCGGCGAGCGTCCAGCCGATCCGGATCGTCGAGGGGTCGAACGAGTAGTCACCGAACTGCGAGAGGAGCTCCCGACGCCGCTCCGGTGAGGTCTGGTCGTACGCAACGAGCCAGTACAAAAGCGACATCGGCCCGCCGACGAGGAGGAGCACGAGCAGCGCCCACGTCGGCGTCGAGGGTCCGCCGCCCAGCGGCGAGGCGCCGCCCCCGAGACGCGAGGCGACGATCCCGACGCCGGCGAACAGCAGCGCGGAGAGGACGAGCCCGGCGACAGTCACGCTCGCGCCGAGCGCCAGCGACCGCAGGCGCTCGAAGCGGACCGGCCCCCACTCGACGGGCGCCATGTCGGGATCGGAGTCGGGAACCGCGGTCGCGTCGACTTCGGAATCCGCATCGCGCTCCGGATCGACATCGCGTGCCGGATCGACATCGCGTTCCGGATCGGCATCGCGTTCCGGATCCGCCGGCGACTGTGTTCCGTCGCTCGACGCGCCGAATTCGGAGGGCATGGGTACCTGTTAGATCGGTGATGGCTTAAATTTCGGTCGTCATGGGCGCGCTCGTCACTCGGCGCCGCCGCCCCCGTCGCGCTTGGCTGTAGATTGTTTGAACCGATTCGGCGGCGAGTATTTACCTCGCGGCCGGGTACGACAGCGTATGACCGATTGGCGCGCCGTCGGCTACGGGTTCGTCGTGATGCTGATCGCCGGGCTCCTCGCCAGCTTCGCTCCGGTCGTCGGCCACATCGGCGCGGGGCTGATCGGGGGGTTCGTCGCGGGCTACGTCGCCGGCGGCGGGCTGCTCTCGGGGACGTGGCACGGCCTGCTCGCGGGGTCGGTGAGCGGGGTCGTCGTCACGCTGCTGCTCGCCGCGTTCGGCGGGCTCGTGGGGCTCGCGGGCGGTCCCGTCGGGAGCCTGCTCGGCGGCGCCGGCGTGCTGGTCGTCGGGCTGTTGCTGACGCTGCTGTTCGCGATCGACTCGGCGCTCGCGGGCGCGATCGGCGGCGTGCTCGGGGACTGAGTCGGATCTTCTGAGGTCATCTGGATCGGAGACTCCGTGAGAGTGTAACTGCTGTCGGCGCGCCCCGGTGAGCGGCCCGGAGGGCCGCGAGCCGACGGTGCGAGGGAGTCGCTCGCCTCTGGCGAGCGACGAGGCTGGGGAGGCGTGAGGTGCTGTGCGGTCGGGGGTGGGACTCAAAGGGGCAGCCGGCGAGGACGGCGCAGGCGACGTAAGCACCGCAACGATGGAGCGAGCAGCGCGAGCGATCGAGTGAGGAGCGCAGCGAGCGTGCGTCGTCCTCGCCGGCTGGGGCTTTGGAGGTGTTCACCGTCGATCCGCTGTCAACGATTTGTAAGCGAGCAGCTGGGGCTTTGAACGCATTCATCCTCGATCCGTCGTCAGTCGCTTATAAATGACCGAACGAAGAAGTGACCGGCTCCGCTACTCACCAGCCAAGTACGTCCTACGCGCTTTCGACCGCGTCGAGGACGGCGTCGTAGTCCGGCTCGTTCGTCGGGTCGTCGGCGACCCAATCGTAGGCGATTTCGCCGTCGTCGTCGATCACGTACACGGCGCGGTTCGCGATCCCGTGGAGGCCCAGGTCGGCGATGTCCATCTCCAGCCCGTACGCTCGGATCGCGTCGCCGCCCATGTCGCTGACGAGGTCGAACTCGATCCCGTGCTCCTCGCGGAACGCGCCCTGCGAGAACGGGGAGTCGGCGCTGACACCGAACAGCGTCGCCCCCGCGTCCTCGAACTCGGCGGCGCGCTCCTGGAACGCCACCATCTCGTTCGTGCACGGCGGCGTGAACGCGCCGGGGAAGAAGGCGAGTACGACCGGGCCGTTGCCGATGTGGTCGTCGAGATCGAACGGCTCGTGGTCGCTCGTGCCGATCTTCGCGGTGAACGTGGGTGCGGCGTCGCCTGTAGATACCATCGTCGTGTAGTACGAGCGACTCGTGCAAAAGGCTTGCCGCGTTCTCGGTAGCCCGCGGTCGGGGCTACTCCCGATCCAGGTACTCCTGTTGGATCGCGACGACCTCGGCCGAGTCCTCGCAGTCCGCGTACCGCCGGAGCGGCTCCTCGTTGAGCTCGAGGAACGTCTCCCCCCACGTGAACTTCGCCATGATTCGCTCGGCGTGCTCGGGCTCGCCGAGGATGGCGAGCGCGGCCGCGAACGCCTCGACCGTGGTGAGCCGCATCGGCCGCCCGAAGTTCACGGGGTTACCGGCGACGAGGTACGGGAGCGCGCGGTGTTCGCCCGGCAGGGAGAACATCTTCTCGCCCGCCGACTCCCACGAGCAGTCGAGCGCGACGAGCGCGTTCTCGCGAGCGCGGTCGGCGTCGGCCGGCGAGAGCGCGCGCTCGGCGTGGGGGTTGAGCACGACGCCGTAGGGGGTCGCCCGGTCGGAGCGGTGCAGCTCGGCGAGGTCGAAGCGCGCGAGCTTCCGTGCCGTGCACTTGTCGGGGTCGTCGTCGCCCTCGTACCGGACGTGCAGGTCCACACCCGGCGTTCGGGGGAGCCGTGTATAAGCCGTGCGGACGGACTCAGCTGAAAAATGCTCGGAGTCGTCGGACGCGCCCAGTCACGGGGCGCGGGTCTGGGTCACGATCGGCTCGGAATCGTCGCTTTCGGACGGGACGCGCGTCTGCGTCTCGATCGGATCCGATTCGTCTTCGGTGGTTGGTTCGCTCATCGCAGGCGGTGCTCGCGGCTCACCGCGCATAACTGTTCGGCTCAAAGAATCATTATCTCGCTAATCTCCTAATACACGTTTGCTATTTCGGCTTTAGTCACGAAAAACAGATTATTTTTCTCGGGGAAAGCAACTATATGTATATTTTGATTGTTCTTTTCTTCGGCTCGAACCCTACCCCGTACCTGCAAACGGCTCCAGATAGCGTCAAACCGGCCCGGTACCGGCGGGGTTTTTCCTCGTCGCACCCCAGAGGATCACATGGAGCTGTCCGCGGTTCCGGACCTCCCGGAGATCCGGGAGGGAGACGATCTGGCGGCCATGATCGAGGAGCGCGTCGACCTCCGCGCGGACGACGTGGTCGTCGTCGCCAGCACGGTCGTCTCGAAGGCCGAGGGGCGCGTCTTCGACCTCGACGACTTCCCGGCGAGCCCGCGCGCTGAGGAGGTCGCCGGCCGGCTCGCCGACATCGCGGGCGAGGAGAAGGACCCGCGCTTCGCGCAGGCCGTCATCGAGGAGTCGACGGAGCTGATCATGGAGGCCCCGTTCCTCCTCACCGCGACGCGCTTCGGCCACATCGGCGTCAACGCCGGGATCGACCGGTCGAACGTCCCCGGCGGCGACCTGCTGTTGCTCCCGGAGCGCCCCTCCGAGAGCGCGGAACGGATCCGCGAGGGGGTCGCCGCCGACCGCGTCGTCGTCAGCGACACCTGCGGGCGCCCCTTCAGACACGGCCAGCGCGGCGTCGCGATCGGCTGGGCCGGGATGCCCGCCAGCCGCGACTGGCGCGGCGAGCGCGACCGCGACGGCCGCGAGATGGGCGTCACCGTCCAGAACGTGATCGACGAGCTCGCGTCGGCGGCGAACCTCGTCGCCGGCGAGGGCGACGGCGGCACCCCGGTCGTCGTCGTCCGCGACTGGGCGTTCGGCGACCACGACGGCTCGGACAACCACTTCCGCGCGGTCGACGGCGACTTCGTGCGACAGGCCCTCCGGCAGTGGACGTTTCAGGAGTAACCATGCTCGGCATCGAACTCACCCCCGAACACGACCTGCACCGCCTCGTCGACCTCGGCGTCCGCGCCGAGGACGCCGGCTACGACGCCGTCTACTCGACGTGTCACTACAACAACCGCGACCCGTGGGCGTTCCTCTCGCAGCTCGCGACCGCCACCGAGTCGGTCCGGCTCGGCCCGGGCGTCGCCAACCCCTACGAGACCCACCCCGTGACGCTCGCCTCGAAGCTCGCAACCCTCGACGAGCTGTCGGAGGGACGCTCCGTCTTCGGGCTCGGCCCGGGCGACCCCTCCACGCTCCGGAACCTCGGGCTCGAAGACGAGCGCGGGCTCCGCCCCGTGCTGGAGGCGTTCAAGACCGCCCAGAAGCTGTGGGCCGGCGAGCGCGTCGATCGCGAGGGTACCTTCGACGCCGCGGGCGCGGGGCTCAACTACGAGCCGCCACAGGGCGCCGACATCCCGGTCCACGTCGGCGGCGAGGGCCCGCACATGTGCCGGATGGCCGCGAAACACGCCGACGGGCTGCTGTACAACGGCTCGCATCCGAAGGACCTCGCGTGGGCCCGCGAGCAGGTCGACGACGGGCTCGCCGACAGGCCCGACGGCCGCGGCGACTTCGACCTGATCGCGTACGCCGCGGTCTCGGTCGCCGAAGAGGCGGCGGCCGCCCGCGAGGCCGCCCGCCCGCCGGTCGCGTTCATCGCCGGGGGCGCCGCCCCGCCGGTCCTGAAGCGCCACGGGATCGACCCCGAGGCGGCCGCCGAGATCGGCGACCGCGTCTCGGCCGGCGAGTTCTCCGCGGCCTTCGAGCGCGTGACCCCGGCGATGATCGACGCGTTCTGCATGGCGGGCACCCCCGAGACCGTCCGCGAGCGAGCGGCCGCCCTCGCCGACCACGCGGACGGGCTGGTGGTCGGCTCGCCGCTCGGCCCGGAGCTGGAGGACGCGGTGGACCTCGCGGCCGAGGCCGTGGACGGGCTCTTTTAAATCGGGCTCGGCGTTCTCGACGACCGGGAATCGAGAATCGCGCCTGATAACTCCGGGGTGAGGTTCATAAGCCGCTTGCGTCGAGTTGCTGGCATGTCGACGACACCGCGGCCGCGCTCGGGGGTCCGGGGGGGGTACGAGGCCCTCCTGTGGGGGATGATGGACCGCTTGGGGATCTCCGAATCGATAGAGCGGAAGGTCGTCACCGCCGTCGGGATCCAGTTTCTCGCCACCGTCGGAATCTTCCTGACGCAGTTTCTGATCTCCGGGACGCTCTCGTACGTCATCTCCGCCGTTCTATTCCTCGGCGCCGTCGTCGCGATCTACAACACGCTGCTCATCGTGCGGCGTGACTTCGTGGCCCCGCTCCGACAGCTGGAGACCGGCGCCGACGCGATCGCGGCCGGCGATATCGACGCGGTCGGTACGGCGGGCGGCTCCGGGCCGGGCCTCGCCGGCAGCGAACAGCCCGACGAGATCGGGAGTCTCGTGAACTCGTTCGTGGCGGTCGAGCGCTACCTCGGGACGGTCTCCGCGCAGGCCGAGGCGCTCGCGGCACAGGAGTTCGACGACCCGCTGCTCGACGAGGACGTGCCGGGCACGTTCGGCGACTCGCTCGACGAGATGGCCACCAACCTCGAGGCGCACACGAGGGAGCTTGAGTCGCTCGTCGACGCCTTCGGCGACGCGGCGGGGCGCGCGCGGGCCGGCGACCTGACCGCGACGATCGACGACGGCGCGCTCGCGACCGACGAGGACCGGTACGTCGAACTCGTCGGGAACTACAACCGGCTCGTGACCACGCTCGGCGGGACGGTCGGGGAGGTCGCGTCGTTCACGGGCGAGGTCGCGGACGCGAGCGGCGACGTGCGCGCGAGCATGGACGAGGTCGACGACGCCAGCGAGGAGGTCGCGCGCTCGGTCCAGGAGATCAGCGACGGCGCGGCCGAGCAGACCGAGGCGCTGGAGTCGGTCTCAGGCGAGATGAGCACGCTCTCGGCGACCGTCGAGGAGATCGCGGCGTCGGCCGACGACGCGGCCGCGACCGCTCGGAACGCGGCGGATCGGGGGCGGGCCGGCCGCGAGGAGGCCGCCGAGGCGATCGAGGAGCTTGAGGCGCTCGAGGCCGGCATCGCCGAGACGGCGACGGCCGTCGAGGACCTCGTCGAGCGGATCGGTGAGATCGACGAGATCGCCACCGTGATCGACGGGATCGCCGAGGAGACGAACCTGCTCGCGCTGAACGCCTCCATCGAGGCGGCCCGGGCCGACGGCTCCGGCGACGGCTTCGCGGTCGTCGCCGACGAGGTGAAGGCGCTCGCCGAGGAGACCCGCGAGGAGGCCGCCGAGATCTCCGGGCGCATCGACGAGGTGCAGGCCGCGTCCGCGGAGACCGCCGCGGACGTGGACGCCATGGAGTCGCAGGTGTCGGACGGCGTCGACACGATCGAGTCGACGCTCCGGGAGTTCGAGGAGGTCGTCGAGGACGTGACGACCGTCGACGAGACGGTCCAAGAGATCAGTGAGGCGACCGACGACCAGGCGCGGACGACGCAGGAGGTCGTCGACATGGTTGACGGCATCGCGTCCGTGAGCCGGCAGACCGCGGCCGAGGCCGAGACCGCCGCGGCCGCGGCCGAGGAGCAGACCGCGACGGTGTCGGAGGTCACTCGCCGGGTCCACGCGCTCTCGGACCAGTCCGACGAGCTGCTCGCGACGCTCGACGAGTTCACGGTCCCGGACGGCGGCGCCGGGGGCGCGACCGCGTCGGAGGGCGGACGTTCGGAAGCGGAGGCGCGGGGAGCGACCGTCGCGGGCGCTGACGACGACTGAAAGCGCTAACGACGACTGAAAGAGACCCCCGCGATCGGGACGCGCTTACTCGGCCGGACCGCGACCGCCGAGCGAGGGGAGCGTCACGCCGATCTCCTGGAGGAGCGCGCCGACCGCCGCGTAGCCGATCGCGGCAACCGCGGCGACGAGCAGGACCTGTCCGACGACGACGAGGAGCGCCGACACGGGGTCGCCCGCACCGAGGATCAGGTCGTTCAGGAAGATGTCGACGAAGCGGCCGACATCGGTGACGAGCCGGGTGACGAAGTCGGTGAGCGCTATCATGACCGACTGTTGGACCGGGGGGTACTTGGGCGTTGAGTTCGCGGCCGTCTCTCCCGACGGGGTGAACGGGCGGGCGCGGCCGGCGCGCGGTTGTGATAACCGAACGGCTTACACCCGACCGACACGGACCTACCGGTCATGAACGCCCTGTCGGAACTGTTCGCCGCGAACACGCTGTTGTGGGTCCTCACGGGGGTCCTCGCGTACTCCGCGGCCGCGATCTGGCTTCGGAACCGCGGGGTCCTCCCCGAGGCCGTCCGCGTCTCCGGACCGGTACTGACCCTTCGCACCCTCCGAGGCCGCGAATTCCTGAACCGCCTCGCCGCGCCGAAGCGGCTCTGGCGGGCCGTCGCGAACCTCGGGCTCGGCGGCGCGCTCGTCGCGATGGTGGGCTCGTTCGCCCTCATCCTCTCGTCGGCGCTCTCCGCGATCCGCACCGTCCAGCCCTCCGCGATCCAGCAGCCGCAGAACTTCCTCATCATCCCCGGCGTGAACGACTTCCTCCCCCTGTCGGTCGCGCCCGAGATCGTCGGCGGGCTCGCGATCGCGATGGTCGTCCACGAGGGGGCACACGGCCTGCTGTGCCGCGTCGAAGGGATCGACATCGAGTCGATGGGGCTCGTCTTCTTCACGCTCCTCCCGGTCGGCGCCTTCGTCGAGCCGGACGAGGAGGCGACGCAGGCGGCCTCGCGGGGCGCCCGCGCCCGGATGTTCGCCGCGGGCGTCACCGCGAACACAGTCCTCACGGTCCTCGTCTTCGCACTCCTCTTCGGTCCCGTCGTCGGCGCGATCGCGCCGGCTCCCGGCTACGCAGTCGGCGAGGTGACCCCCGAGTCGCCGGCCGCGGCGACCGGCATCGCCGGCGGCGACCGGCTGGTCGCGGTCGGGGGGACGCCGGTCGACACGGCCGAGGAGTTTGAGACCGCGCTCGCAAACGCCGGCGAGACCGTGAGCGTCACGGCCGACGACGGCGACGGAGAGCGGACCGTCGAGGTGGACCGACGGCTCCAGGTGATCGGCTCCGCGGGCGGGAACCCGCTGGGCGTGACGATCGAGTCGGAGCCGATCGAGATCGTCTCCGTCAACGGCGAGTCGGTGGCGACCGAGGGGCAGTTCCTCGACGCCGTCGGCGACGACGAGCGCGCGACGGTGACCGTCGACGCGGACGGCGCGGCAAACGCCACGGTCGAGTCCGAGACGACCGAGATCCCGATCGGCGCGTACGCCCTCGGGGTACAGGAGAACGGGCCGCTCCACGCGGCTGGCGCCCCGCTGGGCGATCCCCTCACGATCGTCTCCATCGACGGGGAGCGCGTTCGGAACAACGACGAGCTCTCGAGCGTGCTGGGCGAGCGCGAGCCGGGGACGACCGCGGAGGTCGTCGCGTACGGACCTGACGACGAGCGCGTCAGCTACGACGCGGAGCTCGACCCGCACCCGAACCGCGACGGCGGGTTCGTCGGCGTGAGCGTCTTCCCCGGATCGAGCGGACTCGCGCTCGACGACTTCGGCGTCTCCGAGTACCCGGCCGGCGCGTACCTCGAACTGCTCGGCGGCGACGGCGGCGAGGGGGCGAGCGACGGGCTCGCGCTCACCGGGCTCACGGGCTCGCCGCTCGGGCTCGTGTTTGCCTCGCTCATCCTCCCGCTCGGCAGCCTGTTCGGGCTGCCGTTCAACTTCGCGGGGTTCACCGGCGAGGTGACCAACTTCTTCGTGGTCGAGGGCGCGTTCGCTGCGCTCGGCGGCGGGACGTTCCTGCTCGCGAACCTCCTCTTCTGGACCGGCTGGATCAACATCCAGCTCGCGCTGTTCAACTGCCTCCCGGCGTTCCCGCTCGACGGCGGCCGCATCCTCCGGATGGTCGCCGAGGCGGTCATCAGCCGGGTCCCCGTCTCCGACCGTCACGCCGCGGTCCGGACGATCACGGTCTCGTCGGGGCTCGTCATGCTCGCCGGGCTGGTCATGATGATCTTCGGCAACCAGATCCTCATGGCGCTCGGGCTGCTCTAGCTCGGACTCGGACCCTAGGGTCTGAGTCCGCGACGTTCGCCGAATGGGAAACGGGTTTCTCCGCGGGGCGAAACCGTGAGGTATGAGCCACTCACGCACCGTCGAGATCGAGGGCCACATCATCGACAGCGGGACGATGCAGCGCTGTTTCGGCGCGGTGATGGATCTGGGCGGCTCCTTCGACGTCGAGCAGTTCGACGTGGGGACCCACGAGGAGGCGGAGTCGTACTGCCGGATGGCGGTCTCCGCCGACGACTCGGAGACGCTCCAAGCGATCCTCCACGAGCTCCACCAGAACGGCGCGGTGTTGGACGACCCGACCGACGTCGACCTCGTGGCGGCCCCCGCGGACAAGGTCGTCCCGCCGGACTTCTACTCGACCACCAACCACCCGACGGAGGTGCTCTACGACGACGAGTGGATCGACGTCGAGCGGATCGAGATGGACTGCGCGCTGATCGTGGAACCCGAGGGCGGCCCCCGAGCGTACACGAAGGTGCTCAACGCGGTCGAGGAGGGAGACCTCGTCGCGACCGACGAGTCTGGGATCCGCGTGAACCCGCCCGAGCGCCCGCGCAGCGGGGGCGGCGCGTTCGGCTTCATGCAGGGCGGTGTCTCCTCCGAGCGCCCCTCGGAGTCCACGATCCGCGAGGTCGCCGAGGAGCTGCGCGAGGTGACCGAGGACGGCGGGAACGTGATGGTCGTCGCCGGCCCCGCCGTGATCCACTCGGGGGCGGGCGACGCCCTCGCGAAGCTGGTCGAGGCGGGCTACGTCGACTCGCTCTCTGCCGGGAACGGCTTCGCCACCCACGACCTGGAGCGCTCGCTGTACGGCACCTCGCTCGGGATGGACGTGGAGACGCTCGAACACCCGCGGAAGGGACACAAACACCACATCTGGACCATCTCGGAGATCATCCGCGCGGGCGGGATCGAGGCCGCCGTCGAGGACGGGATCGTCACGGAGGGCGTGATGTACCAGTGCGTGCGAAACGACGTCGACACCGTGCTCGCGGGCTCGATCCGCGACGATGGGCCCCTCCCGGACACGGTCACCGACGCCGTGGAGGCGCAGGACGCCATCCGCGAGCAGGCTCACGACGCCGACATCGTGTTGATGCTCGCGACGCTGCTCCACTCCGTCGCGGTCGGGAACTGCCTCCCGTCGACGACGAAGACGGTGTGCGTCGACATCAACCCCGCCACGGTTACCCAGCTGCTCGACCGCGGCTCGGCGCAGGCGGTCGGGATGGTCACCGACATCGGGACGTTCGTCCCCACGCTCGCCGAGTTCGTGCTGGAAGGCGAAGAGGGGGAGGTCGCCGTCGGCGCGGACGGCGGACACCCCCAAGCCGGCGACGAATGACCGCCGACCTCCGGCCGTACGACTCCGAGACCGACGCCGACGCGCTGTACGACCTCAAGCTCGCCTTCGAGCGCGGCCTCGGCGAATCGACCGGCGGGGAGGAGAAGGCCGCGGCCTACGAGGGGAAGCTCACCGACGGCTACCGCGAGTCGTGGCTCGCGTGGGTGGGCCGGTGCGTCGACGACGACGAGCGGTGCGTGACGGTCGCGGTCGACGACGACGGTGGCGACGCGGGCGGATCCGCCGTCGGCGACCCGTCCCTCCTCGGCTATGTCTTCGTCCTCCCCGAGCGCCTCGCGATGATCTGGGACGCCGCCGTGATCAACGAGATCTACGTCACGCCCGAGCGTCGCGGCACCGGCGTCGCCGACGACCTGCTGGACGCCGCGGTCGCGCTCGCCGGCGACCAGGACCTCCCGCTCGACCGGGTCGTGCTCGACGTCGACCCCGCGAACGAGCGCGCCAAGGGCTTCTACGACCGCCACGGCTTCGAGCCGTGGGGCGAGCTGGTGGCGCGGTCGCTCGACGAGTGACTCTGGAACGGTATACGGCGCTCGTTCGATATTTAAGCGATCCGTTGTAATCGTGTGTTCGGAGATACTCGCGGAAAACCGGTCGCTGAAGCCTGCTCCTGATCGATGGCGGGAGTAGGAATACCACGTCACGAGTGAGTCCATTTATAAACAATCGACGACGCGGTGAACACCTGCAAAGCCCCAGTCGCGAGGGCCTCCGAACGTCGTTCCTGCTCGCTTCGCTGCGCGGGCTGCGACGTTCGTGGTCCCGCTCGCGTTGCTCGCGGGACTCGCGCGGCTCGCTGCGCTCCTCGCTCAGTCGCTACCGCTCCTTTACTGCGGTGCTTCCGTCGCCGGGCTTCGCCCTCGCAACTGCCCCTTTGAGTCCCACCCCGTACCGCTCAGCAACCGCACCTCACACCTCCCCAGCCTCGTCGGTCGCCCTCCGCGTTGCTCCGGGCGACCGACTCCCTCGTGCGGGCTGCTCGCGCCCGGTGGGCGCTCACAGGCGCACGCCACCGCCTCGTTTATTTATAAGCGATCGTCGCTGTGGCTCACAGCGATTTACATATCGTATTGTCGCCACCGACCTGCAATACCCACTCCCGTAATCGCTCGCCACAGTCCCCTCACCGGCTGCAATCGTGTAGAAGCGGTATTTTTGAGGGTCTCAGCGGATCTGTTCACTCCGGCTCGTCGTACGCCTGCCGCCATAGCCATCGTACCGACCAGACGGCGAACGGCAGCAGGAAGAAGACCCGTACGACATCGGCCGAGGAGCCCCACGGGCCGGCGATCAGCGCGACGGCGCCGGCGGCGAGCGCGAGTCCGACAGCGACCGCGACCGCGGCGATCGGGCGGTCCATCGCCGGCAGGTCGGTCGAGCGAACCGGGAGGTCGAACGCCGACGCGAGCGCCTCGCCGTCGGCGACCGGGCCGACGAACCGCTCCGTCTCGTCGTCGCCCACGCCCGCGGTCAACCCGACGGTTCGCGCGCCGAACATGCGGTCCGGGAGCCGGGTGTGAACCACGCTCGCCCCGCGGAGCCGATCGACGGAGGCGACCCACTGCGGTTCGTCGAGCCACGCGTCGTACGCGACCAGCCGGTCGCCGTACCGCCGGTACTCGATCGGGGCGTAGGTGAGCGCGAACCCGGCGGCGTTTACCGCGAGCGCGCCGAGGAACAGCGCGAAGAGGGCGACCGCGGACCAGCGGACGACGGCACCGGACGGGTCCCCGCCGACGAACAGCCCGAAAGCGGCGATCCACGCGACGAGGAAGCCGGTCGCGTAGATCGGGGCGACGCCGACGAGCGTCTTCAGAACGGCGGTGGCGACGGCGGTCCGGCGATGAACCGGGATCCGGACGTCCGGTTCGGCGTCGGGAACCGCGATCGGCTCCGGGTCCTCTGGCGACTCGGTCGGACCGGCGAGCCAGTCGGTGAGTCGGCCGCCACCCCCGGCGTCGTCGCCGTGAGCCGTCCGGAACGCCGACCACTCGACGACGAGCTTGGCCGCGACGAAGGCGGCGAGCACGGCGACCCCGCCGCCTGCGGCGTGGAGCGGCGGGAGCGCGAACAGGACGAACAGCAGGAAGACCCCCCGCCTCGTCGGGGTTTCCACGACCGCGTACGGCGAGGTCTCCGCGTACCGCTGTCGGCCGAGGTAGTCGCGGGCGGCCTCGACCGCTTGCCCTGCGAGGAGCGCGAGCGCCGACGCGAGGACGGTCGGACGACCGAGCAGGGTCGGCACGTCGAACGCCTGCGAGAACGTGACGCCGACGAACAGCGCGATCCACGCGGTCGCGCCGCAGACGGCCGCCGCGAACGGGAGGTTTCGCGGATAGACCGGGGGGAGCCACGAGACCGGGCGGAACGCGCCGCGTTTGCTCGCCAGCGGCGTCTTCGTGACGCTGATGACGCCCGGCTCGCGGTCCCCGGCGGGCGGACGGGCCGCGAACAGTGCCGTCGCGCCCGCCAGCGGGATCGACAGCACGGCTTCGATCACGTACACCGCGGCGAGCGTCGCGGGGTCCCAGCCGAGGAGGAGCACGCCGACGAGCGGGATCAGGTTGGCGAGCAGGACGGGGATGAACCCGGTGGCTCCGGAGGGACTCCGGCGGCCGCGGTGAGCGATGGAGGGCATCCGTCGTCGTTTTCCGAAACGACCGGCCGCGTTTATAAACACCGGTGAACGCGGATCGGCCCGCGGAACCGACTCACGGGTCGAGTCGCGGGTCGGATCGTGGATACGTTCATTGGTACGCCCCACGTCAGGGGGCGGCCTCGCTCCCTCACGGTCCGGGAACTTCGGACAGGAGTTATGTGGATGCCAGTCCCAGTTCCACGTATGAGCTATCTCGTTGCAACCGACGGATCGACGGAGAGCGACAAAGCGGTCCGGTACGCCGCGCGACAGGCGGTCGCGTTCTACGAGACGCTCGAGATCGCCCACGTGTTGACGCCGGACTCGGAGCTGGTGGACGGGACGATCATCCTCCCGGGCGAGGAGGCCGCCGTCGAGGCGGGGGAGGGCGTCTTAGAGAACGCGCGCGCCGTCGCCGAGGAGGCGGTCGGCGACGAGCCGATCGACGTGCGCACCCAACTGCTCACGGGGCGCCCGGCCGACGCGCTCACGGACTACGCGGCCGAGGAGTCGGTCGACGCCATCTACGTCGGCCACCGCGGCCTCTCGGAGGAGCGCGAGCAGGTCGTCGGCAGCGTCGCGAAGAGCGTCGTCGACAAGGCCGACGTGCCCGTGACGGTGATCCGGTAGCTATCAGCCGTCAGACCCGACCGCGGCGGCCCGTACCCGGCGTTCTCGCCGTTCGAGCCGGAGCCACCGGCGTCACAGGCGCCGGAAAGAACCGCCATTATCGGTCCTTCAAAGCCGCGTTGCGCCCTATGACGGGTGATGCCCGAAGACGTACTCGTCACGGCGGACTGGGTCGAATCGAACCTCGAGCAGTTCGAGAGCGACGACCCGGCGTATCGGCTCGTCGAGATCAACAACCCGACCGTCACCGACGAGTCGGAGTACACGCCCTACGAGGAGGGGCACATCCCGGGCGCGCTGAACTTCGAGTGGGACGAGGTGTTCACCGACGAGACGGAGCGCGACATCGTCTCGAAGGCGGACTTCGCCGAGCGCAACGGTGACGCCGGCATCGAGGCCGACACGACGGTCGTCGTGTACGGCGGCGGCCGCGTCCCCAACTGGTTCGCGCTGTTCGGCTACTGGATCTACAAGTACTACGGCCACGACGACGTCCGCGTCATCGACGGCGGAAAGGGGTACTGGGTCGAGAACGACTACCCGCTTTCGACTGACGAGCCCGACTTCCCGGCACAGGAGTACGAGGCCCGCGGTCCCTTCGAGAGCGTCCGCGCGTACAAGGACGACATCGACAAGGCGATCGAGGAGGGGATCCCGATGGTCGACGTGCGCTCCCCCGAGGAGTTCTCCGGCGAGGTCATCGCCCCCGAGGGGCTCAACGAGACGGCCCAGCGCGGCGGCCACATCCCCGGCGCGAGCAGCGTCCCGATCGGGACGACCCTGAACGAGGACGGCACGTTCAAAAGCGCGGACGAGCTCCGCGAGCTGTACTCCGACGCCGGCGTCGACGGCGACGAGTCGACGATCACCTACTGCCGCGTCGGCGAGCGCTCGTCGATCGAGTGGTTCCTCCTGCACGAGCTGCTCGGCTACGACGACGTCCGGAATTACGACGGCTCGTGGACCGAGTGGGGCAACCTGGTCGGCGCGCCGATCGAGACGGGCGAGTGAGCGTCGTCCGCGCGCGCTGAACGCCCGGTCGCGTACTTTTAAACCAAATCGGTGTCGACGCCGCCCCTCAGTCGTCCAGCGACGCGACGGCGGTCGGCTCCGCGCCGATCCGGCGGTCGAGGAAGTCGTCGAGCAGCTCCAGCGAGCGGATCTTCTGGTCGATGTCGCCGGAGCCGTGGCCCTCCTCGCCGAGCTCCTCGTACTCGTAGTCGACGCCCTCCTCGAAGCCGGCGTCGTCGAGCGCGTCGCGGAGGATCCTGGCCTGTGAGACCGGCACGCGCGGGTCGTTGACGCCGTGGACGATCAGGAGGGGCGCGTCGACGTTCTCGACGTGGGTCACGGGGCTGCGCTCGCGGTAGATCGCCTCGTTCTCGTCGGGCTCGCAGAGGTTCTTCACCATGAGCTCCGTCCGGAAGTGCGGCATCGTGTTCTCGTACATGTCGAACAGGTCGCTGACGCCGACCCACGTGACCCCGGCGGCGTACAGGTCCGGGTACTGGACCAGCTGCCAGTTCGCGGAGTACCCCCCGTAGGAGCCGCCGTACACGGCGACGCGCTCCTCGTCGAGCCAGTCGTACTCGTCGAGGACGCGCTCGGCGCCGACCGCCACGTCGCCCTGCTCGGCGCCGCCCCAGTCGTCGTACAGCTCCTCGACGAACTCGCGGCCGCGCCCCGTGGAGCCGCGGTAGTTCACTTGGAGGACGGAGTAGCCGCGGGAGAGCAGGAACTGAACGCGGTAGCTGAACCGCCGACTGTCGTGGTGTCGCGGCCCGCCGTGCGGGTTCACGATCAGCGGCGAGGGGCGTCGACCGGAATCGAACAGGAGCCCCTCGATCTCGAACTCCTCGTAGGGGTCGTGGTCGACCGCGTGCGCCGGGCTCTCGGGGACGCCGTCGGAGACGAACGAGACCGTCTCGGGCTCGACGAAGTCGTCCGGGTCGAACGGGCCGTACTCCGCGTCGAACACCGTCTCCGTCGCGTCGGTCGCGAGGTCGTACGTGACGAGTTCGGGGCGCTTGCTCGACGTGGTCCGGTACGCGAGGAGGCGGTCGTCCGCCAATCGCCCCTCCGTCACGTTGGCGACGCCGGCCGGGAAGTCGAGTTCGCGGCCCTCGCCGGTCTCGACGTCGTAGACGACGGGGACGGTGACGGCGCCGCGCGTCCGGCTCGCGACGAATCGGTCGCCGCCCTCGAGGAAGTGGCTCGCCGACTCCTCGAACTCGCCGTCGCCGAACCAGGTCACCGTCGCGTCGTCGACCCCGTCGGAGAGGTCGACGATCCCGGTCCGCCCGAGGTCGGTCGTGTTGTCGACGACGAGCAGTCGATCGCCGTCGGGGCCCCAGTCGATCGGGGCCGACTCCGCGCCCACGTCGCCGATCTCGAGGTTGCGGGCGTTCGAGCCGTCGACGTCGGCGACGTACACGTCGCTGTTCTCGTAGGCGTCGGTCTCGTTGGTCGCGTACGCCATCCGGTCGCCCTCGGGGGAGAGCTGGCCCGCCGCCACCGCCCGGTCGTAGTCGGTGACCTTCGTCGTCTCGCCGCTCGGGAGGTCGTGGCGGTAGAGGTTCATCTGCCCGCCCCGGCTGGAGCCGACCAGGAGGGTCTCCCCGTCCTCGCCCACGTCGTTGAGCCGGATCTGCCCCTCCATCTCGACGACCGGTTCGCTCCTGCCGTCGAGCGACATCGCCCACACGTCGTGCTGCTCGTCGCCGTCCTCGTCGCGGTGATAGAACAGTCGATCGCCGCTCGGGTCCCACTCGAACCCGGCGCGGACCGACCGGGGGACGTCGCCGTCGCTGAGCTGCTCTAAGGACCCGTCCGCCGGGTCACAGAGGTGAAGCTCGTTGCGACCGGTGACGTCGTAGTAGAGGGCGACCGTCTCGCCGTCGGGGGACACCCGCGGGCTCGAAATCGTCGGGAGGGAGGCGAGCTCGCGGAGCGCGTCGGTCTCGTCTGTGTCAGACATCTGATCACATACGGCGGGCGTATCGACTTCAACGTTTCCCGGCCGTGCAAACGTATATACGGTCGTGTGCCGTATTGTGATGTATGCAACAGAACGTCGGTGCGGCCGACAAGCGCGTCAGAATCGCCCTCGGAGCGGTCCTCGGGATCGCCTCGCTCGGAACCCTCGGCGGCGCGGTACCGCTCCCCGAACTCGCCGCGCCCGTCCTCGGGGTCGTCGCCCTCGTCATGCTCGGCACCGCCGCGACCGGGACCTGCGGGCTCTACGCCCTCCTCGGCGTCGACACGTGTCCGGCGTCGGCGGGCAGTTCGCGGTAGCGCTGCGACCGATCGACGCCGACCGCACCCCGTGGTAGACGGAGTGAAACGACTGTTCTCCGGAGTTTCGTGATCGCCGGCGGCGGCAGTCTCAAGTGCGCTTAGTCGTAACGTCTCACATGAGGCTCCGACCCCGACCGACCGGCCGCATGTGCGCTCGCGACGACCGGCTCGCGGCTGTCCGAGGTGACCGCGCGTGAGCGACGAACCGACCGTCCTCGTGATCGGCGGCGGCGCGACCGGGGCGGGCGTCGCGCGCGACCTCGCGCTTCGCGGGGTCGACGTGACCATCGTCGACCGCGGCGGGCTCGGGAGCGGGACATCCGGCCGCTCGCACGGGCTGCTCCACAGCGGCGCCCGCTACGCGGAGGCCGACGCGCCCGGCGCCGAGGAGTGCATCCGCGAGAACCGGACGCTCAGCGAAATCGCCGGGGCGTGCGTGCGCGAGACGGGCGGGCTGTTCGTCCGCCTCGCGGGCGACGACCCGGACTACTTCGAGGAGAAGATCGCCGCCTGCGAGGAGATCGGAATCGAGACCGAGCGGCTCGACGGCGACGAGGCGCGGGCGGTCGTCCCCGGGCTCTCCGACGACGTCGCGGAGGCGTTCCGGGTGCCCGACGGCGTGATCTACCCGTCCAGACTGGTCGCCGCCAACGCGGCCGACGCCGAGCGACACGGTGCCACCGTCCACACCGACGCGCCGGTCGAGGACATCGAGACGGCCGACGGCGCGGTCTCGGCCGTGCGCGTCGGCGGCGAGGTCGACGCCACGCTCCGGCCGGACCACGTGGTCAACGCCACGGGGGCGTGGGCCGACCGGATCGCCGACCTGGCCGGCGTCGAGGTGGGGATGGCGCCGAGCCGCGGCGTGATGATCTCCGTCGAGTACGAGGGGCTCGATCCCGTGTTGAACCGGTGTCGCGACCCCGACGACGGCGACATCGTCGTGCCCCACGAGGGGGAGGCCGTGCTCGGCACGACGAGCGTCCCGGTCGACGATCCCGACGAGTACGAGCGGGCCGACTGGGAGGTGGAGCGGTCGGTCGAGGAGTGCGCGGCGATGCTCCCCGCCGTCGCCGACGCGCCGACGGTCCGGACGTGGTGGGGCGTCCGCCCGCTGTACGCTCCCGAGGAGGCCGGATCCGATCGGCGGGGGATCTCTCGGGGTTTCAGCGTGATCGACCACGCCGACGAGGGGGTCGCGAACCTCCACACCGTGGTCGGCGGGAAGCTGACGACCTACCGGGAGATGGCCGAAGCGACGAGCGACCGCGTCTGCGAGCGGCTCGGCGTCGACGAGCCGTGTCGGACGGCGGACGAGCGGCTGCCGGGGGCCGACGACCCGGACGAGCTCGACGCGTTTGTCGAGCGGTACGGCGGGGCGAACCCGACCGACGCCGGCGTCGTCGACGCCGCGGCTGACGACTGACGAACTGGAGAGGGAGATGCCCGGTGAACGCCGTCGAGGCGACGCCGCTACTCGTCGTCGATCAGGCCGCCGAACACCGAGGTCGCGGTGTCGGGCACGTCGAAGTCGTGGTAGTGTTCGCCCTTCTCGTTCGAGAGGATGTTGAGGGCCGCGGCGGCGCCGTCCCCGGCCGAGATGACCGCCTGCCACTCCTCGGCGCGGACCATCGCGCCGGTCGCGTACGCGCCCTCGACGCTCGTCTCCATCGAGACGCCGACGTCGACGAGGTCGCCGTCGAACTCGCAGCCAAGCGACTCGGCGAGGTCGCGGCTCGCCCCCGTCGCCAGCACGACGTAGTCGGTCTCGTACTCGTCCGCCTCGGTCGTCACGAGGAAGCCGTCGCCGTGCTCCTCGACGTCGGTGACCTCCTCGCCCTGGTTCCGGGTGACCCCGAAGTCGTCCGCCTGCTGGCGGGCGGTCGCGAGGAACTCGCTGCCGCCGACCGAGCCGATCCCGGGGTAGTTGAACAGGTGCGCCTTATGCATCCACGTGCCGTCGGTGTCGAACAGGACGGTGTCGAGCCCGTTCTTGCCCGCGAACAGTCCCGCGCTGAGCCCGGCCGGTCCGCCGCCGACGATTGCTACGTCTACCATACACCCGTGTAACGGGTTCACACTGATAAGGACTGGCGAAGGCAGGTACCGAGGCGGCGATACCCGACGAGCGAGCCGAGGCTACTCCGAGAAGTCGGTGAGCGAGCCGGTGCGATCGGGACCGTTCTCATCGGTGCTGTCGGTGTCGTCGTCGCCGGTGTTCCCGGTGTCGCCTCTAGCGCCGGTCGCCGGCTCGCCCCACGGGTCCTCGGGATCGACCGGCTCGACGGCCCGGTCGAGCTCGGCCGCCGAGTAGTCGGTCTCGTCGTCGAGGAGCATGGCGAGACGCTGCCAGCGGGCGCTCTGGTCGTCTTCGCCCTCCGGGCCGACCCGAGCGCCGTGGGTCTTGAAAAAGCGCGTGCCGCGGTCGCGGCGCGCGCCCTCCCCGGTGTGGCCGTCGAAGACGGCGTCGAACGTTCCCCCCGGTTCGAGGTCGCCGACGGGGAAGTCGTGGGCGGGCTCCTCGCCGCGTTCACGGGCCTCGGCCCGGACCTCGGCGACGGCAGAGAAGTAGGCGTCGGCGTTCGAGGCCTCCCGGGTCGAGCGCGCGCGGGTCGCCGCCAGCGCGGCGTGGATCGCGCAGATCCGCCCTTTCCACTCGGCAGGCTCCCAGCGCTCGGTGGCGAGCTCCTCGTAGCGCTCGATCGCGAGGGCCGCGTCGCTGCCCGCGCGGAGGTCCTCGACGACGTAGAGGTTCAGGCGGTCCCAGAGGTTCCACGCGTAGCCGGAGCGGGCCAGCTCCCACGCGGCCCACGCGGCGACCTCCTCGTCGGAGCGGCGCACCGCCTTCTGGAGGAGGCTGGAGACGACGTACCGGCTGTAGCCGCCGTCGGTCTCGTTGGCCTCCTTCTCCTCGCCGAAGTCGTTCTCGCCGGTCGCGTCCGGCGTCGTGTCGGTCTCCAAGCTCCCGTCCGACCCGAACGTCGCCTGTCGATCGTCGCCGTCGGCCATACTCCCGCTCCCGCCGCGAGGGACTTAAGAATCGCGCGCGGCGGGCGGACGCAGGACCCCGATCCGGCCCGCGGTACGGCGGATCACACCGCGTTTGAAAGGGAACCCTTAAGTTAGATCCGGCGGGTAGAATACGGTAACCGCCCTTAGCTCAGCCTGGTAGAGCAGTCGACTGTAGATCGACTTGTCCCCCGTTCAATTCGGGGAGGGCGGACTCGTTCTCCAGCCGTTTCGTAGTCGACTTGTCCCCCGTCCTCGTGAGCGAAGCGAACGAGGGCTCGGAAGTCGTGCGCAGCGAAGCGAGCACGTCTTCCGGCGTTCAATTCGGGGAGGGCGGACTTCTGCTGCGAACAACGTGAGCAGTCAGAAGTCTCACGGACCGAATCGGGCAGACGAGTCACAGCCCGGACCGGCGAGCGAAGCGAGCCGCACGCCCGGACTGTCTCGGCGAGTTCAATTCGGGGAGGGCGGACTTCCTTTCCAGCAGATTGCTAGCCGACTACTGCCAGTCGCGGTCAACCTGAAACGGTTCCAGCTCGGCGTAGTACGATCCGGTCAATCGCCCGATTGCGTCGATTTTCCGGACGTCTATCTTCCCGTCGGTCAGGAGTGCGTCGTCGACGTGGATCAGTTCGATGCGTCCGAAGACGACGGTGTGATCGCCGATGGAGAGCGTGTCGTGAAGCGTACACTCCATGGTCGCCTTGGCGGCGGCGACGAGCGACACGTCGACGGTGTCGGCCTCTCGCCGCGCCAATCCGACGAGGTCGAACTCGTCCGTGTCGCTGTCGACGCCCTGGCTGGTCCGGTCCATCTGTTCGACCAAGTCTGAAGTGACCAAGTTGAGACCGAACGCCTCCGTTTCGAGGACGTTTTGCGTCGAATCCTTCTGGATCCCATCGGCTCGGTCCTCGGCCGAGAACATCACCACCGGCGGCTCCGCCTCGATGATTCCCATGTAGAAACTGTACGGAGCGAGGTTGTCGACGCCGGCGGCGCTCCGCGTCGAGACCCACCCGATAGGGCGGGGGACGATGATGCTCGTCAAGAGCCGGTACATGTCGTCGACGGCCTCGTCCGGGTCGATGTCCATTGGTGTGTATCCCAGTATGGCCTGTATAAGCATTCTCGCGGCTGGCCGACACGACCGCGCCGCTCGCCGCGATCCGGATACAGCCGGCGATACGGTCTCCGAGAGGTTGATTGAAAATCGCCACGGGCGTTGCGCCCGTCGGTTAGCGTCCGAAAGCCCAGCGTGAACTACCCCACCCTACTCAGCCGCTGGTGCGGCTTCGTTGAGGGTGGGGCTTCCTGCTTCTATGACGCGCTTTGCAGACACCGAATGGGTATCCGCGGGGAGCGCAGTCTCCACAGGCGTGTCTTCGGGCCATCCCAGCCCTAGTTCAGCAAAGCCTCTCTGCAAGACGTTCATCGCCGCGTTCGCGTCACGGTTACACTCAAACCCACAACTCGGACACGAGTGCTCTCTGACCCAGATGGGTTTCGCTGTCTCCACACCACACGTCGCACACTCTTTCGTCGTTCCCGCTGCGTCGACTTGTACGACGTGTGTCCCGTACAGCTCACCTTTGTATTCCAGAAGAGTGATGAACTGTCGCCACGCCGCAGCCTGCTTGTTCCGCGCGTTCCCATCGCCTTGAAGCATCTCAGCGACGTTCAGGTCTTCCACGAACACCGCATCGTACTCTGTGACGAGCCATATCGTGAGCTTGTGCTGGTAGTCCAGCACCTTTCGGCGGATGTGGCGTTTGACCTTCGCAACCGTTTTGCGCTGGTTCTCGTAGTTGTTCGACCCGTGTTCCTTCCGCGAGAGGTTCTGTTGCTCTCGACGGAGACGATCGTACTCGTCTTTGAGGTCGAGCCAGTCCACGGTGTTGCCGTCCGACGTGTGGATGTAGTTCAGAATGCCGAGGTCGATCCCGATACTGTTGCTCGTGTCGAGCATCTCCACCTCGGGTTTCTCGGGCAGGTCAGCCTCGTCGGTTTCCAGCCCGAAAGAGATGAACCAGTCACCGGTCGTCCCTTTTTTCACTGTGACCTCTTTGATAGCTGCTTCGTCGGGGATCTCGCGGTGGTAGCGGAGTTTGGTATCTCCGATTTTGGAGAGCCAGAGCGTCGCGTGTCGGCCACTCGTGTTTTTGAGTTCGAAGCCAGACTGCGAATACGTTATACTCTGGAACTCTCTCGGAGACTTCCAGTTGAGCTTCCCGACCTTGCGTCCGTTTTGCTTCTGCTCGGAGAGTCCAGTGAGATTCTGGTAGAACCGAGTGACGGTTCGTTGTAGAGCCTTCGAGTTGACTTCCGAGAAAACGGGGAACTCATCTTTCCAGTTGGGGAGTCGGGAGTGGTGCTTGTACGCAGAGCCGATGTCGTCGTCGTCCACGTTCTCGTACTCGTACAGGGTGTAGTTGTACGCTTGGCGATGAACGTCGATATGGTAGTCTAGTTCAGCCGCTACCTCTTGTGTCGGGTAGGCATGGTAGCGGTGACTGTACTCCATCGCTGTCTATTGATTCTCGATATGTTGTCTTAATGGTTTGTACTGGTGTGCGGCGATTCATCTCCTCCCTACTCGCTCCCGTTGGTCGCTCCTTGAGGAAGGGGCATTCTCGCCTCAATTCTGGTAAAACCGGTGAAAATATCTCTGATTTATTACATACGTGTTTAATATTTATTGCAATAAATAGTTAAGAATGTCTGTAGGACAGGAGCTACTCGACGTGCCGTTCCCCGAGATGATCGCGAGCATGGGTCAGGGGATCGCGGACGCGCAGAACCAGTTGGACATGAACTCGGTCGAGGTCGCGAAGATCCTCGCGGAGACGGATATCGAGGTCGTCCCGGCGATCACGCGGACGATCGACTCGGACGGCGACGTCACCTACTCCTCCGCGACGCCAATCGACGTCTCGCTGCTGCAGGCGGGGCTGTTCCCGACTTTCTACCAGTTCTCGGAGGCCGTCATCGAGGTCGAGATGGACATCAAGACGACCACCGAACGGGAGACGAACATCGACGTCAGCGCCGAGGCGCACGCGGGGTTCGGCCTCTGGGGCGGCAGCATCCAGACCGACGTGAGCCACAACCGGAAGTTCGGCAAGGAGGTCCACGGGACGAGCGAGCTCAAGACCACGATGGTCCCGGTTCCGGAGCCGCCGTACCTCTTCCCCGAGGTCGAGACGGTCGACCAGCGACAGACCGACGACGAGGAGACGGAGTGAACGCCCTCGCCGCGCTCCGCGCGTGCGCCCTCGCACCGAGTCCGCAGGGCGGACGGAGGGCGGCCGCGTCGAGCCCCATGCCGCTACGAGCACACCACCTACCGCCGCGCAGTACCGCCCCCGACCGACCGACCCGAGCGGTCGCGGACCTCCCGTTCGACGACCTCGTCTACCTGCTGGCCGCCGGCGTCGCCGACGCCCAGACCGCGCTCGACGCGCGGACCGCCGCGACGCTCGCGACGTTCGCGGAGACGGAGATCGACGTCGTCCCGTCGCTGACTCGCACAGTGGCGTCGGACGGAACGGTCACCACCGACGCCGCGCCGGCCGAACCTCGGTCCCTGCTCGAACTCGGGCTCACGCCCGCCCGCTACCGGTTCAGCGACGCGACGATCGAGGTCGCGGTCGACGTGAGCGCCGCGGACCGCGACCGGTCGGGGCGCGACCGACCGGAGGGCGAGCGCGCGGAGCCGGCGTTCGACCTCCGGGCGGGCACGCAGTCCGTGATCGACCGTCGAACGTTCGACCGCGAGGCGGGCGCGAACGCCCGGCTCGCGGCCCGGCTCGAACCGACTCCCCCGCCGGTCGCGATCGGGCCCGAAGAGACGAGCGATGTCGGAAACGCAGGGAACGCCGGTGACGCCGGGGAGACAAGGAACACCGGTGACGCCGGGGAGACAAGGAACACCGGTGACGCCGGGGTGGCGGATACCGCCGGGAACGCCGGAACCGGAGGCGAGCGTGCCGACTGACGAGTGGCTCGCGCGGCCGCTCAAGGAGTTCATCCGGACGGTCGCGTTCTCGGTCGCCGAGGGCCAAGAGGAGCTGGACCGTCGGTCGATGGAGGTCCAGCGCGCGATCGACCGCGACATCGAGGACGGGAGCCTCGCGTACGACCTCGACGCGTCGTGGCTCAGGTTCGCCGACGTGGAAGCCGATCTGGAAATGACGCTGTCGATCGAGGGACAAGAGATCCGCGACCCGGAGACCGACGAAATCCGCGGCTACAAGCCGGTCGTGAGCGCCGTCCCGCTGAACCACCGCACCGCGGACGAGTACGATCTGGACGCCGAGATCGCCAGCGAGGTGCGGCTCCGCATCGCCCCCGTCCCGCCGGAGTCCCGCAGCCCATGAGCGATCGCTTCGCGTTCGACGCCGACACGACGCGGGTCGCCGAGACGTTCCAGCTCGAGGAGATCCCCCAGGTCGACGTCGACAAGCTCGAGACGGTCGAGCGGGCGGCGGTCGAACGGCTGATCACCGAACAGCAGGAGTCGCTCGTTCGCCTCCAGACCGACGTGCTGGACGTTCGAAGCGAGCGGACCGCCCTGGAACGCCGGCTCTCGAAGACGGAGGCGGAGCGGGAGGCGCTTCGGGAGCGGGTCGGAGAGCTCGAGGCCCAGCGGCCGGCGGTGGAGCCGAAGCAGGTCTTCTCGAACCTCGGCGCGGCGCTCCAGGAGGTCGACGACGACCTGGCGAGCGAGCGCTACCGCGTCGACGACGTGGACTTCACGCTCAAGACGAACGTGATCCAGACCGACGAGGGGATCCGGATGCACCTGCCGTCGCTGGACGAGTCGTCGGCGACGGCGAACCTCAGCGAGGTCTCGTTCCGCCTGCGCGCACCGCGCGGCGAGCCGGCGGAGGCCGGGGAGACGTACACCGACGTGCC
>NZ_AOJH01000054.1 GCF_000337355.1 Halorubrum kocurii JCM 14978 | reverse complement strand
CCCGGACGCCGCGCCGGGGGCCGTCGTCGAGCAGTTCCCCGAGCCCTACGCCGTCGCCGAACCCGGAGCGCCGGTCGACCTCGTGCTCTCCGAGTCGCCGGAAGACGAGCCGGACGCACCCGGCGACACGGCGTCGGGACCGGCCACGGCGTCGGAACCCGACCCGAAGTCCGACACCGACGCGGGCGACGAGGCCGACGACGAGCCCCGGGAACGGCTCGGCGACCGCGCCGAGCCGATCGCGCTCGAGGAGGTGTCAGGGATCGGCCCGACGTACGCGGGTCGGCTCCGCGAGGAGGGCGTTCAGCGCGTCTCGCGGCTCGCGGCGCTCGACCCGGACACCGTCGCCAAGATCACTCGCGCGTCGACGAGCAGGGCGGAGGACTGGATCGAGGAGGCGAAACGGATGGCGGCGGCCCGATGAGCGACGCAGACGGTGGCGGCCCGATGAGCGTCGCGGACCGGTTCGGCGCGTCCGTCGAGATCACCGGACCGGACCCCGAGACGGAGGGGTTCTTCTTCGTGAAGCGGCGGGACGAGGTCGACCACGACGCGTTCGTCACGGGGCTGCTCGGACTGGTGGGGACTGCGGACCGGCTGGTGCTCCACCACCGATCGGGGTTCGCCGTCGTTCGGCTCTCGCACGGGCGCGCACAGCAGTTGGGTCGGCTCCCGTGGGTCGACGCCGTCGGCGGGGTCCGGTTCGATCCGGAGCAGTTCGCGGCGATCGCGGGCGTTCCCGTCGAGTGAGGGTCGAGCGGCCCAATTCTCAGCTCGGTCATTCGCACCGACAGCGTATTTATCCCCCGTATGCAATTTGTCGGACATGACTCTCGTCGTGGTCCCGGTCCGGTTCCCGCCGTCGTCGCACTCCGAGGCGACGCTGCGGGAGGCCGTCCGCGTCGCCGAGGAGCGCGATGCCGATCTCACGGTCCTCCACGTTGACCTGTACCAGAACTCGGGCGGCGTCTCCCGCAGCGACCTGAAACGCGCCGTCGAAAGACGGATCGGGCCGCTGGACCGCGCGCGGTACGTCGTCCGCCGCGGGTTCCTCGTCGAGGAGACCATCTTGGAGGAAATCGTCGCCGAGGGCGCCGACGTGGTCGTCATCGGCTCGAAGCAGGTCGGACGCTGGCGACGCATGGTCCAGAAGCTCCTCTCGGACCCCGACATCGACGCCTACCTCCGGACCCAGCTCGACTGCACCGTGATCACGGTCGACGCCGACGGCGACACCACGACCAAGGAGGCCGAGGGGAACGACGCGGCGCCCATCCCCGACGACGGCGCCGACGACTGACCGGTCGCTATCGGCCGACGACTGACCGGTCGCGACCAGCTGAACAGCGCCCTCTTGCCGCCGTTCTCACTCTGCGTCCGCGACCGCGTCGCGACGCTCGTACTCGATGACGGTCGCGACGCGGTCGGCGATCGCCTCGCTGAACTCCCGCTCGACGAGGTACAGCGCGAGGTCGATCCCCGAGGTCACCCCGCCCGCCGTGAGGACGTCGCCGTCGTCGACGACGCGCGCGTCCACGACGGTCGCGCCCGATTCGCGAAGCTCGTCGACCGCGGAGGCGTGGGTGACCGCGCGCCGCCCGTCGGTGACGCCCGCCTCCGCGAGCAGCATCGCCCCGGTACACACCGCGGCGGTCCGGATGCCGGCCGTGTGGTACTCGCCGAGCACGCGCGGCACGTCGCCCCGCTGCGCCTCCGCCCACGCGCTCGCCGCCTCGTCGCGGGCGGTCCAGCCCCCGCCGGGCACGACGAGCAGGTCGGGGGCGTCGTCGGCGTCCGGGTCCGGGAGGACGCCGTCGACCCCGACTCGCGTCCCGTGGCTCGCGGTCACCGTCTCGCGCTCCTCGAGCGTGACGTACCGGACGCGCCCCGGTCGCGCTGCGCCGGCCGCGCCGTCGCCCGTCTCGCCCGCCGCGGCGTAGCCGAGCGCGTAGTCGAACACCTCGAACGGCCCGATCGCGTCGAGCTCGTCGAACCCGTCGTACAGCAGAATGTCGACGTTCACTGTCGGGGGCGTACGCGCCCGGTCGTCATGGGCGTTCCCCCGGTCGCCGCGCTTCCCCTCGGCGGCGCCCTCCGTTGCCGCGCTCCCACTCGGCGACGCTCCCGGTCACTCGTCGGCGAACCCCTTCCGCTCACTCGTCGGCGAACCCCTTCCGCTCACTCGTCGGCGAACGCCTCGACCACCGCCTCGATGTCGCCGGCGACGCGGTCGCGGTCGATCCGCTCGCCTCGGTAGGCCCGCTCGACGATCCCGTCGGGGTTGACGAGGAGCGTCAGGACGATGTGCTGGAAGTCATACCCCTGCAGCCGGTCGCTCTCGGTCGTCCGCTCGAACCCGATTCCGAGCCGGTCCTCCACCACGGTCTCCGCTCGCTCCGGGCTCTCCGGCCGGAGGTAGTGCCAGTTCCCCGCGTCGAGGTCCACCCCTATCGACTCGGCGTTGTCCCGGAGCGCTGCCTCGTCGTCGCGCTCGGGGTCGAAGGTGATCGGGAGGAACAGCGTCTCGTCGGTCAGGCCCGCGTCGGCGACGCGCCGTTGCACCTCGACCAGCCGACGGAGGAGGATCCCGCACTCCGCGGGACAGAAGGTGAAGACCCCGGTGACGATCGCGGTCCGGTCGACGGCCTCGCTGTCGATGGTGATCCCGGCGATCGGGTCCCGCAGCTCGAACGCGGGGAGCGGCTCGCCGTACGCCGGGTACGCGAGGTCCTCGCTGTCCGCGATCTGGTCCTCCTGCGGGTCGAGCACGACGCCCTCCGGCCCGCCGCCGAGCGCGGACGTGCACCCGGCGGCCGCGCCGGCCGTCGCCGCGGCGATCCCTCCGAGCAGCGCTCGCCGTTGCATACCGAAACCGACGGCCCACGGGCGCATAACCGGTCTGGTGCGGGCGTCGAACGGCGCTTCCCCGCCCCGATTCGTCACAATGGCGAGTAGTACGGGATCGGCGGGTGCGGCAGCGGAACCCCGAGCGTTGCGAGGCCGTGCTGGAGCGGGATGTACCCGAGCGCGACGAAGGCGACGCCCAGCGCGCGGTGGAGCCGCATCCGGGTGTCGACGCTCACAGACTGGAACACGGTCCCGAAGAGGAACAGCGCCGGCACGGTGCCGAGCCCGAGCGCGGCGAGCGCGGCCGCGCCCCCGAGCGCGCTCCCCTGCACGAACGCGTAGAGGAACGCCGGGTACAGCAGGGGACACGGCAAGAGCCCGTGCGCGGCCCCGAGCCCGACGATCCGCCAGTCGCCGACCCACGCGTCGACCCGGGGGACGATCCGACCGGTGACGACGCCCGACGCCGCCGCGACGCCCGGGACCGGGAGGCGCCGCAGCTCCAGCCGGATCGCGTACCGCAGCCCGATCGCGATGACGACCGCGCCGACGACCAGCCCCGTGAGCGCGTGGACGTCGTCGGCGACGGTCGTCACCGTCCGCGCCGTGACGAACGCGAGGCTCCCCGCGAGGCCGAACAGCCCGCCGATCGCGGCGTAGCTCGCCGTCCGGCCGAGGTTGAACAGCGCGTGTTGTCGCACCTGTCGCACGGTGAGGTCGTCGGTTCTACCGGCCCGCGTGCGCCTCGTTCGTCCGTCCTCGCCCCCGCCGTCGTCGGCCCGGAGCCGGTCCGCGTACGTCGTGACCAGCGGCCCGCACATCCCCAGGCAGTGGGCGCCGCCGAGGAGACCGACGAGCAGGAACACGCCGAGGCTCAGCGGTTCGGCGGAGTGGATCGTCCCGCTGGGCTCGCACGTCGCCGCCGCGGGGGCGAACGCCCGGCCGCCTACCCGGTCGACGACGAGCCCCAGTTCGCGCATGGTCGATCGGTGGCGCGGAACGGCCCTAACGGATCTGGTGCGATCGACGAACGCGGCGGCGAACAGGGGAGTCGGCGAGCGCGGGCGACCCGTTCACTCGAACAGGCTGTCGACGGTCCGGACGAACCGGTCGACGATCCGGTCCGGGAGCGACGCCGACACCTCGTCGAGGAGCGCCGCGGTCCGCTCGGGGCGCGCGAGCGAGAGGCGCAGGGGGCGGTCGTCGGACTTCTCGACGATCCCGCTCTCGACGAGGTTCGAGACGTGCCAGGAGACGGTGCTGCGCGCCAGGTCCAACTCGTCCGCGAGCGTCGCCGGGCGCGTCGGGCCGTCGGCGTGGAGCCGGACGAGGATCCCGCGAGCGGTCTCCCGGCGGAGGAAGGCGAGCGCCCGCCGCTCCCACGGGTCGAACTCCGGGTCGAAGTAGTGGGCGCGCCCGGCGATCCGCTCGACCGCGACCTCGTCGTCGCGGACGAGCCGACGGAGGTGGTACTGCGCCTGTCCGGTGGCGATGTCGAGGTCGCGGCTCACCCGGTTGAAGTGGACGCCCGGCGTGTCGCGGACGTGTCGACGGACCCGGGCTCTGGTGTTCGGCATGCGTGCTCGTCGTGAGCTACCGGATCGGCGGTTATAAGCGGAGCGGGCGTTCCCTCAGCCCGGGAGCGGTCGGGGAGTGTATTCTTGTCGCTGGCCGCAGTACGACTCGACAGCGTGATTCCGATTCCCCCGAGTGCGACCGTCGGAGGGTGGGGCGTAGAGGGGTCGCTGCCGCTGCTCGCCGTCGTGTTCGTCGCCGGCCTCGGTACCGGCCTCCTCTTCCTCGTGAGCCTCGTCGCGTACCGCCGCCGCCGGAGCGCGCAGTACGCCCTTATCAGCGTCGCCGTCGGTGCCCTGCTCGCCCGCTCTGTCGTCGGCGCGGGCACCGTCCTCGGCGTCGTGCCGATGCCGGTCCACCACTACCTCGAGCACAGCCTCGACTTCCTGATCGCCGCCGTCGTCCTCTACGCGGTGTACGCGCACGCGCCGGGGTCGGTGAGCGACGACGCGGCCTCGGAGTGACCGGAAGGACTACCTCGACCGCCGTCTCAGACGCCGAACCCGCTGCGAACGCGCTCGAGAGCGGCGTCGACGCGGCGGCCGTACGCCAGCGTCGCGCCCGCGACGACGGGGCCAAAGAGCGTCCAGCCGACGAGCGAGCCGACCGCGCGGCCCGTCGCGACGAAGCCGCCCTCCGGCGCGAACGCGACGCCGATCACGTGTTCGAAGACGAGGCCGCGGAACGCCCCGTTCGGCGTCAGCGCGAGCGCTCCCGGGATCGTCGCCGGCGACGCCCCGCCGCCGAGCGAGCGGAGCAGGAGGAGGTCGCCGCCGAGCACGCCAGCGACCAGCGCGAGGGCGCCGAGCGCGATCGCGCTCCGGCGGCTCGCGGCGAGCGCCGAGACGGCCGCCGCGAGCGACACGTACGCCGCGCCCAACAGGAGGACGAACGCGAGGAACCGGAGGAACAGCAGCGGCGAGTCGACGCCGGCGTGCGTCGCGAAGATCCCCGTGTCCGGCGCGGCGGTCAGCCAGACGCCGACGCCGACCACGGCGTACGGGACGCCGACCACGGCGACGAGCGCGACCGTCCGGGCCAGCAACACCCCGGCGACGTACTCGCCGACGCGGACCGGATACGTCCGGATCACCGCGAGCTCGCCGCTCGCGCCGTCGGCGAGCAGCGCGCGGTAGCCCAACACCACCGCGGCGAGCGGGACGAGCGCCTCCGTCGGGAGGAGCAGGTCGACGACCGCCGGCACGAACCCGGTCGCGCCCCCGCCGCCCGCCGCGAGGAGGCCGCTGACGGCGGCGAGCAGGCCGACCGCCAGCACGCCGTAGCCGGGGGTCCGGACCACCGTCGCGAGCTCGCGCCGGAACACGGTCGCGACCCCGGTGAGCGGGCCGGTCATCGGTCCGACACCCCCGTGACGTGAACGTCCGGCTCCGCGTCGCCGCCGTCGCGCTCGCCCTCCCCGTCGCTCTCGTCCTCGTCGTCGGGGCCCTCGCCTTCGTCTCCCGCCCGCGCTCCCGTCTCCCCGGCCGCGACGCGGTACAGCTCGCTCACGTCGGCGACGCCGCGTTGGTCGAGCAAGTCGTCCAGCGGTCCCGCGGCGGAGACGCTCCCGCGGTCGAGGACCACGACCCGGTCGGCGTGCTCGTCGACGAGGTCGAGCGCGTGCGAGGTGATCGCGACCGCGGTGTCGGCGTCGGCCCGCTCGGCCGCCGCCCGGAAGGCGCGCTCGCGCATCCCCGGGTCGAGGCCGCTCGCCGGCTCGTCGAGGGCGACGAGCGAGGGGTCGCCGAGGACCGCCTGCGCGATGCCGAGCAGTCGTCGCATCCCTCCCGAGAGCGCCTCCACGCGCCTGTCGCCGGCGTCGCCGAGGCCGACCCGCTCCAGCGCCGCGTCCGGGTCGTCGCCGACGAGCCGCGCGTAGAACGCGAGCGTCTCGCGGGCGGTGAACCCCTCGCGGAACGGGACCCGCTGCGGGAGGTAGCCGATCGGCTTCGGCCCGGTCGCGCCGGGGTGCCGGACCTCGCCGGCGGTCGGCTCCGTCGCGCCGACGAGGGCCCGGAGCAGGGTCGACTTCCCGGACCCGTTCGGACCGATCACGGCGGTGACGCCGGGCTCGACCGCGAGGGTAACCGAGTCGAGCACCGGGACGCCGCCGTACGTCCGCGTGACCTCCGAGAGGGCCGCGACGGGCTCGTCAGGCATCGCCGGGGCCCTCCGTCGCCGCCGATGTCGGTCGCGTCGCCGGACCGGCCCGCGTCGCCGATGTCGGTCGCGTCGCCTGACCGGCTCGCGTCGCCGATATCGGTCGCGTCGCCGGACCGGCCCGCGTCGCTCGTGGATCGATACCCCCGCCCGTCGCGTTGCGGTCGCGTGCGTTCATGGCTGCGTCCTCGTCTCCGCCCCCGCTCCGCTCGTCCAGTTCCGCGCGCCAGTCGGCGTGGACCGGCCCCGCCCCCGGATCGAGCGCGGCGTCGAGCCGGTCAGGCGAGTACGGCGCCGTCGCCGGCGCCGGGTCGATGATGCTCCCCGAGCGCGCGCCGGGAACGGTCCCGCGGAGGCGGTCGAGGAGGGCGACGGCCGGCGACTCGCGCACGGCGACGGCGGCGACGTGCCGGTGCAGCGCCCCGTCGACCGGAGAGGTCGGCCGGTACGCTCGCTCGCCGGGCTGGTGGGTCCCGACGTTCGCCCCCTCCCAGTAGTTCCCGCGGTCGCCGTCGGCCCAGACCCGGAGCGCGCCCGCGCCGGCGGTCGCGTGCTCCCCGTTCCCGACGAAGTCGTTCGCGACGACCCGGCTCGACGGGACGACCGTGGTCGCGCGGGCCCCCAGCTCGTTGTCCGCGGCCACGTTGCGCTCGTACAGCGACCCCCGCGAGCTGGTCGAGAAGCCGAGCTCGTTGCCGACGAGGGTGTTGTACCCGATGTACGCCCGGGTGCCGGACGCCTGCACCCCCGCGCTGGAGTTCCGCACGTCGTTGCCGACGATCGCGTTGCCCGACGGCCGCGTCATCACGGTGATGCCCGCGAACAGCTCGTTCCGGAACGCGTTATCGGCGAGCAGCGCGTCGCCCGTGTACATGAGGTGCGTCCCGTAGCGGTTGTCCGCGAACGTGGAGTTCCGGACGACCGAGCCGTCGGCGCGGTGGAGGTAGATCCCGTCGCGGCCGCCCTCGAACCTGCTGTCCGTCACCGTCACCCGCGACTGCATCCCCGCGATCCCCATGAAGCCGTCCTGCCACTCGTCCGCGCCGTCGACGCGGAGGTCACGGATCGCCGCGTGGGAGCCCTCGCGGAGGAGCAGGCCGCTCGCGTTCGCCTCGACCGTCACGTCGTCGACGACGAGCCCCGGCGCGTCGATCGCGCGGATCCCCGCGTCGCCGTGGCCGTAGCCGAGCTGGATGTTGGTGTCCCACACCTCACCGTCCTCGCGGCCCTCGCGCGCCGCCTCCGGGTCGCGCGTCTGGCCCCCGCTCCCGTCGACCGAGAGCCCGGTGAGCGCCACGTCCGGCGCCCGCACCGTGATCACCGAGCCCTCGCCGTCGCCGCTGATCCGCGCGCCCTCGCCGGCGATCGTCACCGACTCGTTCACCGTCAGGGTCTCCTCGTAGGTCCCCGGCGGCACGACGACGGTCGTGTTCGCCGGCGCAGCGGCGACCGCCGCCTCGACCGTCGGCGCGTCCTCCCCGACGACGACCGAGACCGGTCGGTCGGCGCGGCGCTCGGCGGCCGCGATCCGCTCGTCGGCGGCGTCCCAGCGCTCGGGGGCCATCGAGCGCACTGTCGCCGCCGAGTCGGTGTCGTACGACCGGCTCCGGACCGCCTCCCAGTCGACCGCCCGACCGCCGTGGTCGGCCGCGAACGCCTCGGCGGCCTCCCGCGTGCGGAACGGGACGACCGTCTCGCCGGCCGGGCTCCGGGCGTCGCTCCCGACGACGTAGACCGCCTCCGCCGCCGGCGTCCACTCGCCGGCGAACGTCGATTCGAACAGCCCGGTCTCGGTCGTCCCCGGCCGCGCGTCGTCGAACGTCTCGACGTAGGCGGCGATCGGGTAACCGAACTGGCGTTCGGTCCGGCCGTCCCCGAGCGTCGCCGCGAACGACTCGACGCCGTTGTACCCGACGACGTACTGCAGCTGCGAGTAGAAGACCTGCGTCCGCGGGACCCGAGCCGACCCGGCCATCAGCGCGTCCGTCTCAGAGGAGAGCCCAAGCTCGACGACGTCGTCGTAGGCGACCGGCGAGGGCGCGGCCGACTCGGGGTCGGCGGCGAACGCCCCCGCCGTCGCGACGACCGCGACGAGGAGGAGCGCGCCGAGCGCGATCCGGAGCGCCCGAGACGGGTCGCCGTAGGGGTCGAAAAGCGCCACGGACGACGTTCGAATCCCCGGGGTTTATCCGATCTGGTTCGTTCCTCGAACGGCGGACTGGATCGCTCCCGAGGGCCTAAGACGGTCGTTTCGTAACTATCACCCATGACCGAAAACCAGCGTCCGTCGGCGTCGCGTCGGCGTCTGCTCGTCGGGGTCGGCACGGGCCTCTCGCTCGCGGCCGCCGGCTGCATGGGAGACGAGAGCGCGTCGATCACGCCGGTCTCGCTCGACGGCGAGCGCGCGTGCGACGAGTGCGGCATGATAATCGAGGACCACCCGGGCCCTGTCGGGCAGATCCACTTCGAGGACGACGAGCCCGAGGGCGGCCGGCCCGGGCAGTTCTGCAGCAGCACCTGCACGTACACCTACCGGTTCGACGCCGAGGACGCGGGACGGACCCCGCTGGCGACGTTCCTCACCGACTACTCGGCGGTCGACTACGAGGTGTTCGAGGAGGGCTCCGACACGATGTTCTCCTCGCACGTCGAGAGCGAGACGTTCGCGCGGACGACCGAACTCACGGTCGTCGCGCGCAGCGAGATCGTCGGCGCCATGGGCCCCGAGCTGATCCCGTTCAGCGAAGAGGGCGACGTGGAGTCGTTCGTCGAGGAGTACGGCGGCGAACCGATGCCGGCCGAGGACGTCGAGCGGTCGACGCTGGAGGCCTTATAAATAGTCGCGAGCGGGCCGCACGGGCCGCGTATCGCTTATAAACCCATCCCGAAGTACCGTCCGTCGCCTACTCGGCGACGCCCCAGTTCTCGACGCGCTTCGGCCGGTCGGAGACGGCCATCACGTCGAGGTCGTCGTCCGCGTGCTCGATGGCTTCGAGCGCCGCCTTCGCAGAGGCGTGCGTCGAGAAGTAAGTGATCTCCTCCTCGACCGCGACCTCCAGCAGCTCGCGCTGGCGCGAGACGATGAGGTCTATCTCGCCGCGCCGCGCGGCGTCGATCAGGTCCGTCGCCTCGCTCAGTTCGAAGTGCTCGGCGTACCCCGCCACGAGGGCCTCGCCCGCCTCGGTGTCCGGGTCCGGGAACTCCTCGGCGGAGAGGTCGACGACGGCGGTGCCGGACTCCGGGATCGGCTTGCCCGTGGAGTCCTGCGCCTTGTCGTACGCCTTACCGAACGAGCGGGCCGTGCCCATCACTTCGCCGGTCGACTTCATCTCCGGGCCGAGACGCGGGTCCGAGCCCGGCAGGCGGTCGAACGGCAGGACGACCTCCTTCACGCTGCGGTGCTCCGGAATCTGCTCGTCGACGTCGAGGTCGGCGAGCGTGAGGTCGTCGGTCATCACCTTCGCGGCGAGCTTCGCGATGGGGACGCCCGTCGCCTTCGAGACGAACGGGACCGTCCGCGAGGAGCGCGGGTTCGCCTCCAACACGAACACCTCGCTGTCGGCGTCGTCGTCGCCGACGCCCGTCACCGCGAGCTGGACGTTGAGCAGCCCGACGGTGTCGAGCGCGCGGGCGATGTCCTCGGTGACCTCGCGGACCCGCGCCAGCGTCTCGTCGTCGAGCGAGCGCGGTGGGATCATGCACGCGGAGTCGCCCGAGTGGACGCCCGCGCTCTCGACGTGCTCCATCACGCCGCCGATCAGCACGTCCGCTCCAGGGCGAGACTCCGTCTCGCTTGCAGGCGCGTGTGACGCGCCGACGTCCGCGACGGCGTCGACGTCCAGTTCGACCGCGTCGTCGAGGAACTGGTCGACCAGGATCGGCTTGTCGGGTGAGACCCGGACCGCCTCCTCGATGTACTCCTCCAGCTCCGCGTCGCTCTCGACGACGCGCATCGCGCGTCCGCCCAGCACGTAGGAGGGGCGCACGAGGACGGGGTAGCCGATCTCGTGGGCCAGTTCAAGCGCCTCGCTCTCGCTCGTCGCGGTGCCGCCCTCCGGCTGGGCGATCCCCATCTCGTCCATCAGGACGTTGAACCGGTCGCGGTCCTCGGCGAGGTCCATCGCCTCGACGCTCGTCCCCAAAACCGAGCAGTCGAGCCCGCGACGGTCGAGCTCCGCCTCCAGCGGTTCGCCGATGTTCACCGAGGTCTGCCCGCCGAACTGCACCATCACGCCGTCGGCGCCGGTTGCCTCGGCGACGTCGGCGACCTCCTCGGCGGTGATCGGGTCGAAGAACAGCCCGTCGGAGGTGTCGTAGTCGGTCGAGACGGTCTCGGGGTTGTTGTTGACGACGTGGGCCTCGATGCCGAGCTCGCGGAGCGCCTGGATCGCGTGGACCGAGCAGTAGTCGAACTCGACGCCCTGCCCGATCCGGATCGGGCCGCCGCCGACGACCACCACGCTGTCGACGCTCTTGTCGACGACGAGCTCGCCGGCCGCGGCGTCCCCCTTCAGCGGTCCCCGCTCGAACTCCGACTGGCGCGCGGAGTAGTAGTACGGGGTCTCGGCGGCGAACTCGCCGGCGCAGGTGTCGACCTGCTTGTACGTCCGGCCGGGGACGTCCTCCTCCACGGCGTCGACCTCGGCCCCGCCGGCGAGCGCCGCGATCTCGGCGTTCGTGTGGCCCGCGGTGGCCGCCTGCGCGAACTCGCCGTTCTGGGCGGCCTGCGCCGAGTCGCTGACGCGTTTGAACCGCTCGAGGTACCAGGGCTTGATCCCGGTCAGGTCCTCGACGTCCGCCACGGTGTAGCCGCGGTCGAACGCCTCGAACATCGCGTACGGGCGGTCGGGCGAGGGGCGCTCGAGGTACTCGGTCTCCAAGGTGGCGTCGTCGACGGTCTCCCAGTCGACCGCCGGGTCGTACTCGGAGGAGCGGAGCGACTTCAGGAGGCTCTCCTCGAAGTTCCGGCCGATCGCCATCGCCTCGCCGGTGGACTTCATCGCGGTGCCGAGCTCGAAGTCCACGTCGTCGAACTTGTCGATGGGCCAGCGCGGGACCTTCGTCACCACGTAGTCGATCGCGGGCTCGAACGCGGCGGTCGTCTCGCCGGTGATCTCGTTGTCGATCTCGTGGAGGCGCTTGCCCAGCGCGACCTTCGCGGTGACGCGGGCGATCGGGTAGCCGGTCGCCTTCGACGCGAGCGCGGAGGAGCGCGAGACGCGGGGGTTCACTTCCACGACGCGGTACTCGCCGCCGGGGGTGCCGTCGTCGTGCCACGCGAACTGGATGTTACAGCCGCCCTGAATACCGAGGTCACGAATCACTTCGAGCGCGGCGTCGCGCATCTCCTGGTGGCCGTCGTCGGGGATCACCTGCGAGGGAGTCACGACCGTCGACTCGCCGGTGTGGATCCCCATCGGGTCGATGTTCTCCATGTTGCAGATGATGATACAGGAGTCGTCGGCGTCCCGCATCACCTCGTACTCGAGCTCGACCCAGCCCGCGATGGACTCCGTGATTAGCACCTCGCTGTTCCGCGAGAGGCGGAGCCCCTTGCGGACGCGCTCGACCAGCTCCTCGAAGTCGTCGACGACTCCGGAGCCGGATCCGCCGAGTGTGTACGTCGTCCGGGCGATGACGGGGAGCCCGCCGACCGCGTCGACCGCGTCCTGCACGCGCCCGCGGAAGGCGTCCTCGTCGAAGTCGGTGACCGACTCGCCCTCGTCGAGGGAGATGGTCGTCGACTTCGGCACCGGTTGGCCGAGGCTCTCCATCCGCTGCCGGAACAGGTCGCGGTCCTCCGTCGCGTAGATGGTGTCGAGCGGCGTCCCCATCACCTCGACGTCGTACTCCTCGAGAATTCCCTCCTCGGCGAGCTCGGCGGTGACGTTGAGCCCCGTCTGGCCGCCGAGCCCGGCGATGACGCCGTCGGGCTCCTCGATCCGGATGACCTCGCCGATGGCCTCCGGGGTGATCGGCTCAATGTACACCCGGTCCGCGGTGTCCGGGTCGGTCATGATCGTCGCCGGGTTCGAATTCACCAGGACGACGCGAGCGCCCTCCTCCTGAAGGGCGCGACACGCCTGTGCGCCGGAGTAGTCGAATTCGGCCGCCTGTCCGATCTGGATCGGCCCGCTACCGATGAGTAGAATGGTCCGGTCCTCGCTCATTATCGCGACGGAGTACGCTCATCGTAATAAGGTCGGCGATAGAATACGAATCTCGCAGCGAGTTTGCGATTTTCGCAAGGTATGTCGTCGCATGGCGAGTGCGAGCTAGTGACAAGGGCGTCGATCGGTCCGGAGGCCGGCCGCGGGAACGGGTCGGAGCGACTCAGCCGGCGCTCCCCGCTCAGGCCTCCAGGCGGTACCGGTACGGCCGATCGGCGATGACCTCGACCTCGCCGCGCTCGGCCCACCGGCCCAACACGGTGGCGACGCGGTGGGGGCTGTCGATCTCCTCGCACTCCCCGGCGAGCGCGAGGATCTCCCGCGCCGTCAGCGGCTCCTCGGCCTCGGCGAGCACGCCGCGGATCCGGTCGTACCGGTCGTATTCGCCGGCGCTCATACGTCTTACGTACGGTCCCCGAATATATATGGTTCAGTGAGACAACAGTCGGACGAGCGTCTGACACGAGGGGCGTAGCGTCGAGGGTCGGCTGTCTGAGCCGGCCTCCGGTGGATAGTGAAAAGAAAGCGGGGCGAACTCAGGCGTACGGGTCCTCGGCCTCGAGGTCGCGCTCGGCGCGGTACTGGTCGACGAACTCGTTCACGTCGAACTCGACCATCTCCGCTTCGAACGCCGAGAGCGCCTCGTCGTCGTCGGCGTGGCTCACGGCGTGTTCCATCAGCTCGACGACGAGCTCGACGACGATCTCGTGAAGCCGGCGGGAGTCGAACTCCGTCACCCACGCCATCGCGTACCCCACGTCGGCGTTCTCGCTGGCGTCGTGCGCGACGACGGCCTCCGGGAACTCCTCCAAGACCACGCCGAGCAGGTGCGGCGTGTCGAACTCCGGCATCTCCTCGCTGGTCGTCTCGATCGCCTCGCGGAGCACGTCGACCAAGAAGTCCGGGAGGAACCGCTCCGGGGGGTGCACGTCCATCACGACCGCGTGCGTCTCGCCGCAGTCGCACTCGAACTCGCGCATCCCCAGGTCCAGCTCGCCGGACGCAATCGTCTGCCCGCACGGCAGCTCCAGCGTGTTCTCGTCACCGCCGGGGACGCGCGGCTGGGACATACCCCTCGTTGGTCGCTGGCGGGGTTAAAAGGCGCGGAACGGGACGGACGCCGCGAGCGTTACTGGAACCCGATCTTCCCGCCGGTGTCGCGGATCGCGTTGCCGCTGCCGCCCTTGAACTGCTCTTCGACCTCCTCGTAGTACGCGAGGATGTCGTCGTTGATCGTGGGGCGGACCGACTCCAGCGCGCGCCGGAAGTGCTTCATCTCGACCTCCTCCGCGTCGTCGTCGTCGCGCAGCGCCTCGATGGCGGCCTCGCGGGCGATCCCCTCGAGGTCGGAGCCGACGTAGCCGTCGGTGATCTCGGCGATCTCGCGGAGGCTCACGTCGGGCGCGAGCGGCGTGTCCTGCGTGTGGATGTCGAGGATCTGCTCGCGGCCGCCCTGGTCCGGCTGCCCGATCATCACGAGCCGGTCGAACCGGCCCGAGCGCAGCAGCGCGGGGTCGATCATGTCGGGGCGGTTGGTGGCGCCGATCACCATCACGTCGCCCATGTCCTCGAGCCCGTCGAGCTCGGTGAGCAGCTGGTTGACGACGCGCTCAGAGACGTTGTTCCCCATCTCTTGGCCGCGCGAGGGCGCGAGGCTGTCGAGCTCGTCGAAGAAGATGATCGTCGGGCTCACCTGCCGGGCCTTCCGGAAGGTCTGCCGGATCGCCTTCTCAGACTCGCCGACCCACTTCGAGAGCAGCTGCGGCCCCCTCACCGAGATGAAGTTCGCGTTCGTCTCGTTGGCGACCGCCTTCGCCATCAGCGTCTTCCCGGTGCCGGGCGGGCCGTACAGCAGCACGCCCTTCGGGGCGTCGACGCCCATCCGATCGAACTTCTCCGGGGAGGTGAGCGGCCACTCCACCGACTCCTGGACCTGCTGTTGGGCCTCGTTGAGCCCCCCGACGTCGTCCCACGATATCTTCGGGAGCTCGACGAGCACCTCGCGCATCGCGGAGGGCTCGACCTCCGTGAGCGCGCCGGAGAAGTCGTCGCGCTTGACGATCATCCGGTCGATGAGACTCGGCGGGACCTCCTCGTCGTCGAGGTCGATCTCGGGGAGGTAGCGCCGGAGCGCCTTCATCGCGGCCTCCTTCGTCAGGCTCTCGATGTCGGCGCCGACGAACCCGTGCGTCTCGTCGGCGAGGTGGTCGAGGGAGACGTCGTCCGAGAGCGGCATCCCGCGGGTGTGGATCTGGAGGATCTCCTTGCGGCCCACCTCGTCGGGGACGCCGATCTCGATCTCGCGGTCGAACCGCCCCGGACGGCGGAGCGCGGGGTCGACGCTGTCGACGCGGTTGGTCGCGCCGATGACGACCACCTGCCCGCGCGTCTCGAGCCCGTCCATCATCGTCAGCAGCTGGGCGACGACCCGGCGCTCGACCTCGCCGGTCACGTCCTCGCGCTTGGGCGCGATCGAGTCGAGCTCGTCGATGAAGATGATCGAGGGCGACTCCTCCTTCGCGTCCTCGAAGATCTCCCGGAGCTGCTGTTCGGACTCGCCGTAGTACTTCGAGATGATCTCCGGGCCGGCGATGGAGAAGAACGACGCCGAGGTCTCGTTGGCGACGGCCTTCGCGAGCAGGGTCTTCCCGGTGCCCGGCGGCCCGTGGAGCAGGACGCCCTGCGGCGGCTCGATCCCGAGCTTCGAGAAGATCTGCGGGTGTTTCATCGGCAGCTCGACCATCTCGCGGACGCGCTGGATCTCCGACTGGAGCCCGCCGATGTCCTCGTAGGTGATGCCGCCGCCGGTCTTCTCGAACCCGGAGATCGGCTCCTCGCGCAGCTCGACCTCGGTGTCCTCGGTGATCAGGCAGACGCCGTCGGGTTCCGTCTCGACCGCGATCAGCGGGATCGCCTGCCCGGGCGACCGCATGAACGGGTGGTTCGTCGAGGACATCACGGGGACGATGTCGCGCTCGACGACCGGCCGCTTGAGGATCTGGCGTTTCACCATGCCGGCGGCGTCGGAGCCGAACTGGACCGACGCCTCCTCGGGCGGGGCCAAGACGAGCTTGTCGGCCTTCTCGGCCTCCGCCTTCCGGATCGTCACGCGCTCGCCGATACCGACGTCGGCGTTCTGCCGGGTGAACCCGTCGACGCGGACGGTGTCCGTGTTCCAGTCCTGGCGGTCGGCGCGCCAGACCTTCGCGGCGGTGGTTTCCGCGCCCTCGATCTCGATGATGTCGCCGGGCGAGAGCTTGAGGTGCAACAGCGTGTCAGGGTCGAGGCGGGCGATGCCGCGTCCCGAGTCGTTCGGGTACGCCTTCGCCACTTCGAGTTGGACTTCGTTCATGGTTCCTCGCGGGGGTTGTCCGTAACTCCACCCGGTTCGGGAATAAGCCTGTTGCCCCGGTCGACGACGCCGGATCCCTCGGGGGATCCGGGCGGCGCGGCGATCTGTGTCATCATATAGCACGGTACGGCGTCCGTATTTAAAACGCCGTCGCATGGGTGCGTTTTCGCCGTCTTCACGGACCGGCCTCCCCGGTCGATTTTTACCCGTTCGGCGCCAGGTCCGCCCGTGTTTGACTCCCTCTCCGAGCCGATGCGGATGCTCGTCTCGCGGCTCGCCGTCCTCGCGGTCGGCGTGCTCGTCGGCGTCGCGCTGTACGCGCTCGGCGTCGCGGGCCCCGTCGTCGTCCCGGTCGCGGCGGTCGCGGCGATCGTGGCGGGCGAGGGCTATTTCGCCGTCGCGGGCGACGGCCCCTCGACGTGAGCTCGGAGCCCCCGATTCGGACGTTCGAAGCGCGTCCCGCGATCGGCGGCCGCCTCACACGATCTTCATCATCCGCGTCTCGAACTTGCCGACGCGGACGCGCACCCACCCGGCGAGCTCCGCGTCAAGGTCGGGGTCGTCGGTGTCGACGCGGAGCGCCCGCACGTCGTCGAGCTTCGTCCGCGAGGCGACGATCCGCAGGTCACAGCGCCGGATCACCGCCGGCGACAGCTGCGGGTTCCCCCGACCGAAGACGAACCCCTGTCCGCCGATCGGCGAGACGACGATCACGTTCTCCTCGCCGAGCGCGTCGAGGATCTCCGCCTCGGTGCCGTCACGGACCACCACCGCCCCGTCGCGCCACACGTCGACGCCGATCGGCGACGGCTCGAACCCCAGCTCCGCCTTGATCTCGCCGACCGTCGACCCCGGTCCGAGCACGAAGGCGACGCCCTCGCCCTCCCGCTCGCGAATGTCGGCCGCGACGCCCTCCGCGAGCGACTCCACCGTCCCGCTCGCGGTCTGTTTCGACGACTGGAGGTCGTCGGCGACCGGGACGCGCGCGACCGCCCGGAGCTCCGGGTGGACCTCCCCCTCGCGGTAGGCGTCCTCGTCGATGTCCACCACCTCTCGGCGCTCGGTGCGGGAGAAGGAGGCCGCGACCTCGGCCGCGTCCTCGGGGGAGACGGCGAACACCGACGAGTACACCTTCACCCCCGCGGGGACGCCGAGCATCGGGGTCTCAGCGTCGGTCCGCTCCAAAGCCGCCCCCACGTCGGCCGCCGTGCCGTCGCCGCCGACGAACAGGACGAGGTCCACCGGGTCGTCGCCGCCGACGAACGCCTCGACGACGCACGCGGTGTGTTCCGCGGTCGTCTCCGTGGTGTCGGGCGCCGCGCCGTCGAACGGGTCGACCACGCGGACCGGCTCGAAGCCGGCCTTGCGGACCAGCCGCTCGCCCATGGGGTCGGCGGCGGTCGAGACGCGGGCCTCGGGCGCGACCGCTGCGAGCCGCTCCAGCGCCCGCCGCGCTCGGTCCGGCGCGCGGGGCTCCGCGCCGCGCGCGACCGCCTCCGCCACCTTCCCGTCGGTGCCCTTGAGCCCGACGCGGCCGCCCATCCCGGCGACCGGGTTCACAACGAATCCGACGTGCATGTCCGGTCCTTCGGCGGCGAGCCCTTAAGCGGGACGCGTCTCGCCGCCGGAAGATCAATATTAAGACGCCCCCAGAACAAGCGCGACCTATGCTACTCGAAGCCGCCCCGGTCGAGCCGCTCCCGATCGACGCGACCGCGACCGCCGTGCTCGTCGCGAGCCTCGTGATCACCGCGCTGTGGGTCGTGTACCTCTACCGGTAGGGTTCGGGCCGCTCTCAGTTCTCCGGATCGGTCAGCTCCGACCGCTCCCGCACCCACTCGGCGGCGCGCTCCGCCTCATCGGCCGTCGTCGCCGTGATCTTCACCCGCACACTCTCGCCGGGGTAGGACCCGACGCTCACGTCGAACGCCTCTTGAAGCTCCGTGAACCGCTCTAGCAGCTCGCTCTCCGGCTCGTCCACGTCGACGGTGACGGTGTGGGTCTGCGTCCCCTCGAACTCGTCCGCGATCAACTCGAACATCGCCTCCATCTCCGCCGGGACGCCCGGGAGGACGTACGCCGACTCGACGACGGCGCCGGGCGCGACGCCCGCCTCGTTGGGGAGCGGCCGGCAGTCGGCCGGGAGGTGGGTGGTCTCGGCGACCAGGTCGTCCGCACTGTAGCCCCGCTCGGCGAGCCAGTCCGCGGCCTCGTCGTTGGCGACGAGGTCCCGCCCGAAGGCGGCCGCGACCGCTTCCATCGTCACGTCGTCGTGCGTGGGTCCGAGCCCGCCGGTGACGATCACGGCGTCGTACTCGGCGTGGTACTCGTTGATGACGCGCGCGATCTCGGCGATCTCGTCCGGAACGACCGTCACCCGGCGGACCGTCACGCCGCGGGCGTCGAGCCGGCCGCAGAGCCACGTCGCGTTGGTGTTCTCGGTGTCGCCGACGAGGAGTTCGTCCCCGACGGTGACGATTGCGGCGTCCATACCCGCACAAGGCGACGCGCACTGAAAAAGGGCTACAGTTACTCCTCGTCGTCTTCGTAGACGCCGAGCCCCATCTGCCGGCGCCGCTCGCGGAGCTCCTGCAGCTGACGCCGGAAGTACGCCGTCCCGACGACCGCGGCGACCGCGGCGATCGCGAGGATCACTCCGAAGACGAGCAGGTCCGTTTCGCGGTACGACTGGACCACGACCGACCCGCTCGTGACGGAGTCCCACGTGATCCGGTCGCGACCGTCGACCGTCTCGATCTCGTGGTCCCGGGGCGACACGTGCCCGACGATGGGGAACTCGGTGCTGAATCCGGGCGGAAGCGTCACCGCGTACGACCCCTCGACGTAGGTGAGTGTGGTGAAACGGCGGGGCGACCCGGACGCGGAGATGGCCATCCGGCCGCCCTCCATCTCGTCGCCGAACCGGACCCACGTCTCGTCTGGGGTGCGCTCGACCTCCCCGCCGCGGGCGCGGAACTCGGTCCCGTTCACGACCTCGCCGTCGGGGTACTGGTACCGGAACGCCTCGAACTCGAAAGGCTGGTCGCCCGCGTACGGGGTCTGTCGGTAGAACCGCACCTCCTCGACGCCGGAGACGTTGTACACTGCGGTGTACTGCGTCCCCGTCGACAGGTTGATCTCTGCGTCGCGTTCGGTCGCGAAGTCGTACTCCTGGGGCGGCTCGGCGTCGAGCGTCTCGTTCGCGACGTCGCCGCCGTCGTTGATGTAGGTGAGACAGCCGGCGCTGAGGGCCAGCAGCGCAACGACCGCGATCGCGAGGGCGAAGCGTCGGTTCACGGCTCAGACGACGCAGCGCATCTCGGCCGGGAGGTACGAGCCGATAGCGGCCAACAGCCCCGGCGGGTCGGTGTCTTCGGTGCAGACGACGCTCTGCTCTAAGAGCCCCAGTCGCTCGACCGTGACAATGTCCTGCGCGTGGCCCGCGCGGTTCACGGTCGCCCGGACCTCGCCCCGGGTCGCCGAGTTGACGTTGAGGCGGCCGTCCCCGCGCTGCCAGTCGTACAGGCGGTCGCGCTCGGCGTCCGCCAGCCGGCTCGGCTCCGCGTCGGGGTCGCCGACGTCGCCGCCGTAGATGAACCGCACCGGGAGGTGCTGGACCAGCCCGAACCGCTCGACGACCTGGTCGGGCGAGCCCCTCCCGAGGCCGATCTCGTCGGCGGGGATCCGGACGTCCACGCCGGCGTCGAGGACGAAGCCGTCGTCGTCCCACGACTCGAGGGTGCCGACGTACTCCTCGCCGGCTTCCAGCCCGTCGTCGTGGGCGACGATCTCGCCCCACGTCTCCGCGAGGACGTTGCGGGCGACCGCCGCGTCCTCGCCGGTCACGTCCACCTGGACGAAGTCGTCGTCGCGGACCCCGACCTGCCAGTCGACGGCGAGCTCGCCGACGTCGTTGGCGACCAGCGAGTCCATCCCGTCGAGCGCGCGGTCGCGGGCGTCCCCCTCGACGGAGCACTTGGTTGCAAGGACGACCATCAGCCCGTCACGTCCACGTTGAGCTCGTCGCGAAGCTCCTCGACGCGCTGTCCCATCGCCTCGCGGAGCCGGTCGTTTTCCATCGCCTCGACCGGGGAGCCGCACTCCGGACACTCGAAGCCGAAGTCCATCGCCTCGCCGAACTCGAAGCGGATCGAACACACCTCACAGAGGTAGAACTCGTGGGTGCGCTCGTACTCCTCGCGCTCCTCTAAGGCGTCGAGCAGGCGGTACATCTCCTCCTCGAGGTTCTCCGGGATGTTGTCGTAGTGGAACGTCCAGAGGTACGTGAGCCATCCCGAGTCCTCGTCGCGCACCCGACGATAGGTGGCGAGGTCGTTCTCGTACAGGATGAACAGCGCGCGTCGGACGTCGTTGAGCTCCAGTCCGAGCTCCTCCGCCAGCTCCTCGTCGGTGACCTCGCCGTCGGGCGGCGCGGCCGCGACCGGCATCCCCGTCGGCCCCACCAGCTCGTGGAGGTACTTCTGGATGACGGGGTCGTTCAGTAGATCCTCAAAAGCCATTACGTGGATCTGGTGGAGGAACCGGGTTAAAAGCTCCGGAAGGAGCGGTCGCCGCTGACGACGAGTGCGAACTCACGGGCTGTCGGGAAGCGGGCACCCGCCGCGAACCGCCGCGGATCCGAGCGCCGAGACACGCCCCCTCGTTCCGGCCCTACCTGTTGGTCTAAATTCATAACGTCTCGACTCGAAGGGGAACGTATGTACAGCGAGATACTGGTGCCGACGGATGGGAGCGCTGCCGCGAAGACGGCGGCTGAAACGGCGCTGAACCTCGCACGGCGCTTCGACGCCTCACTCCACGCGATCACCGTCGTCGAACGCGAGATGTCCCCGGCTGACGTCGAATCGGAAGTCGTCGAGGAGGTGACTCGACGCGGAGAGAAGACGCTGGCGACACTCAGGGACCAGGCGGCGGACGCCGGCGTGTCGGCGACGACACGGGTCGTGGAGACCGCCGGCCCGGTTCATCAGACGATCACCGACTACGCAAGAGACCACGATGTGGACCTGATCGTGATGGGAACGCACGGGCGAACGGGGTTGAACCGCCTCGTCCTCGGGAGCGTCACTGAGCGGACGCTCCGCACCTCGCCGGTGCCGGTCCTCACCGTCCACGAGGACGTCGCGCTCGACCCCGACTTCGAGACGGTCCTCGTGCCGACCGACGGAAGCGACGCGGCGAGCGTTGCCGCGGATCACGGCGTAGCTATCGCGGAGACGGCCGGTGCGGCGATGCACGTCGTCCACGCCGTCGATCTCCTCCCCCTTTCGGGAGATTTCGGTAGCGCCGAGGTGCTGACCGCGTTAGAGGACGCGGGTCAACGGGCCGTCGACGACATCATCGGCCGAGCCGAAACTGCGGGGCTGCGGTCGGTAGAGGCGTCGGTTCTTACGGGAACGGCCGCCCGAGCCATCTTGGACTACGCGGAGGAACGCGATGTCGACCTCATCGTGATGGGAACGCACGGTCGAACCGGGCTCGAACGGTACTTCCTCGGGAGCGTCACCGAGAAGATCGTCCGCGTCGCCAACGTCCCCGTCCTGACCGTCTCGCCGCCCGAAGCGCGATGAAGTAACGCCCCGGACCGCCTCCGGCAAAGCTTTACCTCGGCTGTGACACGAGAGGGTCGTATGGCATCGACCGGCGACGCGGCAGCGGGAGCGGCTGACCCGGACCCCTCCGGCTCCCCGTCGGGAGGGTCGCGAGTCCGTCGGGCCCTCGGCGCGATCGCCCTGCTCTCCGTCCCCGTCCTGCTCGCCGGCGTCCCGCTCGTCCCCGTCGCCGCCCTCCTCGGCCCCGCCGGCCTCGACCTCGCCGGCCCGGGCGCGCTCGGCGGGCTCCTCGCCGCGGTCGTCGTCGGACTCGGCGGGTCCGCCCTCCTCGGTCCGGCGGTCGTCGACCGCCGGATCCCCCGGCTCCCGGAGGCCGAACTGGACGACCGCCCCGCCGACTTCGTCGCCGACCGCGTCGCGACCCTCGCCGAGGAAGTCGGCGTCGACGCCCCCGAGGTGACGGTCGTCCGCGCCGACGCCGCCAACGTCGCCGTCGCCGACGGCCACCGCGGCTCGCGGCTCGTCGTCTCGACGCGGCTGCTCTCGCTGCCGAAGGCCGACCGCGACGCGGCGCTCCGACACGCGCTCGTCCGGCTCCGGACCCGGCAGGCGCTCGTCGCGACCGCGCTGCTCCCGGCGCTCGCGGCGGTCGAGACGGTGGCCCTCCTCGCGACACTGCTCGTCGGGCGGCGCGGCGACCGCACAGCGGCCGACCGCCGCGTCAACCGGATCCACGGGTACGAGCCGGAGCGCGACCGGGTCCCGTCTTGGGCGTACGCGGCCGCGGGCGTCGCGCTCTGGCTCCTGCTCCTCCCGGCGTGGGTCCCGGCCGCCGTCGGCGACCGGCTCTACGTCGCGGGCGGGCGCCGGGACGCCGACGGGGCGGTCGCCCGTGTCGGGTCCGCCGAGCGCGACGGGCTCGGCAACGCGGTCGCGTTCGCCAGCGACGCCGCCGGCGCAGCCGACTGGCCGCCGCTCCTCGACCGCCTCTCACTCGTCTCGATGGCGGACGCCGAGACCGGTCGCGTGCGGGGGACGAGCCGACAGGAAGCGCGGGCGCGACTCGCGCGGCTCCGGTCGAAGCGGTCGCTGTAATCGGTCCCTCCCTCGGCGGCCCGCGCGGTCAGGGGTCCGCCGGAACGGCCATCCGGAGGAGCGTGCCGCCCGATTCGAGCGACTCCACCGAGAACTCGCCGCCCGCCTTGCTCACGACCCAGTACATCAGCCAGATCCCGAGCCGGTCCGCGTGCTTCAGCGACGTCTCTCCCCGATCGAGGACGTGGGTCTCGTGTTCCGGGATGCCCGGGCCGTCGTCCTCGATCTCGATCTCGATCCACTCCTCGTCGCCGCGCTCGACGCGGATCCAGACCCTCGGGCTCGGGGCGTCGTTGTGCTTGACCGCGTTCTCCACGGCCTCGTCGATCGCCGTCTGGATCCCCACCACGCTCACGGTGAGGAGGTCGTCGTCCGGGAGCGAGAGGTCGAACGTCGCGTCCGGGTACCGGTCGCTCATCTGACTCAGCAGCTCGGAGAACCGGTCACGCAGGTTCACGGTGACCCCCTCCGCCCCGCCCTCCGAGAACGTGTGATCGATCTTCCGCACGGTCTCCGCGATCCGCATCAGGTCGTCGGTCGTGTCCGCGACCACATCGAGCGACCGCCGGCGTTCCTCCTCGTCGGGCTCGGCCCGCAGGAGCTCCGTGTACCCCTCGATGAGGTTCATCTTGTTCCGGAGGTTGTGGTTGAGGACCCGCCCCATCACCTCCAGCCGGCGCTCGCGGAGCTTGCGCTCCGTGATGTCCGTCTGGAACCCGACGTAGCGGATCACCGCGCCGGTCTCGTCGCGGATCGGCGCGACGGTGAGCTGGTTCCAGAACTTCTGGCCGTTCGCGCGGTAGTTCAGGATGTCGACGGATACCGGCCGCTCGTCGTCGATCGCCTCTCGGATCGTCGCCACCGTCTCGGGGTTCGTGCCCTCTCCCTGAAGGAACCGGCAGTCCTTCCCCAGCATCTCCGGGCCGTAGCCGGTGAGCCGTTCGAACTCCTCGTTGACGTAGGTCAGCGGTTTGTTCTCTGACCCCGGCTCGGCGAGGGTGATCCCCACGGGGGCCTCGTCCATCGCCCGCTCCTTCTCGCGGAGCTCCTCGACGGCCGCCTCCAGCCGCCGCTCCCGGTCCGCGAGCCGGAGCGCGGTGCGTCGCCGCTCGACGAGGTTGGCGACGCGGGACCGGAGCGCCCCCCGCTGTACCGGGAGTTCGACGACGTCGTCGACGTGTTCCCACGGGTTCCGCGCGGCCTCACCGCCGGCGTCCGGCACCAGCAGCACGAAGGGGAGAAACACCGGCTCCGCGCGCTCGCGTCGCCGGTCCACCTCCTCGACGGCCCGGTCGAACGCCCGCGCGTCGAGGACGCAGCAGTCGAACGCCGCGTCGAGCGCCGCCGGCTCCGTCGCCGTCTCGATTCGGTATCGCTCCCCGAGCGTCTCGGCCACCAGGTCGCGGTCGCGTCCCGGCCGCATACAAAGCAGGACGCGGGCCTCGCCGTCCGGAGCGGACGATCCCCCGGAGGGTACACCGGTGTCGCTCCCCTCGGAGTCGAAGGCCATGTCTCATAGGGCAGAGCACGCGGCCACTAAGAGTTACCCATTTATTAACTACCCCGCGCCCGCAGTGGGCGTATGTCAACACCACTACCCGAGCGGGTGTCGACCGGCGTGGCGGGGCTCGACGAGATCCTGTCGGGCGGGCTCGTCTCGGAGCGGAGCTACATGGTCCGCGGTCAGGCCGGCAGCGGGAAGACGATCCTGAGCTTCCACTTCCTGCAACAGGGCGTCGACGAGGGGGAGACGGCGCTGTTCATCAACCTCGAAGAGGACGTCCGCGACCTGAAGGCGAACGCGGCCGCGCTCGGCTTCGACACGGACGCGATCGAGTTCCTCGACCTGAGTCCGAGCGCGGACGTGTTCGTCGAGGAGGAGTCGTACGAGGTGTTCGCGCCCGCGGAGGTCGAGCGGGAACCGCTGACAGACAGGATCGTCGAGGGCGTGACCGCGGTCGACCCCGACCGCGTCGTCGTCGACCCGTTGACCCAGCTCCGCTTCCTGCTGTCCGACGACTACCAGTTCCGGAAGCAGGTGGTCGGGTTCATGCGCTTCCTGAAAAACCGGGCGGCGACCGTGCTGTTCACCGTCCAGAACACCGCGTCGCTGCCGACCGACGACCTCGAGTTCATCACGGACGGGACGATCCGGCTGGACGCGGCCGAGTACGGCAAGACGGTCCGCGTGCCGAAGTTCCGCGGGTCGGCGACGCAGAGCGGCGAGCACGCCTACCGCATCACGGACGCTGGCATCGTGGTGTACCCGGCGCTCCAGCCCGGGCAGCGCGAGGGCGACGCCGAGTTCGAGCAGATCTCGTCGGGGATCCCGGAGCTCGACGAGCTGCTCCACGGCGGCATCGAGCGCGGGACGGTGAGCATCGTGAGCGGGCCGACCGGGGTCGGGAAGACGACCCTGAGCACGCAGTTCATGAAGGAGGCGGCGGGACGGGGGGAACGCTCCGTCATCTACCTGTTCGAGGAGAACAGGGAGACGTTCCTCACCCGGTCGCGGGCCATCAACATCCCGGTCGACGAGATGCTGGAGAAGGGGACGCTCCAGGTGACCGAAGTGGAGGCGCTGGAGCAGTCGCCACAGGAGTTCGCGCGAATGGTCCGCGAAGAGGTGGAAGAGCGGGGCGCCGACATCGTCATGATCGACGGGATCTCCGGGTACCGACTGACGCTGCGCGGCGAGGGGGACATGATGCTCCAGCAGATGCACGCGCTCGGGCGCTACCTGAAGAACGCCGGCGTGACGGGGATCCTCGTCGACGAGACCCGAAACGTCACGGGGGAGTTCCAGGCGACGATGGAGAACGTGAGCTACCTCGCGGACAACATCGTGTTCCTCCGTCACCTCGAGGTGGAGGGCGAGCTCCGGAAGGCGATCGGCGTCCTCAAAAAGCGGACGAGCGACTTCGAGCGGACGATCCGCGAGTTCCGGATCACGGAACACGGCATCGTCGTCGGCGAGCCGATGTCGCGGCTCCGCGGTATCCTGAGCGGCACGCCCGAAGTCGTCGACCGGGAGGAGAAGCGGAACGACTGCGACGAGTAGCCCGAGTCAGTCCCGGGCTCCGGTCCCGGGATCATCGCTGTCCTCGGTCCCGGGATCATCGCTGTCCTCGGTCCCGGGATCATCGCTGTCCTCGGTCCCGGGATCATCGCTGTCCTCGGCGTCGTCGGCGTCGATCACCGTCTTCCCGGTCGCCTCGGGCATCACCCGTCGGTCCGCGTCCTCCCACTCCCGGTCCAGCTCCGCGCCCTCGAACAGGCGGTCGAGGAACACCGCGAGCCCCGCGACCTCGGAGTGCGGCTGGTTCGTCACGCCCACGTTGAAGTCGGCGCGCTCGTACAGCGCCCAGGGCACCTTCTCGCCGCCGACCACGACGAGGAGGTCGCGCGGCGTCGACGCCCCGCCGGTCGCGTCCGGACCGCCGATCCCGACGGCCTCCCGGACGTCTCCCTCCACGTCTTGGACGCGCTCGCCGTACATCGTGAGGTGGGCGACGACCCCCTCGAAGTCCCGGACGATCGCCTGCTGGTCGTCGCGGAGCTCGACCGCGAACGGGCCGCCGAACCGGTCGGTGATGTCCCGCACCGTCTCCGCTGACTGCCCGGCGTTGTCGGGGAAGATCACTCGGTCGGCGCCGAGCGCTCGGGCCGTGAGCCCGACGTGCGTCGTCATGCGGTCGTCGCGTCCCGGTCGGTGGCCGTACCGGAGGACGACGACCTCGCGCGCATCGTGCATACCGGCGGTGCGCCCGCGAGCGGCGTGGTCCTTTCGATGCTGGCTCGTCGGCGACACCCGGTCGCAGCGAACACGGCTACCCACGGATGTGGATCGTTTCCCAAAACGGACGCGAGAGGTGACCACGTAAGTGAAAGATTCATGGGGAAGGCGGTCGCCCGTTGCGGTATGACGAGCGTCAAGGAGTTCCGCGTCGACGAGGCCGCGACCGCCGATGGGCTGGGTCGGGGGCGGTTCGTCTTCACCGACGCCTACTCGGTGTTCGACTGGGGGCAGATGCCGGACGCGATCCCGCGGAAGGGCGCGAGCCTCTGTGCGATGGGTGCGTTCAACTTCGAACTGCTGGAGGCCGCCGGGGTCCCGACCCACTACCGGGGCGTGACAGACGCGAACGCGGGCGAGACCGTCTCCCTCGCCGACGCGAGCGCGCCGCCGACGGAGATGGCGATCGACCTGACGCAGGTCCCCGACCTGCCTTACGAGGGCCCCGACGCGGGCTACGACTACGACGCCTTCCACGCCGCGGGCGGCGACCACTACCTCGTCCCGCTGGAGGTCGTCTTCCGGAACCGGGTCCCGGTAGGGTCCAGCCTCCGGCGCCGCGCCGACCCCGCCGACTTCGGGCTCGACGCCGAACTCGGCATCGACGCCGACGACTGGCCGGACGAGCCGGTCGACCTCCCGGAGCCGGTCGTGGAGTTCTCGACGAAGTACGAGCAGCAGGACCGCTACCTCGACCGCGCCGAGGCCGACCGGATCGCGGGGAGCGCCGACGTCGACGCCCTCGAATCGCTCGCGCGCGACGTGAACCGGGTCGTCACCGAGCGCGCCGAGGCAACCGGGTTCGTCCACGAGGACGGGAAGATCGAGTGCCTGTACGCGGACGGCGAGCTGCGCGTCGCCGACGTGGTCGGCACCTTCGACGAGAACCGCTTTTCGTACGGCGGGCGCGGGATCTCGAAGGAGGTCGTCCGGCAGTGGTACAAGGCGAACGACCCCGGGTGGGTCGAGGCCGTCAAAGCGGCGAAGGAGGCGGTCGCGGACCGCGACATCGACGACTGGCGCGAGCTCTGCGAGCCGGCGCCCGACCCGCTCCCGCCGGCGGTCGTCGAGGCGGTCTCCGAGCTGTACGCGGCCGGGACGAACGCCTACACCGACCGGCGGTGGTTCGACGTGCCCGACGTCGAGTCGGCGCTAGACGCGGTCGACGGGCTGTAGAGAGAACGCCCGGCAGAACCCTCACGATCGACAAAACGCGAGGGAACCTCTTTACCTCCGACGCGCGTGGGTCGGCGTATGGCCACCGACGCCGACTTCGGGGAACAGCTCGAAACCCAGACCGCCGCGTACCTCGATCGGATCGACGACTGCGTCGCCCTCCTGCCGCGGGCCCTCGACGAGTACGCGGGCGACGGTCCGTACCGCGAGACGATCGACGAAATCGCGGCGATCGAGAGCGAGTGCGACGAGTTGGTCCGGGAGATCACCGCGACCATCACCAACGCCGGTCCGGACGACATCGGGCTGTTGAACACCCGGATCAACTTCAACGAGTCCGCGCTGCTTGACTTCTACAAGGAGCTCGACGTGGTCGCGAACCACACCGAGCGGATCGTTCAGGAGGTGGTCATGATGCGGCCCGACGCCGACGGCGACCCCTTCCGCGACATGCGGGAGATGGCCACCCGAATCGTCGAGATGACGGCGGTCCTCGGCGACGTGGTCGAGGGGTTCGTCCGCGGGCTCGCCCGGAGCGACGCCACCGAGACGCTCACCGAGGGGATCGAGGCGATACGCGACCTCGAGAGCGAGTGCGACGAGCTGCGCAACGACGCCATCGCGACCGCCTTCGCCGACGACGCGGTCGACCAGCCGCTCGTCTACCGCGAGCTCGCCATCCTGCTGGACGAGCTCGCGAACACGATCGAGGACCTCACGGACCGGATGGTCGTCATCGCGAGCAAGGAGCCGGGGATCGTCACCGAGGCGACCCCCGAGGCGGACGGGGAGTAGAGGCCGGACGGCTCCGCTGCGATCCGCTATGTCAGACGACGCGGCGTAATACTCGGCGTACCGACCGGGGCGTACCGACCGGGGCGTGTTGACCGAGGCGTCGCTACTGCTCGGGTCGCCACCGGCCGCCGATCTCTTCGCGGGGATAGTCCTGAAACGTGCCGTCGAGATAGGTGGTGACGCGGCCGTCCTCCTCGCTGAGCGTGATCGCCCACAGGACGTTCTTTCGGAGCGACGTCTCCAGGGCACTCATGTGTTTGGTCCCCATCCAGTCGGGGTACTTGAGCTCCGCGACCCCCGACACTTCCGCGTGGTGGGGGCTCCGAACCCGAACCATCTGCTTTTGGATCGTCCCGTCTCCGGTCACGATGATAGCGCCGTCCCGGCTGAACGCGACGTCTTCGGCGACCCGCCGAAACGCCTCTGGCGAGTCGTGGACGATCTTACACCGGTCGGTCGGCCAGATGTTCTCTCCGAGCGGGTCGGTGTACTCCTCGAAGTCGGTTTCGGCGACGACCAGAAAGTACAGACTCGGACCGCTCACGTACTGGTCGTTCCACTTGTCGAACTCTATGCTCAGTGTCTCGGCCACGTACCGGATCTGGTCCATGAGATCCTGGCTGGTGGCGTACTTTTTCAAAACCCGATCGAGCTCTTCCATTCGTCTCTCCTGACATTATGGGCCGGACAGTGTTAAACTCTCCTCGGGCCGAATTCGCCTCGCCGTTGCGCTCGGCCGCCGTATTCGGGAGGCCGCTCCTCTCAGCTCCCGAGTAGGTTTCGGCCGGACGCGAGACGGCGTTCCCCTTACCGAGCGACACCGGACCGGGGTGAGACGTCCGTCGAACGCCGACTCGCCGTCACCGGCGAGGCGATGAGCCGGGGCGTCGACCGCCTACCGCCGCGCCCAGTCGAGCAGGCGCGCGTAGAAGGGGTCGGAGCCGAGCGCGCCGGCGTCGCCGACCAGCGTCAGCTGCTTTTTCGCCCGCGTGAGCGCGACGTTCATCCGCCGGTGGTCCTCGAAGATCGGCCCGTCGAGGTCGCCGGTCGCGACCAGCGAGACGACGATCACCTCCTTCGAGGAGCCCTGGAACCGGTCGACGGTGTCGACGGTGACCGCGGTGCGCCGGCCGATCTCCGCGACCTGCGCGCGGAAGGGCGCGATGACGCCGACGTCGTCCGGGTCGACGCCGGCGGCGAGGTACGCGTCGACGACCTCGGCGACGCGCTCGGCCTCCCGGACGTTCCGGTTGCCGTCGCGGCTCCCGCCCGGGTCGACGGAGCTCACGCCGCCGGCGAGCCCCTCCGGCAGGTCGGCGGGGTCGACGCGGAGGTCGCGGAGGGTCTGGCCCGCCACCTCGGGGGTCGCCGGGCGGAGCGCGCCGTCGTAGAACTCCGCGGAGGCGAACGCCTGGATGCGCTGGCTCATCCGGTACTGGCGGTCGAGCATGACGCTCGCGTCGGGGTACGCCTCGATGAGGCGCTGGAAGAGCGACGTTTGGAGGTCGTTCTCGGCGCGCACGACCGGCGGGAGCTGCTCGTGGTCGCCGACGAGCACGAACCGGTCGGCGCGGTTGATCGCGGCGTGGGTGCCCGGCTCCGTGAGCTGGGAGGCCTCGTCGACCAAGGCCACGTCGAACTCGCACTCGCGCAGCACGCGGGAGCCGCAGGCCGCGGTCGTGGCGGCGACGACCGGCGCGTCGCGCAGTTCCGCGGCCTTCGCGTTCGGGTCCCCGCGCTGGACGAGCCGCACGTCCTGCATGTCGCCGCGGACGCCGGTTTTCGTCCCCACGCGGAGCACGTCGTCAAAGCCCTGATCCCGGAGCGCCTCGAGTGCGTTGTCGACCGCGCGGTTGGTGAACGCCGAGAGCAACACGCGGTTCCCCTCGGCGACCAAGGCGCGGATCGCCCGGGCGATGGTGTACGTCTTCCCGGTGCCCGGCGGGCCGTGGATCAGCGCGCAGTCCTCGGCGTCGACGGCGAGTTGGACGGCCTCGTTCTGGGCGTCGTTGTTGTCGATGTAGGCGTCGGGGGCGACTGTGGAACGGTCGGCGGCGCCCCGAAATTCGGGCTCGCGCCGCCCGAACAGCACGTCCTTGCGCGCGTCGCTCCCTTTTAAGATCGCGTCGTGGAGCGCGGTGAGCGAGCGGTCGACCGAAATCTCGGAGGGGTAGACGTCGAGCCGTCGGAGCTCGACCGGCTCGTCGGTCTCGACGACGACCTCGTCGCCGCCGAGCGCGGTGATGCGACCGAGCTCGCCGTGGCCGGTCACGGGGTCGCCGTCGCTCGCGAGCGCCACGTCGCCCTCGCGGAGCTTCGAGACGGCGTCGCCCGGCTTGCGGGCCCGGAGCTCCCACCGGGCGTCGTCGATCTCGGTCTGCGAGACCGGCTCCAGGTCGATGAGCGCGCGGTCGTCCGCGGCGCGCTCCTCGGGCGTCTGCTCCCACAGCTTCCGATACTCGGCGTGGGTCTCGCGGCGCTCCTCCTCGAGGGCAACGTAAAAGCGGTCGAAGTAGTCGCGCTCCTCGTCCGGAACGGGGGTCCCGACGGACCCCGCCTTCGACTCCTGGTCCAGGCGGCCGGAGACGACCATGCAGGTGTCCTGCTCGAAGCAGTACTGGCACTTCGCGTCGGCCTCGTACCCCGTGGGGACGGTGGGGCGCTCGCCGGGGTCGTTGAGCGCGCGCCACTCCATCGCCGCGAGGGCGTTGCGCTCGCGGACGACGAACTCCAGCAGGCCGCGGCCCACGGAGAACTCCTTGGCCGGCGCCAGATCGCCGGACGCCTCGTTGCGGTCGAGCGCGGTGTTCTTCGTGTACAGCAGCGTCCCGATGTCGGGGTCGACGCCCCGCTCCTCCAGCATGAGCGCGTAGCAGGCCGCCTGGATCTTGTCGTGGAAGCGCGGCTCCCGCTTCGTGTTCTTCCCGGTCTTCAGCTCCACGGGGGTCCCGCGGCGGAGCGCGTCGGCGCGTCCCTTCAGGCCGAACGTCGGCGAGATGAGGGTGAACTCCGACCGCCACGTGTCCTCGTCGGTCAGCGTCCCCTGCGAGAGCCACCCCTCGATCGCGGCCGCGTTGCGGCGCACCTCGTCGGCGACCTCCGCCGGCTCGTAGCCCAACAGCCCGAGTTCGAGCCCCGCCTCCTCGACGCGGTCCGCGACCGAGTCCTCCAGATCCATCCCGCGGAGCAGGTCACCGAACACCTCGTGGACGACCGTCCCCTTGACGACGGGGTAGTTCAGGGGGATCCCGGAGAGCTTATTTAAGTAGTACATCCGCGGGCACTGCACCCACGACCGGATCCCGGTCACGTCGACGAGGAAGTCCGGCTCTAACACGACCCACGAGTCGCCGGTGGTCGCGTACCCCGTCTCGCCGGCGAACTCGTCCTCCTCGGCGTCCGTGACCAGCAGCTCCATGCCCGGCTCGGCGTGCTCGGCGGTCTCGGTCCACTTCCCCCACAGCGTCACGTCGACCGGGTCGCCCGCGCCGCGGTCGGGGCGGATCCGCAGCTCGCGGAGCTCGCGGTCGCCGTACGACGTCGACACCGTCCGCGCCTCCCCGACGGAGAGGATCGGCCCCCGAACGTTCACGGCCGTCATCCGCGGCGGCCTCGAAAAACGCTGTCGGTGAACTCGGCCGCGTCCGCGACCATTTATAAGCGCACGCTCGAACGGTCCGGCATGGCCGACTCGATCCGCCGCTACGGGCGCCCCGCGGTCCTCGTCATCGTCCTCTCGCTCGCGGTGCTGTCCGCGCTCAGCGGCGTCGCCCGACTGGAGACGCAGGGGCTCGCCGCCTTCGGCGACGTGATCGTCAACGGCTACATCGCGGCGCTCGTCGTCTGGGGCGTCGCCGTCGAGGGGTTCGACACGGACCGGTTCCGGGCCGCGCTGTACGCCGGGCTCGTGCTGTGGGGGGTCGTCGACGTCGCGGTCGGCGCCGTCACGCCCTTCTCCGTCGTCTTCCTCGTCGCCGGCGCGGCGCTGCTCGCGCGGCTGTGGTACCGCTCCCGGCGCTGAGCGCCGCGAGGGGCCGAGCCGACCGACACGCTCAAGCGCGCTCGTTTATAAGTATCCGCCGACATGCGCGTGCGAGACTGGGACGACATCCTCGCCGACGTCGCGAGCGACTCGACCGACCCCGACGGCTGGCGCGCGGTCGCCGGCTCCAGACGCGAGGGGCTCGGCGAGGACCTCTACTTCGGCCACCCGAGCGTCGGCGTCTACCACCTGAAGACGTACGCGAAGAACCCCCGCGACCTCCGCGGAGTGGGGACGAAGATCGCCCGTCGGGTCGACGACGAGCTCGACCCCCTGCTCCCGGGCGAGGAGTCGCCCGGGCGGTTCGCGGTGCAGTCGCCGCCGGCGGACGAGGAGCAGGCGAAGGACGCCGCGACGCGGCTGCGCGAGACGCTGAAGGTCCACGCGGAGGCGCCGACGAGCGCCGACCACCTGTTCGAGGACGTGATGGAGGCGATCGACTCCCCGGCGTTCGGCCCGATGGACTACGAGTTCGACGGGCGCCCGGACGAGCTCGACGAGCTCTCCGACACCTTCGAGGAGGCCGAGGAGCTGCTCTCCGCCGAGCTCGAGGACCTGATCGACGAGGACGACGTGGACCGCGGGTTTCACTGACCGGGTGTTTATATATCGGAGTGTGGCGTTGCCGGCGGGTTTTTATCCGTAATCGACGACTCAGCGGTGAATCCCTTCAAAGCCCCAGCCGCTCGGCCGTACGTGGCCGACGTCTCAGCGGTGAATCCCTTCAAAGCCCCAGCC
>NZ_AOJH01000053.1 GCF_000337355.1 Halorubrum kocurii JCM 14978 | reverse complement strand
CGCCTCCCCAGCCTCGTCGGCCGGCGCTTATAAGCGCCGGCCGACTCCCTCGCGCGACGCTCCTCGCGGCCGCCGAGGGCGGCCACTCGGAGGCGCGCGCCGACGCACGTTCGTCATAAGCGATCGCGACCGGGGCAACGACACACTTGCCGACGCCCCTTTATAAACGACGCCCGTACGATCCGTATGAGCTACCCGGTCACGTACTACTGTCCGCACTGCGGGACCCTCGTCGAACTGGAGCGCGACGGCTACCTCGCGGACAAGTCGGTGACGCCGTACCCCCTCGAAGGGTGGACGTACGTCGACCCGACGGGTGAGGTCGAGGGCGACGACGCCGACGGCGTCCGCTTCGTCTGCGGCGAGAGCGACGGCGTCGACTGGGACCCGCGCGACGGGGTGCGCGGGTCGGACGTGGGCGGCGACGAGCCCTATCGGGAGCCGGACGCCGAGGGAACCGGCTGCGGCGAGCCCTTCTACCTCTCGTTCGTGCGCTACGAGGCGGGCCGCGAGGTCGACCCGCGCGCCGAGTCGGAACGGGTGGCGATCGACCCCGATCCGCGCCCGAGCGGGCCGCGCGGACCGAGCGGGCCGTCGGGACCGGACGGGTCGGACGGCGGCTCGGGCGGCGGCTTCTGGTAGGTCGCGGGCGGTCGCTCGCGCCGAACCGACCGTAGCGTTATGTCGCTGAAGCGCGAGGACTGACGTATGGCAGACACCAAATCGGGGCGCGACGAACAGGCGCGCGACGAGGCCCGCCGGCGGATCGAGCGGGACATCTCGGAGGCCCGGGAGCGTGGCGACGAGCCGGAACCGGTCGCCGATCCGCCGACCGAGTGTCACCGACGGGGCTGTTCCGAGCCCGCGGCGTTCTCCGTCACCGAGCGGTATCAGGAGGAGACCGGCGCCGGCGCCGTGGAGGCGACCGCGTTCCTCTGTGCGGACCACGCCGCCGACGAGTCCCCGGCGAACCTGGAGGACGCGTACGAGGGGTACGTGTTCCACGTCGAGCCGGTTGCCGACGACGCCGACGACTGACAAGCCACTTACTGCGGGAGCGAGAACGGTCGGGCATGGAAAGCATCAACCGGACCGCGATCGAGCTCGTCGACGAGGCGCTCGACTTCGCCGGCGAGCTCGACGTCGTCGGCTACGAGCTGGACAACGGCGCCACCGTCGTCGACTTCGGCGTCGACGCCGCGGGCGGCGTCGAGGCCGGACTGCTCCTCGCCGAGATCCAGACCGCCGGGCTCGCGAACCTCCGCACCCGCATGGGCGAGGTCGCGGGCGCGCCGCGCCAGTACGTCGAGCTGTCGACCGACCACCCCGCGATCGCGCTGCTCTGCTCGCAGAAGGCGGGCTGGGAGCTCGAGTTCGAGTCCGGCTTCGAGGGGCTCGGCTCGGGGCCGGCCCGCGCGCTCGTCGGCCAGGAGACCGAGTTCGAGCGCGTCGGCTACTACGACTCCTCCGAGTTCGCCACGCTCGCCGTCGAGTCGACGACGCTCCCGACCGAGGAGGTCGCGGAGCACGTCGCCGACCTCGCCGAGGTCGACCCCGAGGGCGTCTTCCTGCCGGCGTACGCGACCGGCTCGACCGCGGGCTCGGTCGCCACCGCGGCCCGCGCCGCGGAGCTCGCCGTCTTCCGGCTGCTGGAGCTCGGCTACGAGCCGACCGACGTGCTCCACGCCTCGGGCGCGGCGCCGATGGCCCCGGCCACCCGCGACGAGGACCTCGCGATGGGGCGGACGAACGACGCCCTCGCGTACGGCGGGGAGGTACACCTGCAGGTCGCGCGCGACGACGACCGCTTCGACCAGATCGTCTCGACCGCCCGCGAGGAGTACGGGACCCCCTTCGTCGAGGTGTTCGAGGACGCCGGCTGGGACTTCTACGAGGTCGACGAGCGCGTCTTCGCGCCCGCCAAGGTCACCGTCGACGTGATCGACGGCCCCGTCTACACGGTCGGCGAGACGGACGAGGAGCTGCTGGCGGAGTCGTTCGGCTACCGCTGAGGCGGTCCCGACGATGCGTCTCAAACCGGTTCCCGAACCGCCCGACTCGCTCGACGACCTCCGCGCGTTCCAGCGGGCGGTGCCGCTCGTCCCGGGGAGCACGGACGACTGCTGCGCCCGGCTCCGCGACCGGCGAGGGCTTTCGGACCGGCAGACCGCGAACGACTGGCTGGCGTTCCTGCGCTCGCTCGGGCTGGCTCGGGAGACGCCGCGCGGATTCGTCAGGGCCGACGCGGAGCCGACCCCCGAGCGCGTCCGCGAGGGGCTCCGCGAGGGCGTCCTCCTCGTTCCAGAGGCGCTCGACGCCCTCCGAGCGGCCTCGCCCGCGGCCCCGCTCACTCCCGACGACCTGTTCGCGGCGACGCGCGAGTCGGTGCCGCGGCACGACCGCGCCCGCGACCCGGACTGGGAGGCCACGTGGCGCGAGCGCGCCGACCGCCTCCTGCGGTGGCTCGCGCTCGTCGACCTCGCCGAGCCCGTCGGGGCGAGCGAGCGCGGCGGTTCGGCGGCCGGCCCGGTCGGCTACGTCGCCGGAGACGCGGCCTGAGAGCTCCGTTCGCGGCGGTGGGTCGAAACTCGTAACAAGCCTTTTACTCGGAGCCGGAGAGGGTACTTCCATGGGACGATTCGACGGGCGGGACGGGCCGCTGACGGTCCGGTACGAGCCGGCGAGCGTGAAGGACCTGCTCGTGGAGATGAAGGACACCGCCGAGCTGTTGATCGACCTGTCGTACTCCGCGGTCCTCCACGGGAGCCCGACGATAGCCCACGAGGTCGTCGAGCTCGAGCACCGGATGGACGTGCTCCAGATGCGCGCGCGCATGAGTCTCATGCTCGCCGCCCGCAGCCCCGACGAGGCCGAGACGCTCGCGCCGGTGCTCGGCGTGGTCGGCGCGGCCGACAAGATCTCCGACGCCGCCGGCGACATCGCCAAGATCGTCACCGAGGAGATCGGCCTCCCCGACGCGATGCGCGGCGCGCTAACGGAGGGCGTCGAGACGCTGGTCCGCGGGACCGTCTCGCCAGGCTCCGCGTACGCGGGGCGGACGCTGAAGGACATCGACCTGGAGTCGAAGACGGGGGTGCGCGTCATCGCGATCCGGCGCGACGACGACTGGATCCTCAACCCCGGTCCGACGACCCGGATCGAGGCGGGCGACGCGACGCTCCTCCGCGGCCCCGAGACGGGCGTGTCCGACGTGCACCCGACGCTGACCGGCGACCCGTTCGACCCGGACGAGCCCCCGGAGCCCGCCATCGACGACTTGGAGCGCGCGGTCGACTCCATCCTGCTGATGAAGAACCTCTCGGAGCTGGCGGTCGACCTGGCGTACGGCTCCGTCCTGTTCGACAACGAGACGCTCGCCGAGGAGGTGTCCAACCTCGAGATCGAGGTCGACGCGCTTCAGTCGCGGTTCGAGGCCTGGACGCTCCGCGCCGCCCGCGAGGCCGACGACCCCGTCTCGCTGCGCGGGCTGATCCACCTCGGCGTCGCGACCGAGGAGATTTCCGACGCCGCCCTCGAGATCACCGAGGGCGTCATGCGCGACATCGGCGTCCACCCGGTCGTGGAGATGGCGGTCCAGGAGTCCGACGAGATCATCACCCGGACCGTGATCGCCGAGGGCAGCGACCTCGACGGGACCCGGATCGCGGACGGGATCCCCGCGACCGACATCTCGACGAGCGTCATCGCGATCCGGCGCCCCGACGAGGGGTGGCTCGTCGGCCACGACATCGACACCACCCTCCGCGCCGGCGACGCCGTCATCTCGAAGGGGACGCGCACCTCGGCCGAGGAGTTCGAGGCGCTCGCGGCGTGACGATGCCCCGAACCGACGACCCGTCTGATCCGTCTCGACTCGTCCGCGCGTACTACGACGCGCTCGACGCCGGCAAGTACGACCGGCTCGCGGACCTGCTCCACCCCGAGTTCGTCCAGCGGCGCTCCGACCGCGCCTTCGAGGGGCGCGACAGCTTCGTCTCGTTCATGCGCGACGAGCGCCCGATGACGGACACGAGCCACGCCGTCGACGCGGTGTATCCGAAGGGCCCCGGCGTCGCCGTCCGCGGTCGATTGCTGGACGCCGACGGCGACGAGGTGTTCGCGTTCGTCGACGTCTTTTCAGTCGACGACGGGCGACTCGCCGCGCTGGAAACGTACGCGGCGTCGGGCGACGAGTAAGGTTCAGTACGGTTCAGCGGGCCGGCTAGGACTCGTACTCGGCCCAGACGTAGCGCGTGCCGTAGCTCCGGTAGGGCCGCCACGCCTCGCCGATCTCGCGCATCTCCGCGCGGGTCAGCTCGTCCCCGTCGTTGTACACCCGTTCGATCCCCTTCCGCACTGCCAGATCGCCGGGCGGAAGGACGTCCTCGCGGCCTAACGCGAAGATAAGGTACATCCGCGCGGTCCACTCGCCGACCCCCCGGATCTCGGTGAGCGCGTCGACGACCGCCTCGTCGCCGGCGTCCGCGAGCCCCTGGCGCGTCAGGTCGCGGTCGCCGTCACGAAAGGCCGCGGCGACGTTCCGCAGGTACTCGACTTTTGTGCCGCTGAGACCTGCCCCGCGGAGGGCCCCCTCGTCGGCCGCGAGCACCAGGTCGGGCGTCGGATCGGCGCCGAGAACGTCCACGAACCGCTCGTGGATCGCCGCCGCGGAGGCGGTCGAGAGCTGCTGGTTCACGATAGAGGTGCAGAGGCGCGCGAACTCGTCGCCCGCCGGCTCGACCGTCAGCGGGCCGTGCCGGTCGATCAGCCGCGCCATCGTCGGGTCCTCGCGCAGGGTCGCCGCGACTCGGTCGTTCATCGCCGACCGGTTGGACCCCAAGACGGGAGTGGGTTTCCCCCCGGGAGACGCACGCGGATAAACTTACGGCGAGTTTCCCGTTTGGAAGATGGAAACGTTCAACCATGATGGTTCCGACCGGTTCTGTATGCAGCTCGAAGACGTTCAGCGCGTGACGGTCCTCGGCGCCGGAAACATGGGCCACGGTATCGCGGAGGTGGCCGCGCTCGCCGGCTACGACGTGGCGCTGCGGGACATCGAGGAGGAGTTCGTACAGGACGGCTACGACCAGATCGAGTGGTCGCTCGGCAAGCTCGCCGAGAAGGACCGGATCGGCGACGACGAGGCGGAGGCCGCGCTCGACCGCGTGGAAACCTTCGTCGACCTCGGGGACTCCTTGGCCGACGCCGACGTGGTGATCGAGGTCGTCCCCGAGAAGATGGCGATCAAGAAGGACGTGTACGACGAGGTCGTCGAGCACGCGCCCGAGGAGGCGGTGTTCGTCACCAACACCTCCAGCCTCTCCATCACCGAGCTCTCCGAGGTCACCGACCGCCCCGAGCGCTTCTGCGGGATGCACTTCTTCAACCCGCCGGTGCGGATGGACCTCGTCGAGGTCATCTCCGGGAAGCACACCTCGGAGGAGACCCTCGAACTGATCGAGGGGCTCGCGGAGTCGATGGGGAAGACTCCCGTCCGCGTCCGGAAGGACAGCCCCGGCTTCATCGTCAACCGCGTCCTCGTCCCGCTGATGAACGAGGCGGCGTGGATCGTCGAGTCCGGCGACGCGACGATGGAGACGGTCGACTCCACGACGAAGTTCGACATGGGGCTCCCGATGGGCTCGTTCGAGCTCGCGGACCAGGTGGGAATCGACGTGGGGTATCACGTCCTCGAGTACATGCACGAGGTGCTCGGCGAGGCGTACCGCCCCTGCCCGCTGCTCGTCGAGAAGGTCGAGGCCGAGGAGCTGGGCAAGAAGACCGGTTCCGGCTTCTACGACTACGAGAACGGCGGCGCGGAGATCCCGTCCGACGCGATCGACGCCGACGTGCGCAGGCGCCTGCTCGCCGTGATGGCCAACGAGGTCGCCGGGCTCGTCGGGAACGACGTGGCCGACGCGCCCGCGATCGACCGCGCGGTGATGCTCGGCGCCGGCTTCCCGGACGGCCCGGCGAAGCTCGCAGACAACGAGGAGCTCGCCGAACTCGTCGACGTACTCGACGACCTCCACGAGGAGACGGGTGAGGAGCGCTACGAGGCGACCGACTACCTCCGCGAGGCCGCCGAGGCGGGCGGCTTCCACGGAGACGCTGGCGGGGACGAGGCAGGGGAAGACGACGCGTTCGCCGCTTACGACACCCTCAATGTCGCCGTCGAGGACCGCGTCGGGTACGTCGAGATCGACCGCCCGCACCGGATGAACACGATCAGCGGCGAGCTGCTCGACGAGCTCGCCGACGCGATCGACCGCCTCGACGCCGACGACGAGGTGCGCGCGATCCTCCTCTCCGGCGCGGGCGACCGCGCCTTCTCCGCGGGCGCCGACGTGCAGAGCATGGCCGCGGGCGGCGCCGAGCCGATCACCGCCGTCGAGCTCTCGCGACAGGGCCAGCAGACGTTCGGCAAGCTGGAGGACTCGGACAAGCCGGTCGTCGCCGCGATCGACGGCTACTGCCTCGGCGGCGGAATGGAACTCGCGACCGCGGCCGACATGCGGATCGCCTCCGACCGCTCGGAGCTGGGCCAGCCCGAGCACAACCTCGGGCTCCTCCCCGGCTGGGGCGGCACGCAGCGGCTCGCCCGCATCGTCGGCGAGGGGCGCGCGAAGGAGATCATCTTCACCGCCGACCGCTACGAGGCCGAGACGCTCGAAGGGTACGGCTTCATCAACGAGGTCGTCTCCGGCGACGAGATCGATGAGCGGGCCCGCGAGCTTGTCGAGTCGCTCGCCGCCGGGCCGCCGATCGCCCAGAAGTACACGAAGCGCGCGATGCACGCCGGCCGCACCGACGGCGAGGCCGGCCTCGAGGTGGAGGCGATGGGCTTCGGCCACGTGATGAACACCGACGACCTGATGGAGGGCGTCACGGCGTTCATGGGCGACGGCGAGCCCGAGTTCGAAGGGAAGTGAGCGCGTAGCGGCCGCCCCTACTCCTCCAACCGCGCCGCGAAGAACGTCCAGCGCGCGTCGTCGCCGTCCCCGAGCGAGTCGCCGACGGTCCACTCCCGTTCGACGGCGAACCCGGCGTCTCGGAGGTGGTCTCGAGTCGCCGCCGCGCCCGCGATGTGCCACTGCATCTCGACGCCGCTGTCGAGCCAGTCCGGGTTCGACCCGCTCCACTCCTCCGGCCCCTCGGAGCAGAGGAGCCTGCCGCCCTCGTCGAGGACGCGCGCGAACTCGTCGACCGCCCGCTGGTGTTGCTCGCGCGGGACGTGGATCAGCGAGTGGTACGCCGTCACCGCGTCGAACGCGCCGTCGCGGAAGGGGAGCGCCGTCATGTCCCCCTGCGCGACGCCCGCGTCGGGAACGCGGTCCGCGGCCAGCTCCAGTTGGGTCCGGGAGATGTCCGTCCCGAAGGCGGTCCCCGACGCGGCCAGGTCCCTGAGGACCGGCGTTCCCTGTCCGCAGCCGGCGTCCAGGACGTGCGCCGATTCGGGGAGCTCGTCGAGGAACAGAGACAGAACTTCGCGCCCGCGACCGTCTTCGACTCGGTCCGCGGCGTACGCCTCCGCCAGCTCGTCGTACCCGCGGCGGACGGCGTCTTTATCGACCATGCCGACCGACTACTGAGGCCCGGCCGTTCAAGACTTCGGTCGGAACCGCGCGAGAGTGCCGGGGCGGTCGGGTCGGTCGGGTGGTCGGGCCGTTTTTATACGTACCCTTCCTCGACGAGCAGCTCGCCGTTGAGCAGCGAGGCGCCCGCGGCGCCGCGGATCGTGTTGTGCGCGAGGCAGTTGTACTTCGCGCCGGCGTCGGTCGACTGCACGCCGCCGGCGACGATGCCCATGCCGTCCGCGTACGTGCGGTCGAGGCGGGGCTGGGGGCGCTCCGGCTCGTCCTCGCCGAACACCTTGATAAGCTGGTCGGGCGAACTGGGGAGACTCCCCGCACCCTCGAACGAGCGCATCGCCTCGCGGAGGTCCGCGGGCGAGGGGTCGTCGGCGAACTCGGCGAAGACGTTCTCCAGGTGACCGTCGAGCGTCGGAATGCGGTTACAGGAGGCGGCCACGTCGGCGCCGTGGAGGCGGACCTCCGCGCCGTCGAACTCGCCGAGGAGCTTGCGCGACTCGGTCTCCATCTTCTCCTCTTCGCCGCCGATGTGCGGGATGGCGTTGTCGATGATCTCCATCGAGGTGACGCCGGAGTAGCCGGCGCCCGACACCGCCTGCAGCGTGGAGACGCGGACGCTTTCGAGGCCGAACTCGTCGATCGCGGCGAGCGTGGGCACCATCGTGATCGTCGAGCAGTTCGGGTTCTTGACGAGGGCGCCGTCCCAGCCGCGCTCGTCGCGCTGGACCTCGATCAGGTCGAGGTGACCGGGGTTGATCTCGGGGATCGTGAGGGGGACGTCCATCGCCATGCGGTCGTTCGAGGAGTTCGAGGAGACGACGTATCCCTCCTCTAAGAACGCGGGCTCGACCTCGCTCGCGACGCCCGAGGGGAGCGACGAGAAGAGCAGGTCCACGTCGGCGTCCGCGATCCCGTCGGGCGTCGTCTCCGCGACCTCCATCTCGGCGACGTCGTCCGGGATCGGGGTGTTCACGCGCCACTTGGCGGCCTCGCGGTACGTCTTCCCGGCGCTGTCCGCGCTGGCGGTGACCGCGGCGAGGTCGAACGTCGGGTGGTCGTCGAGCAACTGGATGAACCGCTGTCCCACGGCGCCGGTGGCACCGAGGATGCCGACTCGTACTGACATTGCGCGTGGGTCCGTCACACGAACGTAAGTGCGTTCGGATACGCGTCCGCGTCCGCCGGTCGCCGCCGGGCCGTGGGGACCGACGCCGCGGCCGCCCGGTGCCGCTGTCACCCGCTGCGCCGTCGCGACTCGGGCACGCGATATTTATATACTCACCCGTGACAGTACGTGGCAATGACCGATTTCGGAGCGCTGTCAGTCGCCCCGCCGTTGCTCGCGATCGTCCTGGCGGTGATCACCCGTAAAGCGGTGTTGTCGCTGTTCCTCGGCATCTGGTCCGGGGCGGTGATCGTCACCGGCGGGCTCGGTATCGTGCAGACGTTCGAGTGGATCGTCGCGGCGGTCTCCGACGAGTTCCAGGCGACGATCCTCGTGTTCACCCTGCTTCTCGGTTCGGGCGTCGCCATGGTGTGGAACCTCGGGGGGACCGCCGCGGTCCGAGACTGGGCGCTCGACCGCCTCGACTCCCAGCGGCAGGCGGGGCTCGTCGCGTGGGGGCTCGGGCTCGTGCTCTTCTTCGACGACTACGCGAACACCGCGATCGCCGGCTCGGCGATGAAAGACGTCTCCGACCGCCTCCGGATCTCCCGCGAGAAGCTCTCCTACATCGTCGACTCCACCGCGGCCCCGGTGGCGACGCTCGGGATCTCCTCGTGGGTCGCGTTCCAGCTGTCGCTCATCGCGGAGGGGTACGACGCCGCCGGCGTCGCCGAGGCGAACCGCCCCGGCACCTTCGAGGTGTTCGTCTCGTCGATCCCGTTCAACATGTACGCGATCCTCGCGATCGTGATGGTCCTCCTGATCGTCGGGTCGGGCCGCGACTACGGCGAGATGCTGGCCGCCGAACACCGCTCCTGGACCGCCGGGAAGGTGACGCGCGACGAGGCCGTGCCGATGCAGGACGTGGCCGGCGAACTGGGCGAGCCGCCGGCGTCGACCCCCCGGCTCGTCAACTTCTTCGTGCCCGTGGCGGTCCTGATCGCCGTCACGGTCGCGACCGCGCTGTGGTCCGGCGAGTTCTCGCCGGTGGGCTTCGGCGGCGACCTCGTCGCCGGCGAGCTCGACGCGGCGGGCGGCCGGCTGTGGGACGCCGCGCTCAACGCCTCCTACGAGGTCGCGCTGATGATCGGCTCGTTCGCGATGGTCGCCAGCGGCTTCGCGCTCGGGAAGGCGTACGGGATCTTCGGCGTCGGCGACGCGACCGAGTACACGATCGACGGGTTCGGGATCATGCTCACGGCGGTCTCGATCCTCGCGCTCGCGTGGGGGATCGGCGAGGCCATCGACGCGCTCGGCACCGGCGCCTACGTCGCGAACGTCGCGGTGGGCTCCGTCTCGTCCGCGCTCCTCCCCGCGCTGGTGTTCGTCTTCGCCGGCCTCATCGCCTTCTCGACCGGCACCTCGTGGGGGACGATGGGGATCGTCACCCCGATCGCGATCCCGATCGCGTGGGAGATCAGCGGCGGCGGCGCGGCGGGCCACACGCTGGTGGCGGCGATGGTCGGCGTCATCTTCTCGGGCGCCATCTTCGGCGACCACAGCTCGCCCATCTCCGACACGACCGTCCTCTCCGCGACGTTCACCGGAGCGGACTTGATCGACCACGTCCGCACGCAGATCTACTACGCGGTCACCGTCGCGGCGGTCGTCGTCCTCCTCCTCGTGACGTGGGGTGTCACCCGGGTGACGCCGCTCGCGCTGCTCCCGCTCGGCGCCGTCCTGCTCGCCGGGCTCGTCTACCTCCTCTCCGAGCTCGACGCCGCCCGCCGCGGAGTCGACCCCGTCTCGGTCTCGGAGCCGCAGACGGACGACGGCGAGCGCGTGGTCGTCGCGGGCGCCGAGCAGGACGACTGACGGCACAGGCGGACGGTTTAAAAGCGCACGGCGGCTACCTCCGCGTGCGCGCCCTCAGTCCCCGCCCGAGTACTCCCCGATGGGAGCGATGACAGCGCGGAGAACCCAGGCGCGTGACATCCGGTCGCTGACGCGACCCGCCCGTCGCCGCGCAGGCGACCGCCCGCCACGAGGGTTTCCCGGTCGACGCGGCACGCCGCCGGAGATGAGACCGGTCGTTAGTGTTGCGGGCGACATTTCGAACGCCGATGAGACGCATCCGCGAGCGCCCTCCGAGCGCGCGGCACTCCGAGTGCGCGGCACTCCGAGCGCGCGGCGATCCCGCCGGCAAGCGTGGTGTCGGGTTTTTAACCGGTACGCCTCCCACGTCGGTACATGGCCGGGCAGATCTCTCCCGCGCGGTGGCTGATCGACATCCTCTCGGCGTACGATCGGGTGCTGTCGGAGCTGTTCTGGTTCACGGTGGGGTTCGGCGTCGTCTACCTCGTGAGCCGTCTCGTCGTCATCCCGGTGGCGACCCGCGCCGTGCGGGCGCGCAATCGCAACAACCCCACGATCGAGACCGCGACGGAGACGTACCTCCGGGTGACGATGATCGGGTTCGCGACCCTGACGGGCATCATCGCCGCCGGCTACGGGCGGATACTCTCCGAGTCGGCGGTCATCATTGCGGCGCTCACGTTCGCCCTCGGGATCGCCGGACAGCAGGTGTTCGGGTCGCTCGTGAGCGGGATGTTCCTCGTCGCCGACCCGGACTTCAACGTCGGCGACTGGATCGAGTGGCCCGGCGGGAGCGGGACGGTCGAAGCGGTCGACTTCCGCGTCACCCGCATCCGGACGCCGGACCACGAGACGATCTCGGTGCCCAACACTGAGCTCACGGCCAACGCGATCACCCGCCCGTACGGTCGAGACCGGTTTCGGCTCACGGAACAGGTGGACGTCGCCTACTACGAGGACACCGAGCGGGCCCTCCTGGAGCTGCGGCAGATCGCCGCGACGCTCGATCCGGTGCTCGAGGAGCCGGCACCGAACACGCGCGTCGTCGAACTCGGGGAGAACGCGATCACGATACAGGCCGAGTTCTGGACCGACGACCCGGGTAACAAGGACATCCTGACGATCCGCTCCGACTTCCGCCGACTGGTGAAGCGGCACTTCGACGCGGAGGGGATCACGCTCGCTCCGCCGTCCGCCCAGCTGCTCTCCGGATCGGTCTCCGTGAGGGACGGGACGGAGGAGTCACCGACCGCGGACGGCCCGCCGAACGCGGACGACTCGTCGACCCCGAGCGAGTGACGACGGACCTGGCTCCCTCGGTGGCACGGCGCTCCCTCAGGGCCCGACCGCGTCGCCTTCGGTAGTGCTCCCGCAGTCCCGGGCTCCCAGCGGCTAGTCGGAGTCCCGCAACACCAGGGGACCGATCGCGAGCGTCCGCTTCGCGAGGGTCAGGACGCGAAGCAGGTACGAGACGAACAGCGAGAACGGGAGGAGCGTGACCGCGAACGCGCCCCCGACGACCAGCGTCACGTGGTCCACCCCAAGCGTGCGCCCCGGGAACGTCCCGGCGTCGACGACCGCGAGCGTCAGGCCCGCGACGACCAGCGCCGGCACCGCGGCGTACAGTATCAGCCGCGAGAGGTCGATCAGCGCCCACTGGAAGTACAGCGTCTTGACGTGCTCGCGGGCGGGGCCGAACAGCGACAGCGACTCCGTCAGCTCCGCGAGCAGGTCGCGCTCGTCGTCGGTGAGCGCCCCGTCGTGGTCGGCGGCGACGCGCTCGGCCCGCCCGATCTTCGGACCGTAGTCGAAGTTGAGCGCGGCGAACACGACGTCGAAGGAGCCGAACTGCGCGCCCTCGAGCTGGCCGCGCACGTCGTCGGCGTTCTCGGCGACGCCCGTGACGAGGTCGTCGATGTCGTCTCGGAGCGCGTCCCGCTCCGCTCCGTCGCCGGTTCCCTCCCGGTCGGACACCGACTCGCGGAGGTCCCGCGCGCGCTCCGACGCGGCGCCGAGGATCGCGTCGAGGAACATGGCCGGGTCCGTGGGCGTCGGCGCGCCGGTCAGCGCCGCGATGTCGTCCCGGACCGCGAGCGTGCCGTCCATGCGCTCTTGCTGCTCGCCGAGCGGACCGTTCTCCTGCGTGAGCACGAGCTGACCGATCGTGACGACGAGCGTCGCCCCGGTGACGACCGCCGTGATCATCGAGGCGAACAGCGTCTCGATCGGGTCGCTCGCCCCCACCTTCTCGGCGAGTGAGGGGGAAAACGCAGCTGCCACGGCGACGAACGCGAGGAAGACGGCGACCGTCAGGACGCCGGCGACAGAGAGCCGGTTCGCGCGCAGCAGCAGCCAGAGCTTCGCCCGGTTCTCGCCTGCGCGCTCGCGCATCGTGTCGGCGGTCGTCGCGTCGCTGTCGGCGTCGTCGGCGTCGGTCACGGTCCTGTCGCTCCGTTCACACGGTACGACACCACGCCCGACCGGCATAAGTACACCGCGCGGGAGAGCGGGGACGCTCGAGACGGCAAGCGAACGCATATGTCTCCGGCCGCCGCAGCGTCGCTATGTCTCTGTCGTTGAGCTGTTACCGTTGCGGGGAGCGCTACGACGACGGCGCCCGGGTCCGGTGCGCCTGCGGGGAGCCGCTCTGGGTCGACGCGGACCCGACGGCCTTCTCCTGGGGCGACTGTCGAGACCGGCACGGGATGTGGCGGTACGAGGCGCTGCTGCCGATCGATCAGCCCGAGGGCGTCGCGCGGGCCGCGGGCGGCACGCCCCTCGTCAGGAGCCCCGGGCTCGACGACGCCGCGGGCGCTCGGGTGTTCGTCAAAGACGAGGGCGAGAACCCGACCGGCGCGTACAAGGACCGCGGGAGCGCGGTGGCCGTTCCGCACGCGGTCGCGACCGGTGACGACGTCGTCGGCACGGTCTCGTACGGGAACATGGCGATCAGCACCGCCGCCCACGCGACGAGCCTCGACCGGGACTGCGTCGTGTTCGTCCCGGAGGGAACCTCGTCGGTGCGGCTGGAGCTCATCGCGCAGTACGAGCCGACCGTCGTGCAGGTCGCCGGCGACTACGGGAAGCTGTACGGGGACGCGCTCGACCTGTCCGAGCGGCTCCCGATCGACGTACTCGTGAGCGACGCGCCCGCCCGCGTCAGCGGGTACAAAACGGCGCTGTTCGAGATCTGCGAGTCGCTCGCCCCGGCGACGCCAGACGTGATCGCGCTGCCGGCGAGCTCCGGCGGGTTCGCCTCCGGCGTCTGGCTCGGGATCCGGGACCTGGAGCGCGCGGGAGTGATCGGGGAGCGGCCGCGCCTGTGTCTCGTCCAGACCGCGACCGCCGACCCGATAACGCGGGCGTTCGAGGCCGGCGCGGCGGAGCCGACGCCCCTGTCGCCCGACGAGACCGGCGAGACGATCGCCCACTCGATCGGAAACCCGGACCCCCCGAGCGGCGCTCGCGCGCTCGCCGCGGTCCGCGACACCGGCGGCGCCGTCGTCTCCGTTACCGACGACGAGATTCGGGCCGCTCAGCGCCGGTTCGCCGTCGAGGGCGGCTTCTGCGTCGAGCCGGCGTCCGCGACGACGCTGGCGGGCGTGTCGCGCCTCGCGGACCGCGGCGAGATCGCCGCCGACGAGTCCGTCGTCCTCGTGCCGACCGGGACCGGGTTCAAAGAGATGGGGACCGGCGAGGCGGAGGTCGCGACCGAGACGGTCCGCAGGAACGACCTTCGGGACCGGCTCGAATCGCTGCTCGCCCCGTAGCGCCCGCGGTTCGAATCGAGGAAATAAAACCTTTCAGTTAAAGTTGAATTCTGTAGAGCTATCGGATTTTATATTATTATACGCGTCCTTCGCGACGGCGATGTCGAGGGCGCCGAGGCCGATCGGAACGAACACGGTCCGCTCCGAGGGGTCGACCGGCGTCTCGCGCTCGTCGTTCAGCACTTCGCCGATCGTCGCGTCCACGTCCGCCGCCGTGAGCTCGTCACGCGCCGCCATATCGGCTAACGCGCCGCGCTGGAGGCACTGCTCGACGTGATCGACCACGAGCCGGTCCGCGTCCAGGATCACGTCGTCCGGCAGCTCCCGATACGATCCGAGCGCGACGATGAGACCCGCCTCAGATGGCCATTTAGCGTCTAAAACCGGCGACTGGGAGTCGGTGACCGTGAGGACGACGTCGCTCCGAGCGGCCGCCGCCGGGTCCGCACACACCGTCAGCTCCGCGTCGATCCGATCGGTCAGCTTCGCCGCGAACTCGTCGGCCGCCGCCCGGTTTATATCATATACATAGAACTCATCGATATCGAATAATTCGTCGGCAACAGAGAGCTGGAACGCCGCCTGGAACCCCGCGCCGAAGACGCCGACGGACGCGGGTTCCTCGGGGAGCAGGTGTTTCATCCCCACGGCGGACTGCAGGGCGGTCCGAACGCCGGTCAGGTACATCCCCTCCATCACCACCTCGAACCGGCCGTCGTCGAGGTCGAAGAGCAGGACGAGCGAGCTGATCGGGTCCTCGACGTCGGCGTCCCACGTCGCGACGGCCCACTTCGTGCCGACGGCGTCGAGCCAGTCGACGTACGCCGGCATGTTGATCGCGAACGCGTTGTAGTCGGGCCAGCCGCCGTCGTCCCCCAAGTGCATGGAGAGCTTCGCGGGGTTCACCACCCGGTCCCGGTCCGTCTCGGCGTACGTTCGCTCCACGACGCGCAGCGCGTCCGCGACGTCGAGCGCGCCCTCGACGTCGGACTGAGAGAGCAAGCTGGTTCCGACCATCGGTGCGCTGCCAGTACCGGAGACGCGCGGATAACCTTTTGGATCGTGATCACTCACCACGGTCGTCCCCGAACCGGTCGGCGGCGAACAGGTCGACCTCTCGCTCGGTCTCCCCGTCCAGTGCCAGGTCGGCGAGGACCTCGCCGACCGCGCTCGCGAACTTGAACCCGTGGCCCGAGAAGCCGGCGCCGACGGTGACGTGCGACCGGTCCGGCGCGGCGTCGACCACGAAGTGGCCGTCCGGCGTGTTCGTGAACAGGCACGTCGAGAGCCGCATCGTCGGTCCCGCGCCCGTCGGGAAGTGCCGTTCGGCGTACGCGCGGAGCATCTCCTCGTCCTCGCGGCGGGGCTCCCGCGGCATCGCGTCCGGGTCGACCTCCTCGCCGAAGTGGTTGAACCGGGCGAACTTGAATCCCGGAACGTCGAACCGCGGGAACCCGTAGAACCGCTCCGTCTCGGTCTCGTGGATGAACACCGGGAACGCGTCGGGGTCGAACTGCGGGGGATCGGTCGGCTGCAGCCACGCGAGCACCTGTCGGACCGGGACGAGCCGGTCGGCGAGCGACGGGAGGAACTCTCGCGCCCACGCGCCCGCGGTCACGACGGCCTCGTCCGCCCGATAGGTCCCGCGGTCCGTCGTCACTCGCACTCCGCTCGCGTCCTCCGTGACGCCGGTCACCGTCTCGCGGGCGCGGATCTCGGCGCCGCGCGCCTGCGCCGCCTCGACGTGCGCGATGATACACTGTTCGGGGACGAGGAACCCGCTCTCGGGCTGGTACACGGCGCGGTGGTCGTCGGGGATGTCGTACCCCGGGAACCGCTCGTTCACCTCGGCCCCGGACAGCACCTCGTGGTCGATGTCGTGCGCGCGGCAGGACGCCTCGGAGCTGGGGGCGACCTCGCCGTCCGGCGGCCCGGCGTCGATTCCCCCGGTGATATGCAGCAGGTCGCGCCCGGTCTCCGCCTCGAGCTCCCGCCACAGCTCGTACGATCGCCGGGCGAGCGGCACGTACTCCGGGTCCTCGTACTGGCCCTCGCGGATGATCCGCGTGACGCCGTGCGACGACCCCTGTTGGTGCGGGATGTCGAACCGCTCGATCCCGAGCGTGTCGACGCCCCACGACGCGAGGTGGTACGCCGCGGCGCTGCCCATACCACCGACTCCGACAACGATTGCCTCGTAGCGTTCGCTCATGTTCGCCGTATCACCGATACCACTGGACGGTTCATATATCTTTGCGGCGCCGGGACGACGTTTATGTGGATCGCGGTGAGAGACGATCCATGCACGTCGACCGAGAGCGACTTCGCCGAGACATCACCGAAACCGGCGCGTTCGGCGCCATCGAGACCGACGAGGGGCACGGCCGGACCGTGCTGACCGGGAGCGAGGCGGACCGAGACGCCCGCGAGTACCTCGTCGACGCGCTCGAGGCGGCCGGGATGGACGTCCGAGTCGACCCGGTCGGGAACGTCGCCGGACGGTGGGTGCCCGACGGCGCGGACCCCGACGCCGGGGCGGTGGCGCTCGGCAGCCACCTCGACTCCGTCCCGCGGGGCGGCATCTTCGACGGCCCGCTCGGCGTGTTCGGCGCGCTCGAGGCGGTTCGAGCGATCCGCGCGAGCGACCGCGAGCCGCTCCGGCCGCTCGAGGTCGTCTCCTTCACCGAGGAGGAGGGCGGGCGGTTCGGGATCGGCACGCTCGGCTCGTCGGTCGCGGCCGGGGACCGATCGGCCGAGGCGGCGCTCGCGCTCGAGGACGACGAGGGCGAGAGCCTCGCGGACCGGCTCTCGGCGATCGGGTTCCGGGGCGAGGACCGCCTCGCTCCGGCCGCGTGGGACGCGTGGCTCGAACTGCACGTCGAGCAGGGGACGCGGCTGGAGGCGGCCGACGCGTCGGTCGGCGTCGTCGACGCGATCACCGGGATCACCAACTGCCGCGTCGTGATCGAGGGCACGGCCGATCACGCCGGCGCCACGCCGATGGACGAGCGGACCGACGCGCTCGTCGCCGCCGGGGCGTTCGTCCAGCGGGTCAGCGAGGCCGCCTCGGCGATCGCGACCGAGCACCCGGCGGCGGTGGCGACCGTCGGGGACCACGTCGTCGAGCCCAACGTCCGCAACGTGATCCCCGGCCGGGTGACGATGGAACTCGATATTCGAGGCGTCACCGGGGAGAGTATCGACGAGCTGGTCGACCGGATTCGGGCGGCGCTCGGCGACGTGGCTCGCGCGCACTCCGTCGAGGCGAGCCTCGACCGCTTCCGGGACGACGGCCCGACCGAGATGACCGGTCGCTGCGTCGCGGCCGCGACGGACGCCGCCGACGCGGTCGGGCTCGACGCTCGGCGATTTCACTCGGCCGCGATGCACGACACGGCGAACGTCGCGCGCGTCACGGACGCCGGGCTGTTGTTCGCCCCCTCGGAGGGCGGCGTCTCGCACACGCCGCGGGAGTGGACCGACTGGGACGACTGCGCGGCGGCGACCCGCGCCCTCGCCGGCGCGGCCGCACGGCTCGCCGGTACGGAGCCGACGTAGCCCGCCCGAGCGAGCCGACCGTTCGGCCGCGCTCGGGGTCGCGGCAGTCTCGGAGCGCTCAATAGGGCTTCGTGAAGTACGGCTCCTCGAACAGGGTCAGCGTCTCTCCGAGCTCCCGCTCCCGCGCCCGCTCGTACACGCGGCTCGCCCAGGCGACGTCCTCCATCGGAAGTCCCGGGGAGTAGAACACCGACCGCCCCGTCGTCGGCGCGGTGTCGGTCCCGGCGACGAGCTCGTGGAGCGTCCGGAGGTCGCTCCGCTCGATCTCCCGCTCGTCGCCCTCGACGGCGGCCAGCACGTCATCGTAGACGTTCCAGCCCAGCCCGTCGGCGAACTCCAGCGTGTTCTCCCGCACGTCACAGAAGACCCGGTCGGCGTCGAACGCGTCGAAGTCGGTCCGCAGGTCGCCGAGCGGGATCACCAGCGTGTCGTCGGGCAGCCACGATCCGTCGATCCGCACCGGCGGGTCGGCGGTGGCCGCGACCACCGTCACGTCGGTGTCCGCGACCGCCGTTTCGACGTCGCTCGTCGGGACGACCGCCGCGTCGAGGTCGGCGTTCATCTCGTCCCTAAACGCGACCGCCTTGCGTCGTTCGGGGTGGTAGACGCGGATCTCCTCGAGCGAGTCGAGCGCCGCGTCGAGCGCGAGCGCGGAGGTCTGCCCGATCACGCCGGGGCCGACGACCGTCGCGACCTCGGCGCGTTCGCCCTGGATCGCGTCGGCCCCGGCGGCGGCCACGGCGCCGGTTCGCATCGCGCTTATCACTTGCCCGTCCATCACGGCCAGCGGCGCGCCGCTCTCCGGGTCGTTCAGCGTGATCGTGTGGAGCGAGCGGGGAATACCGCGCTTCGCCGGGTTCTCGACGTTCGACCCGTACCACTTGACCCCCGCCTTGTGAACGTCCCCCCCGACGTACGCCGGCATCGCGCTGAACCGGCGGTCGGGACCGCCGCCGAGCCCCGCCGCGTCGGCCAGCGCCCCGGGAAACGTCGTGACGTGCCCGTGCATGTGCTGGCCCGGGTCGCCCATGAGCACCCGTCCGCGGTCGAAAAGCTCGAAGGCGGACTCCATCGCCTCGACGCAGTCGGCCACGTCGACCGCCCCCGCCTCAACTTCGTCCGCCTGCGAAAGGAATCGGATCGCTACCGGTTTTCGTTCTGGCATCGTCCGCGTAGAACGCGCAAAACGACATATTCTTTTCCCCTATCCCCACAGAACTTCCGTATCGGAACTAGTGAGACGTTACGGGTCCGACCGATACACGACCTTCTCGTGGGTGTAGAACTCGTACGCCCGCTTTCCCATCTCTTTGGTCGTCTCCGAAGAGGACGCCTTCATGCCGCCGAACGGCATCTGAATCTGCGATCCCGTGGTCGAGCCGTTCACCTTCACGACGCCGGCCTCGATCCGGCGGGTGAACTCGCGCGCGGCGGCCATGTCCGAGGTGAACACCCCGGACGAGAGCCCGTAGTCGACGTCGTTGGCGACCGCCATCGCCTCCTCGAAGTCGGCCACCTCGATGATCCCGAGCACCGGTCCGAACACCTCCTCTTGGGCGATGCGCATCTCCGAGTCGACGTCGCCGAACACCGTCGGCTCGATGAAGTGCCCGTCCTCGAGGCCTGCCGGCGTCCCGCCGCCGGTGAGCAGCGTCGCGCCCTCGTCTTTCGCGACCTCGACGTACTCCGCGTTCGTCTCGTTCTCGGCCGCGGAGACGGCCGGGCCCATGTCCGGATCGTCCATCCCGGGCCCGAGCGAGAGCCCCTCGGCGCGCTCGACGACGGCGTCGGTCACCTCGCTCGCGACGTCCTCGTGGACGACGAGGCGGCTCGTCGCGGTACACGCCTGCCCGCAGCCGCCGAACGCGCCGGCGATCGCGGTGTCGACGGCGGCGTCGAGGTCCGCGTCCGGAAGCACGACCAGCGGGTTCTTCCCGCCCATCTCGGTCTGGACCGGGAGTCCGCGCTCGGCGACCGTCTCGGCGATGTGCTGGCCCGTCGCGGTCGACCCGGTGAAGGAGACGCCGTCGACCGCCTCGTGGGTCGTCAGTTCGTCGCCGACCGTCGAGCCCGCGCCGACGACGAGGTTCACCACTCCGCCGGGGAGGCCGGCCGCTTCGAGTAGCTCGACGAGGCGCCGGGCGATCATCGGCGTCTCGGACGACGGCTTGAGCACGACCGCGTTGCCCGTCGCCAGGGCCGTGGCGAGCTTCCAGCTCGGCGTCGCGATCGGGAAGTTCCACGGGGTGATGAGCGAGACCACGCCGAGCGGCTCCCGGACCGTGTACGTGAACGTCTCGGGGTCGTTCGACGGGACCGTGTCACCGGTCGCCGTGCGCGCCTGACTCGCGAAGAAGCGGAAGATCTCCGCGGCCCTCGCGACCTCGCCGCGGCTCGAGGAGATCGGCTTCCCCTCCTCGCGCGTCAGCGTCTCCGCGAGCGAGTCCTGGGCGGCGTCGATCCGATCGGCGACCTCGTACAGGACCTCCTCGCGCTCGACCGGCGCCGCTTCCGCCCACGACGCGCTGGCCGTGTCGGCCGCGCGGACCGCGGCGCGCGCCTGCGCCTGGCTCGCCCCGGGGAACGCGGCGATCGGGTCGTCGGGATCCGCCGGGTCCCGAACCGTTATCTCGTCGTCGCTTTCCCCCTCGATCCACTCTCCATCGACGTACTGGTAGGCTGTCGTTGACATTGGTGGCTGTCTGCGGTCGCGTCCCACGCGGACCGACTGCTGTGGGCACTGTGAAAGCGTTACTCATCCCCATCAATAAAGATTTGCGCGCCACGCGAGGCGATACGTGACGTGTCACCGCGTCGCTCGGCTCACTCGGCGTCGTAGTCGCGCATCGTCAACACCGGGACCTCGGCCGTGCGGACCGTCTTCTCGGTGACGCTGCCGATCAGCTGCTCCCGCAGGCCGGTGCGGCCGGCGGTTCCCATCACGATGAGGTCGACCCCGTTGTCGGCGGCGTAGTCGCTTATCACCTCGTGCGGAACCCCTTCCCTCACGGCGGCGACGCCCTCCAACCCTCGTTCGCGGGCGCGCTCGGCGATCGCAGCGGTGATCTCTTGACCCCAGTCCACGTGCTCTTGGTGGACCTCGTCGTGCCGCATGGCCTCCGAGGGGAGCGTCGTTCGCTCCGGTTCGATCGCGTACACCGCGTGTACCGTCGCGTCGCAGACCGACGCGAGCTCGATCGCGTGCGATGTCGCGGTGTCCGCCACGTCGCTGCCGTCCGTCGGAACCAGGATGTCGTCGTACATTGTCTTACCCCATCTCGATGTCTCGATCGACCCACAAAGCAGTACCGGCCGGCTCGGCGGTCGCGCGTCGCGCGGGCGAGCGGTCAGTCATCGTCGGTCGCCACCTCCTTGGAGCCCGCGTCCGTCCGCGACGTTTCGGCCGGCCGCTCGGGCTGTCTCAGCCACGTGGCGTCCGCTTGGAACAGCCGCCGGCCGTGTTCCCTGCCGAGCTTGCGCGCGAACACGAACACCGAGACGAGACAGACGACGGCGAAGGGGGCGCCGGTGATGATGACCGACGAGCGGAGGGCGGACGCGCCGCCGAGCACGACGAGGATCGACGCGATGATCCCCTGGAGCACGCCCCAGAACAGCCGGTTGATGCGGGACGGGTTCGCCTTCCCGCCGGTGGTCAGCATCCCGACGGCGAGCGTCGACGAGTCTGCCGACGTGGCGAAGAACGTGACGACGAGGATGAAGAACAGCGCCGTCCAGAGCTCTCCGAGGGGGAGCGCGTCGAACAGGACGAAGCCGGCCACGCCATCTCCGTACTCGCCGATGGGGCCGAGGAGGTCGGCGGCCCCGGTGTGTTGCAGCCAGACCGACGTGCCGCCGACGACGGAGAACCAAACGACCGAGACGGACGTCATGGCGATGTAGGCCGTGAAGATCACCTCGCGGATGGTGCGTCCCTTGGAGACCCGCGCCAGGAACAGGCCGACGAACGGCGCCCACGCGATCCACCACGACCAGTAGAACACGGTCCAGAACGAGGCCCACGCGGCCCCGCCCTCGGTGCCGGTCCCCGAAAAGAGGCTCATCGCGGCGAAGTTGTTCACGTACGTCCCCACGGCCGCGACGCCGGTGTTCAACACCGACAGCGTCGGGCCGAGGATGAGCGCGACGCCCAGCAGGATCCCCATCATGGTGAGGTTGAAGTCCGAGAGCCGACGGATCCCGCGGTTGACGCCGGCGAGCAGCGACGCCACGAACACTACCGTGATCCCGACGATCGCGAGGAGCGTCTCGACGTTGCCGAAGGTGAATCCGGTCTGGAGCTCGACGCCGCTGAGCAGCTGCGTGGCGATGAACCCGAGCCCGGTCGCGATTCCACCCAGCGTCGCGACGACGGCGAGGGTGTCGATCGTCTTCCCGATCACGCCGTCCAGTCCGTCCTCGCCGAGGATCGGGTACAGCACCGTCGACGTCCGGAACGGGGCCCCCTCGCGGTAGACGTAGTAGGCGACCGGGATGCCGATCGCGAGGTAGCCGGCCCACGCGCTGATCCCGTAGTGGAAGATGGCGTACGCGATTGCCGGGACGATCGCCCCGGTCGTCTCCCCCTGGACGCCGTCGAAGAGCGGCGACGGGGTCGCGTAGTGAGTGAGCGCTTCGACCGGACCGAAGAAGACGATGCCGGCGGAGAGGCCCGCGGAGAAGAACATCGCGAAGTACGAGAAGTAGCTGTACTTCGGGTCGCCCTCGCCGAGCTTCAGGCTCCCGTACCGACTGAGCATGAGCCAGAAGCCGACCAGCACGATGAGGAACACCGAGAGCAGGTACAGCCAGGCCAGGCCCTGACCGAACACCTCGAACGCGGTGTTGATCTGCTGTTGGACCCAGTCCGTCCGCACCGCGGCGAGAGCGATGAAGGCGAGCGTCACCACCGCCCCCATCACGAACGGGATCGGGTCGATCTCATCCACGAACGTTCCAAACGCACTCGTACCTTCATCTGGCATGGGTGGGCTTCGTTACCATGCTTCAACTCCGCCCATTTATAGTTTATCATCGGTCATGATCGATCGTCGCGGAGACCTCTGCCTGCGAGTGGCCGATCGGAGGAGACAACTCCGCCTGCGAGTGGCCGATCGGAGGAGACAACT
>NZ_AOJH01000052.1 GCF_000337355.1 Halorubrum kocurii JCM 14978 | reverse complement strand
AGACAACTCCGCCTGCGAGTGGCCGATCGGAGGAGACAACTCCGCCTGCGAGTGGCCGATCGGAGGAGAGTTCGGACGCGAGCGCTCGCCTCGCGTCCCTAGCGTCCAGCGAGGGTTCGGTGATGCGAACTGTTATTATCGTTCGCTAATTTTCCCCAAGCGTGACCGACGAGCAACCGATCTTCGACTACGCGGCATCGGCCCCGTGGGCGCAGGCGATACGGTCGTACGGGGGGCGGGAGGCGGTGAACGACGCGATCAGGGACATGGTCGCGAACGGCCGCACCCGCGACGAGTGCTGGGAAGCAATCTGGGACCACGAGGTGCGGCGCTTCGAGCGCGACGCGGCGTTCCGGAGCGAGGTCAGGGAGGTGTACGAGACGGCGGGCGTGAACCTCGTCAGCGTCACGCCGTGGGTCCACGAGTCCGGGGCGTCCGAGCGCGCGGGCCAGCGTCGGGAGCTCGCCCGCTGGCAGGCCCGGTTCGACGCCGCCGACTGGCTCCGGAAGGCGACCTCGCCCGCGGCGGTCCGCTCGATCGTCGCCGACGGCGACGTCGGCGTCGTGTTGAACACCCAGAACGTCGGCGGGGCGATCGACGGCTCCCTCGGGCGGGTCGACGTGCTGTACAACGAGGGCGTCCGGCTCTTCCAGCTGACGTACAACCACCAGAACTTGGTCGGGACGGGCTGTAACGACCCCTCGAAGGGCGGCCTGTCGGGGTTCGGTCGCGACGTCGTCGACCGGATCACGGATCTCGGCGGCGTGGTCGACGTCTCGCACTGCGGGAAGCGGACGACGCTCGACGCGATCGAGTACGCCGACGCCCCGGTGGCGGTCACGCACGCCGCCTGTCAGGCGGTGGCGCCGCACTATCGCGGAAAGTCGGACGAAGAAATCGAGGCGATCGCGGCCGACGACGGCTACATGGGGATCGTCGCGCTCCCCTGGTTCATCGCGCCGGGTCGAGACGACCCCACGCTCGAGGTGTTCCTCGATCACCTCGAACACGCCGCGTCGATCCTCGGGACCGACCGGATCGGGATCGGGACGGACTTTTTCCCGGCCGACGCGCAGTTCCCGGACGAGCTGTTGACCTACTACAAACAGCACATCATCGACATGGGCTTCGACCGCGAGAAGGTCGAGCAGCGCACGATCGCCGACGGGATCGGCGAGTTCGAGACGTACGAGGACTGGCCCGTGATCCGCCGGGCGCTCGAGCGCCGCTTCTCCCCGTCGGAGGTCGACGGGATCCTCGGCGAGAACTTCCTGAACTACTGGGAGCGCGCGACGAACGGCGAGCGGTAGCCGACCGACGCTCCGCGCCGACGGAATCGACGTCGACGGAGCGAGACGCCGACGGCGGCGCGGCGCGGCCAGTTCGTCGGGTTACCCCTCCAGCTCGTTCAGGTCGAACCCGGCACCCTTCTCCGAGCCCTCGAACGGGGGCGCGAGGACACCGTTGCCGAACTCGAATAGCTCCCGCCAGCGCTTCCGGTCGACTGCGACGCCCTCCCGGACCAGCCGGTCGACACGGTCTCCGACGGCCTCAGGAGAGTGGATCCGATCGAACAGCTCGGTGTCTCGGACCGCGTCCTCGGCGACGCGCCCGACCTCGCCCGAGTACCGGGGATGACGCGGGTCGATGCAGGCGACCACGAACCCGGGACCGGCGTCCGCGTCGGGGGCGGGCGCGACGGAGCGCTGCAGGAACCGGTGGAGGAGCCGCGCGTCCGTCGCGTCGTACGGGTCCGGCCCGGTCTCGCCGTCGAAGGCGACGCGGAACAGCGGCGCCTGCCGCGCGCGGTGCCGGTCCGCCCGGACCGCGCGGTCGATCGCCGCGTACCCTTCCGACGGCGCGGACGGGGTCGCCTCGGCGACCGCCGGCCGCGCTCCGGCGGGCGCCCCGAGGACGGTTCGGTACCCCGCGTCGCCGCCGACTGAGAGCACCAGCGAGACGTATCCCCGCTCTGCCGCGCGGCACGCCAGCGCGCCGAGCAGTTCCTCGCCGGAGCCGACCACGCACTCCGTCACGCGAGTGATCCCGTTCCCGTACCGGTCCGCGTGGGCGCAGGCCAGGTCCAGCGCCGGCACGGCCGAGACGGGGCACGGGAGCCCCCGCCCGTCCAGGACGGAGATCGGGGACTCCCGCTCGTCGATCGTCGGCGTCGTCGCGTCCGCGTCGTCCAGGGGACCGAGGAGGTCCTCGAGCGCGGCGAGCCCGGTCCCGCGGTACGCCTCGGCCCACCACACCGCCGCCGCGTGCGCCCGCGCGGTACTGGGGTCGAACCCGGCCGCCCGGAAGCACCGCTCAGACAGGTCCAGCACCTCTCTGACGCTCAGGTTCATCGGTCGTCCCTCCAGTGAGCCGCGGTCTCTGGCTTCGGCGGGAACATCCAGTACTCCTGCTCGCAGTCCGGCAGCTCGTGCGCCAGCGGCGCCCCCTGGAAGAAGGTCCCGCGAACCCACCCCTTCGACTTGGGGTGCGCCTTCTGGATCCCCCACATCGCCTTGAGACAGGCGATGAAGTGCAGGGGAACGAAGTCCGCGTCGAGCGGGTTCCCGCGGATCTCCGCGTACGGGAGCCCGTGGAGGTTCTGTATCCGCTCGACGACGTACCGGTGCTCCGGGTGTTCCACGAGCACCTCCGCGACGGTGTCGGCCGGCGCGAACCCGTCGAGGTCGCGCTGTAGCGACTGCACGCGGCGGGCGACGTCGGCCGGGAGCTCGTACTCGTCGGGCCCCTCGCCGCGCACTCCGAGTCGCGGCTCTTCGTTCTCGATCGAGCGGTACCAGAAGTGACGAGTCGCCTCCGGGCGGTCAAAGTCGACGTCCAGCGCCCACGCGTACCCCTCCTCGATCCGCGACCGGAGGGTCGCGACCTCCATCCCGGGAACCACGTCGCTCCGCTCGGAGACCGTCAGCGACTCTTCAAGCCCGTCGCAGACCTCCGGGCGGACGTCTAAGAGCAGCGAGTGGAGCACTTCCTGCGTCTCTCGCCGGAGCTCCTCGCTCGCCCACTCACAGACGACCTCCCAGAAGTGACCCTCCGGCGGGTCGGCGGCCAGCGCGTCGACGCGGTCGCCGACACGGTCGAGGTCGGCGGCGATCGCGTCCTTCGAGGCGAAAAAGCGGTTCGTCTCGCTGTCGTCCTCCGCGAACCACCGCCGCGCGCGGCGTCTCAGCGAGCGGAAGCGCTCGAGGTCGGCCTCGGACGGGTCGACCGTCTTCGCCCGGGCCAGGGCCACCTCCCGAGCCCGGAGCCACGCGTGTAGCTGCTTCGGGTGGTTCACTAAGTAGAGGACGATCCCGACCCCCGAGGAGTTGCCCGTGCCGAGGTAGCGTTTTATCCCGTCGTCGAGCGCCGGCGCGTCGGGGTTGCGTGCGGCGGCGACGTGTTCGGCGAGGTCGTAGCCGAAGACGCGGAGCATGTAGGCGGCGAGCATCTGCGACATGTACGGCCGCGACAGCGGGTGATCGTCGTCCAGCGCGCGGAACATCTTCGTCCCGTTCAGGCCGTTCCCGTAGTACCCGGACGAGCGGGTGAGGTAGCCGCCGGCGGCGAGGTGGTCGATATCGGGCTGGTGACCGGCCGCCAGCGAGTCGACGACGTGGCCGAAAAACCGGGAGCTGCGGTTCGCGCGGGTCCAGATCAACACGTCCGGCGTCGCGCGCCCTTCCATGACATGCGGAAGCTCTTCGCGCTGTGCGTCCATCATCTCCGGCGGCGCCTCCCCTTCACAGAGGAACGCCCATAGGTCCCAGTCCTCGGCGATGATCCGGTCCGTGTTCTCGCCCTCGGGCGAGTTCCGCGAGAAGACGCCGAACGAGAAGCGGCGCGACGGCGTCTCGATCGCGTACACGACCCGACCGACGCCCTCCTCGTCGAGCGACAGTCGGTCGACGCGTATCTCCCACCCCTCCGTGACCATTTTGTTAACGAGCAACCGTCCGAAGCTCAGTCGCGTCTGTTTCAGCGCGCCCAGCCGCTCGGGACGCATCAGCTCCGACGGATCGCGGAGCGATCCCGTCTCGAACGGGGGCACCTGCCGGTCGATGTTCATCGTGTGGATCGTACACACTCGCTCCGTTATTAATTTCTTCCGGTTCCTGTGTATCGATCATGTTGGATACGCCCCGGGAAGGCAGGGTGCGCCGGCGAAGAAGTATACGAATACGTATGAGTCTACAGCTACCGAACGCGAGCGTTCGGATCAAACGGCGGGCTACCGTTGACAACATATATCATGGTCGGCGTCCTTGTAATCGACATGGGATTGGACAAACCACCGAAACGGTCCGTCAAAACGGCGACCACCGTCTTCGGAATTATCGAATACCTCCTGGAAGCGGGTGGCGCGGACGTCGCCGAGATCGCCGACGCGCAGGGGATGGCGCGGAGTACGGTTCACAACCACCTCGCGACCCTCTCGAACCTGGAGTACGTGGTGAAGGCAGACGGGACGTACCGGCTGAGTCTCAAGTTCCTGAACCACGGGATGCTCGTCCGAGAGGAGCTCCCGCTGACGCAGGTCGCCCCTCCGATCATTGAGCAGCTGTCGGCGGAGACGGGCGAAGTCTCGTGGATTATCGTCGAAGAGCACGGGAGGGCGGTGTACCTGCTCAAGGAGACCGGTGAGAACGCGGTCAAGACCCGCGGTTACGTCGGTAAGCGGACCACGATGCACGACATCGCGGCCGGGAAGGCCATCCTCGCGCACCTCCCGGAGCAGAAGGTGACGGACATCATCGAGACCTACGGCCTCCCCCGGCGCTCGGAGAACACGATCACCGACGAGGAGGCGCTGTACAGCGAACTGGAGACGGTCCGGGAGCGCGGCTACGCCATTAACAAAGGCGAGACGACGAAGAAGGTCTGGGCGATGGCGAGCCCCATTATGAAACACGACTCCGTCTGCGGCGCCGTCGGCGTCGCGGGACCGAAACACCGCATGAGCGGTGAGCGGTTCACCGACTCGATGCCGGCGAAGGTGCTGGAGGCCGCGGACACGATCGAGCTGGAGCTGGAGTACCAGTAACCGCCGCGGCCGCTCCCGGGACGACGAGTCGACCTCTGTCGATAATCGTAGAGCTATCAAATATTCGAACATCCGTCCGACCGTCAAATATAATTTATCGCACGCAAACGGAGAGCGCGATTCACAGATCGATTTCACAGACCGATCCACAGATCGGTTCCGCCGATATCCCACGTTTGAGGACCGACACCCTGCGGACCGTCGCTCTCGTCGATCCGGACGTAAATTCCCTCGATCCTCGCGGCCGTGGACGTGGGCCACACGAACCCGCCCAGGGATCGCTGTGCAGTCCGACGGTTCGCAATTACAAATATACGATTGTAACGCGGACGTCTCGTCGTTCGGTAGTCGCGGGTTCGTTCGACGAGCCGCGATCCGCGGTCGCAACCCGTAGCCAGATTATGTATCGCGGAATAGTGTTTATACTTTGGCTCACCGGAGCGGGATCCGCTCTCGCGACCGATCTCAGTCGATCGGCTCCCCGGTCGGGGAACTCGGGGCGCGCCGAACCGGAGTTCACCACGCCGGAGGCGGTCTGACCGAAACGGAGCGATCGGCCGCCAGGGAGGTGGCCCCCGGACCACGCCCGATCGGCGTGGCGTCGACACGCCGGCCGGGCCCGTGTCGGGAGCGGCGGCGCGACCGCCGCCCCCGCGAGGCCGACGACGGGTCGTGGTCCGGTGAGGCGCCGGGCGACGACCCGGTTTCGAACCGTCGCGCGCCCGAGGTGAACTCCGTCGAGGGGGACGCGGTGCGTCGACGCGGGAATCGGGCCGCGCGGTTGCGCCTTCGCTGTCGGGCGGCACAGCCCGGGGAGCGACCGAGACGGAAGGCGGAGGCGCGTCCCTGAGATACCGGCGATGGAAAACGTTGAAAGATGAATTATGTCGATATCGAAGATACCTAAGACAGTTATCTGAGACAGGTAAGTAAGAAACATAGATAAGAAACACAGGTAAGAAAAACAGATAACGCAGATGGGTGAGACAGATGAATAATATTCTTACGTATATTTATTAGCCACGAGTCTGATCACATTCGTGATGCTTGCCTACACGGTATACAGCGAAGCGGGTGGCGTCGGCAAGACCTCGCTCGCCGCGAACGCGGCCGTCGCCCATCAGCGAGCCGGACTCGACGTCCTCGTCGTCCCGCTCGATCCGCAGGACGGCGACCTGAGTCGCCTCCTCGGGGTCGACGCGGAACGAGCGGACGCCACTGCGGACAGCCTGGTCCGCCACATGGTCGGGAGCCCGCAGGGCCCCTTCGAGGATCTCATCGAGACGGCCGAGGGTATCGACGTCATCCCGGAGCACAACTCGCTGTCCGATCTCACTCAACACTTGGATCGGGAACAGCAGAAGGCCGAGGACTTCGGCGACACGTACAACGTCCACGCCCAGCTGCGACGGGTGCTCGGTGAGGCGGGCGTTCCCGACGAGTACGACATCCTCGTCTGCGATCCGCCGGCGACCGAGGGGTCGCACCTCTACAACGCGATTTACGCGACCCGGAACCTGCTCCTCCCGATCGAGCCGTCGGCGAAGGGGAGAGCCGCCGTCGAGGGGCTCGAAGAGCTCGCGACGAACTTCGCGTCACAGCTCAACATCGACGTCGGCGTGTTGGGTGCGGTGCCGATCGGGTTCAAGGGAACGCGCGACCAGGAGGAGATGCTCGACACCGTCCCGTACGACGTCCCCGAGGTCATCGGCGACCGGACGTCGCTGATAGAGGGGTGTTGGCGGCAGCAGTGCTCCGCATTCGAATACGTGCGGACCCACCGCGACCGCCGCCGCGACTACGAGGTGGAGACCCTCGCGCGGTTCGATCGAATCGCCCGGTTCGTCGAGGCCCAGGGCGGGGTCGAAGCCCCGAATCCGTCTGAGCCGGGAGCGCTCGATGCGGACGAGAACGAGGTGACCGCGTGATGGGCGGCTTCAAGAGCGGCGCCGCCGACGACGATTGGGGCGACGGGGCTGCGACCGATCGGACCGAGTCAGAAGAGCGCGAGACGGACGCGACCGAGAGCACGACGGACTCCGCAGACAGCAATAAATCAGATACCGCGATACAAAATCCGAGCGAACGGGCGCGGCCCTCTCACGGGGACCTCCCGTGGGTGCTTACGCGGAGCAGCATCACCGACGGCCGCGAGCAGACGGTACAGCTGCACCTCCAGCAGTCGACCGTCGACGCACAGCGCGAGGCGACCCGCACCCTGGAGGCGGCGCTCGGGGAGTCGGTGAAAAAGGCCGACCTGCGCGAAGCCGCGCTGCTCGTCGGGCTTCGACACCCGGAGGAGGTCGCTGCGACGCTCCGGGAGTGGGGGTACGATCTGGACTGAGTGGACCGCTCCGTCGGAGTTCGCAGCACGGAGCTCCGGCCCACTCGAGTCTCCCACGTGAGCGATATCGGCCGGCACATTACATTCCTACTATTGTAATATCCTCCGCGAGTCGACGGCAAGAGGTCGCCGAGAACTCCCCGATCCCATGCGGACGGCCAGCGGATTCGCCGAACGAACCGGGCGCGGGAGCGGCGAAATGCAGCAGAGACGGTCGCCGGCTGCGGACAGTAATATCGTAGTAACGAGATGAACACGGACTTTTTGAGAATTCAAATAGACACTACAGTATGGTATGTTAACCTACATGCTTATTTTTGGTGTTCTGTTCCTTCTAACTCGTGTATTTTCTGTTTTCTTCAGTGTATTGAGAAAGTATGTATAGGCATAATATAAATATACCGAGCTGTTTGTTCTCTTATGTTGGCAATAGATTTTTCCTCAGCGGGCCTCACAGGGGAGTATGGACGTAGACGCACTTCGCCGCGCGCTCGAGAACACGGACCTCAAGCAGTACGAGGCGGCCGCGTATCTGACGCTGATCGAACACGGTGAGTTGGCCGCCGTCGACGTCTCGAGCAAGTCGGATATTCCGACGTCACAGGTGTACGACACGCTCCGCTCGTTAGAGCAACAGGGGCTCGTCGAAACGATCGACGGCGAGCGGCTCCGAGCGAAGCCGCGGGACCCGGAGGCGATGCTGGAAAAGCTCCGGTCCCGGGGGTCGCTGCTGACGAACGCGGCGGACGCGCTCGAGGACCGGTGGGAGGAGCCGGACTACGACGACCACCGCGTCGGCGTCGTGAAGCGCCCCGAGACGGTGTACGAACACACACGAGACCGGCTCAACGAGGCGAAGTTGACGGCCGAGTTCACGATGTCGTTCGAGCAGCTGGAGCTGTTGCTTCCGGAGCTCAAAGACGCGGCGGACCGCGGCGTGTTCGTCCGGATCCACCTCTACGCCGAGCCGGACCTCCGCGAGAAGGCCGCCGCGTTAGGACTCGACGACACCGATCTCCACATTCGGGTCGGAACGATACCGGGGCCGTTCCTCTCGATCATCGACCGCCACTCGCTGTTCTTCACCCCGAACACGCGGGCGGACGAGGATTACGGCGTCCTGATCAACGACTACATTCTCTCGTTTATCACCCACTGGTACTTCGTTAGCTGCCAGTGGCACATGTGGGACCCGCTGTTCGACGTCGACGTCTCGTGGACGCAGTACGACTCGCTCGAGGAGTTCATGCGAGACACCGTCCCGCTGTTCGACGACGGCGCGGAGATCGACGTCGAGGTCCACGGGAACTACATCCAGAGCCGGGAGGACTGCGTCGTTCACGGGCGTCTCACCGGCGCCTTCTACCCGTCCCGGTTCGGGAACGACCGAAAGCAACTGGCGCTCGAGGACCTCTCGAGCTACGCCACGGTGTACCTCGACACGGGCGAGGAGGTCCTCTCCGTCGGGTCGTGGGGGGCCGTGTACGAGGACGTCGAGGCCCACCGCATCAAGATCGAATCGATCGAGTTCCCTTTCGACGCCGCGACGAGCGGCGACAGGGTGGGTTGGCCCTAATCGTCGGCCCGTGTGACGGTCACCGCGGCCTCCCGGTCGCCTAGTTCGACGGTGTAGGTGCCCGGTTCCACTTCTCGGCTGCCGTCTCGGTTGGCCAGCCCGAGCGACTCCGCGGAAAGCTGGATTTCGACCGTGGCCGACTCTCCGGCGGCGAGCGACACTCGGTCGAACCCACGGAGCTCTCGTACCGGTCGCACCCGCGAGCTCACGGTCGGGCGGACGTACAGATCCGCGACCGCGGTCCCGGGACGGTCGCTCGTGTTCGTCACCGGAACCGTCACCGTCGTGGATTCGCCCGGCTCGATAGTCGTCTCGGTCAGGTCGATCTCGCCGTATTCGAAGGTCGCGTAGCTCTTGCCGTGTCCGAACGGGAACAACGGGTCGTACGAGTCGGGGTGCTCGTCGGGACCGATTGGCGTCGGGTGGGGAAGGTAGTTGAACCGCGTCGGGAGCTGCCCGGTCGACCGCGGGATCGATATCGGAAGTCGGCCGCTCGGGTCGTTCTCGCCGTAGAGCGTCTCCGCGACCGCCCGGCCGCCCATCGTCCCGGGGTAGTACGCCATGAGGAGGCTCGCGGCCCGGTCCGCCAGTCGGTCGACCGCGAGCGGGCGACCCGTGACGAGAATCCCCACGACCGGGGTCCCGGTCCGGGCGATCGCCTCGACCAGGTCGCGTTGTGCCGCGGGGAGCTCGAGCTCCGTTCGGTTGGGGAACTCGTCGGTGCCGGTTCCGCTGATCGCGTTCGGCCCGAACTCGTGGAGATACCAGTTCTCACCGAGCGCGACGACGGCCACGTCGGCGTTCTCCGCGGCGGCCGCCGCGGCGTCGACGTCCGCTCGCTCGTCGATGCCGGCCCCGCGCTCGTAAGTGACCGTCCCCGTCGACATCGATTCGACGGCCTCCCGGATAGTGACGACGTCCGTCCCCTCCGGGTCGGGCACGCTCCAGCCGCCCAGTTGGTTGATAGGGTCGTCGGCGTTCGGCCCGGCGACGAGCACGTCGGCGTCGGTGTCCAGCGGCAGCTGGCCGTCGTTCGAGAGCAGCGTCATCGACTGGCGAGCCGCGTCGAGCGACCGCCGCCTGTGTTCGTCCGTTCCGACCGTCGCGTCGGCGGCCTCCGGATCAACGAATGGGTCCTCGAACAGCCCCAGGTCGAACTTCAGCCTCAGGACGCGCCGGACGCTCTCGTCGACGAGCGACTCGGGGAGGTCGCCGGCCTCGACGAGGGACCGGTACTCCTCGGCGTGGTCGACGGCGTCGACGGACGCGAGGTCGAGCCCGGCCTCCCGGGTTCGGCGAACCGACCCCCGGTGGTCGGCCGTCACGCGGTGGTCCTCGTGTAACATCCGGACGCCGTTCCAGTCGGAGACGATCGTCCCGTCGAAGCCCAACTCTCCGCGGAGGTACTCCGTGAGGAGCGGGCTCGACCCGTGGGCGGGTTCGCCGTTCGTCGCGTTGTACGCGGGCATCACCGAGTCGACGCCCGCGCGCAACGCCTCGACGAACGGCGGAACGAAGGTGTTGCGGAGCGCGTACTCGGACACCTCGGCCGGCGACGCGTCTTCGCCGCGGACTGGCTCGCCGTAGGCGGGGAAGTGCTTCGCGGTGGCGATCACCGAAGAGTCGTCGAGGCCGTCGCCCTGGTAGCCGCGGACCTTCGCCGCGGCGAGGTTGCCGCAGAGGTACGGGCTCTCGCCGAACGTCTCGAACGTCCTCCCCCACCTCGGATCGCGGGCGACGTCGCAGGTCGGCGAGTAGTTCTGGTGTGCGCCCGTGGCCCTGACCTCGTCGGCGGTGATCGCCGCCGTGGACTCCGCGAGCGATTCGTTTCGCGTCGCGGCCATGCCGAGCCCGTTCGGAAACGCGGTCCCCTCGGACACGTACGCGTGCCCGTGGACCGCGTCGACGTTGAACAGGAGCGGAACGCCGAGACGGGTCTCCGACCGGGCCACCTCCTGGAGTCGGTTCACGGTTTCGACGACCTCGTCGAGGCGCGTGTCGTGGGCGCCCGCCCAGCCGAACGACGCCACGGCGCCGACGCCGTGGTCCACGATCTCCGATTCCACGTCCTCGAGGTCCTTCGTCTCGCCGAGCTCTCCGGCCCAGGTGCCGACGAGCTGTCCGACCTTCTCGTCGAGCGTCATCCGGTCGAGGAGGTCCTCGACGCGCTCCGTTATCGGTAGCGACTCGTCGCGGTACGCTAACGGCTCCGCTGTGTCTGCCATGACCTATCCCACTTGGCAACCGATTATAAATCTTCGGTGGCTGCGACGAGATCGCCCGATGATACGGGGGTCTCGCCGCCCCGGGCGTGCGCTACGGTCGACGCTCGACGGCCGGATCGCCGGATAACACGTCTGTGAATCTACTATTGAACGAATATACATAAACTATTGTATAGAATAATTTATTAACCGATACTCGAACCGTGCTAACGGATATGACACGAAACGGCAACAGTGGTAACACCTACGTCGACCGTCGTCGATTGCTCCAGGCCGCGGGAGCGGTTGGGGTCTCGGCGCTCGCCGGGTGTTCCGATAACGCCGGGTCCGACGACGGCGCGTCCGGCGACGGGGGATCGGGGGACGACTCTGGAAGCGGCAACGGCTCGTCCGGGCCCGAGGTCAGGGAGGCCACCATGGTCTCCGCGACGAACAACGGCGTCCCGACGAACATGCACCTCAACCCCATCGCGACGCAGAACTACGACGATATCGTCGGGGCGCACGTGTTCGAGCGGTTCGTCGCGTACAACTTCGAGACGCAGGAGTTCGAGATGGCGGGGCTCGAGGACTGGTCGGTCGACGGCGAGACGTTCACGCTCACCATCAGAGAGGACCTCAACTGGGAGAACGGCGAGCCGGTCACCGCGCGCGACCTCGTGACGCAGTTCCAACTCGAGAAAAAGACCGCCGGGGCTATCTGGGACTTCGCAGAGAGCGTCGAGGAGGGCGAAGACGAGAAGACCGTCGTGTTCGAGCTCACCGAGGAGACGAACCCCCGGCTGTTGAGATACGCCATCGGGTCGCAATCGGACCGGATATACGCGTATCATCCAGTGTACGAGGAGTTCCTCGACCAGGAGGCGTCCGCAGTGCAGCAGTTCGAGTGGGAAGACGACGTCGTCGCCAACGGGTCGTTCAGCCTCGAATCCAAGAGCGAGCAGGCGTGGACGCTCACCCGGAACGAAGAGTACTACAACGCCGACAACGTGAATTTCGCCGAGCTGCAGATCCTGCAGCGAGGGGACAACACCGCCCTACAACAGGGGATGAGAGGCGGCGAGCTCGATGCGATGTCCAGCATGTTCGCGCCGCCGAACATCGCCGAAAGCATGCCGGACCACGTCCAGGAGATCAACACGCCCGCGAAGTGGGGCTACGGGATTGTGTTCAACCACGAGCACGAGCACTTCGGGGACCAGAACGTGCGACAGGCGATCGCCCACGTGTTGAACCGCGAGTTGGTCGCGCAGAACGCCGGCCCGCGAACGAAAGCCGTTCCGGAAGTCGCGACGGCGATCGCCGTCGACGACCAAGAGCGCTGGCTGGGCGATCAGCTGGACCAGTACGAGACGTACGGCCCCGGCACGGCACAGACGGACACCGCGGCCGAACTGCTTCGCGACGCCGGATACAGCAAGAACGACGGCGTCTGGGAAGACGGGGACGGCAACTCGATCAGCGCGCAGTTCGCGACGCCGAGCGGCTGGACCGACTGGACGACGGCCACGGACACGGTCGTCGACCAGCTCAACTCGTTCGGGCTCGACCTCGAGATTGACTCGAAACCCATCGGCGACTTCTATGGCGACTACGTCGACAGCAACTTCGGGATGGGCGCGTTCTACTGGCTCCCGGGCGGCGCGCGCTCGTCGTTCCCCTTCTACCCGCTCCGGTGGGAGATGGTGTGTCCCGACATCGACGGCGGCCACGCGTTCCCCACGGGCGAGAAGACGCTGCCGGCCATCGACGGCTCGGGCGAGATGACGATCAGCCCGCTCGAGGAGATCAGAGAGATCACGTCGATGACGAGCGACGAGGAAGCGACTGAGATCATCCGACGCGTCGCCTGGCACCACAACCAGACGCTCCCGTTCATCCCGGTGACCGAAAAGCAGGAACAGACGTGGATCAGCGGCCAGAAGTTCAACACGCCCGAGTCTGACGCCCAGGTCCTCGGCGTGAAATGGGCGAGCCAGTGGCTCCCGCGCGTCGGTGAGTTCACGGCGGCCGGGAACTAACCGATGACCGACGCAGTTACGTACACGAGCTAACCATACGCACCACAGATGGGACATTACTATTTACGGCGGACCGCTCGGGCGTTCGTTACCGTCTTCCTCGTCACCAGCCTGTCGTTCGGGCTGATCCGACTGCTCCCCGGCGGCCCGTTCACGCTGCTTCGCGCGAACCTCCTCAGACAGGGGGTCCCGGCGTCGGAAGTCGACGCGCGGATCGCGAGCCTGCAGAACATCCAGCCGGACGCGCCGCTCTGGCGACAGTATCTCGACTACATGGGCGCCGCCGCTCAGGGCGACTTTGGCACGTCGATCTCGCTCGACGAGCCGGTCGCGCAGATCATCGCGGAGGCGGTGCCGTGGACGGTGTTCATCGTGCTCGTCTCGACGGTCCTGATCTTCGTATTCGGCATCCTGCTCGGGGCGATCCAAGCGTACTGGGAGGGGTCCCGGTTCGACCAACTCGTCTCGGGCGCGTCGATCACGCTGATGTCGGTGCCGTTCTACGTCGTCGCCGTGCTCGCGCTGTTCGTCTTCGCGTACCAGTTCGGGTGGTTCCCGACCGCGGGAACCGTCGGACCGACCGTCGAGCCGGGACTGACGATGGAGTTCGTGACCAGCGCGCTCAACCACGCCGCACTGCCGATCTTCTCGTACACGATCACGGGGATCGGCGGGCAGGCGCTCGCGATGCGCGGGAACAGCATCCAGGTGCTCGGGAACGACTACGTCGAGGTCGCCCGGCTCCGCGGCCTCTCGGACCGCCGAATCGCGACGCGGTACGTCGCGAGAAACGCCATCCTCCCACTGTACACCGGATTTCTCCTCCTGCTCGGCTTCCGGCTGGGCGGCACGGTGATCCTCGAACAGATCTTCTCGTACCCCGGCCTCGGTTACTACATGTGGTCGGCGCTGGAGTCGAACGATTACCCACTGATGATGGGGACGTTCCTCGTCATCACCGTCGCGCTGGTGATCGGGGTCTACATCGCCGACCTGACGTACGGGCTCATCGACCCGCGAATCAGCCGGGGTGAGACGGATGCCTACTGAGGCCGAAGACTCAGAACCCGTCAGCTGGCAGAGCGACAGCGGCGTCTCGGCCGACGTGACCCGGGGCGAGCGGCTCTCGGAGTTGTTCGAAGAGCGGGTTCGGAAGCCGGCAATCGTGGCGTGGGCAGACCGGCGCACGCGCGTCGGGCTGTCGATCCTCGCCGTCTACGTCGGCATGGCGATCGTCGCCGTGTTCGACCTGTACCGCGCACCGTCGACGAATCAGGCGCCTCAACTCGTCGGGCCGTTCGAGAGCTGGAGCCACCCGCTCGGGACGACGATGTCCGGCGTGGACCTCCTGTCGCTGATCATTCACTCGACGCCCGACATCCTGCTCATGATCATCGCCGGGAGCGTCTGGGCGACCGGGGTCGCCGTAGTCGTCGGCACGCTCGCGGGGTACAAGGGAGGAGCGACCGATCGCGTGCTCATGTCGATTTCCGACGTGGTCATGGCCATTCCCGGTCTCCCGCTGGTGATCATCCTCGCGGTCACGTTCAATCCGCAGAACCCGATCGTGCTCGGTATCCTGATCAACATCAACTACTGGGCCGGTCTCGGGCGATCGCTGCGCTCGCAGGTGCTCACGATCCGCGAGGACAGCTACGTCGAGGCGTCTCGGACGATGGGCGTGGGTACGCCGCGGATCATCCTCAAGGACATCGTTCCGAACCTGATGCCGTACGTGACGGTGAACTTCGTCTTCGCGGCCCGGTACGTCGTCTTCGCGTCGATCGGGCTGTTCTTCCTCGGCGTCTTGCCCTACTCGGTGCAGAACTGGGGCGTGACACTGAACTACGCGTACAACGGCGGCGCGCTGTTCACGTGGGAGGCCGCACACTGGCTGCTCTTCCCCATGATCGCGATCATGGGGCTGTCGCTCGCGCTGATCCTGCTCGGGCAGGGGATGGACAGGGTGTTCAACCCTCGCGTCCGGACGCGCCTCGCAGAGAGTTCCGAATCGACGAGAGAGACGGACGACGCTACGGAGGGATACTAAATGACGACTACATCCGACCGGTTGCATCGCGCTGGGGACGGCGTTTCCGACCCGATATTAGAGGTCAAGAACGCGAGCGTCACGTACGACGACGGAGACACGTACGTGCTCGACGACGTGACGTTCTCGATAGAGCGCAACGAGATCCTCGGCGTGGTCGGCGAGAGCGGGAGCGGCAAGTCGATGCTCGCGTCGGCGCTGCTCGACGCGATCCCCGCGCCGGGTCACCTCTCGGGTGAAGTGCTCTACCACCCGGACCCGGACACGACCGTCGACGTCCTCGAGTTCTCGGACGCGGAGCTGAACGAGTTCCGGTGGGCAGAGGTCTCGATGGTGTTCCAAGGCGCGATGAGCTCGTTCAACCCCACGATGAAGGTGGGCGCGCACTTCGAGGACACGCTGAAGGCCCACGACCGATCGGTGCCGGAGGGGTTGGAGTTCGCGCGCGAGATCCTCTCAGACCTGTACCTCGACCCCGATCGCGTCCTCGACTCGTATCCGCACGAGCTCAGCGGCGGGATGCAACAGCGCGCGCTGATCGCGTTGAGCCTCCTCCTCGAACCGGAGGTGCTCGTCATGGACGAGCCAACGGCCGCGCTCGACCTCCTGATGCAGCGGTCGATCCTGCTGCTGCTGGAGGACATCAAAGAGAAGTACGACGTGACGATGGTGTTCATCACCCACGACCTGCCGCTCGTCGCGTCGCTGGCCGACCGCATGGCGGTCATGTACGCGTTCGAACTGGTCGAGGCGGGCCCGCGCGATCAGCTCATCAACGATTCATCGCACCCGTACACGCGGGCGCTGCTCAACTCGACGCCGAACATCGACGCGCCGCTGGAGGACATGCGGCCGATTCCCGGGAAGAGCCCGGCGCCGGTGAACGTGCCGGCGGGGTGCTCGTACGCGGACCGCTGCCCCCTGGCGACCGAGACGTGCAGAGAGTCCGATCCGGCGTTCGAGCCGGTCGAAGCGGGTCACACCGTCGCCTGCCACCACTGGGAACGAGCCGCAGAAGCGATCGAACTGACGTTCGGTGAAGCCGCCGCGGTCGGCGGGGACGCCGAGGGGGACCCGCAATGAGCCGCGCCCGTGGTGCCGACGCCGACGGCGACGCGAGCGACCCGCTGATCGCCGTCGACGACGTCGAGGTTCACTTCGAAAAGGAACAGGGGCTGTTCGGGCTGTTCGACGAGCCCGACGTCGTGCAGGCCGTCGACGGGGTGTCGGTCGACATCGGCGAAAACGACGTGCTCGCGCTCGTCGGGGAGAGCGGCTGCGGGAAGACGACGCTCGGGAAGACGATCATCGGCCTCCAGGAGCCGACCGAGGGGTCGATCAGCTACCGGGGCAGGGACATCTGGGAGACGAAGGCCGGCAACACCGACCTCTCTTTCGACGACATCCGGTCGTCGCTGCAGATCATCCACCAGGACCCCGGGAGCTCGCTGAACCCGAACCGTCGAATCGTTGAAACGCTCTCCGAGCCGATCCGGCTCACGCACCCGAACGTCTCGGCCGGCGAGCGTCGCACCCGGATCTACTCGCTGCTCGAGCGGGTCGGGATGACGCCGGCAGAGGACTTCGCCAGCCGGTACCCCCACCAGCTCAGCGGCGGGGAGAAACAGCGCGTGGCCCTGGCGCGTGCACTGCTGATGAACCCCGACGTGATCCTGGCCGACGAGGCGATCAGCGCGCTCGACGTCTCGCTGCGAGTGGAGATGATGGACCTGATGCTCGACTTACAAGAGGAGTTCAACACGTCGTTCGTCTTCATCTCGCACGACCTCTCTAACGCGCGGTACTTCGCGGCGCACGGCGACGGCCGCATCGGCGTGATGTACCTCGGCAACTTGGTCGAGGTCGGCCCGCCGGACCGGCTCATCTCCGACCCGCAGCACCCGTACACCGAGGTGTTGCGGTGGGCCACCCCGAACCTCGCGTTGGACGCGTCCGAAGCCGCGGACCCGCCGATGCGGAAGATCGACATCCCCGACCCGGTCAACCCGCCCAGCGGCTGTCGGTTCCACACCCGCTGTCCGGAGGCGAGAGCGGTATGTAAACAGGAGCAGCCCGCGTTGCGAGCGCTCGGCGATGACCACCGAGCCGCCTGTTTCCGGACAGACTCCGACCACCGGTACTGGGAGAGCGACCCGATAGAGGACTGACCGCCAGCGGTCGATTCGATCACGAACCTCTTTGCGTCTCGCGGCTCACGACTCGGTATGACGCTCCGGGACACGGTCGTCGACGCGGTGTGTGGCCAGCGGGACCAGATACCGCTCGTTCTCGCGGTCTGTACCGTCATGGGGCTGCTCCTCGCGTTCCCACTGTTCCTCTTAGAGCCCGGCACGGTCGGCTACACCATCGCGGTGCTCGACGGGATTCTCGTGGCGGTCTGCCTCGCGGTTCTCGGACCGACGTACTGGTACTGCGTGAAGCGGCGGATGGACTGAGCCGTCCTACCGCGGCTGAGCGATCGCCGGTCCGTCGACCGCCTCGTCCGCCGCGGTCCGCCACGAGTGCTCGGGCTCCCAGCCGAGTACCGATTCGGCCTTGGCGGTCGAGAAGGCGGACTCCTCGCCGCGAATCTCGCAGTCCTCCGGGAGCGAGCCGTACCCGGCTCGGATCGCGCGGGTCGTCTCGACGCCGAGGAAGTTGTCCGGGGCGAACACATTGAACACCTCGTGGCCGTCGACGTCTGCGGTCAGGGCCGCCTCGACGAACGAGACGACGTCTCGAACGTCGACGTACGACCAGAGGTTCCCGAACCGCCCGGCGCCCTCGAAGGTGAACCCCTCCCGGATCGGCTCGGTCTCGTACGCGCCGGGGTACTGGACCCACGAGGGACGCATCGTGACGACGGAAACGTCAAACGCGTTCGCGACTCGCTCGGCGGCCGCTTCGCCGGCCAACTTGGACGTCTCGTAGCCGTTCCACGGGGCGACCGGGTGTCCCTCGCCGACCGGGAGCGACGCCGGCAGGGTCGGCTTAGGCCAGTGGGTCCCGTAGACGGTTTCGCTCGACGCCCAGACCACGTCCGCGCCCGCGCGCCCGGCAGCGTCCAACACGTGATACGTGCTCACCGCGTTGTTCTCGTACACGTCGCCGCCCGCATGGTGCTCCTCGTGGGGAATGTTCCCGAGGTGCACGACTACGGACGGATCCGCGTCGAGCACGGTTTCGAGCACGGAGCCCTGGTCGCGGAGATCGGCCGCCTGAAACCGCACTCCTTCCGAATCGGTCGATTCCGGGAGCGTCCGATCGACCGCGACGACGGCGCCGCGTTCCCTCGCCGCGTCGGTGACCCACCGGCCGACGCCGCCGAGGGCGCCGGTGACGAGCACGTCTGTTGTCATACGCCGACTCGATCGGGGACGCACATAGTCGTTTATATAACTGAACGGATAGTTGTGGTGCACCTTTTTTATTGCTTATTTCGAACCGCTCCGTATGGAGTACACGACGCTCGGTTCGACAGGCATGGAGATATCCAAGATCTGTCTCGGATGCATGAGTTTCGGCGACGAGGAGCCGTGGATGCTCGACCGGGAGGAGAGCGAGGAGCTCATCGAGCGCGCGATCGATCTCGGGGTCAACTTCTTCGACACCGCGAACGCGTACTCGGACGGCCGATCAGAGGAGCTGCTGGGCGAGACGCTCGCCGAGTACGATCGCGACCGCCAGGTCGTGGCAACGAAAGTTCGGTTCCCGGCCGGAGCGGACCACCCGAACGCCGCCGGCCTCTCCCGGAAGACGATCGAACAGGAGCTCGACGCGAGCCTCGAACGGCTGGGGATGGAGACGGTCGATCTTTACCAGACCCACCGCGTGGACCCGTCGACCTCGCCGGAAGTGACGCTGCGGGCGCTCGACGACGCGGTCCGGCGCGGGAAAGTCCGGCACGTCGGCACCTCCTCGATGTGGGCGCATCAGCTCGCCCGGCGGCTCCGGACGAGCGAGCGCGAGGGGCTCGTCGAGTTCGAGACGATGCAGAACCACTACCACCTCGCGTACCGCGAGGAGGAGCGCGAGATGATGCCGCTGTGTGACCGGGAGGACATCGGGGTCATCCCGTGGGGGCCGCTCGGGCAGGGCTTCCTGACGCGGCCGGTCGACGAACTGGAGCGCACCGATCGAGGCGATCCCGAGAACTTCCACAACCCGACCGCGGAGTACGGCCGCGGCGGCGGTGAGGAGATCAACGAGCGGGTCGCGGAGCTCGCGGACGAGCACGGCGTCACGATGGCGCAGATCGCGCTCGCGTGGCAGTTCCAGAACGAGTACGTCGACGCCCCGATCGTCGGGACGACCTCGATCGACCACCTGGAAGAGGCGGTCGAGGCGTTGGAGATAGACCTGTCCGACTCCGACATCGCCTACGTGGAGGAACCGTACGAGCCCCAGCCGGTCATCGGCCACGAGTGACGATCCGGGCGGCGTCCGACCACGAGTGACGATCCGGGCGGCGTCCGAGAGCGAATTCGGCGTCCGTGACGGCGCGATTCAACACATACTACTTACTACTATTCCCAGTAGCTATATTTTTTCTTTAATGTATGTGTTAGCCGAGTCGCTCTATTCGGAGGCGACGCGAGCCGAGATCGGCGTTCGTAGAGCTCCGAACGACGAGCCGTTGGTCGGTATATATCGTCAGAATAGCCGATATTATAAATTATATTATTTTTATTTGGATTAAATTTAGTTTTAGTTAACAATATACAGAGATCGACTGCCGTCGATGCGACGACGCGGTGGAGTCGGCTCCGGCGGAGACCGACTCGGTCAGATCTGTCTTCTCCGAGATCTCCACGAAGTACCGAAAAGTTGATATATATTTTTATTATATGTGTCTGCGCTCACCTGGCGGAGTGTCCGTGGTCGACGCTCGGGCCGTTCCGTCCGCAGTCGACGCCCGGACCGCGCCGTTACCGGTCACCGGTCGAGACGGTCGGCAACCTCGCTCACGAAGCCGTCGGTCGCCTCGCGCCAGGCGTCGATCACGGCGTCGTCGGACTCGCTGTCCCAGGGCTCGATGCGGTCCTCGGCCTCCAGACGCTCGACGGTCCGGCGGACGCCGGTCTCGAACGGGACCGTGTACGCGAACTCCAGGTCGCGGCGAGCCTTCGCGTTGTCGAACACCGTGCTGTACCGGAAGTGGTCGACCAGCATGTCGGTCCGCTCGGGGAACGCGGCCCGGAGCTGATCGGTCGGGACGTGGACCAGCTCCGGCTCCGGCGCGTCGAGCGCGCGGGCGACCCGTCGGTGGTACTGGTTCCACGTCATCGTCTCCTCGCTGGTGACGTGATACGCCTCGCCGAACGCGTCCGGGTTGCCGACCGCGTTCACGAAGGCGCGAGCGACGTCGTCGCGGTGGCACGGCCCCCACAGCGAGGTTCCGTCGCCGTGGACGAGTATCGGCTTCCCCTTCCGGACGCGGTCGACGTAGTAGGTCCCCGTCCCGAGCGTGTGCAACACCGGCCCGCCCTCGCCGTACGTGCTCCACGGGCGGACGATCGTCGTCGCGAACGCGTCCCCGTGCGCCGCCCGGAAGACGTCCTCCGCGGCGGCCTTGCCGGCCGCGTACTCGCTGACGGGCGGCTCCCGCGACGCGTCCTCGCGCACGGGGTTGCGCTCGGGCGGGCGGTGGTAGACGTCCACGGTCGAGCAGAACACGTACTGGTCGGTCCGGTCGGCGAACACCGCGACCGCGTCCCGGGCGGTCTCCGCGTCGAAACACACCATGTCGATCACGCAGTCGAAGGCCTCGTCCGCGACCGCGTCGGTCAGCGCCGCGCGGTCGGTCCGGTCGGCGCTTCGAAACGACACCGTCGAGGGGACGTCGGCGTCGGTTTCGCCGCGCGTGAGACAGGTCACGTCGTGGCCGTCGCCGACGAGTCCGCGCGTGATCCCCGTCCCGATCAGACCCGTACCGCCGATCACGAGAACGTCCATGCGCGCCCTTCGATCCGGAGTCGTATAATGGCGGGTCACCGGAGACGCGCGGCCCGGTCCCCGCCGGCCGCGAGTTCCCCCCGTGAAGACCGATTTCGCTGTTCGATCGCGAGCTACTCCCGATCGAGCGCGAACGTCACCGCCTCCCCTTCCACCGTCGCCGCGAGCGTTCCGTCTCGGAGCGTCGCCCCCGACGCGCGGTCGGACCCGCCCGTGAGCGTCGCGGCGTCGCCGAGGAGGTCGCCGGCGTCGGCGGGGACCACGGCGAACACGGCCGCGCCGTGCGCCGGTAGCTCCCGCTCGACGACCGGGCCGTCGACGACCGTCCCGGACAGCCCGTCCCAGACGACCCGATCGCTCCCCGAATCGGCCGCCGGGGCGTGCTCGCGCGCGTCGAACCGGACCGTCGACAGCTCGTCCGCCCAGTTGAACAGCGCGACGGTGACGGCCCCGTCGCCCGGCCGCTCGCAGACGACGCGCGAGGGGAACCGCTCCGCGCCGAGCCCCGCGACCGCGGCGTCGCTCGCGGGCGGGATGGACCGCTCCAGCAGCCGCCGGCCGTCCGAGCCGATTTCCGCGAGGCGGTCGGAGAACACGTTCACGCCGCCGGTCGCGGCGACCAGCGCCGCGAACGACTCCCGCTCGGCCGCGGTGAGGTCGCTCGTGTCCCGAACGAGCTGGCAGTCGGGGTCGTTGAGCCACCACCGCCGGTGGAGGTAGTTCCGCGTGAGCGTGTTGCGGACGGCGTTTTTCAGCCCCGGCTGGCTCCCCGACTCCCCCGGCGTCTCCCACGTCGGATCGGTGTCCGGGCCGACGCGCATCGCGTCGAACAGCCCGACGCTCGGGGCCATCGGCGCGCCGCAGCCGAGCAGGAACGCGTCGTCGCCCGCCGCCTCGGCGATCGCCTCGACCCCCCGGCGGTACGCCTCGATCCGGGTCGCCTCGGGGTCGTACCGCTCGCCGGGCAGCGCCGCCGCGAAGAGGAAGTCGAGCTTCAGGTACGTGAACCCCCAATCGTCGACGACCGTCGAGACGGTCTCCCGGAGCCACTCGAGGACCGCCGGGTGCGTCGTGTCGAGCCCGTACAGCGCCGACCCGGCGCGGAAGCCGCCGTCGACCGGCGGTCCCGGCTCGGCGGCGTCGCCGTCCGTCGGCTCCGTGACGAACCACGACGGGTGGTCGGCGGACAGGTCGGCGCCGGCCTCCACGTAAAAGGGCGCGAGCCACAGCCCCGGTCGGTACCCCGCGGTCGCGATGTCGTCCGCGACGGCGCTCATGTCTTCGAAGCCGTCGGCGATCGACCGCCAGTCGCCGAACGCCTCCATGTACCCGTCGTCGATCTGGACGACGTCGACCGGGATCCCCCACTCCCGGAGCTCCGAGAGGTTCTCCCGGATGTCCCCCTCGGTGACGTCGGTGAAGTAGTGGTACCACGAACACCACCCGGTGGGCGCCGCATCGGGCACCCGGGCGTCCATCCGCTCGCCGATTCGGTCGGCCAGCGCGGCGAGCCCGTCCCGGAGCTCACGGTCGGCGTCGACCCACAGCGGCGGCAGGGACAGCCGCTCGCCGGGGGCCAGCCGCGTCCCCTCCAGCGGACACACGGCGCGCACCGTCGCGACGCCGGCGGGGTCGTCGTCGATCTCGAACCGGGTGCAGTAGCGGTCGTGGTCGAGGAACCCCGCCGTGACCCGGCGGTCGCCTTCGACGATCCCGGTCAGGTAGCTGCTGACCCGGTCGCCCGTCGACGCCGCGAGGTCGTTCATCATCGGCGCGTTGTCCTCGTTCTCGGGGGGGAACCGCTCTCCGACGGGGAGCGTCCCGGTCGACGACCACGACTGGTACCCGTGCCGGTAGACGCGGGCGTCCGCGCCGAACGCGGTCTCGAACGCGATCGAGACGTCGCCGGCTCGGACCGGCTCGTCGCCGGCGTTTTCCACGCTACAGGTCGCGGCGACGCCCCCGGCCTCGGTCGACAGCGACACGTCCGCGACCCGCACCGCCCCGTCGTCCCCGTCGGCCCCGTCGGCCGCCGCCGCGCGGAGGGGCCCGACGAGCAGGTCGCCGGCGTCGTCCGCCACCGCGACCTCGCGCCCGTCCGGGTCGTACGTGACTGCGGTGCCGTCCGCCCTGCGTTCGTTCATACTACACCCTCTTTGCGGCCATATAAATACCCTGCCGGGCGGTCACGTCGAGTGGGGAATCGACGGGCCGCGAATCGAGTAGAATCGGACCGACGGGCCGCGCGCCGGGGGCCGCCCATCCGAACCCTTAGGTGGCGCGGTCGAGACGGTGCGCTATGCGTACCGGAGTCTGTTACTTCCCCGAACACTGGCCGAGCGAGGAGTGGGAGCGCGACGTCGCCGCGATGGCCGACGCCGGCCTCGAATACGTGCGGATGGCGGAGTTCTCGTGGGGCGCCCTCGAGCCCGAGCGCGGGTCGTTCGACTTCGAGTGGCTCGACGAGGCCGTCGAGCTCGTCGGCGACCACGGAATGCAGGCGGTGCTGTGCACGCCGACGGCGACCCCGCCGAAGTGGCTGGTCGACGAGCGGCCGTCGATCCGACAGGAGGACCCCGACGGGACTGTCCGCGAGCACGGGAGCCGCCGGCACTACTGTTTCAACTCGGACGCCTACCGCGAGGAGACGGCGCGGATCGTCGAGCGGGTCACCGAACGCTACGCCGGCTCGCCGCACGTCGCCGGCTGGCAGACGGACAACGAGTTCGGCTGTCACGAGACCGTCCGGTGTTACTGTGACGACTGCGCCGAGGCGTTCCGGACGTGGCTCGCGGACCGGTACGGCGACGTCGATCAGCTCAACGAGGCGTGGGGGAACGCGTTCTGGAGCCAGCAGTACGGCTCGTTCGAGGAGGTCGACCCGCCCGGGCCGACCCCCGCGGAGCATCACCCCTCGCGGCTGCTGGCGTACGCGCGCTTCGCCAGCGACTCGGTCGTCGAGTACAACCGCCTCCACGCCGACCTGATACGCGAGGCCGACCCCGACTGGTTCGTCACCCACAACTTCATGGGGCGGTTCCCGACGCTGAACGCCTACGACGTGAGCGCGGACCTCGACCGCGTCGCGTGGGACTCCTACCCGACGGGGTTCGTCCAGGACCGCTACGACGGGGAGGCGTCGCCGGACCAGCTGCGGGCCGGCGACCCCGACCAGGTCGGGATGGACCACGACCTCTACCGGAGCGCGCTCGACCAGCCGTTCTGGGTGATGGAACAGCAGCCGGGCGACGTCAACTGGCCGCCGCACTGCCCCCAGCCGGGCGAGGGCGCGATGCGGCTGTGGGCCCACCACGCCGCCGCCCACGGGGCCGACGCGGTGCTCTACTTCAGGTGGCGGCGCTGTCTCGAAGGGCAAGAGCAGTACCACGCCGGCCTCCGGAAGGCGGACGGCTCGCCCGACCGCGGGTACGCCGACGCTTCGCGCGCGGGAGAGGAGTTCGCGGCGCTCGACGGCACCGACCACGTGGACGCGCCGGTGGCGGTCCTGTTCGACTACGACTCCCTGTGGGCGCTCGACGCGCAGCCCCACGCTCCCGACTTCGACTACTGGGCGCTCCAAGAGGCGTTCTACGGCGCCGTGCGCGGCCGCGGTGTCCAGGTGGACGTGGTCCCGCCGAGCGCCGACCTCTCCGGATACGCGGCCGTCGTCGCGCCCGCGCTCCACCTCGTCACCGAGGACCTCGCCGACCGGCTGACCGACTACGTCGCCGGCGGCGGGGAGGTCCTCTTCGGTCCACGGACCGGCGCGAAGGACGCGGAGAACAAGCTCCGGCCGGCGTTACAGCCCGGCCCGCTGACCGACCTCGTCGGCGCGACAGTCGACCAGCACGAGTCGCTGCCGCGGCGCCTCGAAACGGCGGTCCGAGGGGTCGGCGGTCCCGGCGTGGACAGCGCCGACGGCGGCGCGACGCCCTCCCTCCCGTTCCGGACCTGGGCCGAGTGGCTCGACCCGGACGCCGCCGCGGTCCGGTACGCGTACGACGTCGACGGGCCGGCGGACGGGCGGCCGGCGGTCGTCGCCAACGCGGTCGGCGACGGCCGCGTCACCTACTGCGGAGTCTGGCCCGAGCCGGACCTGGCGGACGCGCTCGCCGCGGCCCTGCTCGACCGCGCCGGCGTCCGCCGCACCGACCGGCTTCCGGACGGCGTCCGCGTCGGCTACCGCGGCGGCCACACGTGGGTGACGAACTTCACGGGCGACCGGCTCCGACTGCCCGAGATCGACCCCGGCGCGCTCGCTGTCGACGACGCCGATCGGGACGCCGTCGACGCGGCGTCGGGCATCAACGGCGAGGAGAAGTCCGCGGACGGCGCCGTCGTGGGGCCGTACGGTGTCGCCGTCATCGAGGGTGACCGCGTCGACGAGCTGCGGGTCGCTCGGCCGTAGTCGGACACGGCAGTCAAAAATCCGGCTCTGGTGAACCTCCCTTTTTCAGATGTGTTCACGCCTGAAACAGCCGGTCGATGACGAGTACTCCTTGATCGAGTACGGGAGTACGTGTCTCACTTCGATTGATCGGTCGTTTATACGTGATCGAGCGGTGTTGCTGTCGGCTGTTTATAAATGATCGACGTCGCGGTGAACACTTTCAAAGCCCCAGCCGCCTCGCCGGCTGCCCCTTTGAGTCCCGCCCCGCACCGCAAACCGCAGCCTCACGCCTCCTCAGCCTCGTCAGTCGCCGTCGCTTCGCTCCGGCGACTGACTCCCTCGCGCGT
>NZ_AOJH01000051.1 GCF_000337355.1 Halorubrum kocurii JCM 14978 | reverse complement strand
TCAGAGATGTGTATAAGAGACAGTACTGTATCTCAACCCCCGATCTGCGATACTTACTCCCGCTCTCGCTCATTGCCGTCGCTGTATCGATCACAGCGATTCACAGTATAGGATCTTCGGAGAATTTCAACAGACCCAAAAATCTGGAAGTTTCCCGATCGACTACTCCGAGCGGTCTCGCGCCCGGTAGTCCGGAAGCGTGTCGTCCTGCATCACCGCGCCGCGACCGCCATCGACGAGCAGCGCGGCCCCCGTGACGAACGCGGCGTCCTCGCTCGCGAGGAAGGAGACGGCCCCGGCGACGTCGGCCGGCGTGCCGATCCGGCCGGTCGGGTGGATCGACTCGACCTCCTCGAACCGTCCCTCGGGGAGCTCCTCGCGCGTCCGCTCGATCTCGACCCAGCCGGGGACGACCGTGTTCACCCGGACGCGGGGACCGAAGTCGACGGCGAGCGACCGCGTCATGCCGTTGATCCCCGCCTTCACCGCGTTGTACGGGAAGTGCGCGGGCATCGTCGCGTACGCGTGGTTCGACGAGACGTTCACGATCGCCCCGCGGTCCATGTGCTCGAGGGCCGCCCGCGCGGCGAGCCAGTACGCCCTGAAGTCCGTCTCGACGACGAACTCCCAGTCGTCGAGCGTCGCCTCGTCGGCGGCCGTCTCCGTCTGCACGCCGGCGTTGTTCACGAGCACGTCGACGGAGCCGTAGCGCTCGGCGGCCGCCTCGGCCAGCGCCGCCACGTCATCTGGATCGCGCATGTCCGCGCGGACGAACGTCGCGTCCCCGGCGGGCGCGCCGTCGGCCGACTCGTCCGGGGTCAGGTCCGCGATCCGCCCGGCGACGGCCTCGCCGGCCTCGGCGGTGCGGCCGCTGACGACCACGTTCGCGCCCTCGGCGGCCAGCCGCTCCGCGATTCCGGCGCCGATCCCGCGCGTCGACCCGGTGACGATCGCGGTCTCGCCGGCGAACCGGCCGGGCACCGCGCGCTCGGTCGGCGACTCGTGCCGGCGGGTCATCGATCCCCTCCGCGTCGGGGCGCGTCCAGTGACACGCGGATCACCACTCCGCGACGGAGCCGTCGTCGTGTCGCCAAACGGGGTTGTGCCAGTCGACGTTGCCGCGCTGTTCCCGGACGTGCTCCTCGTCGATCTCGATCCCGAGCCCGTCGCCGCCGGGGATGTCGACGAAGCCGTCGCGGTACTCGAACAACGCCGGGTCGGCGAGGTAGTCTAACACGTCGCTCGTCTCGTTGTAGTGGATGTCGAGCGACTGCTCCTGGATCAGCGCGTTCGGCGTGCAGGCGTCGACCTGAATGCAGGACGCGAGCGCGATGGGCCCGAGCGGGCAGTGCGGCGCGACCGACACGTCGTACGCCTCGGCCATGGACGCGATCTTCTTCATCTCGGTGATCCCGCCCGCGTGCGAGACGTCGGGCTGGATCAGGTCCACGGCGTCCGTCTCGAGCACCTCCTTGAAATCCCACCGCGAGTACATCCGCTCGCCGGTCGCGATCGGGATCGTCGTCGACTGCCGGATCCCCGCGAGCGAGTCGTTGTGCTCGGGCAACACCGGCTCCTCGATGAACATCGGGTCGTACGGCTCCAGCGCGGCCGCGAGCCGCCGAACCATCGGCTTCGACACGCGCCCGTGGAAGTCGACCCCGATGTCGACCTCGTCGCCGACGGACTCCCGAACGGCCGCGATCCGGTCGACCGCGTCGTTCACCGTGGCTGGGGTGTCGATCGGCCGCAGCTCCGCGGTCGCGTTCATCTTCAGCGCCGAGAACCCCGCGTCGACCTTCTCGAGGGCGGCGTCGCCGACGTCCGCCGGTCGGTCGCCGCCGATCCACTGGTACACGCGGATCCGGTTGCGCGCGCGACCGCCGAGCAGCTCGTGAACGGGCGCGCCGAACTGCTTCCCTTTGATGTCCCACAGCGCCTGGTCGACGCCGGCGATGGCGCTCATCAGCACCGGGCCGCCGCGGTAGAACCCGCCGCGGTACATCGACTGCCAGTGGTCCTCGATTCGCGTCGGGTCCTCGCCGAGCAGGTAGTTGTCGAGCAGCTCCTCGACCGCGGCGACGACCGTGTGGGAGCGGCCCTCCACGATCGGCTCTCCCCACCCGACGGTGCCGTCGCTCGTCGTCAGCTTCAGGAACAGCCAGCGAGGCGGTACTTCGAACAGCTCGTAGTCGGTGATGTACATAGTAGTCAGTCTTCAGTCGTCCCGACGACCGCGGAGTCGACGGTGTCCGTCTTGGTCTTGAGCGCGTCGCCGGTCTCGCCGTCGAACAGGTAGAGCGCCGCCTCGTCGAAGTCGAACGGGACGTGCGTGCCCTCCGTCGGCCGGACCGCCGGAGCGACGCGGGCGGTGAGCTCGTGGCCGGCCATCTCCATGTAGAGGAAGTTCTCGTTCCCCATCGGCTCGACGACCGTCACGTCGGCCGTGTTCTGGCCCGCGTCGACGACGGTGATGTCCTCGGGTCGGACGCCGACGCTGACGCGGTCGTGACCCGCGACCGGTTCGGGGTCGGCGAGCTCGTACGTGAACCCGCCGGGGCCCCGGAGCGTCGCGCCGTCGACGTCGGCCGCGAAGAGGTTGATGCTCGGCGAGCCGATGAAGTCCGCGACGAACTGGTTCACGGGCGAGCGGTACACGTCCTCCGGCGCGCCGACCTGCTGGAGCACGCCGCCGTCCATCACGGCGATCCGGTCGCCCATCGCCATCGCCTCCGTCTGGTCGTGCGTGACGTACACCGTCGTGACGTCGAGGTCGGCCTGGAGCTCCTGCAGCTCGGTCCGCATGTCCGACCGGAGCTTCGCGTCGAGGTTGCTGAGCGGCTCGTCCATCAGGAACACGGACGGCTCCCGGACGATCGCCCGTCCGAGCGCCACGCGCTGCTGTTGGCCGCCGGAGAGCGCCTTCGGCTTCTCGTCGAGCAGTTCGCTGATGCCGAGCATCTCGGCGACGCTCTCCACCTTCCGCTCGATCTCGTCGCCGGTCAGCTTCGTCGAGAGCTTCAGTCCGAAGCCGATGTTGCCCCGAACGGTCATGTGCGGGTACAGCGCGTAGTTCTGGAACACCATGGCCACGTCGCGCTCGCTGGCCCGGCGGTCCGTGACGTCGTCGTCGCCGAACCGTATCGAGCCGTCCGTCACGTCCTCGAGGCCGGCGAGACAGCGGAGCGTCGTCGATTTCCCGCAACCGGACGGCCCGACGAGGACGAGGAACTCGCCGTGGTGGATCTCGACGGAGAGGTCCTCCACCGCGACCACGTTCTCGGTTCCGGAGTCGTACACCTTGTCGAGTTCAGAGATGTTGATTCCTGACATTGGTTACTCCTTGAGCGACCCCGCGAGGATGCCGCTGACGAACTGTTTCTGCAGCACTAAGAACAACACGACCATCGGGACGATGGCGAGCGTCGCCGCCACCATGATCTGGTCGTAGTAGATCCGCTGGAAGCCGGTCAACTGCGCCAGCCCGATGGGGATCGTGTACATGTCCGCGGTCTCGAGGATCACGAGCGGGTACAGGAACAGGTCCCACTGGAACAGGAACAAGATGATCGCCAGCGCGGCCAGCGACGACCGCATCGTCGGGAGCGCGATCCGGTAGAAGATCTGGAACTCCGTCGCCCCGTCCATCCGGGCGGACTCCAGCAGCGCGTCCGGGATCGATTTCATGTTCTGCCGCATGAGGAAGATCCCGATGGGGTTCGCCGCCCACGGGAGGATGATCGCTCGGAACGTGTTCGTCCAGTCCAGCTGTGCCATCAGCAGGAACAGCGGGATGACGAGGAGCTGGATCGGCAACACGAGCGTCGCTAAGATCGCGTAGAAGATCGGCTCCTTGAACTTGAACTCGTACTTGGCGAACGCGAAGCCGGCCATCGAACACAGCACTAAGGACAGCAGCGTGTAGACGACGGCGATGAGGACGCTGTTCCGGATCGTCCGGACGAAGTCCAGCCGCTCCTGCAGCGCCGCGAAGTTGTCGAGGAACGCCGTTCCGGGTATCAGCCGCGGCGGGAACTGCAGGAACTGCTCCTGCGGGAGCGTCGCCGCCACCAGCATCCAGTACAGGGGGACCATCATCACCACGACCATCGTGATGACGAAGGCGTAGGTGAGGAACCGCCAGACCGCGTCCTTCCGCCGCTGTTCGCGCATCAGTCCTCACCCCCGATCTTGATCTGGGCGACGGAGAACGCGCTGACGACCGCGACGAACACGACCGTGAGCGCGCTCGCGTAGCCCAGGTTGAAGTTGACGAACGCCTGCCGGTAGATGTACTGCACGATGGTGATCGTCGAGTTGGTCGGACCGCCGCCGGTGATGACGTACGGCTCGGCGAACAGCTTGAACGTCCCGATCGTCGAGAGGACGACGACGAACAGGAACACCGGCTTGAGCTGCGGGAGCGTGACGTAGCGGAACTTCTCCCACCGGTTCGCGCCGTCGATCTCGGCCGCCTCGTACAGCTGCTGCGGGATCGTCTGGAGCCCGGCGAGCAGGATGATCATGTTGTACCCCGTCCAGCGCCACGTCACCGCGGCGATGATCGTGTTCCGCGCCCAGAACCCGTCGGTCAGCCACGGGACCGGCCCGAGCCCGACGCCGGCGAGCACGTAGTTGAGGAACCCCAGCTGCTCGTTGAACAGCAGCAGGAACACCGTCGAGTACGCCACGAGGTTCGCCGAGACGGGCAACGCGATCGCGGTGCGGAACACCCCTTTGAGCCGCAGGAACGACGCGTTCAGCGCGAGCGCGAGCGCGAGCGCCAGCCCGATCATCAGCGGGACCTGTATGACGAGGATGTACGACGTGTTGAACATCGACTGCCAGAACAGGTCGTTGCCGAGCAGGCGGGCGTAGTTCCCGAGCCCGACGAAATCGAGCCGGGCGATCTTCGGGATCTCGAGGTACACCGGGCCGAGGTCGACCCAGAACAGCGACCCCTGGCCGACGCCCTGATACTCGAAGAACGAGAGGTACAGCGTGTAAAACACCGGGAAGGCGAGGAACACGCTGAACAGCAGGAAGAACGGCGCGATGAAGATGTACGCGACTCGCGGCAGCGTCGGCGTCGCCGCCGTCAGGTCCTGTCTGGCGAAGCGGAACCGGTCCCAGAGCGGTCGCGCCGCTCGCCTGAACTTCCTCGCGGCCGTTCGGACCGTCGTGCGGACGCGGCGGCGGTACGCCTGTCCGATCCGATCGTCTGTTTCGTCGGAAGTGGCCATGCGATCGATGCTCCCCGGTTACGCGAGGTCCCGATCGGTGTTCTCGGCGACCGTCTCCGCGGCCGCCTGCACGGCCTCCTCCGGGGACTGTTCGCCGTTGATCATCCGCTGGAGCTCGGTCTCGATGGCCTGCGACACCTCGGGCGTGTCCTCGGTGAACCGGTAGCCGGGGGCCTCCTGTGCGACCTCGGCGAAGAGCGCCCGCGCGGGCTGTCCGTCGTAGAAGTCAAGCTCCTCGTCGAACACCGGGTCCTCGTAGGTGGTCTCCAGCGCCGGGAAGAGTCCGTACTCGTCGTACATCGCCAGCTGCATCTCCTCGGTCGCCAGCGAGTACTCCATGTAGTCCCAGCCCCGCTCCTTCTTGTCGTCGGAGACCTGGTCCGCGATCATGAGGTTGGAGCCGCCCCAGTTCGACGCCCGCGGGCCGCCCGACTCCAGCGCGGGGATCTTGAAGACGCCCCAGTCGCCAGAGGTGTCGGGAAGCTCGGCGCGCAGGGTCCCCTCCATCCACGCGGCCGAAGGGAGCGAGGCGACGGTGCCGTCGCCGTAGGCGCTGAACCACGCCGAGGTCCAGCCCTCGATGTTCGCCGCGATGTCGGCGTCGTATATCTCCTTGATATTCTGAGCCACGCGGAGCGACTTCTCGTTGTGGATGTTCACCTCGCCGCTCTCGAGGAAGGGCTCGCCGGACAGCTGGCGGAACTGGTACCGCCAGACGCCGGAGAGGTCACCCTCGGGGAGGTTGAGCATGTCCACGTCGTCGGGCAGCTTCTGGCCCTCCTCGATGAAGTCCGCCCACGTCTCGATGCCTTCGGGGTCAAGGCCGTGTTCCTCGTAGATGGACCGCCGGTAGTACACCGCCGTCGGACCGGTGTCCCACGGGAGCGCGTAGATGTCGCCGTCGACGGTGAGCGCCTCCCACTTCCCGGAGACGAAGTCGTCCTGGACCCCCGCCTCCTCGATCTCGTCGGTGAGCGGCGCGACGGAGCCCGTGTCGATGAACGAGGGGCCGTCGACCGACTCCAACATGGAGACCGCCGGCGCGCCGGAGCCCGAGAGCAGGTTCGTCTGGAGCCGGTCCTTCATCGCGGACCGACCGAACTCCTCGACGGCGACCGTCGCGTCGTTCTCGGACTCGTACTCCTCGGCGGTGATCATCAGCGCCCGCGCGGCGACGTCCCACCCCCACACGTTGATCTCCGACGCCATGCCGCTACCGCCGTCGCTGCCGTCGTCGCCGTCGCTGCCGTCGCTGCCATCGCTCCCGTCGTCGCCGTCGCTTCCGTCACTCCCGTCGCTCCCGCCGGGATCGCCGGTTCCGATACAGCCGGCCAGCCCCGCGATCCCCGCGAGTCCCGCGCCCTTCATGAGTCGACGTCGCCCGTATTCTGCGTAGTTTGGCTTGTTGGTCATGATCGTACCTGACTATCCGTCCCTCATGCTACAGCTATATAAAATCACTGGACAGTTGTTCTAAAAACGGTGTAGAACCGCGCTATTTGTGTTTTCTTGGGCTGAACAGAGGGATATTATATACATATTTTCAGATTTAAGCCGCCCCACAACAATAATACGGGTTATACCCGATAAATTTATAAAATTTATACACAGTATAATCTCTCGATCGGCGGTCCTGTTCTCTCATGCTAAACAAACGTTATACCGCTGTCTCCCATACCACTCTCAGAAACGATGGGAGACACGGACACCATCACTGTTCAGGCGACGGCGACGTCCCTGCGGATCGTCGAGGAGCTGTACGAGCGTGACGGCGCCGGAGTCACCGAATTAGCCGACGCGATGGACGTCTCGAAAAGCGCGGTCCACAACCACCTCTCGACGCTCTGTGCGCTCGGGTACGTGACGAACGTCGACGGGACCTACGAGCTCACCCACCGGTTCCTGCGGATCGGGTTCGGGACGAGAGAACGCAATCCCGTCTACCGGGCGGCGCAGAGCGAGATCCGCAAACTGGCGCGGAACACGAACGCGGTCGCGAACCTCGTGGTTCCGGAGGACGCGGACGCCGTCTATCTACACCGAATCGGCGCCCGAAACCACCCGATCCCGGTCGGCGGGAGCGTCCGGCTCCACGCCGCCGCGGCCGGCAAGGCGATCCTCGCGTTCCGGTCGACGGACGCGGTCGACGAGTACGTCGAGCGCCACGGCCTCGACCGGAAGACCGATCGGACCGTGACGGACCCGGAGACGCTCCGCTCCGAACTCAGGTCGATCAGGGACCGGAACATCGCGTTCGACCGCGGCGAGCTCGACGCGAACTGGCAGTGCGTCGCCTCCCCGATCGTCGTCGACGGCGACCCCGTGGGCGCGGTCAGCGTCTCCGGGGCGGCCGACGAGATGCAGGGCAAGCGCCTGGAGGAGGACACGGCCGGGCTCGTCTCGAGCACCGCGAAAACGATCGAACTCGAACTGCTGTGACGACCGCCGAGTCGCGGACCGCGTCCGCCCGGGTCAGATGAACTCGGAGTTCCGCGGACCGTTCGTGACGTGGACCTCGAACGGCTGGGTGCCGACGTCGTCCCGCTCGACGAGGTGCCAGTACGTCTCGGCCAGCTCGTCGGGGTCGAGGAACGTCTCCGCCTCGCGGTCGGGAGCCCGCTCGCGGGCGTCCGCCGAGTCGATCTGGCCGTCGATGACGACGTGCGCGACGTGGATCCCCTCCGGACCGAACTCCTGTGCGATGTCCATCGCCATCCCGCGGGCGGCGAACTTCGCGGCCGTGAACCCGATCGCGCCGCCGAGGCTCCGCACCGCGGAGGTCGCGCCGGTGAAGACGACCGTCCCGCCGCCCGTCTCGCGCATGTCCGCGACCGCCTCCTGCGAACAGACGAACGCGCCGCGCCCGTTGACGGCCCACGCCCGTTCGAACTCCTCGACGCTCGCGTCCATGAGCCCCTTCCACGAGGCGGCGCTGGCGTGGTTCACGAGCACGTCGACCGGACCGAACACGTCGCGGACCGCCTCGAACCCCTCCCTGACCTGATCGACGTCGGTGAGGTCGGTCCGGACGGCGAGGCCCTCGCCCGGCTCCGGGAGGTCTGCCGCGAGCTCCTCGATGTGGTCCGTCGACCGGGCGAACAGCGCGACCTCGCAGCCCTCGGCCGCGAATTTGCGCGCGAGCGATTCGCCCAGTCCCGGACCGACGCCCGCGATGACCGCTGTGCGTGCCATGCGGTGGCGTACGACTCGGACCGGCAAAGCCGTGGCGGCCGTCGGTCGCGCCGCTCTCGATCGCGGGGAAGGGACTTCCAACGCCCTGCGGAGCCCCGAGGCTCGCGGAGCGTTCGTCGCCGCGTTCCGCAGAAGGTCCGGGTGCGAGAATCGAACCACGCCCGAGAACCTGCGCTCCGCGCAGAACCTCGGTCTGATTCGATTCCCGTCTTCGGCTTTTCCACTCCTCCCTTCGGTCGTCGCGGAAAAGTCCGGGTGCGAGAATCGAACCCGCGTCTCAGCCTCCACAAGGCTGAAGGATAGTCCACTACCCTAACCCGGACACGCGTCGATATCTATCCCGCTTTGATAAATAACCGTTACGACTCCCGGACGGCCGTGCGGTGCGGTGACGTTCCGTCCCCGACGCCAGTTCGGGGGACGCGGCGGCCGCGCTGGTTCCGCTCGGCCGACCACGCCGCTTTTACTGCCAGCCGGCGTATCCGCGGGTAACCGTGGCGTTCACCGACAAGATCTACGTGAAGAACCACCGGCAGCTCGCCTCCCAGCTGGAGACGAACATCCCGAAGGGGGCCTTCGCCGGCGCGACCCTCGACATGCTGTTCACCGGGGACGGGCTCTCGAAGCTCGACTCGACGACGCGGGACCGGATCTTGGACTTCGCGGAGGACTTCCTCGACTGCGACTGCCAGGCGAACCCCTACTGCGGCTGCCCGGAGGAGAAGTTCATGCGGTACGTCTTGGAGCTCCGGGCCGAGGGGCTCGGCCCCCAGGCGATCGTGGACGTGATGACCGACGACTACATGGTGTACGCCTACACCGGCGACGTGCTCTCGTTCCTCGACGACTCCGTGCGACAGCTCGAGGCGCTGGAGACCCTCGCCGACGTCGAGGGCAACGAGGAGATGTCGGAGCGGGCGCGGCGAGCGAAGCGAGAGCTGTCGGGGTAAGCGGCGGAGAACGGCGCTATCGGCGGCGAAACGGGCGTTTTCGACGGGCCGGACGATCGTTTATAAGCGGTTGGGTGCGGATCGACGGCGAACACCTCAGAAGCCTCGGCCGCGAGGCGGCGCGCGCCACCGCATCGCCGTTTCGGTATCCGTGACGACCCGCCCGTGGGCGTCCTCGCTCCGGTCGCTGTCGTTCCCAGCCGCGCAGAGCGGCCGAACGGTCTAAGTGCGCTCGCGCCCGAACTCGGACAATGAGTCTTCGGCCCGCGTGGTTGACATTCAGGCGGTACGCGGCTGCGACGACCGGGATGACGCTGACGCTGTTCGCGATCGGCGTCTACACCGCGGCGACCGGGTCCGGACTGGCGTGTCAGGCCCAGTGGCCGCTCTGTTCGGACCAGCTCATCCCCGCACTGACTATTAACCCGGACTTCATCGAGTGGTTCCACCGCGTGTGGGCGATGGTCACCGGGTTCCTCATCATCGGCGTCGCCGGCTGGACGTGGCTCGGCGGCCGAGATCGGCGAACTCGGCTCGCGGCGACGCTCGCGGTCGCGATCCTCCCGCTGCAGATCACCGTCGGCGCGGTCACCGTGACCGTCGGCGGGCTCGTCCCGGGCGGTTACACCGTCTCGACGCACGCGGCTCACCTGATCGTCGCGCTGGCGATCTTCACGCTGCTCGGACTGACGACGATCTGGGGCGGTAGCCGCGGCTCCCCGCGACTGCTCCGAGCCGCGGTGGGCGTCGCCGCGGTCGGGATACTCGCCAGCGCCGTGTTCTCGCGGGCGGTGCCCTTCGTCACCTACTCGCCGGGCGCGCAGGCCGGCTTCTACGCGACCGGACTCGCGGGCCACCTCGGGCTGGTGGCGACCGTGGCGTACGCCACGGAGGCCGTCAGAACCGGCTACGCGGGATTCGACCGGTCGACCGCGAACACCGTCCGCCTCCTCGCCGCCGGCGCGATGGTCGCGCTCGTCGGCACCCTCCTGTTGGGCCGCGACCTGGTGTTGTACACGGCGTTCTGGCAGCGGCTCAACCTCGTCGCGCTCGGCGTCGCCGCCGCGCTCGCGCTCGGCGCCGCGTGGGTGGTGAAAGGGCTCGGCTCCGAGGGGACGACGACTGGGCCCGTCCGGAGCGACTGAGCTCGCTCTGGGGTCGTCTGAACCCCGCCACCGCGACCGAACTGCGCCGCCCGACCGCCTTCTCGACCGTCGGATCGCGGTCGGTTCCCCGCCGATCACCAGTGAGGTGCCGATCCGATCGATCAAGAACCCGCCGAATCGGGCGCGAAGACCCGTCCGGGGAGGAAAGGTTAAAATCGGTTCCCGTTCTCCCACCGGTATGTCACGCCGCACGCAGACCGACATGAGCCGTCGGACGTACCTGAAGCTCACCGGAGCGTCGAGCGCAGTCGGACTGACCGGAGTCGCCGGCTGTCTCGGCGGGGGCGGGAGCGACACCACCATCACCCCGGGGACCGCGCCCGGTTTCCCGCCGTTCGAGATGCAGGAAGACGGCGAGCTGATCGGCTTCGACATCGACCTGCTGGAGGCCGTCGTCGGCGAGACCGAGTACGAGATCGCCGAGTGGGAGACCTTCGAGTTCGACTCGCTCATCCCCGCGCTCACCCAGAACGAGGAGATCGACGTGATCGCGGCCGCGATGACGATCAACGAGGACCGCCTGGAGACGATCGCCTTCTCCGACCCCTACTGGGAGTCCGATCAGGCGATCCTCGTGCGCGAGGGCGGCAGCTTCCAGCCCGGGGCGTGGGAGGACTTCGAAGGCGTCAACGTGGGCGCGCAGTCCGGGACCACCGGGGCCGGGCAGGTCGAGTCGAACCTCGTCGAGCCCGGCCTCGTCTCCGAGGACGACTACCGCACGTACGGGAGCTACGTTCTCGCGGTCGAGGACCTCGAAAACGAGAACATCGACGCCGTCGTGATCGACACGCCCGTCGCGGAGACGTTCGCCGCCAACCGGGACGTCGAGATCGCGTTCGTCGAGGAGACCGGCGAAGAGTTCGGCTTCGGCCTCCGGCAGGGCGAGTCGGAGCTCCAGACGGCGCTCAACGACGGCCTCGCGACGGTTCGCGACGACGGCACGTATGAGGAGATAACCACCACCTGGTTCGGGCAGGAGTAGGATGTCGGTCGCGGGGACGCTCGCGCTCGCGGCGGTCGAGAGCCTCGGCGCCGCGGCCCGGGCGACGGCCGGAGCCCCACCGACCGGGCTCTCGACCGCGTTCGTCGGCGACGCCGTCGACTGGGAGTTCGTCTTCAGGAACGCCGACTACCTCGGCGTCGGCGCCCTGTTGACCATCGGGCTCACCGTCGCGTCGATCCTCCTCGGCTTCGTCGTCGGGTTCCCGGCGGGCGCGGTCGAGGTGTACGGCGACGGGTATCTCAAACGGGCGGTGACCGTCGCGGGCATCGTGCTGCGCGGCACGCCCATCGTCGTGATCCTCATCGTGATGTACTTCGTCGTCGGGGTGCCGCAGATCAACCTCGGCGTCGCCTCGATCTCCTCGGCGATGACGGCCGGAATCTTAGGGCTCGGCCTGCGCAGCGCCGCCTACCAGTCGCAGATCTTCCGGGCGACCCTCGCCAGCGTCGACGACGGTCAGCTGGAGGCGGGTCGCTCGATCGGGCTCTCGCGGTTCGAGGCGGTCCGATACGTCGTCGTCCCGCAGGCCCTGCGCCGGTCGATCCCGGGCTTTCAAAACGAGTTCACCATCGTGTTGAAGGACACGAGCATCGTGTTCGCGATCGGGCTCGCGGAGCTGCTCACTCGGGGATACGACCTGTTCTCGGAGCAGACGACCGCGGTGCTCGAAGTCATCCTCTTCATCAGTGCAATCTACTTCGTCCTCACGTTCACGACGAACCGCGCGCTCGACCGCCTCGGCAGCTACTACGCGATTCCGGAGGGGGAGTCGACGTGAGTGACGACGACTTCCTCCGCGTGACGGACGTCTCGAAGTGGTACGGCGAGGAGCAGGTGCTCCACGACGTCTCCTTCGAGATGGACCGCGGCGACGTGACCGTCCTCATCGGGCCGTCCGGCTCCGGAAAATCGACCATGCTGCGGTGCGTCAACCGCCTCGCGGAGGCACAGGAGGGGTCGATCCTGCTGGACGGCGAGGAGGTGCTCTCGCCGGACCTCGACGTCGACGAGCTCCGGCGCGAGGTCGGGATGGTGTTCCAGGGGTTCAACCTCTTCGCGCACCTCACCGCGGTCGGCAACGTCGCGCTCGGCCCGCGGCGCGTGCTCGGCCTCTCGGAGACGGAGGCCCGCGAGCGCGCCGAGGACCAGCTGGAGCGCGTCGGGCTCGCCGACCAGCTCGACTCCTACCCCGCCGAGCTGTCCGGCGGCCAACAGCAGCGCGTCGGCATCGCCCGCGCGCTGGCGATGGAGCCGAAGCTGATGCTGTTCGACGAGCCGACGAGCGCGCTCGACCCCGAGCTCATCGGCGAGGTGCTGGAGGTGATGCACGGGCTCGTCGACGAGGGGATGACGATGCTCGTCGTCACCCACGAGATGAGCTTCGCCCGCGCGGTCGCCGACGAGATCGTCTTCTTGGACGACGGCCGCGTGGTCGAGCGCGGGCCGCCCGAACAGCTGTTCGAACGCCCCGAGGAGGAGCGGACCGGCCGGTTCCTCGAACGGATCGCGAGTCACGACTGATGGCGAGCGCGACGAGACCCGCGACGGTCCGGGAGCGCGTGGCCGAGTCCGACCGCTCCGTCGGCCGGCTCCTCCTCGTCGCCGCCGGCGCGCTGTTCTGGGGCTGGCTCGCCGTGAGCTGGGTCAACCGGTGGCTGGGCGGCGTTCTCGTGCCGGTCGGACAGCCGCTCGTGCCGCCGGCGGCCGTCGAGGCGACGCTCGCCGGGATTCCGGTCCTCGCCGCCTACGCGGCCGACGCCGGTTTCGTGGTCGAGATGACGCCGGATCTCGCCCGGGGGACGTGGCTCACGGTCGTGATCACCGGCGTGAGCCTCGCGCTCGGGTTCGTGATAGCGGTCCCGCTGGCTGTGACCCGCGTGTACGGTCGGTTCTCGGCGTGGGTCTCGCTGGCGTACACGGAGCTGCTGCGAGGGACGCCCCTCCTGGCGCAGCTGTTCGTGCTCTACTACGGGCTCAACCTCGCGAGCTACGTCCCCGACGCGGTCTCCGGGGTGTTCGCGCGGGAGGTGGTGTGGGTGGCGATCCTCGGGTTCACGCTCAACGGGGCCGCGTATCAGGCCGAGTACATCCGCGGCGCCTTAGAGAGCGTCGAGGAGGGACAGATCACCGCGGGCCGGGCGATCGGCCTCTCGAAGCTGGAGACGATCTACCACGTCGTGCTTCCGCAGGGGCTCCGATACGCGATCCCGTCGTGGACCAACGAGTTCGTCTACCTGATCAAGTACTCGTCGCTGGCGGGGTTCATCACAGTCCCCGAGCTGTACTACCGGGCCGACCAGATCGCCGCCGAGACGTTCCGGTACACGCTGATCTTCCTCGTGACGGGGGTCATGTACCTCGCCTTGGTCCTCACGGCGTCGAAGCTGATGGTCCGCGTCGAGGAGCGCGTCGCGATCCCCGGGCTCGGCGCCGAGCGCGAGGAGTGAGGCCTCGGGTTCCGACGGGACTCAACGCCGGAAATCGGTGACGACCTCGACGCCCCGAGCGTCGTACTCGCCCATGGCGGCGAGCCGCTCCGAGACCTCGGAGAGCGCCAGCTCGTCGCTCACCAGTGCGGCTGGGTCCACGTCGGTCGCCTCGATCAGGTCGAACAGGTCGTCGTAGCTGGTCGGGGGCATCCCGCGGGAGCCGACGAACGACACCTCCCAGCGGGTCATCCAGTCGGTCGGCAGCGACACCTCGCCGCGCTCCGCGTCCGTGGTCAGCCCCACCTGCACGTGGGTCCCGCGGGGGCGCACGGACCGGACCGAGTTGCGGCACGTCTCGGCGATCCCAAGCGCGTCGACCGAGACGTCGGCCCCGCCGCCGGTGAGGGTCCGGATCCGGTCCGGAACCGCCGTTTCACCGCCACCGAGGTCGGTCGGATTCACGGCCTCGTCGGCCCCCAAGTCCCGAGCGAGCGAGAGCGCGTCGTCGTCGACGTCGACCGCCACGGTCCGGGCGCCGAGCGCGTCGCCCAGCTGGACCGCCGAGAGCCCGACGCCGCCGCAGCCGTGGACGGCCAGCCACTCGCCGCCGCCGAGTCCGGCCCGCTCCGTGAGGGCGTGGTAGGCCGTCATGTACCGGCAGCCGAGCGCGGCCGCGGCGGTCGCGTCGAGCCACGGCGGCCGCTCGACAAGGTTGTAGTCGGCGTCGGGGACGGCGACGCGCTCGGCGAACGCGCCGGGGGCGTCGGGCTCGAAGCCGAGCGCCCGCCCGTCGTCGCAGACGTTCCCGTGTCCCCGGCGACAGCGCGGGCAGGTGCCGTCGCCGAGCGAGAAGGGGACGACGACCCGGTCGCCCGGGGCGAAGCGATCGACGGCGTCGCCGACGGCGACCACCTCCCCGGCGGGCTCGTGGCCGAGCACCTGTCCGCGGGGGACGCGGTCGCCGGCCCACTCGCCGTGTCCGGCCCACGCGTGCCAGTCGCTGCGGCAGACGCCGCAGGCCGCCACGCGGACCGCTGCGCCGTCGGGACCGGGCTCCGGCTCTGGGACCTCCCGGACGTCGAGCGGTTCGCCGTACTCGCGGAGGATCGCCGCGCGCATACCGGGCCCACGACCCGGCGGGGATTAAAACCGCGTTCGGCCTCTCGCGGCGTCAGACACGTGATCCGAACATGACACGATGTCAGAGCAGATCGACCGGGGGTTTTGTTTTCAGGCAGAAAGCCCTCGTTTAACGCGTTTCTACGCCGTACAATGTAAATTGACTAACCGTAGGACCAGTAACGAACATGAAAGGCGAGAAAGGTTTATAATCCTACAGAAAGGTGTGTCTGACGTGACGCATCCGATGGAGCGTCGACCGGGAGTCGCGTACCGGCGACCGGACGGCGATCCGACGCGACTCGTCGTCGAGGCCGCCGGCGAGTCGCAACTGGACGCTGAGTCGCTGCCGCGGTCCGACTGGCTCCGGGTCGTCGAGCCGGACGACAGAGACCGCCTCCGCAAGGCGCTCGACGAGGGCGCGGTCGACGTGACGTACCGGCTCACGGTCGACGGCGAGTCCGAGTGGGTCCACGAGCGCGGCGCGCGCGACGAGAGCGGCGACGTGGTCGGCTACCTCTTCTCCGACGACGACCGCGTGCAGCGCCGCAAACAGCTCGAACAGCAGCGGGAGCGGCTCGAGGAGTTCGCGAGCGTCGTCTCCCACGACCTGCGGAACCCGCTCTCCGTCGCCGTGGGGAACATCGAACTGGCCCGGGATTTCGAGGGCGAGGAGGCCGCCGAGCGGTTGGACCGCGCCAACGACGCGCTCGGCTACATGGACGACCTCATCTCTGACCTCCTCGCGCTCGCTCGCGAGGGCCGAACGGTCGAGGAGACGTCGACGACCGACCTCCGGAGCGTGGTCGACCGCGCCTGGCGGACGGTGGGCGCCCCCGAAGGCGTCGCCCTCGTCGTCGACGACCCCCTCCCGGCGGTCGAGTGCGACCGGAGCCGACTCCGACAGGCGTTGGAGAACCTCTTCCGCAACGCGGTCGAACACGGGGCGCCGGACGCGGTCTCCGTCGCGCCCGCCGAACGGAACGCCGGCGGACCGGCCGACGGCATCGAACCCGAGACGTTCGGCGGAGCCGACGCGCGTTCCGAGACCGACCCGTCGCTCCGGGTGTTCGTCGGACGGCTGCCCGACGGGTTCTACGTCGCCGACGACGGTGCGGGGATCGACCCGTCGGAACGCGACGCCGTCTTCGATCCGGGTCACTCGACCGACAGGGACGGGACGGGGTTCGGGCTCGCGATCGTCGACCGCATCGCGGAGGCCCACGGCTGGGAGGCGTCGGTCACCGAGAGCCGGGCCGGCGGCGCCCGGTTCGAGTTCACCGGCGTCGCCCTCTCCGACGCCGAGGGGACCGGCGTCGTCGACGCCGCGCCGACCGGTGGCGTCGCCCGCCGATCCGACGGCTTCGACTCTCCCGGCGGGTCGGAATCGCCGCCGAGCGAGTGACCGCCGCGCCGCCCGCACGGGCGGATCCGGGGTCGCCGGTTAAAAGAAGTCGCTCAGTCCCGCCTGTCCGTCGTCGTCGGTGTCGTCTTCCTCGCCTCCGTTGTCGTCGTCTCCGCCGTCCTGCTCGGCGCCGGCCGTCGCTTCGCCGGTGTCGGCATCGCCGCCGGTGTCGTCGTCAGCCGCCGACGCACCGGGCTCGTCCGCCGCGCGGCGGCCGCCGGCGAACGCGCCCTCGGCGTGGTCCTCCATCCGCTCCTCGCGGAGCGCCTGCGCGTCCTCGACGACCGACGCCACCTTGTTCGTCGACTCGCCGGAGCCGGTGACGAACGCGACGCCCGCCGCGTCGAGGTCGTAGGCGGCCGCCATCGCGACCGTCAGCTCGCGGGGCTTGCAGTGGTGCGTGACCGCCTCCAGGAACGGGAGCACCTCGCGGCGCGCCGTCGCGACGCTACACCCGCTCTCGGCGGCGATCCGTCCGACGACCTCGTCGGCGGTCGCGTCGGAGGAGCTCCAGAACTGCGGGCGGCCGTAGCGCGTCCACCCGCCCTTCTCCCCGTCGCGCGCGGCGGCGACCCCGGCCGCGGCGTTGTCGGTGGCGTAGCGCCAGTAGGAGTAGTTCTGCGTGGCTCGAACGCGTCCGAGCCACACGTCGGCGTTCGCGAGGAAGTCGTACGCGCGGACCGCCTCCATCGGCTCGTACACGTCGAGGACGTTGTTCTCGATCCACTTCGTCAGGTCGTCCGGCGTCTCGTCGACCGCGTACGCCGACTGCAGCGCCTCCTCAGCGGACTCCTCTTTGAGGACCGCGTCGAGGAACGGGAACAGCCCGAGCGCCTTGTCACGGTCACCGGTGACCACGTCCTCGACCGCGACCGAGTCACGGCCCTCCGTGGCGGCCTGCAGGTCGTTGATCGCGCCGCGTAAGTCGCCACGGTTGCGCTCCGCGATCCGCTCCAGCGCGTCCGACTCGAACTCGATCCCCTCCTTGCGGCAGACGTCGCGGAGGACCGGGACGATGGAGCGCGCCGAGACGTCGCGGAACTCGATCTCCTGGGTGGCGTTGCGGAGCCCCCGCGCCATGTCGTAGTAGTCGTTGGCGATGAGGACGATGGGCTGGCCCGACTCCTTGACCAGCTTCGTGATGGCGGAGGCGCCGCCGCGGTCGTAGTTGCCGTGGATGTTGTCGGCCTCGTCTAAGATCACGAGCTGGCGAGAGGCCGTGTCGCCGCCGGTCGCGCCGCCGCCCGCCGCGCTCCCCCCGAGGGTGGCGTTGCGCGCGGCCCGCCCCGCGAACCGCTCGATGACGTCGGCGGTGCGCTGGTCGGAGGCGTTCAGCTCGACCGTCTCCCACCCCATGTCGTTCGCGAGCGCGTGGGCCGCGCTCGTCTTCCCGACGCCCGGGCTCCCGTGGAGGACGACGGCCTCGTGATGGTCGTCCCACGAGCGCGCCCACTCCGCGAACGCGTCGCGGGCCTTGTCGTTGCCGCGGACCTCCGAGAGCGTGCTCGGGCGGTACTTTTCCGTCCAGTCGGCCATTACCGGAGCAAGGAACGAGCCGCGTTTAGTGGTTGCGGAGCCTCACTCGGCGAACCGACCGAGGTGTCACCGGCTGCAGCCCTCAGTCGGCCGCGATGACCGACTCGTCGTCGTCGAGCGCGGGACGGCCGACCAGGCGGTCGAACGAAAGCGGGCCGGACCCGAGCGTGAAGACGGCCGACGCCATGCCGAACAGCGCGACGTGAGCGAGGACGGGGTCGTCAGGGAGGCCGAACAGCGTCGTGGTGAACAGCACGAACGAGAGCGCGGCCGCGCCGCGGGTGAAGAACCCGGCGATGAGCGCCAGCCCGACCGCGATCTCCGTCACGCCGGCGCCGACGACCCACAGCCCCGGGTCGACGGGGACGACCGACGTGAGGTCGTACTTCTCGACGACGAGCAACGCCCTGCCGGGGTCAGCGAGCTTCTCGATGAGCCCGAGGTAGACGAACGTGACGCCCATCCCAACGCGGAGGACCGTCGGGACGTATCGGCGCAGCGGGGCCGTGGTCGCGTCGAGGAACGACTTCAGGTGGTGGACGGGGTCGATCCGACCGTAGTACGACCCCGGCGTGCTCGCGACCGCGAGCAGCATGTCGTCGGCGCTCGGACGCCCGCCGCCGAGGATCAGCAGGGCGATCAGCACCGGGACGTACTCCATCGCGATGACGGCGGTCGCGTCGACCGCGAGGAGGACCCAGGCGTACGTCAACAGGCCGATCGCCGAGGCGATCCGCGTCGCGAGCCCGAAGAGGACGAAGAAGCCGAGCCCGATGAACAACACCCGCAGGAACGGGCTCGCACCAGGGTCGAACGCGAGCGTCGGCGCGAAGAGGTACCCCTGAAACCCGGCGCCGACGAGGGGCAGCCCGATGGCGAGCCGCAGCATCCACGGGACGAGGTCGCCGTACCCGACGAGCTTCTCGCGGAGGACGACCACGTCGGTGATCGTCGGCCGCACCCAGAGGTACACGGCGAGCCCGGCGACCGTCGCGAGTCCGCCGCCCGTGAACACCGCGGCGTTCACCGGGTCCGACAGCACTTCGACGGTGAACGCCACCGCGTCGAGCGGGTCTCCCGTGTCTTCGGTGACGTAGTCGACGTGGGCCGCGACCGGCCGCGCGACGAGCGTCGCGAACAGGGCGAGCGCGGCAACCGCGACCGATCGAGAGCGGACGGACATATTTCCCCTATGGGCCGAACGCACCTAACGCTGTTTCCTCATAGACGTTCGGGAGAAACTCTGAAGCGCTCGATCTGCCGTCTCTTCGACGAGCGCGACCGGCGTGTGGACCGGACGCGACTCCGTCGCGCTCGGCCGGCGTGACGGCAACGGGGCTAGGGGGTTCGAACCGGTCAGGTCACGTACTGGCAGCCGATGATCGCGACGACTCCGACGAGGCCGAGAAGCGTCCATGTCGTCGCCGACGCCGCGGCGAGGGGGCCGATACCGAGCGCTCCGACACTGACCGTGAGAAAAACGAAAGCCGCAATCGCGGGAGCAACCCACGCACGGTCGGGGGTGCCGTTCCCTCCTCGCGTCCTGTTCCCTTCTCGCCCGTCCTCGTCGGTATTTATATATTGCAGCAGTCGCGAGGCGGACGCACGTAGCTCGACCGTCCCGCGGTTCTTGTCGTAGTCAATCACTCCGAGCGACGCCATCTTCGGAAGGTGACACTGGTACAGCGCGATGTAGACGCGCTTCCGCTCTGTCGAGGAGAGCTGTTGGACGGTGATATCGTTCTCCTCTGCCGCAATGTGCTCAGCGAGATCGCTCAACACCGCGTTCCCGTCGTTTTCATACAGGAATCTGGTGACCGAGCGACGACGACGGTTCTTCAGCAGATCGAACAGCTGGCTGGTGTTCAGTTCCGTCCCGTCCGCCGGGACTGCCCTGCCAACGGCGCCGAGATCGGAGAGATGTCCGTGTTCGAACTCGGTAACAGGCCGATCTGCCGTTCGACTGTTAGATGAGTCATTACTATTCAGTGACATGAGTTACCTTTCGTTTAAGATTATTTAAATCTTGGTTCGAAATCGACCCATGAGAGAATCGGCACGAGATATTTAATACTCGGTCACAGATCTGTCACTCTTTGTGTTTATGATCAACCAAAATCAATTGTTAAGCCGATAGAGGCGACTAACATACAATTTTGTGAGCGGGCGGCGACCACCTCGATGAACGCTGTCGTCCGAGTTCACAGAGGAAGTGGGAGGAAGCCCACGACGTCAGTCGTGAGTCACTGACGCGTCCGGGTGTACGGTCGGCGAAACGCGAAATTCAAAGTTTAGGGGCGTTCCAACGACGTCGAACCGATCCGGCGGCTGCGTTCCTCGCTGGCCTCCGTGAGAGGCGCGACCGCACCGGACCGAACACCCCGCGCACCAAATGTGCTGAGCGTACTCTCGAAGAGCGACCCGCGGACCCCGATGGTCACAGGCGATGCGACCGGGAGCCCCGACCGGGGGCGGCGCTCTGTCAGTCCCCGGGACTCCCCTCTACGGCAGCGACGCTTGTGACCTCGAGCCCACCCGAGAGCTCCGTGTTGTGGTACGGGAAGTCGATGCCCTCGGCGTCGAAGCGGCGCTTGACAGCTTCGACGAACTGCGACCGGACCGCCGCGTAGCTGCTTTCCGAGGGGTCGATCCAGACGCGTCCCGAGAGGCTGACCGCCGAGTCCCCCAGTTCCACGAGAGGGGCCGTCGGTTCGGGAACGGCGAGGACGCCGTCAATACGCGCGCCCTCCTCCACGATGGCGTTCCGTGCTCGGGCGATGTCTTCGTCGTATTCGACGCCGAACCCGACCGACACCCGGCGTCGGTCGTTCGCCACGTTGTTGATCACTGTCGCGTTCGCGAGATCGCTGTTCGGCACCGTCATTAGTTGATTATCGAGCGTGTCGAGTTTCGTTACCCGCAGGTGGATCTCGCGGACCACGCCGTCGTTCCCGTCCCACTCGATCCAATCGCCGACCGTGAACGTCTTGTCCTTGATGACGAACACGCCGGCGACGAAGTTCGCGATGAGGTCCTGTGCGGCGAAGCCGACCGCGAGCGTGAGTGCACCGCCCAACGTGGCGAACGCGGCCAGAACGCTCCCGAATCCGGCAATCGCTGCAGCCAACGCGAGGGCGAAGACGGTCATCACCCCGACGGTCATACTCGCTGCGAATCCGACGAGCGTCTCGTCGAAGTTCCGGCGTTTGAGACTAGTCTCGACCGCTCGGGTGACGACCGATCGCCCGAGTCGGTACACGACGAGAAACACGATGACGAATAGCAGCGTCGTCGCGATGAGGTTCGTGAGCGCTGGAACGTACTGCTGGAAATCGATTGAGACCACTTGTTGTATCAGGACCATCACTCTGTTCTGGTGGTGTCGATTACACTCTGTAATTTGCCCGTTGACCGGCCACATTGGAGGTCTTGTGCGGGGAACGGCGCGACTCAAAGCGGCTCGCGACCGGCGTGGGGTATCTCCGTGTTATTCCAGTCAGAGAGGAGTCAGTTACCAGAAATTAATAGCGCGTGATTCGATCGAAAATTGACCTCCCCTGCCGCATCCTGCGGACTGGTGCAACGTTCGATCAAAAATGTTCGATTCAGATCACTTACCGAAATAAAGATCACTCTAGTGAGGAACGGGCCGGAGTGAACGATGTTTAGTGTTTTTTATGTTAGATGGTGTAATCTATCACGTGAGTTCAACTAATACGGTTAGAACCGAACCGGATCCCATGGGGAGCCGCACCGCTGCGGTAGCCGGAGCGATCCTCGCAGTACTCGGAGCCCTCGCGATGGTATTCCCGTTTGTCACGGGACGTTCGCTGTCAGTTTTACTCGGCGTAGTCCTCGTCGCCGGCGCGACCGTACACGGGTTCCACGCCTTCTCAGCGGGAGGGTTCAAGCACAAACTCGGACAGGTGATACTGGCCGTCCTCTACGGAGGCGCCGGCATCGTATTCATACTGAACCCGGTCTTTGGACTGTTGACGTTGACCCTGCTCGCCGTCGGCTTCTTCCTCGCCGACGGCATCGCCGAGATCGCGTGGGGGATACGAAGCCGCGGACAACCCGGAGCGGGGTGGCTGCTCGTCAGCGGAAGCATCTCCTTCCTCCTCGGCGGTCTCCTCTGGCTCGGGTTCCCGAGCGACGCGGTCTGGGCCATCGGCGTGCTCTTCGGGATCAATCTGGTCGTGACCGGTGTCTCGGTGATCCTCCTCGGACGGGGGAGCCGTGGCTCATTCGCACAACGCACCGCCCGGGGGAGTCAGGGATGAAGTCGTCGATCAGTACGGTCCACATCGAACGCTTCGAGGAGCAACCCCAAGCATGAGTCAGCAACTACCCGAGGAGTGGTTTCTCAAGGACACGCGGATCAACGCGGCCATCACGTGGGTGCTCGTCGGCGCGCTCGTCATCGTCGCGATAAGCGCGTTTCTCGAGCTCCTGCTCGCCCGGATGGCGCTCGCTGTCGTGGCGGCGTTCGTCGCCGTCACCCCGGCGCTCGTCGAGAGAACGTGGACGCGAACGGTTCCGTGGCCGCTCTTACTGATCTGTGCAATCCCCCTCTCGATAGGAGCGCTTGGGGTCAGCTTCTTCACCGATGTCGTCGCCGGTCTCAGTATCGCCGCGTTGGGGATGCTCGTGGTCGTCGCGTTCCAATCGGTGGGGTCGGTGCGGATGACGCCGAACTTCGCCGTGTTCTTCGTCGTGTTCGCCACGCTGGCGACCGCCGGCCTCTGGGCGATCCTGGCGGCGGGTTCGGCGTACTACTTCGACACGCCCTTCGTCGAAACCAACGAGGAGCTGATGATGGTTTTCAACGCCGCGGCACTGGCGGCGTTCGTCGCCGGCGGCGTCTTCCGGCTGTACTTCCAGCGGCAGCTCAAAGCGAACATCGACCGCGTCGGCGGAGAAGGGGTGAGTGCGCAATGAGCATTCGGACCCGGATGCACGTCCCGCACGGCGCACAGGTGGGAATCGTCAGAGTCCTCCAGGTCCTGTTAGTCGCCATTCTCGGTATCGGGTTGTACTCCGGCAACGTGGTGATCGCGTTCGACGCCGCGGTCGGGCTCTTCATCACGCAGTTACCCGCACTCCTGGAGCGTCGATACCAGATCGTCATGGACGTGTGGCTCGTCATCTGGATCACGATGGCGGTGTTCCTGCACGCGCTCGGAACGGTGCCGCTCCCCGGACTCGACTTCGAGACGCTGTACGGTGCGACGTGGTGGTGGGACCATCTGACCCACGCGCTGTCGTCGTCGATCGTCGTCGCGTCGGGCTACGCGGCGACGCGAGCCCTGCAAGAACACACCGAGTACATCCAGCTGGGCCCGAAGTTCATGTTCGCGTACCTGCTGATCTTCGTGTTGGCCTTCGGCGTGCTCTGGGAGCTCCTCGAGTTCTACATCGCCGTGGGCGCGGACCTGTTCGGCATCCCCCAGGTGCTCACACAGTACGGGCTCGACGACACCGTTCTGGACCTCATGTACAACAGCATCGGTGGCCTGCTCGTCGCGGTCTTCGGGACGACGTACCTGACCGGCATCTCCGATCAGTTGGGAGACCGGCTCGAGTCGAGGTCGGCGAACCGCTGACGCTCGTGGTCGGGCAGGGTCCCAAATGTGGTTTCGGCCTCTCTGTATTTTCGGCAGGTCAGCCAGCCGCTCCTGACGCGATCGCGCGTCGACCGTCCTGCCGTTTTTAATGAGCAGGATGGCCGAACCGGTCAGGGCCGACCTGAGTCACGCGGAATGAACGCCGAAGCCGCGAGCGTGAGCAGCGTGAGGATGACGAGGAGCAGCAACGTCCCCCGGTGTGCACCGATCATGGCGGCCTCGAAGATGCCTTCGAGCAGTTCCCGCTCGGCGGGGGGGAGCCCGGCCACGAACGCCTGTTGGGTCGACGCGGTCGCCGTCTCGGCGGCCTGTTGCAGTGCGCGTGCGAGGTCGTCGCGCTGCGCCACCGACACCGTGACGTCGCCCGCCCGGAGCACGCCGTCTATCACTCCCCGGTAGAACTGTCCGAGCAGGAAGGCCCCCACGACGGCCGTCCCCAGCGCGTAGCCGAGCATTCCGACCGCGTTCATCACGCCGGACGCCTCCGAGGAATCCGTCTGGGGGACGGCCGACAACGTCGTGTTGACGAGCTGCGGCATGAGCAGTCCGACGCCGACGCCGATGACGGCCATCGGTACCGCCATGCTCGCGGCGGTCTGACCAGGCGCTGTTCGCTCGAACAGCAGCAGGAGCCCGAGACCCATGAGCACGACGCCGGCTTGGATGAGCGTCTTCGGCGAGACGTAGTTGCGCCAGCCGGTCGTGAACGTCGACACGAGCAGCGTCCCGATCGAGAACGGGAGCATGGCGACCCCGGCCCCGAACGCGGTGTACCCGAGCCCGGATTGGAGGTACACCGGGACGACGAAAATGAACCCGGCCATGACGAGCGACCGGGCGCCGAACGTGAGCGAGCCCGCGGTGAACGCGCGGTTCGTCAGAATTCGAATCGGGACGAGCGGTGAGCCGCCGAGCCGTTCCAACCGGAGTTCGTACTGGGCGAACGCGGCGAACGCGAGCAACCCCAGCCCGATCAGCCAGACCGCCGGCGACGTGCCGAAGGGGGTGAACGGGACGCCGAAGGCGACGAACGGCCGCGTCGCGACCAGCCACCCGAACTTGCCGGCCAGGAGGAAGCCGACGACGAGCGACGTCGCGCCGACCACCGAGAGGGCGGTCCCGCCGAGATCGAGGGAGCCACGCTCCTGCGTCAGCGGAGCCGCGGTCACGTAGCGAACGAAGACGAGCGCCACCACGACGACGACAGCCTCGAGCGCGAAACCCCACCGCCAGCTGGCGAAGGTCGTGAGGGCTCCGCCGAGTATCGGCCCGATCGCAGCGCCCGTCGCGTTCACGCCCGCGAGCAGCCCGAGGGCCTTCGCCCGGTCCGTTCCCTCGTAGGTGACCACGAGCACGGTGAAGGTGAGGGGCATGAGGACGGCCGACGCGGCGCCCTCGATGACGGACCAGCCGACGTACAGCACTGTGGGGCTCCAACTGACGGCCGCCAGCAGCGTCCCGGCGGCGTACACGACGAGCGTGACTTGCATCAGCCGCCGGACGCCGTAGATCGACGGGAGCTTACTGCCGGGGAGCATCAGCGCCGCCATCACGAGCGAATAGACCGCGATCGCGCCCTGGACGACGGGGACGGTGGTGTCGAGGTCCGAGACGATCGCGGGGACGGCGACGTTCATCAGCGTCGAGTCGATGACGGCGATGAACATCGAGAGACTCACCGCGATGGCCGGTCCCCAGTACGATACGGCGCTCTGATGCCGTCTCGGCGAGTCGTCTTCGTCCCGTGGGTCGCTCGCTTCAGAGCTCATGGGGACGGTGTCGGAGCAGTTAGCCGCACGGGCTGTCGTTCCCACGTTTTTCCGTCGGAGACCTGTGCCTCGATAAATCCGACGCGAACGATGACATCGCGGTCGAACTCCGCAGTCAACTGGTCGTCCCAGCGCTGAGCGAGGTCGGGCGGCACCTCGCGATCGCGCGGAACACCGACGAGGACGTTCACCCGCGGTTCGCTTCCGAGGAGCAGATCGATCGGCTCGTAGTCGACGGTCACCGAAACGAGCTCGACCCCCTCGATGTCAGCCTCCTCGAACTGTTGCTGGAGTTCACTCCGGGCCTCCTCCTCGAAGCTCTGCGTCTGAAACGTCGTCCAAGTGACCGCACCGAGGACGATGGAAAGCACTGCGATGGCCGCCACAAACACGACGATACGCGAGACGAGCGAGGCGCGAACCCCTTCAAGCGCGCCTGCGTCGAGTGGTTTGAACCCCGCCCCCCAGAACAGGACCAGCGCGGAGACGTTGATCGCGAGCAAGTTTACGACGACGAGCACGGCGCCCGCGATAGCGACACCCGGCAAGCCGAACGCGATTCCGAGGCCGGAGGTCGCGGCGGGGGGAACGAGCGCGACGGCGATGGCCACGCCGACGAGGGTCGATCCGGAGCCGCGCATTATGCTGAGCGCCCCGGCGATCCCCGACCCGAGGGCGAGGAAGAGCGACAGGAAGTTCGGACTCGTCCGCTCGGCGATCTGGGGGATGCTCCGGATGTCGAGCCCCGGCGGAATGAGAACGGTCTGCTGGAGGAGCCAGCCCATGACCGCCGCTGTCACGATGGCGCCGACGAGTCCGACGACCTGCAGTCTGATCCCGCGTCGGGTCATCCTACGGTCGTCGAGAATCGTTCCGACCGAGGCGGAGACGGCGGGTCCCATCAGCGGCGCGACGACCATTGCGCCGATGATCGTCGCCGCGGAGTCGAGGAGCAGTCCCGTCGTCGCGATAACGGTGCTTAAGAGGAGAAATGCGAAGAAGGTCGAGTTCGCCGGCGCGAGTTCCGCTGCCCGTGTGTACAGCTCTTCGCGCGAGATGCGGAGACCGGGAAACCGTTCGACGAGCGCGGACAGCCGCTGTGAGACGACGGTCTCTGTCGAGAGGACGATGGTGTACGCGTCTTCCCGGACGCCGGCCTCGATCAGGTCGTCCAATACCGGTTCCACTCCGCTCGGTGGGACGGGAAACTGGACCATCGCCTCGAAGCCGCCGCGACCGACCTCGTCGAACACGGCGTAGTCGACACCGTGACCGTCGAGCGTGTCGAGGACGGCCGAACGGGTTCCCCGAGGGATCAGGACCTGAACGAGTCGCATGTGGTACTGGGTGGCTGGTCGTCTGAGCGTTCGAGACAGTCCGTGCGTGCGGTCCCCGCTCGTGCCACCCGGCGTTCCCCGGCGGCGGCAGTCACGCGCCTACCCGGTGACTTCCTCGGCGGCGAACGTCGCGCGCAGATTGTCCTCGTCGTCGGGGCTGAGGTTGGTCTCGATGATCTCGAACGCGTGCTCGAAGTCCGACAGCTCCTGTTTGATTCGCTCGGTGTTGCCTTCGCGGGCCAGCAGGAACAGCGCGGAGTTCCCGGGCTCGATCGCGTCCCGCGTCTCCTTGATGAAGTCGTCGTCAATGCCGATATCGCCCAGCTTTCCGGTCACCGCGCCCATGGTGGTGCCGGCCAACAGGCCGAGCCACGGAGCGAAGAACAACAGCCCGATCAACATGCCCCAGAAGGCGCCGCCGAGCGCTCCCGCGCCGACGAGACTGTGGGCCTGTTTGACCTTCGCGCGTCCGCTCTCGTTACGGACGACCACCGCGGCGTCCTCGAGTTTGACCAGTTCCCGTTTTTGCAGCTCGTACATTCTGTCGCGCATCGCCTCTGCACCGCCTATGTCGCTGAATCTGAGCACAACAAGTGAACTCATACTCGTAATGGCCCGCTAGCGGTATTAGTTAATTACTGTGAAATGAACGCTGCGAGCGGTATTAGTTAATTACTGTGAAATGAACGGCGAGAGAGCGCGGATTCGCCGCGCGTCCCGCGGGGTCGCGTTCGGTCTCGAATCCCGGCTCGTTCGGCTCGCTGTCGGGCCGATACTGCCGGCCGGCACAGCGCCGGGGCCGCAGACTCGTCTCCCGTTCGGCTTATGTCAGAACGGCGACTGACTGCAGGGCGTCCGCGCCGCGCGCTGCTGGGTCGGCCGTCGACGTGTCCGCGCTCGCCGTGGTCGACGCGCTTCGGAGACCGCTTGCCCCGTACCGCTCGCCGCGTCCACGTCGTCGCCACGTGCGCCCGCATCTCACGCCATCTTAACCGACCGCTGCCGAAGCGTGTGGTAAGTATCGTTATAAATAACAATATTGATATGCGCTCTCTTCTGAACCATGGGATTCATAGACAGCGCCGTCCTGCAGGTCAGTGCACCGGGCGTTCCCGACTACCTCCAAGAGGCCGTCGCGGGAGTGATCAGCTTCCTGCCGCAGCTCGCCGGCGCAGTAGTCATCCTGCTCATCGGCTGGGTCGTCGGCCGTCTCGCCGGCGGCGGCGTTCGGCGCGTCGCCGATCGGACGCAGATCGATCGGCTCGTTATGAAAACGCCGCTCGGCGGTGTGCTAGGCGGGACTGAAAAGGCGATATCCCGGAGCATCGGTCGCTCGGCGGCCTACTTCGTGTACGCGCTAGCGATACTCGCGGCGGCCGATGCCCTCGCGGTCGAACTCCTGTCCGAGTGGATGGCGACCGCGGTCTCGTATCTGCCGGCGTTCGTCGCGGGGACGCTCATCGTCGTCATCGGGTTCGTTCTCGCCGACTTCCTCGCCGAGATCGTCGCGAACACGAAGACGGTCACAGAGACCGACTACACCGGTGTATTCGCCGATGGGATGCGCGTGTTCTTGTACTTCATCGCGCTCGTTATCGGACTGGGCACGATGGGTGTCGACGTCCAGATCCTCAACACGTTTGCACAGGCGGCGGCTTACGGGCTGGCCGCGGGCATCGCCCTCGCGATCGGTATCGCGTTCGGTCTCGGTGGCCGCGACTACGTCGCCACCAACATCGGTGACTGGCTTCCGGGGCGTTCGCCGGACACCGACCCGGCTCCGATCGGCCAACCCGACGGCGGCGAGGAGTGAGTCGCAACTGCGGGACGGGCACCGACGGTGACGACGAACCGCATCCGTCTGGTCTGTCCCGCACGCGACGCTCGAAACCGCGAACGGACCGGTCGTGCCGTTCGGGGGCTCGCACGACGCGAGATGCTTATTACTTTTAAAGGGAAACTACCGGTATGTTCGTCGGGCACAGTCTCGCGGCGTTCGCCGTCGGAACGCTGGCCGCGAGACGTCTCGGTGTCGGCCGAGACAGAGCGCTCCAACTCGGCGCGTTCGCCGCCTTGTTCGCGCTCGTGCCCGACGTTGATATCGTGTACGCGCCGGTCGGGTTGGCCCTCCAGTCCGCTCAACCGATCGACCCGGAGGTGTTCTGGACCACGGCGAACGTCATTCATCGAGGCCCGACGCACTCGCTCCTCTTCGGCGGCGTCCTCGCGACCGGCGGCGCGTTGTTGGCCGCGAATCGACGAATCGGACGCGTTACCGGTGCGGGTGTCGTCGCCGGGCTGATCGCCGTTGCTGGTGTGAGCGGTGGCAGTGCCGTCGCGGGGGTCACAGCAGTGTACGCTATCGCTGGCGTGGCGGTCGCGGTGTTCGCCCGCCGACACGGGGTCTCCGCGCCAGCGGTGCTGGCTGTCGCGGCGCTCGGGTTGCTCTCGCATCCGTTCGGGGACTTGGTCACCGGCACCCCGCCGCTGTTTTTCTATCCGTTCGACGCGACGCTGGTGAGTGGGCGGCTCACGCTACACCCCGACCCGACGCTGCACCTGCTCGCGGCGTTCCTCATCGAGATCGGAACCGTGTGGCTGGGGATATGGACGTACGCTCGCTCACGCGACGTCTCAATCCGTCGATTAGTTCACCCGCGGGCGGGGATCGGGACGGGATACTCCGGCGCGGTCTTCGTTATCCCATCGCCGACTATTCACGACGCGTCGGTGTTCGTGTTCAGCCTCCTCGCGCTGAGCCTGGTCTGTGTCGGGAGCACGCCCCATCGGTTCACGAAACCGGTCGACGCGTTGGGGGCCGTTGTTACCGGAACGGCGACAGTGACCCTCGCGGCGATCGCATACGGCGTCGCGTACGTGCTGTTTTGAGAACGCGGCCGCGACGTGTCGGCGGGTTCGGCGGGCGATCGACGATCCGCCCGTCACTGATGAGAACCAGTCAGAATATTTATGGGACCGCTGAGAGTCGAACTCAGGTCATACGGACCCCATCCGCATAGGATACCACTACCCCACGGTCCCTGTCTGCACTCGAAAAAACGATAGTCCGGTAATTAAGGACTTCGTTTCACTCCTCGCCCGCGGACCGCGGCGGCCTCAGACGAGGACGCGCTCCAGCGAGACGACGACCCCGGACTCGGCGTCGGGATCGCCGACCAGTCGCCCGAGACAGACCGCGGCGTCGTCGGGGGTGTGACAGGCGACGAGCGGGGGGTCGTCGCTCCCGTCGTCTCCTACCCCGGTTTCCGCCGCCGAGTCCGCGTCGATGACGCCAGGCGCGTAGACGGGTGCGCCGGTGGCCACGTTGCGCGCGGCGGAGGGCGCGATCGTCACCGACGGAAGGTGGACGAACGCGTCCTCGGCGGGGCGAACGACCTCGCGGAGGAGCGACTCGTCGCCCTCTTCGGCCCACGCGAGCGCGTCGACGAGGTCCTGTAACGGGTGCAGGTCGCGGTCGTCGAACGGGTCGGTTGCGGTGCGGCGGAGGTGGCCCATGTGCGCGCCGACGCCGGTCGCGAGACCGATGTCGTGACACAGCTTTCGGACGTACGTCCCGGACTCGCATCGGATCCGGAGGAGCGCCTGCCGGTCGTCGACCTCCAGCACGTCGAGGGCGTGGATGGTGCGGGTCCTGAGCCGGCGGGTCACCGCGCTCTTTCGCGGCGGCTTCTGGTAGATCTCCGCCTCGAACTCGGCAACCACGTCGCGGAAGTCCGCGGGCGGCGACCCGTGCAGCTCCAGCACCGAGACGTACTCCTTGCCGCCCTCGAGGAAGACCTGTGCGGCCCGCGTCGCGTCGCCGGTCAGTGTCGGGAGACAGCCCGTGACCTTGGGATCGAGCGTTCCAGCGTGGGCGACTCCGGCGATCTGCGGACCGTCGGGATCCAGCGTCGCCAGCGTCTCGTTGACCGCGTCGCGGACCCACGCGGAGAGCTGGTGAGAGGAGGGGCCCGCGGGCTTGTCGACGTTGACGACGCCGAACCGGAGCAGCTCCGGGACTGAGCGCTCGCCCGGGGGTGATCGAAGGGGGTCCTCGTCGCTGCGGTCGGCGGCGTCGCCGGAGTCGGCGTCGTCGAAGTGTCGGGTCATGCGGGGAGTGAAGCGCGTCGGGTCGGCGGTCAGAAGTCGTAGCTCACGCCCTCGATCGGCGCCTTCCCCTCGTCGGTCGCAGGGTCGTACGCGTCGATAGTCGCGACGAGGACGTCGATGAACCGATCGGGCCCCCAGCGGGCGGTGTTGTACGCGGCGTCGTAGATCGAGAGGTCGTCGATGTCGATGTCGTAGTACTCGCGGTAGCGCTTCTTCTCGGAGGCCTCGCGGCGCTCGGTCTCTGCCTTCGCGCGGTCGACGTGCTTCGCCTCGCGGTCGGCGATACGCTCGGCGCGGATCGACACGGGGGCGTCGAACCAGAACCGAAAGTCGGCGTGGTCCGCCGAGAGCCAGCCGGCGAGCCGCGACTCCAACACGAGATCGTCGCGGGTCGTGGCGATATCGTGCAGCCGGCGGTCGAGGTCCCGGTCGATCTGGGGGTCCTCCTCCGCGAACTCGTTGAACTCGACGGGCGTCATGTCGCGTTCGGCCGCCATCTCGCGGAAGATGTCGCCGCCGGAGACGTGATCGAGGCCGAGCCGATCGGCGAGCCCCGCGGCGTTCGTGCTCTTCCCGCTTCCCGGCGGGCCGGAGACGGTGATCAACATATCGCTACTGCGCGGGTGCCGTTCAAAACGGTTGTCGTTCGGCGCGCGGGCGGGGAGCGCGAGTCAAGGAGGGGCCGCCGAACGCGGTGCAGTCGTCGAACGCGGTGCAGTCTTATTGATCCCGCACGGCTCCGGTCATCGACCAGACCGCCACCGCACCGAGCAGGACGGCCGGGATGAGCGGTAAGGCGAGGTACGTCGCGAAAAACGAGAACCCGAGCGCCCCCGCCGCATACGGGTACACGTAGATGATCCCGGGGATGACGAGGATGCAGGTGAACAACACCGCTGTCAGGGCCCACCCCTTCCGGCCGAAGCCGTCGGCTTCGGGCTCGCGCTCCGAGGCGGCCGGGTCGGTACCGTCGCTCCCGCCGTCTTCGCCCGGCACGTGGACGTAGCCGCCGTCCGTGCTCTCGCGCGCGTTGCCGTCGGTTTCAGAGCTCACTGTCGGGTTTTACGACCACTTTGCCAAAGCCCTCACGGTTCTCGATCATCTCGTGGGCGCGCGCGGCCTCGCTCATCGGCAGCGTGTCCCGAATGTGCGGCTCGAAGGTGCCGTCCCAGACGAGCTCCAGCACGTCGTCGACCTCGCCGGGCGTCGCCATCGTCGAGCCGATGACGGACAGCTGGTTCCAGAAGATCCGGTTGAGCCCGGCGTCGGGGTTCGGACCGGTGGTCGCGCCGCAGGTGACGAGGCGACCGCCCTTCGCCATCGACTTCAGCGAGTCGGGGTAGGTGGCCTCGCCAATGTGGTCGACAACGACGTCGACGCCGCGTCGCCCGGTCAGTTCGGAGATCTCCTCGGCGAAGTCGTTCGCCTCGTAGTCGATGACGTGGTCCGCGCCGCACGCCTCGGCGTGCGAGAGCTTCTCCTCGGTGGAGGCGGTCGCGAACACCTCACAGCCCGCGTGGTCGGCGATCTGCACCGCGGCGTGGCCGACGCCGCCGGAAGCGCCTAAGACGAGCACCTTCTCGCCGGCCTCGATGTCGGCGCGGGTCTGGAGCATCCGCCAGGCGGTCTGGAAGACGAGCGAGGCGGAGCCGGCGACCTCCCAGTCGACGCCCGCAGGGACCGGAACGAGGTTCTCGGCCGGCACGGCCGCGCGCTCGGCGTGGACGCCGCGGACGTGCTCGCCGATGATGTGGAAGGAGGGGCAGAGCGACTCCTCGCCGTGTCGGCAGAACTCGCACTCGCCGCAGGAGACGCCGGCGCTCACCGCGACGCGGTCGCCGGGCTCGAAGCGCGTGACGCCCTCGCCGACCGCCTCGACGACGCCGGCCGCGTCGCTGCCGGGGATGTGCGGCATCTCGAGGTCGATCCCGGGCATTCCGCGCCGCGTCCAGATGTCGAGGTGATTCAGCGCGCCCGCCTTGACGTCGACGAGGACCTCCCCGCGGTCGGGGTCCGGGTCCGGGAACTCGCCGTACTCGATCACGTCGCGGTCGCCGTGGGCGTCGAACTGAACAGCCTTCATACGCGGACCCATCCGCGGCACCCACTAAACGGTATGGCAAACGGAAGCTCGGGCCGCGGGGATCCCTCGCTCCCGCTCCCGGCGGAGACGCGTTCTCCCGTGCCAAGGCCTCTCACCCGTGCGAATCGGACGCAACAGTCCGGGGGGCTTTCGTGATGTTTAAGTACTGAAAGGGGGACCATACGGATGCACGAACTGCAGGGGCACCGGGTCCCGAGTCCGACAGGGCGATGATACGACGCGAGTTGCGGTAGCCAAGCCTGGCCCAAGGCGCAGGGTTGCTAACTCTGTGGCGTCACTGCCTCCGGGGTTCGAATCCCCGCCGCAACGCTCGAACGGACCGAGTACCGCCGGATTCGCGCCGGTAGGACTCACCACAACCAACACATGAGCACGGAAGAATCACAGGACGACTCGCCGGAGGAGGAGGAAGACCTCCAGTACTTCGTCCGGATCGGGGGCGCTGACCTCGACGGGACGAAGACGGTCGAGCGAAGCCTGTCCGAACTCGACGGCATCGGCACGCGCACGGCGCGGCTGGTCGCCGAGAAGGCCGACGTGGACAAGAACGCCACGTTCGGGCTCCTCGACGAGGGTGACATCGACGCGGTGGTCGACATCGCAGAGAACCTCGAAGACCACGTCCCGTCGTGGATGACGAACAGACAGAACGACTTCTACTCCGGAGAGACGACGCACCTCGTCGGCACCGACGTCAGCGAGAAGCGTCGCCACGACATCAACCGGATGAAGATCATCGAATCGTACAAGGGCGTTCGCCACAAGCGCGGCCAGAAGGTACGCGGCCAGCGCACGAAGTCCACGGGTCGCTCGGAGGGGACCATCGGGGTCAACGTCGAGGAGATCCGCGAGGAGATGGCGGAAGACGAAGCGGCGGGTGACGAAGAATGAGCACCGGCAAGAACACCAAGGGCTACGAGACGCCGAACCACCCGTACCAGGGCGAGCGCATCGCCGAGGAGTCCGATCTCCTCTCGCGGTACGGTCTGAAGAACAAAGAGGAGTTCTGGCGCGCGCAGTCCGAGCTGCGTAGCATGCGACGCGAGGCCCGTCGCCTGCTCGGCGAGGCCCAGGGCGACGTCGACGCCGCACAGGAGGCCGGCGCGGAGTTCGTTACGCGGCTCCGCCGCATCGGCATCCTCGGCGACAACGACGACATCTCTGCGGTCCTCTCGCTGGACGTGACCGACCTGCTCGAGCGCCGTCTCCAGACGGTCGCCTACCGGCAGGGGTTCGCGTCCTCGACCCAGCAGGCCCGACAGTTCATCGTTCACGGCCACATCACCGTCGACGGCGCACGCGTCACGCGCCCGTCGGTGAAGGTCGACGTGGACGACGAGGGCGCCATCGCCTTCGATGAGAACAGCCCGCTCGCGGACGATCTCCACCCCGAGCGCGCGGAGTCACAGGAGTAACCAACCATGAGTGAATCCGAGGACGGAAAGTGGGGCATCGCCCACGTGTACGCGTCGTTCAACAACACGCTCATCACGGTCACCGACGAGACGGGCGCCGAGACGATCGCCAAGTCGTCCGGCGGCACCGTGGTGAAGCAGAACCGCGACGAGGCGTCGCCGTACGCCGCCATGCAGATGGCGGAGGTCGTCGCCGAGCGCGTCAAGGACGCCGGCCTGGAGGGCGTGCACGTTCGCGTGCGCGGCCCGGGCGGCAACCTCAACAAGTCCACCGGTCCCGGTGCGCAGGCGACGATCCGCGCGCTTTCGCGTGCGGGCGTCGAGATCGGCCGGATCGAGGACGTCACGCCGATCCCGCACGACGGGACGAAGGCGCCCAAGAACAAGCGAGTCTGACATGACGGAAGACGACTTCGACGTCCAGTACGTCGAACGGGACGAACGCAGCGCGCGGGTGCTGATCCGCGGGCTCACGCCGGCGTTCGCCAACGGCATCCGCCGCGCGATGATCGCCGACGTCCCGACGTTCTCGATCGACACCGTCCGGTTCGTCGAGAACTCCTCCGTCATGTTCGACGAGATGATCGGGCTTCGGCTGGGGCTCATTCCCCTGAAGACGCCGCTCGACGACTTCGAGGTCGGCGACGAGGTCACCCTCGCGCTCGACGTGGAAGGACCGGCGACGGCGTACTCCGGCGACATCGAGAGCAGCGATCCGCTCGTCGAAGTCGCGGACGACAACGTGCCGATCATCGAACTGAAGGAGGGACAGCGGCTGGAGTTCGAGGCCGACGCGGTGCTCGACACCGGTAAGGAGCACGCCAAACACCAGGGCGGCGTCTCCGTCGGGTATCGCCACCTCCAGCGCGTCTCGGTCGAGGGCGACCTCGGCGAGTTCGACGACGACGAGCCGCGGATCCTCCGCGGGGTCATCGAGACCCCCGACGGGGAGATCGAACTCACCGACGAGTTCGACAACGACCTCTCGAAACGGTTCCCCGGGAAGGAGGTCAGCATCGAGGACGTCCCCGGCGCGTTCGTGTTCCACATCGAAACAGACGGCTCGTTCAGCGTCGAGGAACTGCTGCTCCGCGCGATCGACTCCATCGAGGAGCGCGCGGACGAACTACAGACGAAAGTCGCAGTCTAACGTAATGACGGACCTTCAAACCGCAGATACGGCGCTCGCCCCTGCACGAAGCCGCGGCGCCGCGATTCGCTCCGACGCCGCGTCGGAGCGCGGCGGACCCGAGTCGGACCGGTCCGACGACGGGACCGAAAGTGGTTTGAAGGGAGCCGGATTACGCAGGAGTGCACGCAGGGATAGCCAAGTCAGGCCAACGGCGCAGCGTTCAGGGCGCTGTCCTGTAGAGGTCCGCAGGTTCAAATCCTGCTCCCTGCACTCCGTTTTCACTAACTCTCCATTTCAGGAGGGACAGCTATGAGTAGCAAGACGAATCCGAAACTACAGAACCTCATCGCCGATCTGAAGTCGGTCTCGCGCGACTCCGGTGCCAACGTGTGGCAGGACGTCGCCGACCGACTGGAGAAGCCACGGCGCACGCACGCTGAGGTCAACCTGGGCCGCATCGAACGGTACGCTCAGGAAGACGAGACGGTCGTCGTCCCCGGCAAGGTGCTGGGCAGCGGTGTGCTCGAAAAGAACGTCACCGTCGCCGCCGTCGACTTCTCGGGCACCGCCCGTACGAAGATCGATCAGGCCGGCGAAGCGGTGTCGCTCGAACAGTTCATCGAACAGAATCCCGAAGGGAGCAACGTCCGGGTGATCCGATGAGTCTCGCGAAGATCGACGCGGACGTCGTCGTCGACGCCCGAGACTGCATCCTCGGTCGCGTCTCGTCGAAGGTCGCCCAGCGCGTCCTCGACGGCGAAACGGTCGCTGTCGTCAACGCCGAGCGCGCGGTCATCACCGGTAACGAGGAGGCGACGATGGAGACGTACCACACCCGCGCGGAGCTCGGCTCCGACAGCGGGCCGTACTACCCCAAGCGCCCCGACCGGATCTTCAAGCGTGCCATCCGCGGCATGCTTCCGTACAAGACGGAGGACGGCCGCGAGGCGTTCTCGAACGTGCGCGTGTACGTCGGGAACCCCTACGAGCGCGACGAGGACGTCGAGAGCGTCGTCCTCGACGGCACCTCGCTCGACCGCCTCTCGAACATCAAATTCACGACGCTCGGGGACATCTCCGAGTCTCTGGGAGCCAACGTCACATGGTAACTAACACCTCAGGCAAGAAGAAGACGGCCGTCGCCCGCGCCACCGTGCGCGACGGCGAGGGTCGCGTTCGCATCAACTCCCAGCCAGTCGAGCTGGTCGAACCGGAGCAGGCACGGCTCAAGATGCTGGAGCCGTTCCGCATCGCCGGCGAGGAGCTCCGCGCCGACGTCGACATCGAGGTCAACGTCGAGGGCGGCGGTTTCAGCGGCCAGGCCGACGCGACGCGGACCGCCATCGCGCGCGGCCTCGTCCAGCACCTCGGCGACGCCGAGCTGCGCGACGCGTACATGAGCTTCGACCGCACGCTGCTGGTCAACGACGTGCGCCAGTCCGAACCCAAGAAGTGGGGCGGACCCGGCGCGCGTGCCCGCTACCAGAAGTCCTACCGCTGAGGTGATCCAATCATGATGATCCCCGTCCGGTGTTTCACGTGCGGCAACGTCGTGGGTGAACACTGGGAAGAGTTCAAGGAGCGCGCCCGCGAGGGCGACGAGGACCCGGGCGAAGTGCTCGACGACCTCGGCGTCGACCGGCACTGCTGCCGCCGAATGCTGGTCAGCCACCGCGACCTCGTCGACGTCGTCTCGCCGTACCAGTAAACCATGCCAGAACAGCGATACAATCGATACGAGAAGGCACGAATTCTCGGCGCGCGAGCGCTGCAGGTGTCCTACGGGGCACCCGTGCTGATCGAGACGGACCAGACGGAGCCCATCCTCGTCGCCGCCGAGGAGTACGACGCGGGTGCGCTTCCGTTCACCGTCCGGAGGGAATCCAACTAATGACACGAATCACCAGCATTTCGCTGCGGCGCGTGCTCGACTCGCGCGGAAACCCCACCGTCGAGGCCGACGTGCTCACCGAGTCCGGCGGCTTCGGCCGCGGGGCGGCGCCCAGCGGGGCGTCCACGGGCGAGTACGAGGCGATCGAACTCCCCGCGAACGAGTCCATCGCGGCGGCCCGCGAACACGCGGTCCCCCGCCTCGAAGGCGTGTACGCGGGCGACCAGCGTGCCGTCGACAGCGCGCTTCGCGCCGCCGACGGGACGGACGACTTCTCCGCGATCGGCGCCAACAGCGCGGTCGCGATCTCGATGGCGGCCGCGAAGGCCGCCGCCGACGTGCTCGGTGCGCCGCTGTACCAGCACCTCGGTGGCGCGTTCCGCGGCGAGAACTTCCCGATTCCGCTCGGCAACGTCGTCGGCGGCGGGGAGCACGCCAAGGAGGCGACCCACATTCAGGAGTTCCTGGCAGCGCCGGTCGGCGCGCCGAGCGTCTCCGAGGCCGTCTTCGCGAACGCCGCGGTCCACGCGGCGGTCGCTGACGTGCTCGACGAGCGCGGCGTCCCCGCGGCGAAGGGCGACGAGGGCGCGTGGGCGCCCCCGATCTCGGACGCCGACGCGTTCGAGGTCGTCGACGAGGCGGTCGACCGCGTCGAGGACGACGTGGGCTTCGAGATCCGCTTCGGCCTCGACATGGCCGCCGCGGAGCTGTACGACGACGACGAGGGCGCGTACGTGTACGGCGACGAGACGAAGTCGACGGGCGAGCAGGTCGACTACGTCGCCGACCTCGTCGAGGAGTACGACCTCGCGTACGTCGAGGACCCGCTCGACGAGAACGATTACGAGGCGTTCGCGGAGCTGACCGACCGGGTCGGTGACCGGACGCTGATCTGCGGCGACGACCTGTTCGTCACCAACGTCGAGCGGCTCCAGGAGGGCATCGAGAAGGGAGCGGCCAACAGCATCCTGATCAAGCCGAACCAGATCGGGACGCTGTCGGACACGTTCGACGCGGTCGAACTCGCCGCCCGTAACGGTTACGAGACGATCATCTCCCACCGTTCGGGCGAGACCGAGGACACCACCATCGCACACCTCGCCGTGGCGACCGACGCCGGGTTCATCAAGACCGGGACAGTCGGCGGCGAGCGAACCGCCAAGCTGAACGAACTGGTCCGCATCGCGGACGACGCGGTATGACGGGCCGACACCACGCATGAGCGAAGACAACGACGCGGTCGAACTCGACGACGACGCGGAGACCGAGGCGGTCGACGCGGCGGTCGAGGAGGAGGCCGACACGACCGAGGAACCGACCGCCGACGCGGCTGCCGAGGGGGCGTCCACTGACGCCGAACCCGAAGCACCCGCCGACGCCGAATCCGCCGAAAGCGACGACGCCGCGGACGAGGAGGAAGACGCCTCCCCGTTCGACGACGACGTCATGCCCGACGACGACGTCGACCTACTGATCCCCGTCGAGGACTACCTCTCCGCCGGGGTCCACATCGGGACGCAGCAGAAGACGGCCGACATGGAGCGGTTCATCCACCGCGTTCGCGACGACGGCCTGTACGTCCTCGACGTGAGCCTGACCGACCAGCGGATCCGCACCGCCGCGGACTTCCTCGCGAACTACAACCCCGAGCAGATCCTCGTCACGTCCTCGCGGCAGTACGGCCGGTTCCCGGCCGAGAAGTTCGCGGACGCCATCGGCGCCCGCGCACGCACGGGCCGCTTCATTCCCGGCACGCTGACGAACCCCGACTACGCCGGCTACATCGAGCCGGACGTCGTCGTGGTCACTGACCCCATCGGCGACGCGCAGGCCGTCAAGGAGGCCATCACCGTCGGTATCCCGGTGATCGCGATGTGCGACTCCAACAACCAGCTGTCGAACGTCGACCTCGTCATCCCGACGAACAACAAGGGTCGACGCGCGCTGTCGGTCGTCTACTGGCTCCTCGCCAACGAGACGCTCGACCGCCGCGGCGCCGACACGGTCTTCGCCCTCGACGACTTCGAGGACGAGCTGTAGGCCGTTTCGACGTCGAGTTCGACTTTTCAGTACTCGGCACGGGATGACGGTTCGAGCGGCAGCGACCGCGCGTTGCAAAAAGCTCCGAGAGCGGCGGGGCCGGTCTCGCCGGGTCCGACCGCTGATGCCGACCGATCAGATGATGTCGGGCGTGTACGGGTACGCGTACACCTCGCCGTCATTGGCCCTCACCGTCGCTATCAGGACCAGCACGAGGTCTATCACGCCGACGATGGGAAGCAGGAGGAACCCGACGAGCACGACAGTCAACAGCCCGGAGACCACCAGCGCCACGAACACGACGATCTGGAAGTTGAGCGCGTTCTTGGCGTTCTGTTTAACGAGCTCGTCGTCGTCGTCCGCGAGTATCAGGAAGAGGATGGGTCCGAAGAAGGACGCGACGAGCGCGGAGGCGTGCGCCAACGCCGCGAGGGTCGTGTCTCCCGGGACCGTCGCCTCACCGGTCTCAGTGCTGTCAGACATGTTCGTTCGCTTTCATCCCGACTAAATAAGTGTTTGGTAGGCTCCGAGGCGCACCTCCCGAGCCGTTCACGCCGTTCCGCCGTCGGGGCCTTCGTACGTCCACTTCCCTTCGATCTCTCGGTTCGCCAAGACGACCCGATCGCCGTCGTCCGTATCGATACGGGTCTTCCGGAGTTCGATCGCGGCGACCGTTCCGGACACGCCCTTCGCCTCGACGCGGTACCCCACGTTGAAGTCGGGGTCACGGAGGAGGTAGACGCCGGCCACCGTGTCCTCGATCATCTCGGAGAGCGCGTAGGAGACGCCCAGCGCGATGAAGCCGACCGCGGTGCCCAGGCTCGCCGCCACGTCGCCCATGCCGAGGATCTTCAGGAACGTCAACGCGACGCCGAACCACAGGAAGATCGCCGCGAGCGTGACGAGGAGGTCGCCAACGAGCTCTCGGTCGCCGACGTACACCCGACGGACCGAGGCCCGCACCAGCGAGAGGGCGATCCGAACCGTCCCGTACGCCAGCGCGAGGAAGACCGCCCCGGAGAGGAGCCGCGGTATCGCGACGGCGACGCCCTCGACGAAGTCCGCGATAGACCGCGCGAGCAGCGACGGGAGCTGAGTCATGGCACACGCGACGGCGGCCGGCGCCGAAAAGGTGAGGGTCGGCCGACGAGTCGCCCGACCCGGCAAGCGCAACGCCTGTAAGCGCGCGGGGAGAGGGAGTTCGTATGACCGTCTGTGAAGCGCCGGGGAAGGTGTACCTCTTCGGCGAACACGCCGTCGTCTACGGCGAGCCCGCCGTGCCGGCGGCGATCGAGCGACGCGCCGCGGTGACCGCCGAGCCCCGGTCGGACGACCACGTCCGCGTCGAGGCCGAGGACCTCTCTCTCGACGGGTTCACGGTGGAGTACTCCGGGGAGACGGACGACCGCCCCGACGTGGACGTGCCGACCCCGCTGGTCGAGGCCGCGATGGGCTACGTCGACGCCGCGGTCAGGCAGGCCCGGGACGCGGCGGACGCCCCCGACGCCGGCTTCGACATCACCGTCGAGAGCGACATCCCGCTCGGGGCCGGGCTCGGCTCCTCCGCGGCCGTCGTCGTCGCGGGGATCGACGCCGCGACGCGCGCGCTCGGCGAGCCGCTCGACCGCCGGGAGCTGGCCGACCGCGCGTACCGCGCGGAACACGAGGTCCAGGACGGGCAGGCCTCGCGCGCCGACACGTTCTGCTCCACGATGGGGGGCGCGGTCCGCGTCGAGGGCGACGACTGCGAGCCGATCGAGACGCCGAACCTCCCGTTCGTCGTCGGGTTCGACGGCGGCGCGGGCGACACCGGCGAGCTCGTCGCCGGGGTCGGGGAGCTTCGCGAGGAGTACCGCTTCGCCGCGGACACCATCGAGTCGGTCGGCGACGTGGTCCGGACCGGCGAGGCGCTGCTCGCCGACGCCGACCCGGGGACCGACCCCTCGCCGGCGCTGCTCGCGGAGCTGGGTGAGCTGATGGACTTCAACCACGGGCTCCTCTCGGCGCTCGGGGTCTCCGCGCGCTCGCTCGACGCGATGGTGTGGGCCGCCCGCGACGCCGGCGCGCACGGCGCGAAGCTCACCGGCGCGGGCGGCGGCGGCTGTATCGTCGCGCTCGACGCGAGCGACGCGACCGAGACGGCGCTCTCCTTCACGCAGGGGTGCGAGGAGTCGTTCCGCGCTGAGCTCGCGACGGAGGGCGTCCGGGTGGTGGAGCCGTGACGGGTGACGGCGGCGCTTCCGGCGACGACGTCGGGTCGGGCTCCGGGGCCCCTCCCGTCGTGCTCAAGCTCGGCGGGAGCCTGATCACCGAGAAAGACCGTCCGGAGACGCTCGACGAGGACGCCCTCGCCGCGGCCTGCGACGCAGTCGCGGGCGCGCTCGCCGACGGCGCGGTCGAGCGGCTCGTCGTCGTTCACGGCGGCGGGAGCTTCGGCCACCACCACGCCAGCGAGCACGGCGTCTCGACGACCGCGGGGACCGGTGACGCGGACGCGGTGATGGACATCCACGGCGCGATGACGGAGCTGAACCGAGCGGTGCTCGACCGACTCCACGAGCGGGACGTGCCCGCCGTGCCGGTCCACCCGCTCTCGCTGTCGGCGCGCCCCGAAGGACCCGACGGCGCCCTCGACCTGCCGCTCTCCTCGACGGCGACGCTGCTCGGTGAGGGGTTCGTTCCCGTGCTCCACGGCGACGGCGTCGCGACCACCGGCTCCGGGATCACCGTCGTCTCGGGGGACGAGCTTGTCGTCGAGCTCGCGGTCGGGCTCGGCGCGCGGCGGGTCGGGGTCTGCTCGACGGTGCCGGGCGTCCTCGACGGCGACGGCGACGTGATCCCGTCGATCGACTCGTTCGAGGCGGTCGCCGACGCGCTGGGCGCGAGCGACGCGACCGACGTGTCGGGCGGGATGGCGGCGAAGGTCCGGGAGCTGCTGGCGCTCGACGCGCCCGCGTACGTGTTCGGCGCCGCGGGGCTGGCGCCGTTCTTGCGCGGCGAGGACGCCGGGACGCGGATCGACTAGGCCGGGTGACAGAACCCTTATTCGACCCACGACCGTCCCTTCGGGCATGAACGAAGCGGACGTGCGGGAGCGGCTCGCCGACGTGCAGGACCCCGACCTCGGTGGCGACATCGTCTCGCTCGGGCTGGTGAACGATGTCGAAGTGGACGAGGGCTCCGACGAGGTCCGCGTCTCCCTCGCGCTCGGCGCCCCCTTCTCGCCGCACGAGTCGGCGATCGCCGACGACGTGCGGGCGGCGCTCGCGGACACCGGGCACGACGTGGCGCTGTCGGCGTCGATCCCGGACGAGCTGGCGCCGGACGAGCAGGTGCTCCCGGGCGTGAAGAACGTGATCGCGGTCGCCTCCGGGAAGGGCGGCGTCGGCAAGTCGACGATGGCCGTCAACGTCGCGGCGGGACTCTCGGAGCTGGGAGCTCGCGTCGGGCTGTTCGACGCCGACGTGTACGGGCCGAACGTCCCGCGGATGGTCTCGGCCGAAGAGCGCC
>NZ_AOJH01000050.1 GCF_000337355.1 Halorubrum kocurii JCM 14978 | reverse complement strand
GCCATCAGAGATGTGTATAAGAGACAGGACGTGGAGTGGGGCGAGCTCGACTACCTCGTGATGGACCTCCCGCCGGGCACCGGCGACACGCAGCTCACGATCCTCCAGACGCTCCCGCTGACGGGCGCCGTCATCGTCACGACGCCGCAGGAGGTCGCGCTCGACGACGCGGTGAAGGGGCTCCGGATGTTCGGCAAACACGACACGAACGTGCTCGGGATCGCCGAGAACATGGCCGGCTTCCGGTGTCCGGACTGCGGCGGCTTCCACGATATCTTCGGCTCCGGCGGCGGGAAGGCGCTGGCGCAGGAGCACGAGCTCCCCTTCCTCGGCGGCGTCCCGCTCGACCCAGCGGTTCGCACCGGCGGCGACGACGGCGAGCCGGTGGTCTTGGAGGAGGGCGAGACCGCGGACGCGTTCAAGGTGATCGTCGAGAACGTGGCGAACAACGCCGGCGTCGTGCGCCGGCGCGGGGTGAGCGAGGGCCGATGATCGGGGAGGACGGAGCCGATAGGGGCGGTGAGGAGGACGAGCGCGCCGGAGACGAGGCCGACCCCGCCGACCCCCTCGACGCCGCCGGCGTCGACCCGGTCGTCCCGGCGTCGGCCGCGGACGCGGCCGCCGGGGAGTTCCCGGACGACGACGAGGTCCGCGCGTTCCTCCGCGAGGTCGCCGCCGACGTGCGCGGGGACAGCTCCGAGAGCCAGCAGCTCTCGGCGATCATTTACCGCGTGTCGGACCTGTACGACCCCGACGAGCAGACCTCGCCGGAGGAGATCTACCTCAACGTCCGGCACATCATGCGGATCAAAGAGCAGGGCGGGATCGAGCGATAAGGTGGGGTTGGTAGTTAGGTGGCAGGCTGAGAGGTTTTCATCGATCGTTTTTGAATGGATGCTGCTGGTGCTGCGGTGAAGACCTCCAAAGCCCCAGTCGCTCGCTTATAAGCGGTCGACAGTGGATCGACGGTGAAGACCTCCGAAGCCCCAGTCGCTCGCTTATAA
>NZ_AOJH01000049.1 GCF_000337355.1 Halorubrum kocurii JCM 14978 | reverse complement strand
GTGAAGACCTCCGAAGCCCCAGTCGCTCGCTTATAAGCGGTCGACAGTGGATCGACGGTGAAGACCTCCGAAGCCCCAGTCGCGAGGACTCGCGCGACTCGGTGCGCTCCTCAGTCGCTCGTTTCACTCGCTCCCTGCGGTGCTTCCGTCGCCGTGCTTCGCCCTCGCGACTGCCCCTTTGAGTCCCGCCCGCACCGCGACCGCCCCTCACACCCCCCCAACCTCGTCGGTCACTCTCCGCTTCGCTCCGAGTGACCGACTCCCTCGCGCGTGCTGCTCGGCCGCGGGGCGGCCTCGCAGGCACGCGCCGCTGCCGAATTCTTATAAATGCGTGAGCTCGATTCCGTCATTTCTCTGCCGATCAGACCCGCTCGTCGAGCACCATCTCGTCGCCGTGCCGGACTTCGACTCGCTCGGCGACCGACGCCTCGTCGAACTCGACGTCGACTTCGTACGGGTGGTCCTGACCGATGTCGCTGCATCCGCTCTCCTCGTAGTCGGGGTCGTCTTCCGTCGTCAACCGGAGTCGGAGGGCGGCGTCGGCCGGTTCCGCCTCGACCAGCGCGACGCGGTAGCACTCGCGCGAGCCGTCGAGCAGACGCCCTCTGACCGTGATCCGAGCCGGATCCGCGTCGAGCGCTCGGTGCAGTTCCGCGGCGTCCTGTGGTCCCGGCTCCGCGGACCGGAACTCGCCGGTGTGCTCGCGGCGAAGCGTCACCTCGGCGCCGTCGATACTCTCCGGGTCGTCGCCCCACGGCGGCACCGAACAGCCAGCGAGGGAAGCGGTCGAGACGGCGGTCGCGGTCGCGAGGAGGGCTCGGCGGAGCATACGGGAGAACCGCCCGGCGGTCGGTGTAAGCTTTGTATCAGTAGAACCACCTGATCGATCGTTTCATACAGATGGCACGTCTCACGGTAACACGTATGAGCGACGATCGAATTCCCGTCACCGTCCTCAGCGGCTACCTCGGCGCCGGGAAGACGACGATGGTGAACCACCTGCTCGCGAACCCCGGCGACAGGCGGATCGCCGTCATCTTAAACGACATGGGCGAGGTGAACGTCGACGCCGAGCTCGTCGCGCGCGAGAACGACGAGGAGGGGATCGTCGACCTCTCGAACGGCTGCATCTGCTGTCGGCTGCAGGACGACCTGCTGAGCGAGGCGGCCGCGCTCGCCGAATCGAGGGAGTTCGACTACCTCCTCGTCGAGTCGTCGGGGATCTCCGAGCCGATCCCGATCGCGCGGGCGTTCACCGAGGGGACCGAGGACTCCGAGATCGACCCGACGGAACGCTTCCGGCTCGACACGATGGTGACCGTCCTCGACACCTACGGGTTCTGGAAGGAGTTCGACGCGGGCGAGAGCCTCCCGGGCGACGGGGAGCCGGCCGCGGACCGCCCCCTCGCCGACGTGCTCGTCGAGGGGATCGAGTTCTGCGACGTCCTCGTGTTGAACAAGACGGACATGGTCCCCGACGACGTGCTCGACGAGATCGAGTCGGTCGCGGACCGGCTCGGGCCGCGGGCTACGCGGATCCGGACCAGCTACTCAGAGGTGGACCCGGACGACGTGCTCGACACCGGTCGGTTCGACTTCGAGACCGCCAAGCGGTCGCCGGGCTGGAAGCGCGCGATCGCCGAGAGCGAGGGGGAGGAGGAATCGGCGGGCGATCACCACGACCACGCCGAGGGCGCCGCCGCGGCCCACGGCGTCGACTCGTTCGTCTACCGCTCCGCCGACGCCCTCGACCCGGAGCCGTTCGCGGCGTGGCTCGACGACTGGGACGGCGCCGTCGTGCGGGCGAAGGGCGTCGCGAACGTCGCGGGCACCGACGAGGTGATCGGCGTGAGCCAGGCCGGCCCCTCGGTACAGGCGGGGCCGATCGGCGAGTGGAGCCCAGACGGCGACCGGCGTACGCGGCTCGTGTTCATCGGTAGTGAAATGGACGAAGCGCGGATCCGCGGGGAGCTCGACGACCTCGCGGCGGCGGACCCGGACGCGGTCGAGAGCGCGGAGGCCTTCCCGCTCTGACCCGGCCCGGCCGATCGGTCCGCGTCAGATACCCAGTTCTGACTGCAGGTCGTCCCACTCCTCGTGAAACCCGTGCGTCGACTCGGTCTCCGCGCCGACCGCCGACTGGTAGACGTCGTCGTACTTCAGCAGTTCGCCCCACCCGTCGTGGAAGGCCCAGTTACAGTACTTGCACATACGGGCCGAAACGCCCGGAACCGACATACCGGTTTCGGCGGTCGGGGGTCCGGCCTCGCGAGCGCCGGCGAGAGCGCGTCTTCGTCGCCGCCGACAGAGTGAACCGGGTTCGAGACATATGGTACCTATCGACGCGGATCGGCCGCAAAGAATCTCACTATGGTTACATACAGGCGAGGCGGACACGTCCAGAGCGACGACGAAGCGGTCGAACGGCGCTGTGAGCACTGCGGCTGGCACTGCGTCGCCGACGGGTATCCGGAGCTCATCTCTCGGTACCAGTCGCACCTCCGGGCGGAACACCCGAAGGCGTGGCTCCGGGCGTGACGACCGTCGGGGGTTGAAAAATTCGGACCGGCGACGGCGAGGCGAAGCCTCGGCGGTTCAGGGCTCGAGCAGGACCTTCGTGACGCCCTCCTCGCGGGCGTCGAACGCCTCGTACATCTCCGGCGCCTCGTCGAGGTTGACGCGGTGCGAGACGACCCAGCTCGGGTCCGCGCGTCCCTCGATGATCATGTCGCGGAGGTACCGGTTGTACGACTTGACGTTACACTGACCCGTTCCGCACTTCAGCCCCTTCTCGAAGAACTTCCCGAAGTCGATCCCGAGTCGGCCCTGTGCGGCCATGTCGTCGGGCGCGCCCGGGTCCTCCGGCACGTACAGACCGGGGATGCCGAGCTCGCCGGTCGGTCGGACGACGCGGATGAGGTTGTTGATCACGACCGCCGGGTTCTCCTTGGCCGGCTGGTAGGAGTAGTCCTCGGTGTCGGTGTCGACGTCCTCGGGGTCGGTCGCCTGGTACCCGACGGCGTCGACCCCTTTGTCGACCATCCCGCCGTGTTCCTCGATGATCTGGTCGACCGGATCGCCCTCGGAGAAGTCGATGGCGGTGGCGTCGCAATGGTCCTCGGCCAGTTCGAGGCGGCTCGGCACTTGGTCGACGACGTAGATCTCGGCCGCGCCCTTGATCTTCGCGCTGTAGGCGGCCATCAGCCCGACCGGGCCGGCCCCGAAGATGGCGACCGACTCGCCGGGCTGGAGGTTCGCCAGCTCCGTGCCGTGCCAGCCGGTCGGGAAGATGTCCGCGAGCAGCGAGAACGCGTCCTCGTGCTCCCGTCCCTCGGGGAGTTTCAGGGCGTTGTGGTCGGCGTACGGGACGCGCAGTTTCTCGGCCTGTCCGCCCGGATACGGGCCCATGGCGACGTAGCCGTACGCGCCGCCCGCGAAGCCGGGGTTGACGTTGGTACAGAAGCCGGTGTACCCTTCTTCGCAGTTCTGACAGAACCCACAGGAGACGTTGAACGGCATCACGACGCGGTCCCCCTCTTCCAGCGTCGAGACGGCCTCGCCGACCTCCGAGACGATGCCCATGTTCTCGTGGCCGAACACGATCCCCTCTTCCGCCGCGGTCCGACCCTCGTACATGTGGAGGTCGGAGCCGCAGATACACGAGGTCGTGATGTCGACCACGACGTCGTTCGGATGTTCGATCTGCGGGTCATCTACCTCTTCGACGGCCACGTCGTACGGGCCCTGATATACGACTGCTCTCATGGTGTGATCCGAGTGAACGATCGATGCCGAGTATTCTAAATGTTTTTACGTTATAGTATACTGTTAATAAATTGAGTAATAGTTTAATTACCTGTCGAGTCGTGCGCCGGCTCTCGCGGGCGACGAGGGGCGCGGCCGCTTCGGTCGATCCACCGAGCGAACCGCCCGAGTTCGGTCTAGCTTCCGTAATGACTATGGCCGGCCCCGAGGAACCGGGAGGTATGGACTGGCCACACGACCCCGACGGCGAACAGGGGAGCGAGGGCATGCGGCAGTACGGGCACGCGGTGCTCGCGAAGAAGATCGACGAGGAGGAGGACTTCCCGCTGTCGGCCGCCGACTACGTCGAGCAGTACGGGGATCACCCGATCCGGATCGACTTCGAGACGGTCGTCTCCGTCGAAGAGATCTTCGAGAACGTCGACAAAGAGGAGTTCGCGGACTTCGTCGAGTTCCACCAAGAGCTCGGGCGCGCGATGCGCGAGAACGGCTACTGGTTCTACGAGGGCGCCGAGCAGTTCGTCGACGGGAGCGCCTGAGCCGCGTCCCTCTTTTCAGCGCCGGTTCGCACGCCCTCCCGAGCCGCCGGCTCTCACCGGCTCTCGCCCGCGACCGCCTCCCGGTTGCGGATCTCGATCCGGCCCTCGACCTCCGGGTCGATCCCGCGCTCGCGGGCGTAGTCGGCCAGCACCTCGTACTGGATGTCGGCCTCGTCCACCCGGTGTCGCTGCGCGAGCGTCGGGAACTCGTGGTCGGAGTGCAGCAGGTACTCCGAGACGGCGACCGTGTAGCGCGCGTCGGGGTCGATCGGCTCGCCGCCGACGGTGGCCTCCAGGATCAGCTCGGCGTCGGCGTCCCAGACGACCCGCGCGTTCGAGACGTGGCCGTGCCACCAGTGGTCCTCGCCGAAGTCGACGTCGGGCGCGGCCATCTCGCGGAGCACGTCGCGCAGCTCGGCACCGGTAACGGACGCGAGCGCAACCGGCTCCTCGAACGGGATCAGGCTGATCAGGTCCGCCTTCGTCACCCCGCCGACCCACGGGTCGCCCTGCCGGAGCCCGCCGGCGTTCGAGAGCCCCACGTCGGCGTCGAGCACCCAGCGGAAGGCGTCCGCAACGAAGTTGCCGACGCGGCACTCCCCGCCGTGAACGACCGGACCGGTCCGCTCGATCGGGTCGTCGACGCGGTCGACGACCTCGTCCAGATCCGCGGCGGCCATCCGCTCTTCGAGCGCGGCCTCGAGCCCGTCGACGGGGTCGGCGCCGTCGGGCTCGTGGAGTGTCGCGGTGGGGACCGGGGGCTCGTCGTCGTTCCCCGCCTCGGCGCTCCCCGCCCCACCGAGAGTGACCTCGACGACGGACTCGCCGTTCACTCCGGGGCGGACCAAGAGGGTGTCCGCGACGCGCTCGTTGCGCGGGCTGTGGACGTGGCCGCCGAGGACCACGTCGACGTCGAGCTCGCGAGCGAGGTCGCCGTCGCCCGCACCGAGGTGCGAGAGGACGACGGCGTAATCGAGCTCGTCGCCGCGCTCCGCGACATCGGCGTGCATCTGGGCGAGCGCGTTCCGCGCGGCGGCGACGGGCTCGTCGAAGGAGAGCTCGGCAGCCATCGGGTTCAGCGAGTCGGTGGCGGGGTCGGTGACGCCGACGAATCCGACGGTTGCGCCGTCGATCGGGCGGACCGTCCACGGGACGACGCCCTCGTCGCGGCCGAAGGGGTCGCCGTTCTCGTCGCGGACGTTCGCGGAGACGAACGTCGCGGTGGCGTCGTCGACGAGCCCGCGGAGGGGGTCCGGGCCGTAGTCGAACTCGTGATTGCCGAACGTGTCGAGAAGCGTGTCGGTCGCGGCGTAGAAGTCGAGTATCTGCCGACCGGTCGCGACCAGCGAGAGGACGCCGGGAGCGGTGGTGTCGCCGGTGGCGACGACGGCGGCGTCGGGACCGGAGAGGTCGCGGATCCGGCCGGCGAGGCGGGCGGCCCGTTCGGGGGCGTCGAAGACGTTCTCGATATCGGAGTAGTGAACGAGACGGACCATTCGATGTCGGAACGAACGGGCGACCGACGCTTAAAAAACGCGGAGTCGCAGCGACGGTCGACGATCGGCTCGACGCGGTCGGATTGGCGGTGGTCCGGTGACGAGGCGTCGAGCGACGGCGAGAGCCCCGTGATCCCCGCTCGCACACGCGCAGGACATTGAAAGCGCTTTTATGGGTGTCCGGACTACGTCGGGTCACAGCCTCTGTGGGGTTGATGATGTGCCGTTCCGATAGGGACCGACCACGGGACGGACACGCGAGCCCGCACGGAGGACAGGTGAATAACACATGCCCGTTTACGTAGACTACGACACCCCAGCCGACCTCGCCGAGCGATCGCTCGAGGCACTCGAGGTCGCCCGAGACACCGGTACCGTGAAGAAAGGAACCAACGAGACCACGAAGGCCGTCGAACGCGGCAACGCTGACCTCGTCATCGTCGCCGAAGACGTCTCCCCCGAGGAGATCGTGATGCACCTCCCCGAACTCGCCGAGGAGAAGGGCATCCCGGTCGTCTTCGTCGACACCCAGGACGAAGTCGGCCACGCCGCCGGTCTCGAAGTCGGTTCGGCCGCCGCCGCCGTCGTCGACGCCGGCGACGCCGACGACGACGTCGAGGACATCGGCGAGAAGGTCGCGGAGCTCCGATAACCACCCATGAGCGCAGAAGAGGGCACCGGCGACTCGACGACCGCGGAGGTCATCGAGGTCGTCGGCAAGACCGGGATGCACGGCGAGGCCATGCAGGTCAAATGCCGCATCCAGGAAGGATCGAACCAGGGCCGGATCATCACCCGGAACGTCCTGGGCCCCGTCCGCATGGGCGACGTGCTCCAGCTCCGGGAGACCCAGCGCGACGCCGACTCCATCGGAGGGCGATAACCAATGGTCGAGACACGCACCTGCGACTACACCGGCGAAGAGATCGAGCCCGGCACGGGCACGATGTACGTCAAGAAGGACGGACAGATCCTCCACTTCGTCGACTCGAAGGCGGAGAAGAACTACTTCCTCGGCCGCGAGGCGCGCGACCTCGAGTGGACCGAGGAAGGGCGCAATCAGGGTGGCGAGTAGATGAGTCACCACGACGAGCGCACCTTCGTGATGGTCAAGCCCGACGGCGTGCAGCGCGGCCTCATCGGTGAGATCGTCTCCCGATTCGAGGAGCGCGGTCTGAAGCTCGTCGGCGGCAAGTTCATGCGGATCGACGAGGAGCTCGCCCACGAGCACTACGGCGAGCACGAGGACAAGCCGTTCTTCGACGGCCTCGTCGAGTTCATCACCTCCGGCCCCGTCTTCGCGATGGTGTGGGAGGGCGCGGACGCGACCCGACAGGTCCGCGCGATGGTCGGTGAGACCGACCCCGCCGAGTCCGCCCCGGGCACGATCCGCGGCGACTTCGGCTTAGACCTCGGCCACAACGTGATCCACGCGTCGGACCACGAGGACGAGGGCGCCAACGAGCGCGAGATCGACCTGTTCTTCGACGAGGACGAGCTCGTCGACTACGGCCTCGACACCGCCGCGTGGGTGTACGAGGACGAGCAGCACTGAACGGCGACGCGGTTTCCGCTTTCGTATTTGTTTTCGCGTGTTCCGCGCTCGGGAGCGGTAGCTATTCCGACACACCTCGTTTCCGGTGAAATTGCCACTGAAATTCGGAGACTGGGACGGGTTCCGACCCAGTAGCGACTCATAAATCGTCCGTGAGGAGCGCTGACCCGGTCAGTCGGACAGCGCGGTGACTCGGCCGTCGTCGGCGACGACGAGCACCTCGGCGCTTCCGTCGCCGGTCGCGTCCGCGAACAGCGGCCCCGCGTACACGACGGCGCCGCCGACGTCGCCGCGGGCGATCGCCTCGCCGTTCTGGTTGAGCGCGAGCGCGCCCCCGTTCTGGTTCACCACGACCGGACCCGGGGAGCCGTCGCCGTCGACGTCGGCGACGCCGGGCGCGTTCACTCGCGTGTCGCCGCCGTACTGCTGTTTCCAGACGACTTCGCCGTCGAGGAGGTCGACCGCCCAGACGCTGCCGCTCCCGCCGACGTACACCCGACCGGGGTCCGCGTCGCCGACGGTGACGGGCAGGTCCTGCAGTCCGACATCGTAGCGGCTGCCGCCGTCGGCGACGTCGATCGTCTCCAGGTTGCCGTTCGCGCCGCCGAGTGCGAGCACCGGACCGCTCCGCGTGTCCGCCGCGGTCCAGCTCAGCGGCGTGACCGACGGGGTCGCCGTCCACTGCGCCTCGCCGTCAGCGTCGAGCAGGCTGATGGAGTGGTCGCCGTCAGCCGCGGTCGCGACGGCGAGCCCGCGGTCGATTTCGTCGCCGTCGTCGCCTGCCTCGTCACCGCTGCCGCCGGCCGCGCCGAAGTCGACCGCGAGCGGTCGCCGCTCTACCGGTGCGTCGAGGTCCGTCTCGAAGACCGTCTCGCCGGAGGCGTCGACGGCTCGGACTCGTCCGTCGGTCGTGACCGCGGCGACCTCGCCGTCGCCGTCCCCGTCGAGGTCGCCGATCGCGGGCCGGAGCCCGCCCGGACCACCCAGATCGACGGTGACCCGCTCGGTGCCGTCGGTCGGGTCGAGGACGACGAGGGCGCCCGTCTCAGTGGTGAACGCGACCGCTTCCGCGCCGTCGAGCTCGCCGGTGACCAGCCCGCTCGTCGCCGGGGGGTCGGCGCCGGTACTCTCGTCGGTGCCGTCGGTCCCGGAGCCGCCGGTCCCGCCGCCCTCCCCGACCGCCGTCCGCCACTCCACGTCGCCGCCCACCGCGGTGGCCCGTATCGTCCGGGTCTCGTCCTCGACCGTCGACTGGAGGACGAGCGGGTCGCCGTCCATGGTGGCGACGACCGCGCCGGTGCCGTCGTCGCCCGCGACGGGGTCGGACTCCCAGACGACTTCGGCGTCGATCGTCGCGTCGTCGACGCCGACGAACGCGAAGAGCGCGACGCTGACACCGGTCGCGCCGCCGGCCAACAGAATCAGACTCGCGAACAGAACGCGGCGGTCCATTACCGTTCGGTTCGGTCGGCGGCGTGATACCGCTGTCGGATGCAGCGGGGCGGGCAGGGTTGGCGGCGGAGAGGCCGAGCGGGGACGCCTGGCGGCGGAGAGGCCGAGCGGGGACGCCTGGCGGCGGAGAGCTGCCTACAGGAGCGTGTCGACGCGGTCCGCGTGCTCCGAGCCGACGCGGTCGCGGAGCGCGTCGAGGTCGCGTTCGCCGTCGACGTTCACGAGGTACGCCGCGCCGTCCGGACCTCCGTACGCGCCGTGGAAGTCGTAGACGAAGCCGTACACGTCGGCGTCGGCCGCCTCGTCGGTCTCGCGGGCGATCGCCACCTGCTCGTGGACGTTGTACTCGACGAGCCGGTTCCTGACGCTGGGGCCCTCCTCGGCGGCCGTTTCGGCCCCGGTTTCGCCGTCCCTCCCGAGCGCGTCGAGGCCCGCCTCGACGATCGGCATGAGCTCTTCCACGTCGGCCCTGACCCCGGGTTCCCTGGGGAGGTCCCCGGTCCGAACCGCGGAGAGGGCCGCGCCGACCGCGCCGCACCCGGTGTGCCCGACGACCGCGAGCGCGTCCGTGTCGGTGTAGGCGAGCGGGTACGCGACGCTGCCGTCGAGCACGCGCTCGCCGTCGACCCGGTCGCTCACGCGGTTGCCGATGTTGCCGGCGGTGAACAGAAACCCCGGGCGGTCGACCGCCCACATGCCCTCCTGAGAGACGCGGGAGTCCGAACAGCAGACAGAGACGACCGGGGGACGCTGGCCGTCGCGACGGGCGGCGAGGTCGGCGGCGGCCGCGGACGAGACGTGTTCGTCGTTGCGGTCGAGGAGATCGACGAGGAGATCTCGGTTCATACCCGTCGACCCGCCCCCGTGTTTAAAAAGGAGGCGAACAGGGCGAGAATCGGGAGCGGAACGCGACGGACCGGCCGGGCGGCTATCAAACGACCAGGCCGACGATCTGCACGAGGAATCCGACGACGAAGACGGCGAGGAGGGCGATCGTCGCCACCACCACCGCGGGCGCGAGGACTTCTTCGTCCTGGTCGAGCACGATCGACTCCATGTCTTTCATGCGAATTCGGTCGGTTCGACGGGATTTGAACGCTTCGCTCGAGGGCCCTCGGCTCGGGCCGGCGCCGGAGACGACCGGATCCGCGTCTCTGTCCGGCGCTGAAGGGAAGCTTCATTTACCTCTCGACGGACCGTGCGGACGGATGAGCTACGGAGGGCGGCTGACTACCGGGCGTCGGGGGAAGCGGCGATGACGAACGGCGACGCGGCTGACGGAGGGCCACGGGGGTCGATCGCCGACGCGACCGACGCGACCGACGCGACCGACGCGACCGACGCGACCGACGCGACCGACGCGACCGACGCGACCGACGAGTCGTCGGAGACGGCGGGCGGCGCTGACCCGGCGGCCGGGTTGAGGGTCGCTGACGAGTCGGCAGCCCGGTCCGCTGCCGGCGCGCTCGTCGTCGTCTGCGGGCTTCCCGGCGCCGGCAAGACCACGGTGGCAGAGCGGATCGCCGACCACGTCGACGGCGAGATCGTCCGGACCGACGTGATCCGTAAAGAGCTGTTCGACGATCCGACGTACAGCGACGCGGAGACCGAGGCCGTCTACGCGGAGCTGATCGACCGCGCTCGCGACCGCGTCGCCGGCGGCGACGCCGTGGTCCTCGACGCGACGTTCGCGGACGCCCGGTTCCGCGCCGACGCCCGCCAGGCGGGCGAGCGCGTCGCGGACGGCTTCACGCTCGTCGAAGTCGCGTGCGACGAGCGAGTCGTCGAGCGCCGGATCGAGCGGCGCGACGGGATCAGCGACGCGGACTTCGACGTCCACCTCCGCTTCAAAGAGCGGTTCGACCGGATCGAGACCGACCACGTCGTCGTCGACAACTCCGGCGATCAGGCGGAGACGTTCGCGCAGGTCGACGCCGCGTTCGGCGGGGCGGCGCCCGACGGCGACTGAGCGCGGGCGACGGCCGACTCGTCGCCCGATCCCGGCGCTTCACGCACACTGTGAACGTGTCGCACGAGACACGCGCACACGGGTCTCCCATCACTTATACGCGCGACCGTCATACTACCTGTATGAGCGAAGAATCAGGGCGTCGGAACCTCCGAATGCCCTCGGACGACGAAGTGTTCGCCGTGGTGACGGAACACCTCGGCGGGAACCACGTGCGACTGCGCTGCGTCGACGGCGAGACGCGAATGGGCCGGATCCCCGGCCGCATGAAGTACCGGACGTGGATCAGCGAGGGCGACGTCGTGCTCGCGGAGCCGTGGGACTGGCAGGACGAGAAGGCGAACGTCGAGTGGCGGTACGACGAGGACGACGCGGACCAGCTCCGGCGCGAAGGCCACATCCAGTAACACCGCGACGCGGTACCGCTTCCCCTCCTGTCGCACAGCGTTCGAGGCGTTTTCTGCGAACGAACGAGAGACGACTCCAGTTTATAAATAGCGAACGGCGGCGCCGATTTAGATAGGCGTCTCCGCTCCGCTATCGGCTGAACTCGATCGCCGCGCCCTGCCCGAAGCCGACGCAGAGGGTCGCGAGTCCGCGGTCGGCGTCGCGCTTCTGCATCTCGTGGAGCAGCGTCACGGGGAGCCGCGCGCCGGAGGCGCCGAGCGGGTGACCGATGGCGATAGCGCCGCCGTTGACGTTGAAGATGTCCTCGTCGATACCGAGCTCGCGCCGGGAGTACTCGCACTGGGAGGCGAACGCCTCGTTGAGCTCCACGAGGTCGTAGTCGTCGATGGTCCGGCCGGCCCGGTCGAGGAGACCGCGGGTCGCCGGCACCGGGCCGATCCCCATCACGGTCGGATCGACGCCGGCGACCGCGTTCGTGCCGACCTCTGCGAGCACCTCGAGCCCGTGGTCTTCCGCGAACGCCTTGCTCGTGACGAGCGTCAGCGACGCGCCGTCGGATATCTGCGAGGAGTTCCCCGCGGTCACGGTGCCGTCGCCGGTGAAGGCGGGCGAGAGCCCGGCGAGCTTCTCGGCCGTCGTGTCCGGGCGGATCCCCTCGTCCGCCTCGACGAGCCCGTCGTCGGTCTCCACGGGGACGATCTCGTCGTCGAACCGGCCCGACTCGGTCGCCTCCGCGGCGCGCTGGTGGCTCCGGGCGGCGTACTCGTCCTGCGCCTCGCGGCTCACGCCGTGCTCCTCGGCGACCTTCTCGGCGGTCATCCCCATCTGGAGCTGGAAGATGTTGTACCGCTCCGACAGCTCGGGGTGGAGGTGTTCGTAGGAGTCGCCGTCCATCGGAACGCGGCTCATGTTCTCGACGCCGCCGGCGATAATGCAGTCGCGGTTCCCGGCCGCGATCGCGTCCGACGCGGAGATGATCGCCTGCATGGACGAGGCGCACCAGCGGTTGATCGAGGTGGCGGGCACCGACTCCCCGAGGTCCGAGAGGAGCGCGATGACCCGCGCGACGTTGTTGTCCTGCTCGGTGCGCTGCTGAGCGACGCCCCACATCAGGTCGTCGACGTGGTCGCTCGTCAGCCCCGTCTCCGCGAGCGTGTGGTCGATGAGGCGCGTCGAGAGGTCCTCGCTGCGGACGTCCGCGTAGACGCCCCCGTCGCGTCCCTGCGGCGTTCGGTAGGCGGCAGCGATCACCGGAGTGGTCTCGTCTGTCATGAACGATCACTGGCCGGTCAGGGACTTAAAACGGCGTGGAACCAGAGGGAATCCGACCGGAGTTTATCGTTTATCTGTCGAGGAGGTTCTCGCCCGTCATCTCGTCGGGCCGGTCGATCCCGATCAGGTCGACGAGCGTCGGAGCGATGTCGCAGAGCGAGCCCCCCTCGCGGACCTCGCGTCCGCCGTCGTCGCCGTCGGGCGTCAGGTAGACGAACGGGACCGGGTTGAACGTGTGTGCGGTGTGGGGGTCGGCGAGGGTACCCATGTCGTCCGCGTTGCCGTGGTCGGCGGTCACGACCGCGTGACCGCCCGCGTCGGCGACCGCGTCGAGGAGCCGGTCGAGCTGCGCGTCCACCGCCTCGACCGCCTCGACCGCCGCGTCGAAGTCGCCGGTGTGGCCCACCATGTCTGGGTTCGCGTAGTTCAACACCAGCAGGTCGGGGTCCGCCGCCTCGATGATCCCGACCGCCTCGTCGGTCACTTCGGGGGCCGACATCTCCGGCCGGAGGTCGTAGGTCGGCACGTCCGGGCTCTTGACGATCTTCCGCCGCTCGCCCGGGAACTTCACCTCGCGGCCGCCGTTGAGGAAGTAGGTCACGTGCGGGTACTTCTCCGACTCGGCGATCCGGAGCTGGGTCAGCCCGGCGTCGGAGACGGCCTCACCGATGGTGTTCTCCGGGTTCTGCGGCGGGAACGCCACCGGGAACTCGAACGTCTCGTCGTACTCGGTCATGGTGGTCATGCGGATCTCCGGCTGGTCCAGATCGAACGCCCAGTCCGGGCGCGTGTCGGTGAGCATCCGGACCAGCTGCCGGGCGCGGTCCGCCCGGAAGTTGAAGAAGACGACGGCGTCGCCGTCATCGAGCTTGCCTCGATGGCTCGATGAGGTTTGCTCATCGGCGTCGTCGAGGGCGGGTTCGCCCTCGACCAGCGTCGGCTCGATGAACTCATCGGTCTCGCCGCGGGCGTGGGCCGCCGTCGCGGCCTCGACGGCCGACTCTGCCTCGTGCGGGGCCTCGCGCCCGACGATCGCGTCGTACGCCTTCTTCGTCCGCTCCCAGTTCTCGTCGCGGTCCATCGCGTGGTACCGACCCATCACGGTCGCGACGTGCCCGGTCCCGCGCTCGTCCGCCTTCGCCGTCACGTCCGCGAGGAACTCGTCGGCGATCTCCGGGGCTGTGTCCCGGCCGTCCGTGAACGCGTGCGTCGTCGCCGGCACGCCGGCGTCGGCGGCGGCGTCGATCAGCGCGAGCAGGTGCTGGACGTCGGAGTGGACGCCGCCGTCGGAGACGAGCCCCATGAAGTGGACCCGCCCGCCGGTCGACTCGACGTGGTCGAGCGCGTCCGCGATCGCGTCGTTGTCCGAGAGCGACCCCTCCGCGAGCGCGTCCGTGATCCGGGTGTACGCCTGCTTGACGACTCGGCCCGCGCCGATGTTCAGGTGGCCGACCTCGGAGTTCCCCATCTGGCCTTCGGGGAGCCCCACCCGCCGGCCGTGGACCACCAGTCGCCCGTCCGCGCCGCGTTCGGTCGCGGCGTCGAACGCCGGCGTGTCGGCCGCCGCGACCGCGTCGCGGCCCGCANGGTCGACCGGTTCGCCGTCCCCGCCGTCGCCCGCTCCGCCGCCGAGACCCCATCCGTCGAGGATGATGAGCGCCGTTTGCATACCCACCGTTCCCGGCGGCGGGGTAACTACCCTTCGCTCCGGGCGACCGCTGCGAGGGAGCGACGCGGCCGCGCGGCCGGCGGAGTGACCGCCCGCCGGAGGTCGATCGGACCGTCCCCCGTAAGTCAGCCTTTTCAGTGCCCGACGCTAACCATACGTTAATGGACTCCGCGGTACTGCTCGATCTCCTCGGGAACGAGAACCGGCGGCGCATCCTCCGGCTGCTCGCGACCAAGCCCTGTTACGTGACGGAGATCTCGGAGTACCTCGACGTGAGCCCGAAGGCGGTGATCGACCACCTGCGGAAGCTGGAGGAGGCGGGCCTCATCGAGTCGACCACCGACGACCAGCGCCGCAAGTACTTCCGTATCGCGCGGAGCCTCCGGCTGGAGGTGAGCGTCTCGCCGTACGGCTTCGGCGCGAAGAGCGCGTACCCCGCGAAGAACAGCTTCGACATGGCGGGACGGTGTCAGCACCTCTCGATAGAGACCCCGGACAGCCCCGCCTCGTCGAGCGATCTGTCCGACCTCGCCGGCGAGTACGGTCGGCTTCAGGACCTCGATCGGGAGCTCTCGCTGGCTCAGCGGTGGGTGCAGGGCCGCGTGGAGGACACGCTGGCGGAGATCGACGAGCGGCTCGGTACCGAGTCCGACAGCCGCTTTTTCGCGGCGGTCCTCGCCGCGCTGGTCGAGACCGACGGCACCCCGGCGGCCGTCGCCGACGAGGTCGGCGCCCGCGAAGCGACGGTCGCCGACGCCCTGCGGCGGCTCGCCGACGTCGGTGTGGTCGCCCGCGACGGGTCCGCCGACGTGGACCGCTTCCGGATCCGGTGAGACTCGCCCCCGAGGGCGGCGCGGGTCCCTGCACGGCCGGCCGCTTCCGGAACCTTTTGGCGCGCTCCCGGGAGAGGTCGGTGCGTGAGCCGAACACGGAACCTCGCGTTGTTTCTCGTCCTCGCCGCGGTGTGGGGCTCGGCGTTCATGGCGATCAACGCCGGGCTGGCGTACTTCCCGCCGGTGCTGTTCGCCGCGTTCCGGTTCGACATCGCGGGGGTCGTCATGCTCGCGTACGCGGCGTACGTCGTCGACGACCCGATCCCGCGGGGGCGCGATGAGTGGACCACCGTCGCCGTCGGCGCGACGCTGATCATCGCCGCCTACCACGCGTTCCTCTTCGTCGGCGAGAGCGACCCCGCCGTGACGAGCGCGGTCGCGGCCGTCATCGTCAGCCTCTCGCCCGTCCTGACGACCGTCTTCGCGCGCGCCTTCCTCCCCTCGGAGCGGCTGACGGTCGTCGGCGTGGTCGGGCTCGTCGTCGGGCTCTTGGGCGCGGTCGTGCTGGCCGCGCCGGACCCGAGCAACCTCGCCGGCGGCGGCACGGTACCGAAGCTGCTCGTGTTGCTGGCGGCCGCGTCGTTCGCGCTCGGGTCGGTGCTCACCCGCGCGTCCGACGACGACCTCCCGATCGAGACGATGGAGGCGTGGTCGATGCTGCTCGGCGCGCTCCTCACGCACCTGCTGTCGCTCGCACTCGGCGAGTCAATCGCCGAGGTCACGTGGACCGCGGAGGCGGTGCTCGCGCTCGGGTACCTCTCGGTCGTCGCCAGCGGGCTCGGCTTCCTCATCTACTTCGACCTGCTCGACCGGCTCGGGCCGATCGAGATCAACCTCGTCTCGTACGTCGCGCCGGTGTTCGCCGCGGTCTCCGGGTGGGTGTTCCTGAGCGAGGCGATCACCCTCAACACCGTCGCCGGCTTCCTGATCATCTGCGTCGGCTTCGCGCTGGTGAAGCGGACGGCGTTCAGGGACGCGCTACGCGAGTACGGCGTCGTCGGGTGACCGATTCAAAAGACACGTCAACGTGTCTCATGGCCGGGGTGGTTTTTATACCCGCCGATGAGACGGGAGGGTATGTTCCCCGAGACCATCGAGACGGACCGACTACGGTTGGAACCGGGATGGCCCGAGCGCGTCGACCTCGACGACTGCTACCGGATCTGCTCGTCGGACCCCGGGATCGACGAGGTGACGGAGCACGTAACGTGGGACCCCCACGAGACGAAGAAGGAGACGCTCGAGTTCCTCGAACGCGGCCGCGAGCGGTGGGAGGACGGGGAGGCGGCTGGCTACGTCATCCGCCCCCGCGAGGGGGAGGACGGCGCCGGCGAGATCGCGGGCTTCGGCGGCTTCTCGGTCGACTGGGAGAAACGGACCGCCGTTCTGGGGACGTGGCTCCGCAAGCGGTTCTGGGGCCGCGGCTACTCGGGCGAGCGCGCCGCGGCGCTCGCCGAGGTCGCCTTCGCGGACCTCGACCTCGACCTCGTCGCCGTCAGCCACCTCCCCGAGAACGAGCAGTCGCAGCGGGCGATCGAGAAGTACGTGGACCGGCTCGGCGGGCGACGAGAGGGGCTGTTGCGGAACCAGATCAGCTTCCTAGACGGGAGCGTCCACGACGAGGTCCGGTACTCGATCTCGCAGGGCGAGTGGCGCGACGCGACCAAGTAGCCGGGAGCCGGCAAGGAACCGAGGACGACGGTTGAACCGAGGGCGACGGTTGAACCGAGGGCGACGGTTGAACCGAGGGCCGAACGCGTGCGGCCCGAAGCGCACCGAGGCAACAAGCACTTACGACAGCCGAAACGACTCCGAGCACATGTCTGTCCCCGAACAATCCAACAGCACGAGCGGAATTGTCGGCGGCGCGGCGGGCGGCGCCGTTGCGTACGTCCTCGGCTATCTCGTCGTGTACGTCACGCAGGGCGACCGGATCGAGGAGGGGCTCTCCGGGATCAACTTCTTCGCCGACCTGTTCGGCGGCGACCCGATATCCACGTGGCAGGCCGCGGGGTGGATGTTCTACAACGCCCACTTCGTCGACATCAACGCTCCCTCCCTGATCGGCGGCGCGCAGTCGGCGAACCTCCTCACGCAGGGCGAGGGCGGGTCGCTTCTGTTCGTCCTCCCCCCGCTCCTGCTCCTCGTCGCCGGCGTCGTCGCCGGTCGAACGGCCGGCGCGTCCGACCCGACCGAGGGGGCGAAGGCCGGCGCGTTCGTCCTCGCCGGCTACCTCCCGCTCGCGGTGATCGGGGCGTTCCTGTTCCGGTACGCCGTCGGCGACGGGACCGTGGCGCCGGACCTCGTCACGGCCGTGTTACTCACCGGCGCCGTCTACCCGGCGGTCTTCGGCGCGGTCGGCGGCGCCGCCTCGTCGCTGCTGAGCGACTGAGTCCGAACGGAACCGGTACGCCGCGACGCCCCCCGTTTCGCACCGGTCCCGTCTCCGCGGCGCTCTCAGTACTCCGCGTCCTCTGGGTCGAGTCGGTCGCCGTACTCCCGCGCCGGGTCGACCGGCCGGCCCTCGTCGGTCTCGGGTGCGACGTAGTCGATGAACGCCTCGACGTCCGGCTCCCGGACGCGGACCTCGACGTTTATCTCACCGACCTCGTCCGGCTCGCCGACCGCGAAGTTGACGACGCCCTCGAACGCCGCCTGCTTCTTCAGCGAGAAGTCGAACCCCGCGTCGGTGCTGTTCTGTAAGAACACCCGACGGGCCGTGTCGAGGATCTCCTGTTCGTGGAGCACGTCGGAGAAGGCGTCGAGCGTGTGCGCCTCGGCGACCAGCGCCCCGTTCTCGTGGACGGGCTCCGCGTCGGGGAACACGTTCCGGACCGCGTCGGCGACTCGGTCGGTCACCTCGGTGTCGCGGACGGGGGCCTCGATGCGGACGTCGACGCTGTAGATCACGAGCCGTCACCCCCGGCGTTCGCAGTGGCCGGGTCCGCGTCGGGGTCGGAACCGTGCTCGGTGTCGGTGACGCCGAGCACCTCTCGGACCCGGCTTCGGAACGCCGCCAGCGTCCCGGTGTTGTCGATCTCGACGTCGGCCCGGTCAAGCGTCTCGCCGAGGCCGAGGTCGATCTCGCGGGCGTCGCGCTCCCGGAGGGCCTCTAAGTCGGAGTCGGAGTCGTCGCGACCGCGGTCGTCGAGCCGCTCGGCGCGGAGCTCGAAGGGCGCGCGGACTGCGACCAGCGTGAAGTCGTCGCCGAAGGCCTCTCGGAAGCGCTCCAGTTCGACGGTCGAGCGGAGCCCGTCGACGAGGACGGTGTCGCCGTCGCCCTCGGCCGCCGCCTCGCGGATCCGCGGAAGCGTCCGGGCGGCGATCGCGTCGTCGCCCTCCTCCTCGCGGAGCGCGCCGGCGATCCGGCCGTGGTGTTCGGCCGGGTCGAGCCCGCGTCGGCGGCACTCCGTCCGGATCACGTCCCCCATGACGACGACCGGGATCCCCGCCTCCTCGGCCACGTTCGCCGCCTCCCCCTTCCCGCTGCCGGGGAGGCCGACGGTTCCGATAACGTTCATTAGTGGCGGTTAGTCCCGTGTCGGACTTAGGTCTGCTGTTGGGGCGTCGACGTCGGCGCGAACCGTCGGCGTTTTTGTCGCTGGGTGAGAGAAGTCGGAGTGAGGGCACATAGCTCAGCCCGGATAGAGCGTCGGACTTCTAATCCGACGGTCGTGGGTTCGAATCCCACTGTGCCCGTACAGCGAGGCGCGCAGCGACGAGCGAACCGACACGCGGGGGATTCGAACCCTGGAAGTCGCAGCGGCCGAGCGAAGCGAGGCCGACCGTCTTCCTCCGGTATGAATCCCACTGTGCCCGTTCGCAACCGTCTATTTGGATCATCTCGTCGGAAGAACCGCGAAAACGCTTCTCGAACCGAATCGCGGCGTCTCCTAGCGGCCACTGACCGGCGACGCTCGGATTTCTCCGAGCCGTCGAAGGCCCCCAACCGGGTTTATACCTGTCTCCTCAGTCCGCCACGCTCGGTGTCCCCAAGTACTCCTCGTTGAGTTCGTACTCGCCGTCGTCGTTCTCGATCAGGTACTCGCCGTAGTAGGGCACCCGATTCGCCACCACCGCCTCGAACGTCTCGGCGATCTCGTCGCGGGTCATCTCGCCCATCGACCGGAGGTCGTCGTTACGATTGAGACAGCCTTTTAAATACCCCTCGTGGGTGACCCGGACGCGTCCGCAGTTCGCACAGAAGTCCTCGTTCTCGACGGGGTCGACGATCTCGACCATGCCGCCGGCCCCGTCGTCGCCGTCCTCGCCCACGAAGTACCGCTTCCGGTCGTGCATCTCGCGGTGCTCGACGCGGTCCGCCTTCCCGGCGAGCCAGTCGTGGACGCGCCCGATGTCGACGTTCCACTCCGGCTTCCCGGTCAGCTCCGGCATGTACTGGATGAGCTGGAGCTGGAGCCCTTCGTTGTCGGCGACGTGCTCGACCATCTCCTCGACGTAGCCCGCGGTGTGCGTGAACACGACCATGTTCAGCTTCACGGGGTCGAGCCCGGCGTCGACGGCGGCCTTGACGCCCTCCAGCACGCGCTCGTAGGCGCCGGACTTGGTCACCTCGGCGAAGTCGTCCGGGTCGAGCGCGTCCTGCGAGACGTTCACGCGGTCGAGCCCGACCGCCTTCAGGGCCTCGGCGCGACCGGGGAGGAACGTCCCGTTGGTGGTCATCGACACCTCCATCGAGTCGGGCGTGCGCTCGACGATCTCCTCGAGGTCCTGCCGGAGCATGGGCTCGCCGCCGGTGAACTTCACCGAGTCGACGCCGTACCCCTCGACGACCTCCAGGAAGCGGACCACGTCGTCGGTGCTCATCTCGTCGTCGCTCGGCTCCATCGGGCCCCGCGTGTCGCCTAACCCCTCGTTGTGACAGTAGACGCAGTCGAAGTTACACCGGTCGGTGAGCGAGATTCGCACCCCCGTCACCTCTCGTCCGAAGTCGTCCGCGAGTGGGCCGGCCATGTCCGAACGAAGCCACCGCGTTCGCTTAAATATCTGGGTCGATCGTGACCGAGCGTAACGGTGCGTAGTTACGTTCCGATCGCGGGTTACCCCCGGTCTGCGATCGCGATCCGGAGCCCGTCGCTGGCGATCTCGACGTCCCCGTCGAACCCGGCATCACGGACGCTCCGGGCCATTTCGCGCTCTCGGCCGCCGGTGTGGGGGTAGAGGTGCGAGCACAGCAGCGTGTCGATATCGGTGCCCGCGAGCGACTTCCCCAGTTGCGTGGGGTTCGGGTGGTTCGACACGTCGGTCCCGTCCGGAAACGAGCAGTCGTGGACCAGCAGGTCGCTCCCGTCCGCGAACGACGCCATGCCCGCGAACGCCTCCGTGTCCCCCGAGAGCGTGAGCGGTCCCACCGCGGGATCGGCGTCGGCGCTCGGCGGCGAGAACCGGTAGGCGAACCCGTCCATCGAGTGGCGCGTCTCGCGGGCCGTCACGTCGAACCCGGCGGCGGCGAAGGGGCGCGCCGTCGACACCTCCCGGACCGCCAGATCGATCCGCCCGTCGAGGTACTCGTGGACTTCAAGGAGGCCGTCAAGGACCGATTTTGTTCCCGCGGGACCGACGACCTCCAAGTGCTCCTCGCCGGCGAGCCACCGGGCCTTTAGCAGCGGGAGAAGCGCCGCGACGTGGTCGAGGTGGTGGTGCGTCAGCAGGACGGTCGAGACCCCCTCGTAGCCGGTCTCGGTGGCCGCCAACCGCTGGAGGACGCCGCTGCCGCAGTCGACGAGCAGGGAGCGGTCGCCGTCGTCGAGGAGGTAGCCGGCCTGCACGCGGTCCGGGACCGGCATCGCGCTGCCGGACCCGAGGACGGTGAGTTCCATGTCGGGTTTCCGTGCGTCCAGCCACCTAACCTACTTGATCAGGAACACCGGTACGGTCGCGTCGTCGGCCACGCGGTCGGAAACGCTGCCGAGCGACCGGATCCGCTCGCGGGGCGACTTCCCCTCCGGACTCATCACGATCACGTCGATCCCGTGCTCGTCGGCGTAGTCGACGATTTCGGTGTCCGGCGTTCCCTCCACGACGTGCGTCTCGACGTCGACGTCCGCCTCGGCGGCGCGGTCGGCGACCGCGTCGACCGCCGCTTCCCCCTGCGACTCGAGGTCGGCGACGACCTCGTCGTGGAGCTCGCCGGAGCTCGCGGTGGCGATGCGCCGGTCGACGACGTACAGCGCGTGGATCGTCGCGTCGTGGTCGGTCGCCAGTCGGACGGCGTGATCGAGCGCACGGTCGACCGCCTCGCTTCCGTCGGTCGGCACCAGCAGATCGTCGTACATGAGAGCCCGTTCGATCCGGTGACAAATAACGGTACGCCCGATCGGTCGCTCGCTGAGAACGCGACCGGGCGGACCGCCTCCGCTTCGGCGGCGTGACAACCCCCCTCGCGCAAGCGAACGGTTTTTGCGTCGACCGACTGGAGGGGACGTATGAACGAGGACACCCCCCGTGCGGACGGCGGGACCGAGCGCGCGGAACCGACCGAAGACGTCGCGCTCGACCCGTGGGGGTCGGCGTCGGTCGGCGACTACGCGGACCTGTTCGAGGAGTTCGGCATCGAGGCGTTCGACGAGGTGGCCGACGACGTGGCGGACCCGCACTACCTGATGCGCCGCGGCGTCATCTTCGGCCACCGCGAGTACGACGCCGTCGCCGAGGCGATGGCGAACGGCGAGCCGTTCGCCGCGCTCTCCGGGTTCATGCCCACCGGCGACCCCCACATCGGCCACAAGCTCGTGTTCGACGAGATCATCTGGCATCAGGAGCAGGGCGGCGACGCCTTCGGGCTGATCGCCGACCTGGAGGCCCACTCCGCCCGCGGGATGTCGTGGGACGAGATCGACGAGCACGCGCGCAACTACCTCCTGAGCCTCCTCGCACTCGGCTTCGACGCCGAGGAGGGAGAGCTGTACCGCCAGTCCGACAACCGGGCGGTGCAGGACCTCGGCTTCGAACTCGGCTCGAAGGCGAACTTCTCGGAGTTCGAGGCCATCTACGGCTTCGACGGCGAGACCAACATCTCGCACATGCAGAGCGTGGTCACTCAGACCGCGGACATCCTCTACCCGCAGCTCGTCGACGAGCCGAAGCCCACCGTCATCCCCGTCGGTCCGGACCAGGACCCCCACGTCCGGCTCACCCGGGACCTGGCGACCCGCGTGCGCTACTTCAAGGTGACCGAGGCGTTCGCCTCCTTCGAGCTCGACGACGACGAGCGACAGCTCGTCCGGGCCGCGTACGACGCGCTCGCCGGGGTAGGCGGGGGGGACGACGGCGAGGTCGACGACGCCGAGACCGACGTGCGCTGTGAGGACGCCGCCGCGTGGCTCGCCGACTACGAACCGCCGGAGCCGGACGCCGACGACGCCCCCGACCTCGCCGACGCCAAGTCGACCGCCCTCGACAAGCTCCGCGCGGGGGGGAAGGAGCCGCTCCGCCCCCGCGTGCGGTTCTTCGACCGCAACGCCACCGACGAGGCGTTCGAGGCCCTGATCGAGGCCGTCGACGGCGACAAGCGCGTGTTCGAGGGCCACGTCGACGCCTTCGACCTCACGCGCGACGAGGCCGAGTCGCTCGCCCGCGAGGTCGAGATCGACCACGGCGGCTTCGGCTTCCGCCAGCCCTCCTCGATCTACCACCGGTTCATGACCGGGCTCACCGGCGGGAAGATGTCCTCGTCGATCCCCGCCAGCCACATCTCGCTGCTCGACGACCCCGAGGACGGGTACGACAAGGTTCGGGCCGCGACCACCGGCGGGCGCGACACCGCCGAGGAGCAGCGCGAGCTCGGCGGCGAGGCCGACGACTGCCCCGTCTACGAGCTGTACGCCTACCTGCTCGCGGGCGACGACGACGAGCTGACGAAGACCGTCTACTCCGAGTGCGTCAACGGCGAGCGTCTCTGCGGCGGTTGCAAGGAGCAGGCCGCCGAGCTCATGCGGGAGTTCCTCGAGGACCACCAGGAGAAGCGCGAGGAGGCCGAGAAGCTCCTCGACGACCTCGACATCGACCTGGACTCCGACCGCCGCGGGACGGGCGGCGAGCACTGACGGCGGCCACCGAGTCCCGTCTGGTTACAGCTCCCTTTTGAGGTAGCTGCCGATAGCGCCGCCCAGCGCGCTCAGCGCGACGGTGTATCCGACGGCCATCGCAACGATTACGAGCACAAAGAGGAAGCCGCCGACCGCGATCCCGAGGTCCCCCGTGAACGGGAGGAAGACGATCGCGATCAGCAGGATCGCGGCGACGGGGAGCGACGCGATCGCTCCCGAGATCGCGCCGACCCGGAGCCCGTTTCCGGTGTCGCCGCCGTCCAAGTAGGCGGCGAGGGCGCCGCCGAGCACCGGCGAGATCCCGGTGAACGAGAGCCCGATCGTCGCGACGGCACCGATGACCGCGTTGAGGAGGGTGTTATCGGTGTTCACGTCGCGACCATCTCCCGGAGCCCACATACGTCTTGCGGGGGCGAGACGCCGCGCGCGGCGGGACCCGCCGCCGCGGTCAACGGCGACCGCCCGAGCCGATAGTTTATGAGGCAAGCGGTACCTGTCACGAGTATGACCGAGCAGGAGGCGATCCACGTCGCGGACGTCAGCGAGGGGATCGGGGGCGACGCGACGGCGGAACCGGGGTCGCCGGTGGAGCTTCCGGTCGTCGACGTGCTCACCGGCCGCTCCTTTATTACCGGCAAAAGCGGGTCCGGCAAGAGCAACACGGCGTCCGTCGTCATCGAGAACCTCCTCGACAACGGGTTCCCGGTGATGATCGTCGACACCGACGGCGAGTACTACGGCTTAAAAGAGGAGTACGAGATCCTCCACGCCGGCGCCGACGACGAGTGCGACATCGTCGTCTCGCCCGAACACGCCGAGAAGCTCGCGAACCTCGCCTTGGAACAGAACGTCCCGATCATCCTCGACGTCTCCGGGTACCTCGAAGAGGACACCGCCAACGAACTGCTCTTGGAGGTCGTCAAACAGCTGTTCGCGAAGGAGAAGCGCATGAAGAAGCCCTTCCTGCTCGTCGTCGAGGAGTGTCACGAGTACATCCCGGAGGGCGGCGGGATGGACGAGACGGGCAAGATGCTGATCAAGGTGGGAAAGCGCGGCCGGAAACACGGCCTCGGTATCGTCGGGATCAGCCAGCGCCCGGCCGACGTGAAAAAGGACTTCATCACCCAGTGCGACTGGCTCTGCTGGCACCGCCTCACCTGGGACAACGACACGAAGGTCGTGGGGCGCATCCTGGGCTCGAAGTACGCGAGCGCCGTCGAGGACCTCGGCGACGGCGAGGCCTTCCTGATGACCGACTGGGACGAGTCGATCCGCCGGATCCAGTTCCACCGCAAGCAGACGTTCGACGCGGGCGCCACCCCCGGCCTCGACGACTTCGAGCGGCCGGAGCTCAAGTCGGTCTCCAGCGACCTCGTCGGCGAGCTCCAGTCAATCTCCGACGAGGAGGAGCGCCGCGAGTCCGAGATAGCCGATCTCCGGCAGGAGCTCGACAAGAAGGACCGGCGGATCGCCGACCTCGAGCGCGAGCTGAAGGAGGCCCGCGACCTGAGCAACATGGCCGACCAGTTCGCGCAGGCCCTCCTCGGGAAGGCCGAGGCGCCCTACCGCGGCGGGCAGGGTCGGTCCGAACCCGCCGGCGGGAGGGGGATCGACGGTGCGGGAGCACTCGACGGCGCGGGAGCGACCGGCGACGACGCCGACCAGTCCGTGCTTAACTCGTACGACGAAGCGGTCGCCGCGACAGAGAGCGACGACACCACCGACGCGGCTCCGGGAGGCGACGGGTCCCCGGCGGAGGCCGCTGACTCGGCCGCTGACGGGGGCGCAGCGGTCGACGCGGACTCTCTCGCGGCTGAGGGCGACCGCGACGCCTCGACCGGCGCCGAAGCGGACGCCGACGACCCCGTCGACGACGTCGACCCGGTCACGCGCGCCGACGTGGCGGAGAGCGCGCTCCGGTTCGATGACGCGGTCGAACTCGGGACCCGGGAGGCGGTCATCGAAGAGCTCCGGAGCCGGATCGAGGCGCTCCCGGAGCTCTCGCAGGGCATGCTCCGGCACTACCGCCGGGAGGGTGTCAGCGACCCCGTCGCGGCCCACATCGACGCTGGCGGCGACGGCGATTCTGGCCACGCGTACAGCCGCCACCGGCCCGTCCGCCGGGCGGGGCTCATCCGCCACTCGGGGCGGGGTCACTACGCGTACGCCGTCCCCGACCTGATCCGCGAGGCGTACGCCGACCGCCTCGACGAGGAGAGCGTCCGCGAGATCGTCCGCGCCGTCGAGACCGCCTTCGTCCCGCCGGCAGAGCGGAGCTACCCCCCGGACGCCGACCCGGAAGCGGTCGGGGGCGGAGGCGGCTCGAGCGACGCCGGTCTCGGAGACGCGGACGGGGTCGCGGAGGACGCGGCCGAGAGCGACGAGGCCGCCGAGTGCGACGGGGCCTCCGAGAGCAACGAGGCCGCCCACGAGGGCGTCGGCGCCGCCGACGGCGACGGTCGGGAGGCGAGCGAAGCGTCGGGCCGCTCGGCGGGCGGCCTCAGCGACGCCGCGCGGCGGCTCGCGGACCGCGGCCCCACCGTCGACGAGTGACCGCTCAGAACGGGACCGAGAGGTACTCGCTCGGCACCGCGTTCCGCGCGGTCACCTGCGGGTCGACCACCTGACTGATCTCCAGCCCGCCGACGAGACTGGAGAACAGGTACGCCTCCGTCCGGGAGAAGTCGTGTTCGTGCGCCAGCAGCCGTATGACGTCGCGGTTCGCGAGCTCGACGGCCGCCTCCATCGTCTCGGCGCTCGCGACCGTCTTGACCGCGTCGCCTGTGTCGACGAGGGGCCGATCGAGCGGGACTTCGGGATCGTCGACCACCGAGAGCGTCACNGTCACGTCGATCTCGGTGCCGATCTCGGCGCCCGTGCCGCACATCTCTCCGTCGGCCATCGCGGCCTTCGAGTCGCCCATCGCGAGCATCGCGCCCTCCTGGAACACCGGGAAGTACGCGGTCGTCCCGGCCGTCATGTCGGTCGTGTCCAGGTTGCCGCCGTGATCGTCCGGGGTGAGCGTCGAGACAGCCTCCTCGGCGGTGGCGACCCCGATCGTCCCGATCACGGGCTCTATCGGCACGTCGAGGCCCTCGAACGCGATCCGCCCGCCGGCTTCGTCGCCCGTCCCGTCTCCGCTGTCCGCGTCGACCTCCGTGATCCGCGTCGCCGGGTGGTCGATCTCGGGGTCGTCCTGCAGGAGACCGAAGCCGGGCGCGGTGAGGACGCGACCGCGGTCCTCGGTGACGCGCACGTCCTCGATCTCGACCGCGAGCACGTCGCCGGGGGTCGCCCCCGCGACCGCGATCGGTCCGGTCGCGGCGTTCACCTCCTCCGGGACGGCGTCGAGGAGGTCGTCGTCGGTCTGGATCGCCCCGTTCAGGCTGTCGATCGTCTCGACCGTGAGCGACTCGCCGTCGGCCGCCTCGTAGACGGGCTCCATCGCCGGCGCGAACTCGTAGACGTGACCGTCTCGGTGTGAGACGTGACTTCGTGACATATCGGGTGGTGATCCGGCCCGCTGAATATAAATGCTCGCGGCGACCCGGAACGCGGACGGCCGCTCACCGGTCCACGGTGCCGGCCCGACGACCCTCGTCGTGCCCGTCACGAGGACCTACCGTGAGTATCCGTTCGAGGTGTTCGTCGAGGCGAGCGGGTCACCGCTCGAAACGGACTCGTCGAGCCGGCTACATCAGATTCGAACCGTCTCGGCTCCGGAACGAATTCACTCGGTCGTCGGTTCACTCGACGGACCCAGGATGGCTGAAGTCGACGAGGCATTACAGCTGAGTCTCGGCCTCGACTGAGCTACCGGCTCTCTCGTTGTTCCACTTTGTTTAGGTAGCTGAAATCCATACTATATTTTGTAACTTCTACGGAAAGTCCGTGGGTAATAGTGGGCAACACATATCAGCAGCGGGTCCGTACCGTCCTTTGATGAAAGTCGACGCGACAGACCTCAAAACGAACGAGACGGACGACCGAGGTCGAGTGTATCTCGGCACCGAGTACGCGAACAAGCGCGTAACCGTCGCCGTCGTCGAGGTCGAGTCCGACAGGCCAGACGACGACGAGCTGGCGACCGCCTATCGTGAGGCCTCCGAGAGCGCGGAGGCACTCGCCGAGGAGTGGAGCGAAACGTCCGACGAAGCGTGGGAACGCCTCGATGAGTGACGGCACGGACGTGCGACGGGGCGATGTGGCAATCGTTCGGCTTGACCCCGCCGAAGGACACGAGATGAAGAAGACGCGGCCGGCCGTGGTCATTCAAAACGATATCGGAAACCGAAACTCCAGCACGACCATCGTCGCGCCCGTCACGGGAACCTACCGCGAGTATCCGTTCGAGGTGTTCGTCGAGGCGGACGGATCACCGCTCGAAAAGGATTCGTCAATCCGTCTCGACCAGATTCGAACTGTCTCGGTTCCGGAACGGATTCACTCGGTCGTCGGTTCACTCGACGGTCCCACGATGGCTGAAGTCGACGAGGGGTTAAAACTGAGTCTCGACCTACATTGAGCTACCGGCTCTCTCTTTGTTCGACCTTGTTCAGTTCGCTGAAATCCACCATGGATCCTCGTGAAAACAACGTCTGGTGATAACACATACTATCGAAGACAGGGGACAGCGTCCTTCACTGGGAAGCGTATATAAACAAAACTGCCAAGGCCGACAATCGTTAGTACCCGTCAGGCGTGTCGAACGAGCCGATCACGTCGGTCGTCGAATGGGTCTCGACGATATCTTGCTCGTCGAAGTCTGTGTCATCGCTCCAGATGTCTGCGTCCTTGGCCAAGGCACACGCGACATATAGCACATCGTCGGGATCAGTCTCACCAATCGCTGCTTCGGCCTCTTCGATGTGTGGATAGAACTCGTCGGCGGGGACGACCTCAATATACTGAAAGAGAAGGTCGACGAACTGGGTGACTCGCTCTGGACTCATGCCGGATTTCTCGACGATCAACTCGGTGTAGTTCTCGATCTCGTCGTGGACGAACTCGGGCGTCAGGAGGTCGGGTTCGAGCGTGACAATTATTCACGGGTTTTCGAGTCAGCGATGAGCGCGGAGATGACGACGTTGGCATCGACGACCAGCTTCATTCGTTGAAGTTACTCCGACTCCTCTTCGACGCGCTCGCGTGCGCTCTCGTTGATTTTCTCGGCAATATCGGCAACGTCGCTCTCGGTGAGTTCACTCCCGGACGTGAGTTCGTCCATCACTTCGAGTGCCTCGATTTTTTCCTGGATGGCCTGGCGGGTAACCTCACTCCAGTTGATTTCCGGGTGTCTCTCCATCTGGTCTTTGAGATCGTCGTCAACGTTGACGGTGATACTGGGCATACAGAAAACTATGTAGGCACAGAATATTGTGTCTTTGGGTCAAAACACATCAACAAGAACTGACCGCCAGCTTCGCGGTAGTTCTCTCGCCAAGACTGGGAAGGATATGTGAGCGGAGTTCTTGGGGTAATACGGACGCGTGTCCGATCTTCCGGCTGCTCATTGAGTCCGAAATTCGTAAGCTTGCGTCAAAGATCGACGCACCAACCTACTAATCTGTATCTAGAGGCCTTCTAACAGCCGTTTTTATTGTCTACCGACTCTCTCTTTGTTCAACTTTGTTCAGATGGATGAAATCCACCATACTGCGTGGTGAACCGAACCACCGATCAATCGTGCAAGCTTGACGATAATGCACACTGCCACCGCTCTCGTGAAAACAGCAACCGCAGTTCTACGCCATAAGATCGCTCGGTTCGGCGGCTCCGTTTTTGAGTAGCTCGCCGTCGAACGTAGCGAGCGTGGCGTTGAGGTCGTCGGCCAGAGCGAGGAGGACGCAATCGAGCGTGTACAGCAGCGTGTCCTGTTGCAGACTGTACGCGGAAATCTGGTCGCTGATTTCCGGTGCGTAAATATCGACCTGGGTGTAGATGTCGGAGAGTACGTCCTCGACTCTGTCCTGTTCGACCTGCTTCTTTTTCGTCATCACCGACCGAATTTCCATGAGATTCAGGATGGACGTACAGAAGTCGTGATCCTGATTCAGAAACTCCGTCGCAACGTCTCCTCGGGCAGGTTCGTCGGTTAAACTGGCGACGAAGACGTTCGTATCAACCAGAACTTTCATGGGCGCTCGCGCACGTCTCGAACCGCTTCGACGGAGTCGACATCGACATCCGCCAGCCGTCCGGAGAGTACGTCTCCGAGTTTAGCCGTCGCGCCGTCACCCTCGTCACCGGAGTCTGCCCAGTCCGGCGGAGTCGCATAGCTTCCCATGAATCTGGATAGGACTGACTGACGTAAATCCCTTCGGACAGTACGGGAGGTGGGATTACTTGTTCGGTAGAGAGCGACCCACTGGTGCGTCACCGCGTCACGAATCGACTCACCGAATCGCTAATACGCGTCTAGAAGTCCTCAAACAGCTATTTTCACGCTTATCGACTCTCCCGCTGCTCCACCTTGTTCAACTCGATCAGCAGCCGGAAGATCGCCTTCACGAGGTTGGCGTCGACGTCGAAGCGCTCGGCGTTGGCGCCGGCGCGCTCCATCACGCGCTCTTCCTGTCCCTCGTCGGTCGTCGGGAGGTCGCGCTCCTCCTTCACGGCCGCGACCGTGTCGGCGACGTAGGTGCGGCGGGCGATCAGTTCGACGATCTCGCGGTCGATATCTTCGATCTCGTGTCGCAGTTCGTCGAGGCTCCGGTCCTCCGCGTTGGGTGTGTCACTCATTGGTAGTGGGGTCGGTGGTGCGTTCACTCGACGGTCGCGCCGTCGCTTCTGGTGGTCGTTCGTCGCAGCGTTCCGGGGCGGTCGCCCCACGCGTCGGCGACCGCATCGAGGTCGGTCTCGGGGTCGTCTGGGTCCGCGACGGCGACAACGCTCGGGCCGGTCCCCGACAGCGACACGCCGGTCGCGTGCGGCATCGCTTCGAGAGCGGGGTCGGCGTCGAAGCCGAGCGCGGCGGAGAAGGCGAGCCCGTTGACCGTCATCGCCTCGGCGTACCGGCCGCCCAGCGCGAGGTCCGCCACGAGGTCGGCCATCGGCGCGACCGCCTCGCAGCGAACCACGTCCGCGTCCGCGCTGTAGGCGCGCTCGGGCGGCGTCCACACGAGGACGTTCCAGTCGACAGTTTCTCGCGAGCGCAGCTCGTCCGCGCCGTTGTCGGTGACGGTGACGCCGCCGAGCATCGAGGCGGTCGCGTCGTCGAACGCGCCCGTGACGGTCACGCCCGCCTCCCGGGCCGCTCGCACGCCGAGTCGGCAGGCGTCGAGACGGGTGACGTCGACGGACGGGTCCGAGCCGCCCGTCTCGTCTCCCACGGTCAGCCCGAGCGCGTCGCAGGTCGCGAGTACGGCCGCGTTGGCGGCCGCGCTGGAGCTTTTGAGGCCCGCCGCAAGCGGCACGTCGCTGTCGGTCTGGACGGTTCCGCCCTCGCCGTCCCCCCAGCGCTCGGTCGCGAGCGCGACGCAGCGCTCGATCAGGGCGGTGTCCCCGTCGGGGTCCTCGGCGATCTCCCCCCGCACGCCGTCGGCGTCCGGATCGAGCGACACGCTCGCGCGCGTCTCGACGTCGATGCCGAAGGCCGCGCCGGTGCCCGTCGCGAGCGCGTTCAACACGGTGCCGGCGCCGAGCGCCGCTGCCCGTCCCTCCATGCACTCACGGCTCGCGAGCGCGGACAAAGAGGTAGCGATCACGGCGAGTCTCTCGGCGCGGTCGGCGGGGCGCGCTTCCGGCCGGTTTCAGACCGGCTCCGCGCGTCGGACCGCGGCGTCGACCTCGTACCAGTTCGGATCGGGACGAGCGTTCGTCGCTCGGCTCCGGAAGGAGATCTCGACCGCGAACCGCTCGGTCCCTTCCGCAAACCGATCATTGGAGAGGAATCGTTCGGTGCTGTACTCGTAGCCGACCGCCTCACGTTCGTCGGAACCCGGGCGGGTCGCGTACGCGTCGGCGCGGAGTTCGACCGTCCCGTACGTGAACCGCCCGGCGTTCTCGACGGTGAGCCGCGCTCTGACCGTCGTCTCGTAGCCGCCGTCGGTCACGCCGAGCACGTCGACGTCCGTGACCACGAGCCCGGAGCCGTCGGGGCCGACCTCCTCCGGGGGGTCCTCGTCGTCCGCCTGCTCGGCGGCGGACCCGTCGTCCCCGGAGACGGACTCGCGGTCGCCGTCGCCTCCGGCCTCGCTCCCCGAGTCACTCGCGTCGTCGGCGGAGGCCCCCGTCCCGTCGCCGGAGCCGTCGGTCTCCGCGCTCGACTCCACGAGGCAGCCCGCGAGCAGGCCGGGAACCGCGGCGGCCAGCAGCCGTCGCCGGCGGAGTGAGGGCGTCATACTCCCCTCCACGTCGGCGACCGCCCTAAAGGTGGGCGTCGGGGTGTCCCGCGTCCGCGACGGGTGGGCGTTCGGGCCGTCATGGTCACCCCGTCACCGACCCGAGCACGCCGGTCACCGCGCCGACGACGGCGGCGACGACCGCGGTCGTGAGTAGCGGTCCGAACGCGTCCGCGATCCCGTGGGCCTGTGTCGCCGCCTCGCCCTGCGAGGCGACGACGAGGACGACGACGACGAGGCCGTATGCCAGCGCACCGAGCCCGCCGCCGAGCCCGCAGGTCGCGGCCGCTTCCCGCGCGTCGTACGCCCGCGACCCGACGAGCACGCCGAGCACGCCCGCGAGCGGGGGCGCGAGAACCAAGGCGGCGGCGGTGACGGCGAGGTACGACTGCGCGACGAACACCGGACCGAACCGCGCGGTCTCGCCGGTCGCGGCCGTGGCGAGCGCGGCCTCCGCCCACCCGGTGGTCGCGGCCGCGACGAGGCCGACGCCGGCACCGACGACCGCGAACACCGCCGCCGTGAGCCCCACTCCGTTTCCGTCCATCAGACCACCGCCCACCCGTTCGCCAGCCGACCCTGCCAGCCGGTGCGCTCCTCCCACGCGTCGCCCGAGAACCCGGTCGCGAGCACGAACTCGCCGGCCTGCACGACGTAACCGTACTGGACGCCGGCGTGCTCGTCGAACCCGTACCGCTCGCCCTCGGCCTCGTGGTGGTAAAGGCGGTGCCAGCGGGTCGGTCCCCGGTACGACGCCGATCGGTCCTCGTCATCGTCTCCGCCTTCCCCGTCGCCGCCGCCCTCCTCCCCCGTCGTCGCGTTCCCGGAGAAGTCGGTGCCGGCCGCGGTGGCCTCGGGGTCGATCGGTGCGCGCCCCTCTGCCGAGGCGGCGGCGAGCGCCTCCTCGAGCCGGTCGCTCGCGGTCGCCGCGTCGGGGTAGCGCTGGACGTACAGGGGGACGCCGTCGAGCTCGTGCGCCCACCCCTCGAACGTCCGACTCGGTCGGTTGCCGGCCTCGGGGCGGCTCGCGAACGCGACGAACAGCTCCTCGGTCCGGTCCTCGGATCGCGGTATCGGTCCGAGGCGCGCGCGCAGTTCCTCGCGGCGGGCCGACCCGAACGCGTTTCCGTAGATCCGGGGGATCCGGTTCCGGTCGTACTCCTCGTCGTCGTACGGCTCGTGCGCGAACGCCGAGAAGCCGCGGCTCGCGAGCCCGAGCTCGACGAAGGCCCCGCCGCGGACCCGCCGGCGGTCCTCGTCGCCGCCGTCCGGGAGCGGATACAGCAGGCGGTTCAACAGCCGGTTGTGGATCGGCTCTCGCGAGAACGTCTCGTCGACGTAGGTGGCCGTGCCGACGGCAGCGAAGCTACGGCGCATCCGCGAGAGCTCCTCCAGGAAGCGGTCGACGTCGCCGCGGGGGGCGAACTCCCGGAGCACCCCGACGTGGCGCTCGGTGCGCGAGACGATCCGGGAGCGCGGGTGGAAGTGCGGCTCCAGCGCGTCGGCGGCGGCCTCGGCGGCCTCGCGGCCGGCCTCGTCGAGCCGGTCGGCCATCTCGACGGTCACCGCGTCGTCGGTGTCGGCCGCCTCTCGGACGGCGTCGATCTCGGAGACGACATCGCGGATTGCGCTCCGGTAGGTGTCGACGGCCGACGGGTACTCGGTTGCGAACCATACCGCGTCGTCGACGACGTTCCGCGTCGCCGTCGCGAGCGCCTCGTTCGTGACCGAGCCGTCGTCGTCCGCGTCGTCGTCCGTGTCCTCGTCGCCCGCGTCCTCGCCGCTTGCTCCGTCGTCCGCGTTCGGCGGATCCTCGGTGGCCGCGTCGGGATACTCGACGCCCTCGACGCCGAGGCACCCGGAGAGCCCGGTGACGGCGGCGGCGCCGGCGCCCAACAGGCCCCGTCGCGTCCGTTGCATGAGATACCCTCCCGGCGGAGGGCCCTTAAAGGTGCCATCCCCGATTCTCGCGACTGAGGCCGCCCGCCGCCGACGACGGGGACGGCGCCGACCGCCGAACGCGCCCCTTTTGAGGCGCGCGCACCGAACGTCGCGTATGTCAGCACCCTCACGCAGCGACGTTCCCCCAACGTCGATCGGGATCGACCTCCGCGAGGAGGGAGTCGTCGTCGAGTACCTGGACGGCCGGACCACCCTCTACCGCGGCGTCCCGGACGCCGTCGAGGGGTCCGTGACGGCCGGCCCCGGCAAGGAGACGCACGTGCTCGTCACCGACCCGACGGAAACGGAGGGCGTGATGACGTACGTCAACGACTACAACACCGACGACGAGATCCTGGAGGACTCCGGCGTGGGCCGCGTCATGGTCGACGATGGCGAGCGCGACGAGGTGTTCCCCGGGGTGATCGTCGGGCGCGAGGGGCAGCGCAACGAGGTGATCGCCGACCCCGAGATCGCCGGCGGTCGCGTGTTCGTCTTCGTTGAGGACGGCTGGACGGAGGGGAGCTACGAGATCGTCGAGCCGCCGGCGGACGGGCTCGACGCGCACCGCTGACCGCGCCCGATTCGCACCGCTGACCGCGCCCGGCGGGCGCGCCCGATCGCTGAAAACGACCGACAGACGAAAGTCCGGCCGGCGTCGATAACGGGTATGAGCGACGAGGCGGACGCAGACGATGTGCTGCGCGCGAGCGACATCGGCGGCGAGGGGCCGCCGATCGAGGAGAAGCCCTACAAGATCGTCTTCGAGGCCAACAAGTGCTTCGGGGCGGGCAAGTGCGCGGAGGTGGGCGACAACTGGGTCATGGACGTGCAGAGCGGGATGGCGAAGCCGCGGTCGTACTACATCGGCGAGGACGAGCTGGAGGAGAACGTCCGCGCGGCCGAGGTGTGTCCTGCGAAGAAGGAGCGCGGCGTGATCCACGTCGTCGATCGCCGTACCGACAAGGAGATCGCGCCGGACCCGCACGGTGACGGGACGCTGTCGGTGGACTGGTAGGGAGTCGGGCCGCGCGGACGCGCCGGTCACCCCCGGCCGCCGCCGCGGCATCCGAAAGGGGTTTGACCCCACCGCCGGTATCCGAATTCGCGCGGGGGTGGCTGAGCCTGGCCAAAAGCGGCGGACTTAAGATCCGCTCCTGTAGAGGTTCGAGGGTTCGAATCCCTTCCCCCGCATTCCGTGGCGCTCACACATCGTGAGCGCCGCGGCTCGGACTCAAAGGGATTCGAAGCAGGGAACGAGGCGAGCGGAGCGAGCGGAGCGACTGGGGTTCGAATCCCTTCCCCCGCACGCGATTACGATTTCTCGAAGCGATCGACGCCGAAACCACTCCGCTTCCGCTCCGGTTAGACCGGAGGGGATGTCACTTGTACCCGTCGCTCGCGAGGTGGTGGTTCATCACGGTCTCCAACCCGTTCACGAACGCGTCCGCGTCGACGCTGTCGACCTCGGCCGTTCGCTTGCGGGCCGCGCGACATCGGATCTCCCACTCGCGGGTGAACTCGGACTCGATCCCGTGTGATTTGATCCGGTCGATCAACCGCTCGGCGGTCGCCTCGTCGGGTTCGGAGACCTCCGCTTGCGTGATCACGTTCCGGCGGAGCGCACAGACGAGTATCCCGGAGCTGACGTCACCCTCGAGGAGTTCGCGCTCCCAGGTGGTCAGCCAGTTCCCGATTCTCGCCATCTGCTGAAGCTCACAGAGCAGGCTCCGTAGCGCGCCCAGTTCCCGCCGTTCGAAGGAGTGTGAGTACATCAGATCCATACACGCGTACGGGAACATCGCCATGTTGTACGCGTCGAACCGTTCCGCCTCGGCCCGGTTGGCCCCCCTCGGGTTGTCGTTCAACACGCGGGAGTAATCCATCGCGTTGATCGTCTGGCGAACGTCGTACTCGAAGAGGTCAGCGAACTCGGCGTACCTGGGCGCCTCCTCGAGTCCGCCCGCGATCTCCGACCAGAGTTCCGCGAGGAACTCGACGGCCTCCTGATCGACGTCATCCGGTGCGTCTCCCTCCCGTGGGTTCGGCTCGAACGGGATCCGGCGCGCCCGGTTGAAGGTCGCGCTGTCCCCTTTCATCTCCGCCAGGTCGTCCATCGTCGTGACGAAGATCGTCAGAAGCGTCTTCTGCTCTCGGACCGTGTCCGCCGCGTCGAGCGCGACCGACGACAGGGTGAACTCGTCGAACAGGTTGTGAATCCACTTCCAGAGGAACCGGTCCCGGTCACCGATCACCTGGTCGTACCTGTCCGCCGCCTCCTGGACCGCTGCCGGCAGTTCGACGAGGTCGATAGCCCGCGCGTACTCGACGCCGGAACCCAGCGCGTCTCCCCCTCGGGTGGACGTCGTTGCGGTCGCCAACTTGTGTGCCATGCCGGTTAACAACCTCTTAATTATATAAATCCCCCGGTTAGAATGTTATTTATCCCATAAATGGTACGAATTTGTGAATGTATTCAAATTTCTGGTGTTGATAAGGCAACACCCCGTGTACAGCTATTTGAGCGGCTTTACGCGGTCGTTAATCCACTCTTACCGGTCTCGAAAGACAGTGAGTCGAGCGATTGCGCGATCCCCACAGGCACCGGACCCGTACCCTCACGTCGTCCATTGCGGCCGGTCACCTGTCAGCCAGACATATAATGTTCCATGACAGTCACCAATTTATTTAATTAAGGAGACACTTATCACGCTGCGTCCGATACCTGTCGAAGTGAGCGAGAAGGAACGCGAGACCAGTCCGTCGGACGCGAAGCGCGATTCGACCTGGTCGACACTTCCGGAGAGAGACGGCCGGTTCGAGAGCGGCCACGACCGCGGAACCGTCGGATTTCTGATCGCGGACGAGTCGCTTACGGTAGTCGGCTCTTCGGGCATCGACGGCCGACTGGGCGAGCTACTCCCTGATCCCGTCGGCGAGACGGTAGACGCCTGTCTCGACGACGCGGGCGCCGAAGCGGTCAGAAGAGCCCTCGACACCGGCGACACCGTCAAATGCGACATTGATATCGGTGACGAGGGACGCGTTGCCGTTCGCGCGGTTCCGGTCGCAGAGCTGGTCTGCGTCCAGCTGCGGGACGCCACCGACCAGGCCCAGCTCTCGCGTGAGGTGAAGCGGTCGAGGCGCATCCTGGACACGCTCGACGACGGCGTGTACACGCTCGACGAGGCGTTCGTCATCACCTCGATCAACGAGGCGATCACGGAGATAACCGGGTACGGTCCCGAGGAACTCGTCGGCTCCCACTCCTCGATGCTCGCGGGCGACGAGACGCTGTCCATGGCCGCTGAGATCCTCGAACAGCTCCGTGACGAGAGCTCCGACGTGGGACTGATCGAGTCGTCGATTCGGACGGCCGACGGCGAGTCGATCCCGATCGAAACCCGGTTTTCGACCGTCGAGTTCGCGAACGGGGACCGCCGTCGGGTCGGAGTCCTCAGGGACGTGACGGATCGTCGTCACCACGAGCGCACGCTCCGCGAGCTGAATCGGTCGACCCGCGAGTTGCTTCGTGCCGACGACAAGCAGACGGTCTGCGAGACCATCGTCGACGTGGCGACCACCGTGTGGTCGGACGCCGCGGTCGTGGCGTACCGTTTCGACAAGGCCGAGTCTCGCCTCGTTCCGGTCGACACCTCGAAAGCGGGCGCGGAGCCCAAACCGCCGGGAACCCCCGAGTGGGAAGCGTTCGCGACCGGTCGCTCATCGGTCAGTCCGGGCGGGTCCACCTCGTCGACCGGTGAGTCAGAGGGGACGGACGACGGGACGAGTCGACGGCCCACGGGCCGAGTCATCGAAGGCGAGGCCGATGCGAGAGCGAGCGACAACGGTCTGTTCGCGTCGCTGGAGGAACACGGGCTGTTGACCATCGAGTTCGGGTCCGGCGTCACTCCGGACAACGCTATCGAGGCCGTCGAACTCCTGGCGGCCAACGCCGTGGTCGCGCTCGGCCGCGTCGAGCGCGACGAGGAGCTGTCCCGCCGTCGGGAGAAGCTGGCCGCACGGAACGACCGGCTCGAACGACTGCACGAGTTCAACGACCTGCTTCGACGGATAAACGGCGCGCTCGTCGACGCGGATACCCTCGGAGACGTCGCGACGGCTGTCTGTACCCACCTTGTCGGGGCCGACCAGATCGCGTTCGCCTGGTTCGGGGAAGCCTACCGCAGCGGGGAGGGAGTACAGCCGGTGGCCTGTGCCGGCGGCGGTGACGCCTACCTCGACGACCTAGACGTTCTCGGAACCGATCAGACGCGCCTGTCGGCGGAGGGAGACGCCGAGCCGTCCGGCCGGGCGCTCGCCTCCCGGACGCCGGTCGTGATCCCCGACATCTCGGCGGACATGCGCGAGTCGCCGTGGCGGAAACGCGCTCTCGTTCGGGGGTTTCAGTCGATCGCGAGCGTCCCCGTCGAGTACAACGATCTCGCGTACGGCGTGCTTTCGGTGTACGCCACCCGGCCGGGGGCGTTCGACGGCGACCTCGGAGATCTGCTCGAGAGCCTCGGCGAGACCATCGGCAACGCGATCAACGGGCTGGAGACGAAGCGGTCGCTCCACGGCGAGTCGTCGATCGAACTGGAGCTGCGGATCGAGGACTCGGGCCTCCTTTCGTCTCGGCTAGCGGGGGCCCTCGACGAGCCCGTTCGCATCGAGGGCGTGGTTCCGGGTGACGACGACCGGGCGGTGCTGTCCCTGCGGTCCCAGATCGACCCGACACCGCTTTCGTCGTCGGTTCTCGCCGTCGAGGACGTCCGGTCGGTCGGAGGGGACGACGATCCGCGGTTCGCCGTCACGGTGACCGCCCCGACGCTCTCCGGTCGGCTGGCCGACTACGGGGCGGAGGTCGAAGACCTTCGTGCGGACGTCGACGGCGTCGAGGTGACGCTCACGCTTCCGCGGTCGGCAGACGTTCGCCTGCTGATCGAGGCGCTCGAGGAGCGGTATCGGGAGGTCGAACTCCGAGCGCGCCGCGAACGGAACTCCCCCGAGAGAGGGTCCGAGGCGTTCTCGGCGTCGGTCACCGACCGGCTCACGGACCGCCAGCGCGAGGTCGTGCGGACGGCCTACCGGTCCGGCTACTTCGAGTGGCCGCGCGCCAGTACCGGCGAAGAGGTCGCCGAAACGCTGGACATCACGCAGCCGACGTTCAACCGGCACCTTCGCACGACCGAACGCACGCTCTTCTCGCTCCTCTTTGAGGGAATCGGAGAGCGCTGACCCGTCACCGAGGGTTCGGTTTCGGCTGACCGATCTCGAGCCCCGGTGGTCCGATTCCGCCCGGATACCGGGGGGACGCTACACACGTAGTACGCGTTTGTTTGACATACTACTGGCGTTCCCACAACGTCGATGCCGGCGTCGCGTCTCTCTACAGGTGAAAACTATGAGTGCCGATTCGGTCGACGACCTCTGCTGGAACATCGTCACGGCGGTTGCCGAGGAACGCGGCATAGAACCGCGCCACGTCGACGATCGATTGTACGACGTTATCGACCCCCACGCGCTGGGGCGCCTCGCTCGACAGTCCGAAGGGTCGAGCGACATTTCGCTTTCCGTGTCGTTCCGGATGGCTGACTGTTACGTGACGGTGACGGACGGAGGGAAGGTCCGTGCGAACCACCCCGAGTAGCGCCGCCGGGAAACCTCGATAGATCGTCAGCTCTCGACGAGCTGATTCGACGAGGCGATCTCGCCGCTCCGGAGCGACTGCTACGCCGTCTTCTCTCGCGCGAGGACCCCGACAGTCCCGAAGAGGCCCCGTAACCCCCTCGAACGAGTACCGGTCCGGCGGTGACGGCCTCGAACGAGTACCGGTCCGGCGCCGACCCGACCGCCGTCAGCAGGCGCAGTAGTAGTCGCGGTCGACGAACTCCGTCTCGAACAGCTTCGCGGCCGGCGCGGGGTCGGAGGGGCGGTAGACGCCGGTCGTCAGGGACCCCTCGCGCTCGAAGTCGCCGGCGACGAGCCGCCGCCAGTCGGCGGCCGACAGCCGGTCCCAGAACGCGTCGTCGCCGGCGAGCAGCGCGAGGTAGTCGCGGAGGTACACCCACCGCGTCGGGTCGATCCCGGTGGACTCGTACTCGGCGTCGGTGACCGCGGCGTACGCCGCCATCGGGAGGTTCGCGCCCGCGGCGACCGGCATCCCGATCCACTTCCACGGGCGGGTGTTGACGTCGAGCAAGAGGAACTCCCCCCGTTCGTCGTCGTACACGAACTCCGCCTCGCTGATCCCGTGGTACCCGGCGTCGTCAAGTACCGCTAACGCGCGCGCCTCGATCGCCGGCTCGTCGGCCGTCTCCACCAGACAGGAGGTGCCGAACTGCTGGGGGTATCGCACCGCGGCGTTGCCGACGACCGCGAGCGCGTCCTCGACGCCGACGGGCGGGACGTACGACGCGAGCGAGTGGTCCCTCCCGGTCGCGATATCGACGCGCTTCTGGGCCATCACGGCGATCCCCTCCTCGCGGGCGGCCGCGACCGCCTCCGCGAACTCCACGGGGTCGGCGACCTCCAGCACGTTGGTGCCGAACGCCTCCTCGAACTCCCGTTTGAGTTCGGGCTTCACCACGAGCGGGAAGCCGAGCGCCTCGGCCGCCTCGTCGAGAGTGGCGTCGGGGGCGGGGTCGCCCGTCGCCGCGTCCGCCGTCTCCGCGAGCCGGTACGTCTCCGGGTAGGGCACGCCGAGCGCCTCGCAGGTCGCGTACAGCTCGGACTTGTTCAGCACGTCGTCGAGCGTGTCGACCCCGGCGAAGGGGAGCCTGACGCCCTCCGGTTCGGCCCGCGCGTAGGCCAGCGCCCACTCGTCCATGCAGCCGAACGCGACCGCCTCGCGGCCGATCGCGTCGACGACCGCCTCCACGTCCTCCCGGAACCCGTCGAGGTCGTCGAGCGGGTACGTCACCGCGCCGGCGAAGGCGACCGCGTCCGAGGGGGGCGCGAGCCCGTCGTGACGGCGGGTGCCGTCGGCCCCGGGGGGACCGCCCTCGCCTGGGCCCCCGTCGCTAGGGCGGTCGAGCGCGATCACGGGCACGTCGTGGGCGTCGAGCGCGCGGGCGACGGCGAGTCCGGTCACGTGCGCGTTGCTGACGAGGGCCGGCGGTCGGTCGAAGGAGACGTCCGCGAGCGCGTCGATCAGCGCCTCAGTCGAGCGGAACTGCTCTGCCATACCCCCCGTCGGCCGTCCGGATACAAAGGCGCACCAGTACCGGCCCCGCGTGCCACTACCGGTGACGCGGGCGCTCGTCGCCGGCGGTTCCGGGCGAGAGCGCCCGGGGACACGCTCGGTCGATATCCCCGACGCAACGGGCTTTTACTCCCGTGTCGCCTCCGATCCGGTATGAGTGAGCGCGACGGTGACGGCGACGGCGGAGTCGACAGCGCGGGCGAGCGAAACGGCGGCGACAGCGAGACCGGCGACAGCGAGCGCGGCGACGAGCTCCCCGGCCGCGTCCGCCGCGCGTTCGCGGACCACGGCTCCTTCGAGGCCGCTGGCGACGGGGTCTGGATCGCGGAGACGACGCCATTCGACGCCGAGGTTCGCGCCGAGCCCGCCGCGGACGGCCGGGTCCGATTCGCGGTGACCGTCCGGGTGCCCACGCTCTCGGCGACCGCGGCCGACGAGGTCGCCGACGTGGTGGAGGAGGGGTGGATCGAGACGTTCGAGCTTCGCGTCGTCGACGTGGGCGGGGTCACCCGCGGCGACCACGCGTTCGACCCGGTCGTGTCGATCGGGGTGGACGAGATCGAGGTCGACTTCGAGCTGACCGACATCAACGAGCGGCGCGGCGTCGACGACGCCGGCGCGCTGATCGACTTCGTCGAGGGGACGTACGTGCAGGGCGTCATCCCCGGCTACGAGTACACGGAGCCGCTCGACGGCCTGCTGTCCGCGGCGCGCCAACAGGGAAACAGCGGCGGCGGGTTCTAGGCCGTCCGGCGCGCGTCCCCCGCCCTCGGCCGATAGGCGGAAATGCCGGGAGCCCGTAGGTCGAGTATGCTCGCGCTGTTCGGGTTCGTCAGCCTCGTCGCCCTCGTGGCCTTCCACACGCTGATCGCCGGGGTGGCGAACCGGTTCTTTAGGCTCCGGCTGAACACCTCGTGGGGGTCGGTCGTGTACACGCTCGTGTTGACCCCGATGCTGCTCCTGCTCTCGATGCTGGTGTTCACCGGCGTCCTCAACGTCGGCGTCGGGATCAACCTCGGCAGTCCGACGCTGGTCGTCGCGCTGCTCGTCGGGCTCCCCGTCGTGCTCGGAGCGGCGATCGACTACCTCTACGTCCCGCCTCCGGACGACGTCGAACTGCCAGACACCAACTGACGGCGCCGACGCGAACGCCCCCGCCGCGCCCTACTCGCCGACCAGCTCCGCCAGGGCCTCCTCGACCCGGGCGATGACCGCCTCCGGCGACCGCGAGGCGTCGACGCGGACGAACCGGTCCGGCTCGGCGTCGATCAGCCGCTCGTAGTTCTTCCGGACCGCGGCGAGGTAGCCGTCCTGCTCGAACTTGTTCGTCCGGCCGGCGCGCTCGGCGGCCTCGCGGGCGTCGAGGTCGAGGTAGATCGTCGCGTCCGGCGGCCGCGAGAAGGCGGCGTGGATCCCCTTTATATACTCCAGCGGGCGGTCGATGTCGACGTCGCTGGCGGCGAGCGTCGCCGCCTGATACGCGAACCGGGAGTCGGAGTAGCGGTCCGACACCACGAGGTCGCCGTCGGCGAGGGCGGGCTCGATCGTCCCCGAGAGGTGGTCCGCGTGGTCGGCCGTCAACAGGAACAGCTCCGCGAGCGGGTCGGCGTCGTCGGCCGCGATCGAGCGGTCGACGGCCTCGCCGTACCAGCTGTCGGTGGGCTCGCGGGTGAACGTCGCGTCCGGGTAGACGTCGTGGAGCGCCTCCCAGACCGTGGTCTTCCCGCTGCCGTCGAGCCCCTCCAGCGTGATCAGCATGGTCGCGCTCCGGCGCGGTGAGGAATAAACGGCGCGGGTTCCGACGGAGCCCCTTTTTAGTGCCTCCGGGCGAAACCGCCGGCATGGTCACCGGTATCCGCCGCGTCAAGCACACCCGCCACGTTCGCGCGCCGCGGAGGCGCCGATGGTAGACGTCGCGATCTCCGTCACCCGGGTGGTCGCGGCGCTCGTGTTGGTCGTGTTGAACGGCTTCTTCGTGGCCTCCGAGTTCGCGTTCGTCCGCGTCCGCTCCACCTCGGTCGAACAGCTGGTCGAGGAGGGCCGCCCCGGATCCGGAGCGCTCCAGGACGTGATGGAGGGACTCGACGACTACCTCGCGGCGACGCAGCTCGGGATCACGATCGCGTCGCTCGGGCTCGGGTGGATCGGCGAGCCCGCGGTCGCCGCGCTGATCGAGCCGGTTCTCGGGCCGGTCCTGCCCGCGAACCTCGTCCACCTCGTCGCGTTCGCGATCGGGTTCAGCGTCATCACGTTCCTCCACGTCGTGTTCGGGGAGCTGGCGCCGAAGACGATCGCCATCGCGCAGGCGGAGCGCGTCGCGATGTTCCTGGCGCCGCCGATGAAGCTCGCCTACTACCTGTTCTCGCCCGGTATCGTCGTGTTCAACGGGGCGGCCAACGCCTTCACGCGCATGCTCGGCGTGCCGCCGGCCTCGGAGACGGACGAGACGATGGAAGAACGCGAGATCCGGCGCGTGCTCGCTCGCTCCGGCGAGGCCGGCCACGTCGCCGACACCGAGGTGGAGATGGTCAACGCCGTCTTCGAGCTCGACGACACCGTGGTCCGAGAGGCGATGGTGCCCCGCCCAGACGTGGCGAGCGTCCCGGCGGACGCCGACCTCGCCGCGATCCGCGCGACCGTGCTGGACGCGGGCCACACCCGGTACCCGGTGGTGGCGGCCGACGACGCGGACCGCGTGGTGGGCTTCGTCGACGTGAAAGACGTGTTGCGCGCCGGCGAGGCGGGCGACGAGTCGGTCACGGCCGCGGACCTGGCCCGCGACCTCGTGGTCGTCCCCGAGACCACGTCGCTGAGCGACCTCCTCATGCAGTTCCGCGACGAGCACCGGCAGATGGCCGCAGTCGTCGACGAGTGGGGCGCCTTCGAGGGGATCGCCACCGTCGAGGACGCGGTCGAGACGCTTGTCGGCGAGCTCCGGGACGGGTTCGACGCCGCGAGCAGCGAACACGCGGTCCGGAAAGCCGGAGCCGGTGCGTACGAGGCCGACGGCTCGGTCTCGCTGTCCGTCGTCAACGACGCGCTCGGCACCGACTTCGACGGCGACGGGTTCGAGACGCTCGGCGGGCTCGTGCTCGACCGCCTCGGCCGCACGCCCGAGGCCGGCGACGCGGTCACGGCCGGCGAGTACGCCTTCGAAGTCACGGCCGTCGACGGCGCCCGCATCTCGACGGTGCGGATCGAGGAGGCCGAGGGGACGGGCGACGAGGCCGGCGACGGGTCCGTCGAGCCGACCGGCGACTGACGTCGACCGCTTCTCTCCGGGCGCGAACCGCCGCGGACCTTTTTGTCCGCACGCCGCGATCGTGCGCGTATGTTCGACCGGATCCTGTTTCCGACCGACGGCAGCGACGGGGCGAGCGCCGCGTTCGAGCACGTCCTCGACCTCGCGAGCGACCACGACGCGACCGTCCACGTCCTCAACGTCGCCGACACGACCCACGACAGCGTCACGCGGATCGGCCGCGAGGTCGTCGACGTGCTCGAACGGGAGGGGGAGGAGATCGTCGAGGCGGCCGCGGACCGCGCCGCCGAGCGCGGCGTCGAGACGGTGACCGACGTGCTGCAGGGCGGCGTCGCCGAGACGATCGCCACGTACGCCGACGGGCACGCGATCGACCTCGTCGTCATGCCGACCCGCGGTCGGACGGGGCTCGACCGCCTGCTCCTCGGGAGCACCACCGAACGCGTCGTCCGCGAGTCGACGGTGCCGGTGCTCAGTGTCCGCCCCGACGGCGAGCCGGCGCGGTACCCCTACCGGAACGTCCTCGTCCCGACGGACGGGAGCGAGCGCGCCCGCGACGCCCTCGACCGGGCGGTGGCGCTCGCCGAGCGCGCGGGCGCCACCGTTCACGTCCTCTCCGTCGTCGGCGTGGGAGCCGTCGGAACCGAAGCGTACGGGGGCGTGGACGCGATGGTCGAGAACACAGAGGAGATCGTCTCTGAGGCGGCCGCGGCCGTCGAGGAGGCGGGCGTCGAGGCGGCCGAGGCGGTCGAGGTCGGGTCCTCCGCGGCCCGCGGGATCCGGGCGTACGCCGACGAGAACGAGATCGACCTCGTGGTCATGGGGACGCAGGGGCGGACCGGCGTCGAGCGGTACCTGCTCGGGAGCGTCGCCGAGCGCACCGTCCGCACCTCGTCGGTACCGGTGCTGACGGTCCCCGACCCGGGCGACGAGGCCGGGGCGGACGAGGCCGAGGCGGACGACGAGACCGGGGCGGACGAGGCCGAGGCGGACGACGAGACCGAAGAGAGCGACGAGGGCTGACCCGGTCGGCGAGACCGAGGCGGATGATGAGGCCGAGGCGGGCGACGAGGACTGACCCGGACGACGAGACCGAGGGAAGCGACGAGGACCGGTCCGAAAGGGGGGTCCACACGGGTTCCGGGGGTCGATCCGCCGCCTCCCCATTCTCAGCCGTTCGCCGCGCCCGCGTCTGACATCACGGTAAGTTTACGGGCGTTCCGTCCGACGTACTGCGCATGAAAGTGTTGGTAGCCGGCGGAACCGGGTTCATCGGATCGTACCTCTGCCGCGCGCTCGCCGACGGGGGGCACGAGGTGACGGCCCTCTCGCGATCGCCGGGGGACGTCCCCGAGGGCGTCGCGTCCGCAACGGGCGACGTCACCGACTACGACTCGATCGCCGGGGCGGTCGAGGGGCAGGACGCGGTGGTGAACCTGGTCGCGCTCTCGCCGCTGTTCGAGCCGAAGGGCGGGAACATCATGCACGACCGGATCCACCGCGGCGGCACGAGGAACCTCGTCCGCGCGGCCGAGGACGGCGGCGTCGAGCGGTTCGTCCAGCTGAGCGCGCTCGGCGCAGACGCCGACGGCGATACCGCCTACATCCGCGCGAAGGGCGAGGCCGAAGCGATCGTCCGCGACAGCGGCCTCGACTGGACGATCTTCCGTCCGTCGGTCGTCTTCGGCGAGGGCGGCGAGTTCGTCTCCTTCACCAAGCGGCTGAAGGGGATGTTCGCGCCCGGCGTGCCCCTGTATCCGCTTCCCGGCGGCGGAAAGACCCGCTTCCAGCCGATCCACGTCGAGGACCTCGTTCCGATGCTGGTCGCGGCGCTGGAGGACGACGAGCACGTCGGCGAGACGTACGAGGTCGGCGGCCCGGAGACGCTGACCCTGCGACAGGTGACCGACCTTGTCTACGAGGCCGAGAACAAGGGCGTGACGATCGTCCCCCTACCGATGCCGCTCGCCCGGATCGGGCTCGGCGTGCTCGGCGCCGTCCCGGGGTTCCCGATGGGGTCCGACCAGTACCGGTCGCTGAAGTTTGACAACACGACCGCCGATAACGACGTGGCGGCGTTCGACGTCGACCCCGCCGAGCTGACCACCCTCGGCGAGCACCTCGGGGTGGAGTGATGGCGGCGGCGGTCGCGGCGTCACGGGGGCGATCCGGGGGACCGCGTCGCCCCGAGACCGGCGACTCGACCGCCGTCCGGGCGCTCGTGTCAACGAAGGGAATATCAGGGGTAATAACGGCAACCGAAGGCTTAAATACGCGATCGCGTTCTGTTCATTTCAAACGCGGAGGGAGCACACGATGAAACTTGCAATGATCNGGACAGGCGGGGGGGAAAGTCGTCGACAAATTCCTGGAGTACGACAAGCGGACGGGCTCGGAGATCGTCCGCGCGGCCGCGGCCGTCAACACGGCCAAGGCCGATCTCATGGGCCTCGAGCACATCGCCGAGGACCAGCGGGTACTCATCGGCCAGTCGCGCGTGAAGGGCCACGGCGTGGGCGCCGACAACGAGCTCGGCGCGGAGATCGCCGAGGAGGACATCGACGAGGTACAGGGCGCCATCGACTCGATTCCGGTCCACGAGGTCGACGCGTTCCTCGTCGTCTCCGGGCTCGGGGGCGGCACCGGCTCCGGGGGGGCACCGGTGCTCGCGAAGCACCTCAAGCGGATCTACACCGAGCCCGTCTACGGGCTCGGCATCCTGCCGGGAAGCGACGAGGG
>NZ_AOJH01000048.1 GCF_000337355.1 Halorubrum kocurii JCM 14978 | reverse complement strand
GGAGATCAACGAGGAGATCGTCCGGCGGTTCGGCATCCTCTTCGGCGCCGGCGAGGTCAAGCAGGGCCAAGAGGTCGCCGAGAGCGTCGTCGACTCCTCCGAGATCATCAACACGCTGTCCGGCGGCGGGGTCTCCACGGTCGGCTACGCCGAGGAGGAGGTCGAGGAGCGCACCTCCGGCGGGCTGCTCTCCCGGCTGCGCGACGACAGCGGCGAGGACGAGCTCGACAGCGCGCACACCACGAACCGGATCACCAGCCTCGTCCGGAAGGCGGCGCTGGGCCGGCTCACGCTGCCCTGTGAGATCGAGGGCGCCGAGCGCGCCCTGCTCGTGCTCGCGGGCCCGCCGGAGTACCTCAACCGGAAAGGTATCGAGCGCGGGCGGAAGTGGCTCGAAGAGCAGACCGGCTCGATGGAAGTCCGCGGCGGGGACTACCCGTACCGCGGCGCCGGCTTCGTCGCGACCGTCATCCTGCTCGCGGGCGTCACCAACGTCCCGCGGATCAAGGAGCTCCAGCAGGTCGCCATCGAGGCGCAGGACAACTTGGACGAGATCCGCGAGGAGAGCGACGAGAACCTCGACGAGCTCGTCAGCGACGACGGCGACGAACTCGAATCGCTGTTCTAAGCGACCCTCCCGATGGAGGTCCTCGTTCCGTTCTCGACCGACCGCCCCAAGTCGCGACTCTCGACCGTCCTCGCGCCCGACGAGCGCGCTCGGTTCGCGCGGGCGATGCTGTTGGACGTGCTCGACGCGGTCGGCGCGGCCGGCGGCGAGCCGTGCGTGCTGGCGACCGGCGCCGTCGACGCCGACCTCCCCTGTCCGGTGACGATCGACGATCGCCCGCTGACCGACGCGGTCAACGCGGCGCTGGACGCGCGGCTCGGTGCGAGCGGTGCGGAGCGCGTCGCCGTCGTGATGGCGGACCTCGCGCTCGCGACGCCGGACGCCCTGCGAGAGCTGTTCGGGGCGGGACGCGAGGCCGACCTCGCGATCGCCCCCGGCCGGGGCGGCGGGACGAACGCGTTCGTCGCCGGGCACCCGGCGTTCGAGGTCGACTACCACGGCGCCTCCTATCTCGACCACCGTCGGATCGCAGACGAGATCGGCGCGAGCGTCGCGGTCGTCGACTCCCACCGGCTCGCGACCGACGTGGACGAGCCGGCCGACCTCGCGGAGCTGCTGATCCACGACGAAGCGGACGACGACGAGGGAGCGCGGGCGCCGCGCTGGCTCCGCGAGGCCGGCTTCGCGCTCGACGCGACGGACGGGCGAGTCGGCGTCAAGCGGGAGTGAGCGGCGGCGCCCGGCCGAGGGCGTCGACGCGGTCGGATCCGGGACCGCGATCCTTTTTGAGTCCCGGCGGCGAGTGGCGAACGTGTTCGCGGCCGCCGAGCGGTACGGAATCGAGATCGAGCCCGACGCGTCGCGCGTCGAGCGGCTGCTCTCGGTCACGCCCGAAGACGTCGAGCCCGCCGAGCGGCTCACCTTCGCGCGGAACGTCTTCGTCCCGCTAACGACCGCCTGCCGGTACACCTGCACGTACTGCACCTACTACGACGTGCCCGGCGAGGCGTCGCTGGTGTCGCCCGAGGGGGTCCGGGAGCGCTGTCGCGTCGGGGCCGACGCCGGCTGCACGGAGGCGCTGTTCACTTTCGGCGACGAGCCGGACGACCGGTACACCGCGGTCCACGACCAGCTCGACGAGTGGGGGTACGACTCGATCCTGGAGTACCTCCACCGAGCCTGCGAGATCGCCTTGGAGGAGGGGCTGCTCCCGCACTCGAACCCGGGGGATCTCACCGAGGCGGCGTTCGCCGACCTCCGCGAGGTGAACGCCTCGATGGGCGTCATGCTGGAGACGACCGCCGACGTCGACGCGCACAGCGGCGGCCGCCGGAAGACACCCGGCCAGCGGCTCAACACGATCCGCGCCGCGGGGCGGCAGGGCGTCCCGTTCACGACCGGTATCCTCGTCGGGATCGGCGAGGACTGGCGCGACCGCGCGGAGAGCCTCCTCGCGATCCGCGAGCTGCACGAGCGACACGGCCACGTCCAAGAGGTGATCGTCCAGAACGTCGTGCCGAACGAGCGGTCGGACTTCGACAGGCCTGACCTGGAGACGATGCGGCGCGTCGTCGCCATGGCGCGGGCCGCCCTCCCGCCCGAGGTGTCGGTGCAGGTGCCGCCGAACCTCTCGCCCGCGGCCGACCTCGTCGACTGCGGGATCGACGACCTCGGGGGCGTCTCCCCCGTCACCGACGACTACGTCAACCCGGACTACGCGTGGCCCGACCTCGACGGGCTCCGGGCGGTGGCCGACGCCGGCGGGATGCCCCTGCGCGAGCGGCTCCCGACCTACGCCCGGTACCTCCCCGACGACTTCAGACCGACCGGCGTCGCTCCCGCCTCGGCGCCGACGAACCGCGAGGCGTGGATCCCGCCGGCGGTCAGCGACCGGATGCGCGTCGACGACCCGCACGGGCGCCGCCTTCGGGGGGTCGCGCGAGGCGACGGACCGCTCAACCCGCGGCCGGCGCGCGGCGACTGAGCGACGGTTCGCGGCCGCCGAACGCCGTGTCGAACCGGTCGAGGGACCCCGGATAAACAACTGCGCTGCCAGTAGTTTCTTTAAATATCTGTCCGAATGGAGGGGTGATGGTACCACTACAGTTCGGCGGTGTCGGGTTGAGCGCGGCACTGGCGGGGATCCTGTTTTCAGTGGCGCTGTTCCTCGTCGGGTTCGTCGGCGTGTTGCTGCTGGGGAAGGTCGTCCTCGTCCCGGCGGTCATGCGGGTGTTGGGGGCGCGCGGGTTCGACGAGGCCGTTCGCAGCCTCGGCTCGAGCGTGGCGAACGCCGTCGTCTGGGTTGCGGCGATCGCCATCGGCTTCACGATGGCCGGCTACGGCGCGTTCCTCTCGGCGTTCGCCGTCTTCGGCGGCGCCATCGCGCTCGCGGTCGGCTTCGCGGCGCAGGACCTGCTCGGAAACTTCGTCGCCGGAATCTTCATCCTGAAGGACAAGCCGTTCGAGGTCGGCGACTGGATCGAGTGGAACGGGAACGCGGGCCGCGTCGAGGACATCGACCTGCGCGTCTCCCGCGTCCGCACCTTCGACAACGAGCGGGTCACGGTGCCGAACGGCGACCTCGCGAACAACGCCGTCACGAACCCGGTCGCCTACGAGACGCTGCGCCAGAAGTTCGTGTTCGGCATCGGCTACGAGGACGACATCGCCGAGGCCACCGACATCATCGTCGAGAAGGCCGAGGCGCACGAGGGGATCCTCGACAACCCGGCCCCCTCGGTGCGGGTGGTCGAGCTGGGCGACTCCGCCGTTGGGCTGCAGTCGCGCTGGTGGATCGACGAGCCCGACCGCGGCGAGTTCGTCCGCGTGCGCTCGGAGTACGTCACCGACGTGAAGGAGGCGTTCGACGACGCCGGCATCGACATGCCTTACGTCCACCGGCAGCTCACCGGCAGCGTCGAGATGGTCGAGTCGGTCGCCGACGAGGAGTAGGCGCCGCGTCTGCGAGCTACTCCGCGGCGGCGTCGCCGTCCGCCGCGTCCGGGCGGTACTGCCGGCTGACCGCCTGCCACCGGTTCGACCGGAACCGCGCGAGGTTCAGCCCCGCCGGCACCACCTTCTCGGCGACGACCGCCGCGTACAGCCCGCCGACGCCCAGCGGCGTGACGAGCCCGAGCAGCGCGAGGGGGAGCGCGACGACGTACAGTCCGACCATCGACGAGAGGAACGGCCACCGGGTGTCGCCCGCCCCGCGTAGCGAGCCGGTCACGGAGCCGTCGACGCCGAGCGGTATCGCGGAGACGGCGGCGACGACGACGAACGCCGCGGTCGCCGCCACGGCCGCCGGGTCGTCGACGAAGACACCCGCGATCGGGTCGGCGGCGAGGAGCACGACCGCCGAGGCGAGCACGTAGACGAGGGCCGACAGCCGGATCACGTCGCGGCCGTACTCGGTCGCGAGCGACTCCTCGCCCGCGCCGAGCCGCTGGCCGACGAGCGTGCTCGCGGCGATCGAGAACCCCCAGCTGAAGCTCCCGAGGATCGCCCGGACGCGACGGCCCACCTCGAGGGCCGCGACGGTCGCGGAGCCGAACGAGGAGGCGATCCACAACAGGGGGAAGACGGCGACCCCCTCGGCCACCCGGCGGCCGATCAGGGGCGCGGAGACGCGGAGGAGCTGCCGGACGAGGTCGGCGTCGATCCACGGCCCGTCGCGCCCGATCGGGACCGGCGAGGCGCCGCGCCCGAAGTACGATCGGCCGGTCATCCCCCACGAGAGCGCGACCCCGACGGCGGCGATGGAGACGGCGGTCCCGAGCCCAGCGCCGAAGACGCCGAGCCCGACGCCGAGGACGAGCCAGACGGTGAGGACGACGTTGAGGAGGGCGCCGCCGGCCCGGACCACCATCGGGGTGAACGTGTCGCCGACGCCGGCGTACGTGCGGCTCGCGATCATGTTGAAGAACTCGAAGGCGAGCGCCGGCGCGGTGACGGCGAGGTAGATCGTTCCGGCCCGGAGCGCGGTCCCCTCGCCGCCGACGAGCGCGATCAGCGGTTCCGCGAACGCGACGAAGCCGACGACGATGGGCGCGACGAGCGCCAGCGCGACGAGCAGCGACGCCTTGACGACGAGCGCGGCGCGGTCGGTCTCGCCGCCGCCGTAGCTCTGCGACACGAGCGACACCGTCCCGCCGGCGAGCCCGATGGAGACGAACTTCGCGAGCTGCCAGTACGCGAACGCGAACGCCAGCCCGGCGACGGAGGGCGCCCCGAGCGCGATCCCGACGACCGCCAGGTCCACCGTGTTCTTCGACATGATCGCGAACCCGGTGACGATTCGCGGCCACGCCAGATTGAGGGTCTCTCCGAGCCGCGTTCGGTCGATGACGCCGGCGCGGTCGAGCGCATTCGCGCTCACCGATCCGAGCCGGGAGAGCGCGGCTCGGAGTCGGACCGCCGCGGCCCGAAGTCGTGATCGCATCGACTGTGATACGCCCTGCGGCGGCTTGGGTCTGTTCAACCTCGGCCGGGCGCCGGCGGTGTCGCTCCACGGCGAGCGCCGACGCGTATCCGATAGCTTTTCACTGCGACCACCGACAGATATTACTAATGAATCCCACCGAGTGGCGGACGTACCTCGTGACACAGGAGAGTCGGTCGGCGGGTCGTGAGACGGCGGCGGTCGTCGAGGCGGCGCTCTCGGGCGGCGTCGACGCCGTCCAGCTCCGCGAGAAGGGCCGACCGGCCCGGGAGCGGTACGAGCTCGGACGCCGGCTCCGCGACCTCACCGCCGACGCCGGCGTCCCTCTGATCGTGAACGACCGGATCGACCTGGCCGCGGCGGTCGACGCCGACGGCGTCCACCTCGGGCAGTCGGACCTGCCGGCCGAGATCGCCCGCGGTCGCCTCGGCGACGAGGCGATCGTGGGCGTCTCGGCGTCAACGGTCCCCGAGGCCCGAGCGGCCGCCGAGGCCGGGGCGGACTACCTCGGCGTCGGCGCGGTGTACCGGACCGGCACGAAGGACGTGCCGGACGAGACGAACGGCGTCGGCCCCGAGCGCGTCGCGGCGATCGCCGACGCCGTCGACCTCCCCGTGGTTGGGATCGGCGGGATCGACGCCGGCAACGCGGGCGCGGTCACCGCGGCGGGCGCGGCCGGCGTGGCGGTCGTCTCGGCGGTCACGGCGGCCGCCGACCCGCGTGCCGCGGCCGCGGAGCTCCGGGAGGTGGTCGGCGATGGGCGGTGAGTCGACCGACCGGTCGACGGGCGGCTCGGGCGGCGACTCGATCGACGGCGCGCTCCTCGCCGATACCCTGTCGGCGGTCGAGGCGACCGCGCCGCTCGTGCACCACCTGACCAACGACGTGACGACGAGCGAGACGGCGAACGTCACGCTCCACTGGGGCGGGCTCCCGGTGATGGCCGACGCCCCGGCGGAGGCGGGCGACATGGCCGCCGGCGCCGACGCGGTCGTGATCAACACGGGAACGGCCTCGACGACCGACGTCGACGCCATGGTCGACGCCGGGCGGCGCGCCAACGAGGCGGACGTCCCGGTCGTGCTCGACCCGGTCGGGTACGGCGCCACGCCGCACCGCGTCGAGTCGGTCGGCAGGCTGCTGGAGGCGGTCGCGTTCGACCTGATAAAGGGGAACGCCGGAGAGATCCGCGGGCTCGCCGGGGAGGCGGCGACGGTGAGAGGGGTCGAGTCCGTGGGCGGAGGCGGCGCGGGCGTCTCGGACGCGGCCCGCGCGCTCGCCGCGGAGACGGGGGCGGTCGTCGTCGCGTCAGGGCCGACGGACGTCGTCGCCGACGCCGAGCGCGCGTACGAACTGTCCGTCGGCCACGAGCGCATGGGCTCGTTCGTCGGGTCTGGCTGTATGCTCGCGAGCACGCTCGGGACGGTCGCCGCGGTCGTCGACGAGGCCGACGGCGCGCCGGCGTCGACGACCGAGGCCGCGCTCGCCGGGTGCGCGGCGTACGGGCTCGCCGGGGAGCGCGCCGCGGAGGGCGATCCCGCGGGACCGGCGAGCTACCGGACGGCGTTCATGGACGCGGTGGCCGGGCTGGCGTCCAAGCGGCCCGCGCTCGACGTCGCGTCCCGGGTCGATCGGGCGTGAGATCACCACCAACGGGGCAGAGAGCGCCTACCGCGTCGCCGACTTCCACTCGCGGAGGCCGAGCCGCTCGCCGTTCAGGTCCTCGGCGGGCGCCTCGGTGACGGCCCAGACGAACAGCGGCGCGACGCTCTCGGGGTCGCGGGCGCGCTCCTTCCCGGTGAGGTCAGTGGCGACGAGCCCCGGGTCGACGACGCCGACGGTCGCGTCGAGGTCGGCCGCGAACCCGCGCGCGACCGCCTCGGCCGCCGCCTTCGAGACGGCGTACGCGCCCATCCCCGGCCGGGACTCGTGGGCGATCCCGCCGGAGGGGACGACGATCCGCGCACCCTCGGCGAGGTGCGGGACCGCCTCCGAGAGCGTCGCGAAGACGCCGCGGGCGTTGGTCCGCATCGTGTCGTCGTAGTCGGCGTAGCTGGTCTCGTCGACCGGACTCTCGCCCGGCCCGCCGTGGAAGACGGCCGCGTTCGCGAACACGGCGTCTATCGGCCCGGCCTCCCGGGCGACGCGCTCGAAGAACCGCTCCAAGTCGAACTCGTCGCGCACGTCGACGCGGGCGCCCCACGCGGTACCGGCGGTCTCGCCGCCGTCTTCGCCCCCCTCGTTCAGCGCCGCGACCGTTCGGTCGACCGCGTCGCCGTCGCGTCCGGAGACGGCGACGAACGCCCCCTCGTCGACGAACGCCTCGGCGACCGCTCGCCCGATCCCGCTCGTTGCACCGGTGATCGCGACCGTGGGATCCATGTTGCGATCGGGTAGGGGCGTCGCCGACTTAGGCGTACCCACTCGCGGCGCTTGCGACCCGGGTCCCGCCCGCTGCGTCTGGCCGGTATTTATACCGCTACCGACCCTACGATCAGGCATGGACGTGGCCCCGGACATCGACGCCGTGGCCGGCGAATCCGTCATCGTGATCGGCGGCGGGTTCGGCGGCCTCTCGACCGCGTGTTACCTCGCCGACGCCGGCGCGGACGTGACCCTCTTGGAGAAGAACGAACAGCTCGGCGGGCGCGCGAGCCGCCTGGAGACCGACGGCTTCCGGTTCGACATGGGCCCCTCGTGGTACCTCATGCCGGACGTGTTCGAGCGGTTCTTCGGCCACTTCGGCCGGTCGCCGGACGAGTTCTACGAGCTGGAGCGGCTCGACCCCCACTACCGGGTGTTCTGGAAGGACGGCGACATGGTCGACGTGCTCCCGGACCGAGAGAAGAACAAGCAGCTGTTCGAGGAGTACGAGCCCGGCGCTGGCGAGGCGTTCGAGGCGTACCTTGAGGAGTCTGAGCGGACGTACGAGATCGGCATGGAGCACTTCGTGTACGAGGACCGCCCGCGGCTCCGCGACTACGTCGACACGGACGTGCTCCGGTACTCGTGGGGGCTCTCGCTTCTTGGCAAGATGCAGGGGCACGTCGAAGACTACTTCGACCACCCGAAGCTCCAGCAGCTGATGCAGTACACGCTCGTGTTCCTCGGCGGCTCGCCGTACAACACGCCGGCGCTGTACAACCTGATGAGCCACGTGGACTACAACATGGGGGTCTACTACCCCGAGGGCGGGATCGGCGCCGTCGTCGACGGGATCGTCGAGCTCGGCGACGACCTCGGCGTGGAGTACGTCACCGACGCCGAGGTGACGGGGATCGAGGGGCGCCGCGGCGCGTTCGCGGTCGACACCGCCGACGGCGAGCGGTACCTCTCCGACCTGGTCGTCTCTGACGCGGACTACGCCCACACCGAACAGGAGCTGATCCCGAAACACAAGCGCCAGTACAGCGAGGAGTACTGGGAGTCGCGGACGTACGCCCCCTCCGCGTTCCTGCTGTACCTCGGCGTCGAGGGCGACGTGCCGAACCTCGAACACCACACGCTGGTGCTGCCGACGGGATGGGACCGGCACTTCGAGCAGATATTCGACGACCCGTCGTGGCCCGACGACCCGGCTTACTACCTCTGTGTCCCCTCCGAGACCGACGACACGGTCGCGCCGGAGGGCCACAGCAACCTGTTCGCCTTAGTCCCCATCGCGCCCGGACTGGAGGACACTCCCGAGCTCCGTGAGGAGTACCGCGACCTCGTGTTGGACGACATCGCCGAGAACACCGGCACGGAGCTGCACGACCGGATCGTCTTCGAGGAGACGTTCTGCGTCAACGACTTCGCCGACCGATACAACAGCTACCAGGGGAGCGCGCTCGGACTGGCCCACACCCTCAGGCAGACCTCGCTGCTCCGGCCGCCCCACCGGTCGGACGCGGTCGACGGGCTCTACTTCACGGGGTCGACCACGACCCCCGGTATCGGCGTCCCGATGTGTCTGATCAGCGGGCAGCTGACCGCCGAGGAGCTGTCGAAGACGGCGTGACCGAAGCCGTGAGCGACACCGCGACCGATCCCGGCCGACGCTCGATACCCGACCTCCTCCGGTACCTGCTGGTGCTGTCGCGACCGCGGTTCTGGCTGTACCTCGCGGGCCCCGTCGCCGTCGGCGTCACCTACGGGATCGCCAACGTTGACGGGCTGTTCACGCCCGTCACGGTCGGGCTGGCGGCGTACTTCCTCGTCCCCGCGAACGTCTTCCTCTACGGCGTCAACGACGCCTTCGACGCCGACATCGACGAGCTGAACCCGAAGAAAGAGGGCCGAGAGGCGCGCTGGCGAGGGGACCGGATCGTCGCCGTCGCGGTGGTCGTCTCGGCAGCGCTCGGGCTCGCCGCGTTCGCGGCCACGCCGCGGGTCGCGTGGCCGTACCTCGCCGGCTTCCTGCTGCTCGGCGCCGCCTACAGCGCCCCGCCGGTCCGATTCAAAACGACGCCGTTCCTCGACTCCGTCTCGAACGGGCTGTACGTCCTGCCGGGCGCGGCCGCGTACGCCGCCGTGGCGGGGACGCACCCGCCGGCCGCGGCGCTCGTGGGCGCGTGGCTCTGGGCGATGGGGATGCACACATTCTCCGCGATCCCTGACATCGAGCCCGACCGCGCCGCGGGGATCCGGACGACGGCGACCCTGCTCGGCGAAGGGCGGACGTACGCGTACTGTATCGCCTGCTGGGTCGCCGCCGCGGTCGCGTTCGCCGCGGTCGACCTCCGACTCGGCGCCCTGCTCGGCGTCTACCCGGTCTTCGCGGCGTGGGTCGCCCGGTCGTCGATCGCGGTCGACCGCGCGTACTGGTGGTTCCCGGCGCTGAACACCGCCGTCGGCACCCTGCTCGCGATGGGCGGGCTCTGGCGCGTCTACCCGATCACGGAGGTGCTCGCGTGAGCGACCCCGCCGGATCCGCCTCGACGTCGGGGGGGTTCGACGCGCTCCGCGCGCGGCTCCCGGACACGCGCCGCGAGGCGGAGCGCGTCCTCGACCGGATCGTCCGCGAGAACCGGTTCACCATCGCCGTGCTGTTCCCGCTCGTCGGCGCCGTCGCGCTCGTCGGCAGCGCGGAGGGGTGGGTGCCGGAGCCGCTCGCCTTCAATCCGTGGTTCGTGCTGTTCGGCGTGCTGGTGATGCGTTCGCCGCTCGTCGTCGGCGTGTTGCCCGCGATCGACCGCCGCGCGGTCGGGTGGATCGGCGTGCTCGTCGCGTACACCTACGCGATCGAGGTGTTCGGCGTCACCACGGGCTGGCCGTACGGGACCTTCGAGTACACCGTGAGCCTCGGGCCGATGCTCGGCGGGGTGCCCCTGGCGCTCCCGGTCTTTTTCATCCCGCTGGTGGTGAACGCCTACCTCCTCTGCCTCCTGCTTCTCGGCTCGCGGGCGTCGAACGGGTGGCTGCGGCTCGCGACCGTGATCGCCGCGGTGGTCGCGATGGACGTGGTGCTCGACCCCGGCGCGGTCGCGCTCGGGTTCTGGACGTTCGGCGGCGGCGCCTTCTTCGGCGTCCCCCTGTCGAACTACGCCGGGTGGGTGTTGTCGGCGACGGTCGCGGTCGTCACGCTCGACCGCGCGTTCGCGATCGGGGCGCTCGCCGACCGGCTCCGCGACTGCGAGTTCATGCTCGACGACATGGTGAGCTTCGTGATCCTCTGGGGCGGGATCAACCTCTGGTACGGGAATCTGATCCCCGCCGCCGTCGCGGTCGCGTTCGGCGTCGGACTCGTCCGGGCCGATCGGTTCGACGCGGCCCTGTTCACGCAGTGGCGGTGAGGCGGGGCGATCAGACTCGCTCGGCCCGTCCGGGTCGACCCGCCGGACTCGCTCGGCCCGTCCGACTCGGCCCGACTCGTAACCGCTTATATACGGCCCGCTCGTTCATGTAGGTATGAGCGTTCGCGTCACGGACAGTCGAGCGGAGGACACCGAATGAGCGGCCTCGCGATCGAGTACGGCACCCACGAACGGGTCCGCGAGGTCGTCGACCGACTGACCTACTGCGCCGAACACGTCAGCCTCGCGTTCGACGGCTGGGACGAGCCGCACGTGAAGGGACCCGGGCTCTACTTCGCGGTCGTCGCCGACCGCGACTACGGCGAGTACGCCGACCCGATGGGCGACAACCGGTGGCCCCGGGAGAGCTGTCCGACCGCGTTCGCGGAGGCCGAGTTCGTCGACGCCGTCGAGTCGGTGAGCCTCGAGCAGGACGGCGGCGTCGTCGTCGCGGTCGACGGCGAGATCGAGGCGCAGATGGTCCGCTTCCGCGACCTCGGCACCCGCGGCGACGAGAGCGATCTGGTCGACGACGTGAGCTACGAGCCGTGGATGGGGTCGCGGCACATGAGCGCGATCGAGACCTCGGTGCGCCCCGAGGTCGTCGCGACGGTGACGCTGAGCGAGGAGACGGGACGGGTGAGCGTGTTCCGCGACGGCGACGCGGAGTCGATGACGCGCGACGCGCTCGGCGGGAAGTGGCGCGCCGAGTGAGCGCGCGCTCTCGGCGGGGCACCGCTCCGACCCCGGCTCTCAAGTGAGCACCCGGAGTACCGGGCGGCATGCTCGTCAACGAGGTGATGACGACCGATCTCGTCGCCTGCGACGCCGGCGCGTCGGTCCGGGACGCGGCCGAACTGATGCTCAGGAACCGCGTCGGCAGCGTGGTCGTCACGAACGAGGGGACCCCCGCCGGTATCGCCACCGAGGCCGACGTGCTCCACGCCGGGTACGTCACCGACGACCCGTTCTCGGCGATCCCGCTTCGGAAGGCGACGAGCAGCCCGCTCGCGACGATCCAGCCGACGAAGACGCTCCGGACCGCGACCGACCGCATGCGCTCCGAGGGAGTGAAGAAGCTCGTCGTGGTCGAGGGGATGAGCCCCGTCGGGATCGTCACGACGGGAGACATCGTCGACAACTACGCCGGGATCCGGCGCGAGGTGCGCGATCTGGCGACTGACGCGGACCGCTGGTCGAACCGGGACGACCGGCTTGACGACTGAACCCGCTCAGTCGTCGTCGACGATCCCCTCGGCGACGGCCATGTCGTCGACGCTCGGGTCGTCGGCGGAGCTCCGCAGGACGAACCGCTTGCGAATCAGGTCCGCGAAATAGATGACGGTCCCGAGGATGAGCAGGGTGTCGCCTGGGAGCCGCGCCCAGAACAGCGTCTGGACGAGCGAGCCCTCGTCGAACGCGTGGCTGCGCGCTGCGGCGTACCCCTCCGTGACCGCCTTTTATTTCCGCGCGGCGCGATCGGCGAAACGTACCATGCGGATCGGCATCGTCTCCGACACCCACGACGACCTCGCCGCCGTCGAGGCGGCCGTAGCGCTGTTCGAACGCGAGGGCGTCGACGCCGTCGTCCACTGCGGCGACTTCGTCGCGCCCTTCTCGGTGACCCCGTTCGACGTCGGCGACGACTCCGACGACGGCTTCGACTTCTACGCTGTCCGCGGCAACAACGACGGCGAGTGGGCGGTCCAGTCGACCGTCGAGTCGTTCGGCACCTACCTCGGCGAGGCCGGGACGCTCTCGTTCGGGGATTCCGATTCGGGCGGAGACGCCGGGGACGCCGTCGACGTCGCGGTCACCCACGGCACGAGCGGGATCGTCGTCGACGCCCTCGTCGACTGCGGCGACTACGACTACGTGCTCCACGGCCACACACACGCGCACGGCGTCGAGGAGCGCGGCGGCGCGGTGCGGGTGAATCCGGGCGGACTCCCAATCCCCGTCGCGGGCGCGGACGACGCCTTCCGGGTCGCGGTCCTCGACGCCGACGCCGACGGCGCGACCGGCGCCGACGCGGTGACGCACCACGCCCTCGATTTATAAGCGGAACGCGATACACAAACGCGCGTTTGTTCTTTCGTTGACCTTTTGACCGGGCCGCGAGGACACCCCGTATGGACAGACGCGCGTTCCTCCTCAGAGGCGCCGGCGCCGCGGTCTGCGGCGGGGTCGCCGGCTGCGCCGACCTCGCCGGAAGCGGGGGCACGGAGGGAGTCGCAGAGCGCGATCCGCCGGAGCGCCCCGACGAGCTCGAGTCGGAGGCCGTCGCGGCGTACGTCGCCGCGTACGAGGAGGTGTACGCGCACAACCACCACGCGGCGGCCGGGGCGGTGGAGGTGACCGTCGACGCCGCCGCGACGGTCGACCACGTCTCCGGCGACGACCACTACGCGACCGCACAGCACGCGGGATCGGTGTACTACGAGGACGACGGCGACCGCTCCGTGGGCGAGCTGTACGCCGATCCGGTTCCCTACCTGGTGACGCCGGACCGGACCCTCCGGCTGGACGTGCGGCGAAGAACTGCGGGGACCGACGGCTCGAGCGACGGCACCGACGGTGACTCCGCCCCCGGGGAGGACCGGTCCTCGCCCCCGCTCGGCGTCCGCCTCCTCAACGTCACCGAGGAGGCGCGCGAACTCGCGCTGACCGTGACGCGCCGGTCGTCCGGCGACGACGCGGAACCCGGCGAGACGGTCGCCGACCTCGACGTCGCGGTCGACCCGGAGACCGCCGTCGAGGTGCGGTCGATCACGGACCTGCGGGGCGGCTACCGCGTCACCGCTCGCATGGAGGAGGACGGCGTGACCGGCGAGGGGCGGATCAACGTCGGGCTCCCGAGCGCGGACCGGGGCCCGAACGTCGACGTCGCGCTCGACGGAGCGGGCGTCTCGACGCGGCACCTCCCTTCATTCGAGGGCGTCTGAGTCGGTACCGCACAGGGTCCCGTTTCAGGCGTCGGCGTCGACCGTTTCGACGCCGCGTAACTCGAACCGGGCGCCGGGGTCGCCCGTGTCGTCGTCGGCGATCTCGACGGTCCACCCGTGCGCGTCGGCGACCTCGGCGACGATCTTGAGGCCGAAGCCGGTCCCCTCCGGGTCGGTCGAGACGCCGGCGTCGAACACTTCGTCGCGGCGGTCCGCGGGGATTCCGGGACCGTCGTCCGCGACGTAAAAGCCGTCGCCGTCGGGGAGGGCCCCGACCTCGACGCGGACCGACTCGCCGGCGTGGGTGACCGCGTTGGTAAACAGGTTCTCCAGGGCCTGCCGCAACCGGCTCCGGTCGGCGCGGACCCGGAGGTCGTCGACGACGACGAGGTCGGCGAACGCGGTGTCGACGCCGGTCCAGCACTCCTCGGCCAGCGCGGCGAGCGACACCGTCTCGGTCTCGTCGATGGCGGAGCCCTGTCTCGCGAGCGTCAGCATGTCCTCCACGAGCGACTCCATCCGGTCGAGCGAGCGGGCGACGGTGTCGATCTCGGTCAGGTCCTCGTGGTCCTCCCGGAGCCGCTCGCGGACCATGTCGAGGTTCCCCGTGGCGACGTTGAGCGGACTCCGCAGGTCGTGGGAGACGAGGCTGGCGAACTCCTCCAGCCGGTCCCGCTCGCGGGCGATCTCCCGTTCGCGGACCCGCAGCTGGCGCTCGCGTTCGATCCTGACGAACACCATCGTGACGGTGGCGGCCCAGAGGCGCGCGACGGCGAGGTCCGACTCGTCGAACGCGTCCCGCTCCGTGCCCCCGATGTTGATGAGGCCGTACCGGCCGAGCGGGAGTATCAGCTCGCTGCGGATCGGCGAGTTCCGGTTGTACCGGTCCGGATCGGCGTGCGTGTCGGCCACGTACACCGGGTCGCCGGACTCGAACGCCTCCCACGAGATGCTCGCCTCGTCGGGGCCGAACGTCGGGTGGTCGCCGACGAGCTCGTCGGCCTTGTCGGTCCAGACGACCGGACCGAGGACGTCGCGGTCCTCGTCGTACAGCCAGATCCCCGCTATCGGGTGTCCGAGCACCTCCTCGACGTACTCGACCGCCGCCTCCGCGGCGAACTCCCGATCGGTCGTCTTCAGCAGGTCCTGGGTCGCCTCGTGGAGCGCTTCCAGCGTCCGCGTTCGGCGGTGGAGCTCGGCCTGCTCCGCGCGCTCTTCCCTGACGTCGACGATCGTCGCGACGAGGAACGTTTCGCCGTCCTGTTCGAACGGGCCGAGGCTGAGGGTCACCGGCACCTCGCTCCCGTCCGCGCGCCGCGCGCACAGGTCCAGGCTCGCCGCCATCGAGCGCGGCTCGGGGTCGACGACGTAGCGGTGGAGCTCCTCGCCGGCCGAGCCTTCGCGGGGGTCGTACAGCAGCGTCTCGAAGCTCCTGCCCTCCACCTCCGTCGGCGTGTACCCGAGGACCCGCTCCACGCGTCTGTTACCGGCCTGGACGATCCCGTCGCTGTCGACGATCACGACCGCGTCCGGGACGCCGTCGAGGGCCTCCGGAAATCGCTCCATCGCTACTCCTCGGTCGGCTCGTGGACGTGTCCGCACTCGGGACACCGGACCTCTTCACCCCGGAGATCCGCGGAGGAGGCGCGCACCTCCCGCATCACCTCGCTGATCCGGTCCTCCGCTTCGAGCTCGTCCGCGACGGCGAGGTCGACCCCCTCGACTTCGAGGAGGAACTTCGCTACCTCCGTCACCTCGTACATCATCTCGTCTAAGTCCTCCGCCGTGAAGAAGCCGGACATCGCGCCGTAGAGGAACGTCGCGCCCGCCTTCGTCACCTTCTCCTCGAAAGAGTAGCGCGCCTGGTTGACCGCCTGCGGCGTGTACGTGTCGGTCATGAAGGGGACCAGCTCGGGGAGGTTCTCGCCGATCTTCGTCATCTCGACGCCCGTCTCGGTCCGGAAGTCGGCGCAGAGCCGCGCGATCGCCCACTCGCGGGCCGTGATGTACGTCCGGTCGCGGAGGAACTCGTTGACGCGCTCGTAGCGCGCCCCGTCCATCTTCTTGAACCGCTCGTACTTGCGGACCTCCGGCGGGAGCTGCTCTCGGGCCTGGTCACCCGCCTCGTCGTCGGATCCGTCGCGGTCCGTCGCGTCGTCGGATCCGTCGCGGTCCGTCGCGTCGTCGGATCCGTCGCGGTCCGTCGCGTCGATAGCCGACCGGGACCCGTCGCCCGGTTCCGACGACTCTCTCGCGGCGTCGTCGGCCCCCTCGCCGGCGTTCGCGGCTCCGTCGCCGGCGTCGGCGGTCCCGTCGGCGGCGTCCGATCCCTCGTCCGACGCGGGATCGGTTGGTTCGTTCATGTCGTTAGTAACCTGACCGCCGAACAAAAGGGTTGTCGGTGGCCATCGCGGCGGCGGGATCCGGCCGAAACGGACCGTAATCAGAGATCCATTTTTGTACCGGCGTGCGGACGGGGGACGTATGAAGGTGCTCTGCGGGATCGGCGGCAGCGACGACTCGTTCCGCGCGCTCGACCGGACCGTCGAGCGCGCGGCGGTCGCGAACGACGACCTCACGGTCGCGGTGGTCGAGAACCCGGACTCGTCGGTCGATCCGGACGAGATCGCCCGAAAGGCCGAGTCGGCGGTCGAGGAGGCGGGGATCGACGCCGAGGTCCGGCAGGTCGAGGGCGACCCGGGGAGCCGGCTGGTGGAGATCGCGGAGACGGAGGGGTTCGAGGAGATCGTCCTCGGCGGGGGCCACACGAGCCCGATGGGGAAGATCACGATCGGGTCGATCGCGGAATTCGTCCTGTTGAACGCCAAGACATCCGTAACGCTGGTCAGATGAGCGACCGACGATACCCCGACGCGGTGGCCGACGAGTTCCCTGTTCCGCCCACGGAGTTCACCGACCGGGAGGAGCGTACCGTCGAGATCCGCCCCTACGAGGGTACCGACGAGGAGTACGAGTCGCTCGTGGAGATGTACGACGCCTTCGACCCGGCCGACCGCGCGCAGGGGATCCCCCCGGGCGGGGAGAAGCGGATCCGCGAGTGGCTGGACGCGATCCTCGCCGACGACTGTCTCAACGTGATCGCGTGGTGCGGCGACGACGTGGCCGGGCACGCGACGCTGGTGCCCGACGGCGACGCCTACGAGCTGGCGATCTTCGTCCACCAGGAGTACCAGCGGGCCGGTATCGGCACCCACCTGATCCGCGGGCTGCTCGGCCACGGCCAGTCCGAGAGCATCCGGAAGGTGTGGCTCACGGTGGAGCGCTGGAACCGCGCGGCCGTCTCGCTGTACAAGAAGATCGGGTTCGAGACCTCCGACGCCGAGAGCTTCGAGCTGGAGATGGGGCTCCGACTGAACCCCGACGCGGACGAGGAGGGCGACGCGGACGAGGAGGGCGACGCGGACGAGAGCGAGGGCGACGGCGGAACGGCGTAGCGTTGGCCGGGATCTTCAAGCCTTTACGTGCGGCGGGCGAGCGCTCCGGTATGAGTCATCGGATCCTTCTGTTGGGGGCGCCGGGCGCCGGAAAAGGGACGCAGAGCGCGAAGCTCGCCGACGAGTACGGCGTCGAGCACGTCACGACCGGCGACGCGCTCCGCGCGAACAAGGACATGGAGACCGAGTACGGCACGCCCCGCTCGTTCATGGAGGCCGGGGAGCTGGTCCCGGACCCGGTCGTCAACGAGATCGTCCAGGCCGCGCTGGCGGACGCCGAGGGGTTCGTGCTCGACGGCTACCCGCGCAACCTCGACCAGGCGGAGTACCTCTCGGAGATCACGGACCTGGACGCCGTGATCTACCTCGCCGTCGACGAGGAGGTGCTCGTCGACCGTCTCACCGGCCGGCGGGTGTGCGACGACTGCGGCGCGAACTACCACGTCGACTTCCAGCCGCCCGAGGAGACGGGCGTCTGCGACGAGTGCGGCGGCGAGCTGATCCAGCGCGACGACGACACCGAGGAGACCGCCCGCGAGCGCCTCGAGGTGTTCTACGAGAACACCGAGCCCGTTATCGACCACTTCCGCGACGAGGGCAACCTCGTCGAGGTCGACGGTGAGGCGACGCCGGACGAGGTCTTCGAGCGCATCCGCGACGTTCTCGACGAGTAGGGGGGCGACGAACGGCGACCGGGGCGCCGTGACCGGTCTCGCGGCGACGGACCGGTCGCCGGCGATCCTGCAAGGTTCTTAACTGTCGGCCGACAACCGAACGGTAATGAGCAAGGTGGAACGGAGAGTCCGCTCGCTGGTCAGCGAAGACAGCGAGATGCGAGACGCCGTCGAGGTCATCCTCGATAGCGCCACGGACGGGGAGGTCCAGTGGGTCGACGTCCGCGACGAGATCACGAGCGGCCAGTGGGGCCGGCTCATCGAGAAGGAGGTTCTCACCGACGGGGACACCGGTTTCGCGCTGGCGGACCGCGACGCCATCGAGGCCGGGCTGGAGGACGACGACGACGACGGGATCACCAGCAGCGACGTCGACACTCCGGAGACGACCACGTGGACAAAGTGGGACAAGATCGCCGGGGTCGCGACGCTTGGCGCGTTCGTCGGCTACGCCGTCAACCCGGTTCGCAACGCGATCGCCGGCGCCTTCGACCTCGTGTTGGGGCCGCTCCTCAACTTGGTCCCCTTCTACGTCGTGGTCATGGTGATCGCGCTCGCGACGGGGCTGTACTCCACCCTGTTGCGCGCGGGACTCATGGACATGGACAAGATGAGCGCGTACCAGGACCGGATGAAGGACATCCAGGAACGTCGCAAAGACGCAAAGGAGCGCGACGACCAGGAGGCGCTCGACGCCATCCAGGAGGAGCAGATGGACGCGATGGGCGACCAGCTCGGGATGTTCAAAGAGCAGTTCCGCCCGATGGTGTGGATCATGTTCCTCACGATCCCGGCGTTCCTGTGGATGTTCTGGGTGATCGGCTACCGCGGCTCCTCCGCCGCGTACCCCGACGTCGCCACGCAGGAGCTGATAGTCCCGCTCGCGGGCACCGTCACGTGGGACACGGGCATCGTCGGCCCGATCCAGATGTGGATCGTCTGGTACTTCCTGTGTTCGATGGCGTTCACCCAGCTCGTCCAGAAGAGCCTCAACATCGAGATGTCGCCGTCGTCGTCGTAAGGCGCTCTTCCTCGGTCGGCCGTTTTTTCGCAGTCCGATGCGTCGGTACAGTGCAAACTGGTTGATGCCGGGAGTGGGTGGTGCAGATCGGTGGCGCCGTGCGAGTATTTAAACGACCGTGAGCGGCGGCGACCATCATTTATAAACGACTGGTGCGGTGGCGCGTGCCGCCGAGCGCCCGAAGGGCGCGAGGTGCACGCGCGAGGGAGTCGGTCACCCGGAGCAACGCGGAGGGTGACCGACGAGGCTGGGGAGGCGTGAGGCTGTGCGGTGCGGCTTGGGTTTTGGAGGTCGTCACCGCAGCGGTGCCAACCACTCATAAACGGCCGACAGCAACGCCACTCGATCGCTTATAAATACCCGATCGACCGAACTGAGACACGTACTCCCGCCGTCGCTCGGGACGCCAACAATATCACGCGTACGCCTCGAACTCCTCGCCGAAGACGAGGAAGTAGCCGGTCCCCGCGATCCCGATCACGGCGGCGACGGTGAAGGCGAGCTCCGGGCTGACGAAGTCCCACAGGTAGCCGCCGATCGCGGCGCTCGGGATGACGATCGTGTTCCGGAGCAGGTAGTAGGTCCCCGTGACCCGACCGCCGGCGCCCTGCTCGGCGGGGCCGACGATGAGCGCCTTGTGCGCGGGGAGCCCGGCGAACCGGAGCCCGGAGAACGCGAAGACGACGACCAGCGCCCACTGGACCGAGACGACCGGCGAGAGGAGTTCGGGGCCGAACACGAGGACGACGGGGAACGCGCCGTACACGAAGAATCCGAGCGCGACGACCGGCTTGAGGCCGACCCGCTCGGCCAGCTTCGCCGCGGGGACCATCGTGACCAGCGCGATCACCATCTCGACGCCGAGCAAGTACCCGAAGAAGGCCTGCGGCGAGAGGTCCACGGCGTACGCGAAGCCGCCGACGCCGACCGTCGTCTCCAGCCCGACCGAGAAGATCCGCGTGACGACGAGCACGAAGAAGACGTACACCATCCCGTTCGCGAACCGGACGAGGGTGTCGCCGATCAGAAGCGGTCGGAGCGGGTCGGGCATCTCGCGGAGGTCCCGCCGGATCCGCGCGAGTCCCTCGAACCGCCCGCCGCCGACGCTGTCCCCGCTCGCGTCGTACAGGACGTGTTGCGCGAGCGTCCCGAGGACGCCGAAGGCGACCGCCACCGCGAGCACGTACCGGAAGCTCACGGTGAACGCCGGGTGAAGGCCGATGAGGACCGCCGCGAGGACGGGGCCGATCAGGAACGCGGTGCGCCGGAACGTCTCCGTGCTCGCGAACCCGGCCGCCAGTCGGGACGGGGCCGTCGCCTGCTTGACCACGGCGAACGTCGCGCCGAGCCCGAACGACTTCCACGCCTGCGCGAGGGCTAGCCCGACGAAGATCCAGATCCACGGCTCGATCGTCACGCCCGCGACGGCGACCGCCCCCGCGTTCGGGGCGACCAGCCAGACGGCGAAGCCGACGGTCGAGACCAGCCCGAAGAGCGTCAGCGCGTACCGCGAGCCGACCCGGTCGGAGATCGCGCCGCCCGGGTACGGGTACAGCGCGGAGATGACGTTGCCGAAGGTGCCGAACAGCCCGACGACGAACCCCGACGCCCCGAGCGCCACCATGTACTCCGGGAGGAACCGGCTCGTCATCTGAAAGCCGAGGCTGAACGCGAACATCGCCAGCGAGACCACCAGCACGTCCCGCTCCAGCGCGAAGAACTGACGGAACGTCGCTAACGCGCCCGTCTCCTCCGGGTCGGCATCCGCCCGGTCCGCGCTCATCGCAGGAGTGATGGCGAGGCGGCGAGCGAGGTGTCAGCGGCGGTCGACGCCACGGCGCTCATGGTCGGGTGTTCGCTCACGGCGACAAATAGGTTCTCACCCGCGCCGTCCCCAAGGTTTACTCCCGACTCGCCACAGGGTCGACCATGCACGCCGACGAGATCGATCCGCAGGCGAAGGAGGCGGTCGAGCGCCAAGACCGGTTCCCGCTGCCGCACAGCAGGTGGGGAGTGAAGCTCGCGCGGCTGCTCACGCGGCCGATGACGTGGGTTCAAAACCGGAATCCGCCGGCGGTCGGTCGGACCGTGGACGGGACGGTCCCCGGGCCGGCGGGCGACCTCGATGTCAGGCTCTACCTCCCCGACGGGGAGGGTCCGTTCCCCACGGTCGTGTTCTTCCACGGCGGCGGGTTCGTGTTCGGGAGCATCGGCACCCACGATTGGCTCTGTCGCCACCTCACGCGAGAGAGCGGCTGCGCGGTTCTCTCGGTCGACTACCGGCTGGCGCCGGAACACCCCTTCCCCGCGGCGGTCGCGGACGCGTACGCGGCGGTCGAGTGGGCGGCGGCCAACCCGGACGCGATCGACGGAACCGGCGAGGTCGCGGTCGCGGGCGACTCGGCCGGCGGCGCGCTCGCCGCCGTCGCCGCGCTCATGGCCGTCGAGCGCGACGGTCCCGAGATCGCGTATCAGGCGCTGCTGTACCCCGGCGTCGGCGTCGAGCCCGACCAGCCGTCGGTCGAGGAACACGCGGGGACCGTCCTCAGCGAGTCGGACCTGGAGTGGTTCACGGAGTGCTACTACGACCACGAGCTCCACGCGCGCAACCCGTACGCCGACCCGACGAACGCCGGCGACGTGTCGGGCGTCGCTCCCGCCACCGTCGTCACCGCGGGGTTCGACCCCCTGCGCGACGGCGGGAAGGCGTACGCCGAACAGCTGGTCCGGGACGGGGTGCCGACGCGCTACGAGAACTACGCGGACCAGGTGCACGGGTTCATGACGCTCCGCGAGGTGGACCGGGCGACCGAGGCCATCGCGGACGTGGCCGACGACCTCGCCGTGGCGTTCCGAGCGGACTAGTCGGCGAGGGAACGGGCGGTCGCAGAGGTGGCGGCGTCGGCAGCGGCGTCGCGGTCGCCGCGCTCGCCGTCTCCCGTTAGTCCCCGCTGCCGGCCGCGACGAACTCTTGGATCACCGCGGCCTCGGCCTTCCGAACAAGCTCGCCGGCCGTGCTCGTCGAGCAGTCGAGAGCGGCCGCGACGTCCGCAGTCGTCCCGTCGCGGGGCACCTCGTAGTACCCCGCCTCGACCGCAGCCTCCAACGCGGCCCGCTGTCTGTCGGTGAGCCGCGAGGGCGACGCCGTCCGCTCGAACTCCTGAGCCCGCTCTATCGTCACGTCAGCGAGGTCGCCGAGCGCCTCGTGGAAGGCGCCGAGGGCCGCCGCTTCCCCGACCGCCTCGAACCGCACGTCGCCGCTCGCCGAGAAGACGACCGGCGGGAGGAAGACCACGCCTGCGGCCGCGATGGCGTCGAGCACCGCCGGCGCGAACTCGTAGCCGTCCTGTCGGAGGAACGCGTACGTCCCGGCACCGTCCTCGACGAGTTCGCTGTCGACGAGCGAGTCGACGGCGCGAACGACCGACCGTGTCGCGGCCGGGTCGGCGTCACACCAGAGCAGCGTCGTCGCGTCCGCGGTAGGGCTCCACGTCAGCAGCTCGGCGCGGGCGACCGGGCCGGGCTCGATGACCCGCCGGTGAAGCGGGTGGACGAGCCGCTCCGGGTACGCCGCCGAAAACTGGACGCGTTTCATCCCCTCGACGGGCGGGTTCGCGGCGTCCGTTTGTAAATCCGCGTTTCGATCGCCGGCTCCCGTCACGCGGGCGGCACGCGGCTCCCGTCACGCGGGCGGCTCGGCGTCGTTCAGGGCCGCGGGAACTGAGCGAAGGAGGGTCTGGAGGTGGTCCGCGTCGTCGAGCGCCGTCAGTCGGGCGGCCGGGAGCGCCGCCTCGAAGCGCCGAACGTCGGCGATCGGGACGTTCGTGTCGTCCTCGCCGTGCCAGAACCGCACCGGCGCGTCGATCGCCCCGAACGCCACGTCCCAGTCGGCCGCAGTCCGTCGGAACTCCGTCACAGCGCCGCTGCGGTGGCGGGAGAGCGCCTCGAGGAAGTCCGCGCGCACGACCTCCGCCGCGCGGTCGGACACCGCGGCGGTCGGATCCCCGTTGGTGTACTGGGCGACGACGAACGACGGGTCGCGGCGCCCCGCGAGCCACCGCTGGGCGCGCAACAGCCCGGCCAGCACCGAGGGCGCCGTCGACCCGATCCGGGTCAACAGCCGCTGTACCCCCGGCCGCTCGCGCGTGTGCTCGGGCGGAGTCGCGCCGGCGACCGCGTCCACCCGCTCTATCCGATCCGGCAGCGCCGCCGCGGCCGCGAACGCGTCGGGGGCGCCCCCGGAGAACGCGATGAGACGGGCGGATTCGACTCCGGCGTGGTCGAGCACGGCGCGGACGACCCGCGCGCCGTCCGCTCTCGACCGGTCGGGCCACGGGTCGGACAGGCCGTAGCCGGGGCGATCGGGCGCGAGGATCCGGTGATCGCTCTCCTTGGCGGGCGCGTCGAACAGTTCCGCGAGGCGCCGCGACCCCGGCGTCCCGTGTAGGAACACGACCGGAGAACCGGCCTCTGACCCGTACTCCGCGTACGCGAGTCGGCGACCACCGTTCACCGCGGTCGTTTCGGTCCGCGAGTCGGCCCGCGTCGACGACCGGTCCGCCGCGGGAGTCGTCTGTTCGGTCATCGGGTTACAGAACGAGACCGACCGGGGTGGAACTGGTGCCGGACTCGTCCGGCGGTTTATAAGCAACAGCCGGCGGCCGGTCCGACCGACGGTCCGGCGGCTCGCCCCTGACGCCGGGACCGCGGTGACCGATCCGGGGACGAAGACGCGCGCTCCGCCGGCGCAGCGGGCGCCGCGACCACCCGCGGAACCGCAACGCTTTCGTTCCGGTTCCCTGTCATGTGAACCATGCGACGCCGCCGATTCCTCGCGAGCGGGACGGCCCTCCTCTCCGTCCCCCTCGCCGGCTGCGGCCACCCCGCAGTCGTCCTCGACCTGACCGAGGCGACCGCCGCCGACATCGCCGACGAGGTGTCGGTGACCGCCGAGCCGGGCTCGGCGGAGTACGACGTCGTCTCGTCGGCGATCGAAAACGGGTCGGCCATGCGCAGCGGCCGGTCTCGGCTGTTCGATCGCACCGAGGCCGTCCGAGTCGACGGGGCCTTTTATGAGGTCTCCGAGACGCGGATCGCGAGCAGCGAGGTGACGGTGTACGAGGTGCTCGTCGACTTCGACCCGGAAGACGGGACCCCCGAACTGGGCGAGATCGCGTTCGACGAGCTCCCGGAGACGGATCGGGAGCGCCTCGAACCGATCCTCTCCGAGGCGGACCGGCCGGGACAGGACGGCTACGACGTCGGCGTCGGCTACGGGAGCGCCGCGGAGGTCGGGGACGACTCGGTGTTCGTGCCGGACCAGCGGTACGACGTGCTCGTCCGCGAGGGGGAGCGGTACCGGATCGGGGTCGAGTCGCGAACCGCCGAAGAGGTCGAGTACCGCTACGAGGCGACCGAGGCCGCGCCCGACGTGGACGCGTTCGCCGACCGGGTCCGAGACCGGTACCTGTTCGTGCTCGCGGGGCTCTCGACGGCCGAGCGCGAGGTCGTCGAGGAGGCGATCGACGACGGGTACTTCGAGGACGACGACGCCTTCCGGTCGGTGGTCGACCGGATCCGAGACCATGAGGGGGTCCGAGAGGACGACTCCTACGGGACGTGGCTGCTGGAGTACGAGGGCGCGACGTACCTCGCCTACGTCGAGTGGTAGCCGGTCGCCCGCAGCGCGCGGGACGCGTCGGCTTTACCCGAGCGCGGCCCGAGCGAACCCCCATGAACGAGACGACACGCGAGGCTGACGAGCGGCGAGCGCGATCGCACCGGGCGCGGCTGCTCTCGGTCCTGCGCGTGCAGTACCCCGACGCGCTCGCCGACCGCGGCTACCGCCTCCTTCACCCGACGACCGGAGACCCGTACACCGGCGACCGGCGGCACCTCGTCGCGACCTGCCGAGGGGTCGCCAACTTCGCCGTCGGCGCGCTCGCCGACGGCCCCGACTGGTGTCTCGACGCCGCCGAACACGGCCTGCGGTTCCTTCGAGAGGCGCACCGCGCCGACGACGGGGGGTACCGGCTCGTCGTCGACGCGGACGGCGACCCGGTCGACCGCACGCGGTCGGCGTACGGCCACGCGTTCGTCCTGCTGGCGTACGCCCGCGCGGTCGACGCCGGGATCGAGGGCGCCGCGGCCGACCTCGAGGCGACCCGGGCGCTGATCGACGAGCGCTTCCGCGACGACCGCGGGCTCCTCCGGAGCGACTGCGACGCCGACTGGACCGAGCGGGAGCCGTACCGCGGCCAGAACGCGAACATGCACGCCTGCGAGGCGTTCCTCGCCGCCCACGAGGCGACGGGCGAGGAGCGCGACCTCGAGCGCGCGCGGCGCGTCGCCGAGGCCATCGCGGTCGACCTCGCCGCCGAGACCGACGGGCTGCTGTGGGAGCATTACACCGCCGACTGGGAACACGACTTCGCGTACAACGCAGACGAGCCGCGCCACCAGTTCCGGCCGCCGGGGTACCAGCCGGGCCACCACGCCGAGTGGGCCAAGCTGCTCGCGCTGATCGACCGGTACGAGGGCGGCGAGGCGGCGAGCGGCGGCTCGACCCCCGAGTGGTACCGCCGCGCCCGCGAGCTGTTCGACGCCGCCGTCGACCGCGGCTGGGCGGAGAACGGGTTCGTGTACACCCACGCGGCCGACGGGTCGCCGATCGTCGCCGACCGGTACGGCTGGGCGCTCGCGGAGGCGATCGGCGCGTCCGCGGCGCTCGCCGAGCGCGCGGCGGCTCGCGGCGACGCCGACGAGGCCGACCGGTTCCGGGAGTGGCACCGGCGGTTCCTCGTCCGGACCGACCTGTTCCGCGGCCCGGCGGGCGTCTGGTACGAGAAGCGGCTGCCCGCGGCCGCCGACGGCGACCTCGTCGCGCAGGACCCGCCCGGCGTCGAGCCCGACTACCACCCGGCGGGCGCATTCTTCGAGGGGTGGCGCTCCGCGCGCGGAGCGCTCCCGGAGCCGTGAGACGGCTCCGGAATCGGGATATCGTGCCCTACGGCCAGTCGGGGTCGACGCCGACGAGGTCGGCGCTGACGGTCCAGAGCCGCTCGCGCGTCTCGGGGTTGGTCGCCGCGTCCGCTGGCGTCAGTTCCTCCTCGCCGACGTAGCGCCCGGTCCGGTCGGCGTATCCCGGTGCCGCGATCAGCCGCAGGAGGCGGTCCGCGGCCGCCCGGCGCGTCGTTCCGACGCCGGGAACGAGCCCCGCGACGCGGACCGCGAGCCGGGTGCGGAGCGCGGCGTCGCGGAACAGGTTCGTCGAGGGCACGAAGCCGGGGTGGAGGCAGTTCGCCGTGATCCCCGCGTCGTCCGGGAGCCGGTCCGCGAGTTCGAGGATGAACGCGACGTTCGCGAGCTTCGACCGGGCGTACGCGTCGAGGGGGTCGTACTCGTCGGCGAACTGGAGGTCGCCGAAGTCGAGCGTCGCGCGCCGGTGGAGGTCGGAGGCGGTGACGACGACGCGGGCGGGCGCCGAGGCGGCGAGCCGGTCGAACAGCTCGCGGGTGAGGAGATACGGCGCGAGGTGGTTCACGGCGAGCGTGAGCTCGATCCCGTCCGCGGTCTCGGTCCGCGACCCCGCCGAGAGCCCGGCGTTGTGCGCGAGGACGTCGATCCGGTCGTACGACCCGCGGAGGTCCGCGGCGAGGTCGCGAACGGCCGCCCGGGTCGCCAGATCGGCGCGGTGAAACCGGACGTCGCCGTCGAGCGCGTCGGCCTCGGCCGCCGTCGCCTCCCCCCGTGAGCGGTCTCGCCCGACGATCGCGACGGTCGCTCCGCGGGCCGCCAGCTCCGTCGCCGCTGCGCGACCGATCCCGCTGGTTCCGCCGGTGAGTACCACGGTTTCGCCGCTCAGATCGCTGGGTGACACGGTACCCGACTCCTCGAACGCGAGCATGTTATCGGTGTCGGGGGCGACCGGGCGGACCGCGGCGGCGCCGGGAGGCGGGGACGACCGGGCGGACCGAGGCAGCGCCACGAGACGGAGACCGACCGGCTCGAGGGAGATTCGACCGAGGTAGTTTCCGAAATTTTTATTCTTCGATTGGCTCAGGCTTTACTCGGTTATGTCAACCAAACAGCCCTCCACGGCCCTCACGTCGCGGCAACAGCTCGCCGCCGTCGTGTTGGCCGCGGCGGTGGTCGGCGCCGTGCTCGCGCCCAGCGTGTACGCGGCGACCAACGACCCAGAGGACACCGTCGCCGTCGTCGAAATCGAAGGTCCCGTCAACGCGGCCCTCGCGGACGACGTCGAGAGCGAACTCGCGGACATCCGCGCCAACGACTCCGTCGGCGCGGTCGTCCTCAAACTCGACACGCCGGGCGGGGCGCCCGTCGCGTCCGAGCGGATGTACAAGGCGGTCCAACGCACGAGCGAACAGATGACCGTGATCGCGAGCGTGCAGTCGATCAGCGCCTCCGGCGGCTACTACGCCATGGCGCCCGCGGACGAGATCTACGTCCTCCCGACCTCGACGGTCGGCAGCATCGGCCTGAACGCGCCCGCCCCGCAGACCTCGTCACCGGTTCTGGGCCCGAGCGGCCCCGACAAGGCCGGCGGCAACGAGGTTCAGGGGTGGGCCGAACAGCAGACGCTCGCCGACACCTTCGTCGACGCGATGATGGCCGAGCGCGGCGATGAGTTCGAGATCCCGCGCGAGGAGGTCGCGAAGGCCGACGTGTACCTCGGCACCGAGGCCGTCGAGAACGGCTACGCGGACGAGATCGGGTCGCTCAACGAGGCGGTCCACGCCGCCGCCACGGAAGAGGGGCTCGGCGAGTACGAGGTCGACACCCGGGAGACCGGACCCGACACCGGCTTCCCGATCCTGCTCCGTACCGACACGCAGGTCGTCGCGGTCCACGCCAACGACCCCGGCTACGGCGAGGTCGAGCCGATGGGCCTCACGTACGTCCACTTGGAGGCCGTTCCGCACGTCGACACGGTCGAGCGGTTCTCCGAGAGCGACCTCGACGCCGATCGCGGCGGGTCGGGGACCGACGCGACGGGGAACGGAACCGCGCGGCTCGCCGGGGGTGTCGGCGCGTGAGCGACGTCCGCACCCTGGCGGTCGCCTTCGCGGTGACGCTCGCGACGATCCTCGGCGGCGCGGCGCTCACGGGGTACGTGACCGCCGACGGCGCCGCCCCCGCGCCCGAGATCCAGAACGAGCACTACGTCGACGGCGACGCGGTCGCGAACGACACGCCCGGCGAGGCGACCGTCGAGATGGCGGCCGCGACGCGGTCTCAGACCGTACTCGTCGACCCCGGCGTCGAGCCGCAGGGCGCGCTTCCGTCGAGCCCGCTCGCGCTGCTCGGCTTCGGCGGACCGGGCGTCGCCGACCGCGACGTGCGCCCGCTGGCGAACGCGCTCATCGAGAACGGCCACGACGTGGGCGTCTACGTGCCGGACCCGGAGCAGCAGCGCGCCGTGCCTCCGGGCGCGGAGCAGGGACCGACCCAGCTCGGCGAGCGGCTCGCCGAGGCCGACGCGTTCGTGACGTTCCGGACCGATTACGACGAGCGCGAGCTCGACGAGATCGAGTCGTTCGTCGAGTCGGGCGGCCACGTGATCGTGGCGACGGAGCCCGACGCGGCGTTCGACCAGCCCGGGGCGGCCGCGCTCGACGCGACGCTCGGCGTCACGACCGACCCCGGCTACGTGTACAACATGGCCGAGAACGACCTGAACTACCAGCGCGTGTACGCGGAGCCACCCGAGTCCGACGCCGCGCTGACCGAGGGCGTCGACCGCGTCGTGTTGCCGTCGGCGACGCCGGTCGGGACGACGGCCGCGGGCACCGACGTGCTCCGCCCGATCGCGGGAAGCGAGCTGTCGACGACCCGGGCGCCGACCGAGGCGCCGCTGCTCGTCAGGAACGACGAAGTGGTGATGGTGGGCGACAGCGACTTCCTCTCGCCCGAGAACGCCCAGCGCGCTGACAACGACGCGCTGATCGGAAACCTCGCTGACTTCCTCGTGACGAACGACCGGACGCCGCCGGGAGCGGGGAGCGGGCAGCCCCCGAGCGGTCCCACGGCGCCCGACGAGCCGTCGGAAGAGCCGCCCGAGGAGCCGCCCGAGAACCGCACTGCCGGCTGAGCCGCGTCCGTCCGCCTTTTTATTCCCAGTTCCGTCGCACCGGCGTCTCGCTCGCGTTCACGTTCGCCAGCAGCCACGCCGCGGCGTCGGCGAGCGCGTCGGCGTCGGTCGCGGTCACTTTTAAGCGGTTGTGCTCGGCCTCGCGGTCGGGGTAACAGCCGACGGCGACGTCGAACCGCTCGCCCGCCGCCTCCAGCGCGGGCACGATGTCCGACTCGGGCTCGACGGTGTAGAGGAACCGGGACCGCCGGTCGCCCGCGAACTCGTCGGCGACCGACGAGAACATCGCCTTCAGCTCCTCGGGGATGCCCGGCATGACGTAGACGCCCTCGACGACGCACCCCGGGGCGAGCCCGGGAGCATTTAAAAGTGGTCGGCTCCCGACCGGAATCGCGGCCTCCGCTTCGACGTCCACGTCGACGTCGCTGTCGGGGAGACGCTCGCGGATCTCGGCCAGGTGCCCCTCGACCGCTTCGCGCGTCAGGTCCGTCGGCGCCAGGTCGCGGTCGAACGCGTCCGCGACCGCCTCCATCGTCACGTCGTCCGGGGTGCCCCCGATCCCGCCGGTGACGATCACGGCGTCGAACGCGTCGGCGTACCCCCGGACGCGCTCCGCGATGACGGCGCGGTCGTCCGGCACCGAGAGGCTCCGTGTCACGGCGACGCCGCGGTCGCTCAGCTCCGCGGCGAGCCAGTTGGCGTTCGTGTTCACCGTGTCGCCCGCGAGCAGTTCGTCGCCGACCGTGATCAGTGCGACCTCCATCGATAGGCCGTACGGCGAGCGCACGGATGTGCGTTTCCCGTCGACGGCAGCTCTCACCGAAATAATAATTAGGAACCGACGGCTCGGTCACGGGGTGACGAACCGTACCACGCGCCGGGCCGTCCTCGCCGCCGCGCTGGCGGCCGGGACCGGCGGGATCGCGGCCTCCGCGGCCGGCGACCTGCTCGACTCGTTCGCGCCGCTCTCCGGCGGGGCATGGGACGCGGCCGACCGGTCGCTCCCGGAGACCGTCACGAGCCCGCACGGCGACGCGAGCGTCGTCGTCGACGGCGACGGCGTCCCGCACGTCAAGGCCGACGACGAGGCCGCGGCGTACTTCGCGGTCGGCTACCTGCAGGCGTTCGACCGGCTCTTCGCGATGGACCTCCAGCGGCGGGTGATGCGCGGGCGCCTCTCGGAGGCGGTCGGCGCCGCGACCGTCGAGAGCGACGAGTTCAACCTCGCGATGGGGTTCGCCGAGGCCGCCGAGGCCACGTGGGACCTCGTGCGCGAGACCCCCGCCGGGCCGCTGGTGGAGGCGTTCGCGGACGGCGTCAACGCGGCGATCGAGGCCGAGCAACTCCCGGTCGAGTTCGCGCTGGTCGGCCACGAGCCCCGGCCCTGGACGCCGGTCGACTCGATGCTGATGGAAAAGCAGATCTCGTGGACGCTCACCGGGGACTTCTCCGGCCTGCGCCGGGCGGTCGTCGCCGACCGACTCGGCGCGGACCGCGCCGACGAGCTGTTCCCCCGGCGACTCGACCACGACGCGCCGATCCTCGACGGCGACGAGACGCGGCTCGGGGACACGAGTGGGGAGAGAGTCGCCGACCGCGGCTGGCGGCAACCGGCCGTCTCAGACCCCCTCGACGCCGACCTCACGGCGTGGCTCTCCGGGTTCGAGTCCCCGACCGGCGTCGGCTCGAACAGCTGGGTCGTCTCGGGCGAGCACACCGCGAGCGGGACGCCGATCGTCGCGTACGACCCGCACCTGTCGCTGATGGCGCCGCCGCTGTGGTACGAACAGCGCGTCGAGACCCCGGAGCGGTCCGTCCGCGGGGCCACGTTCCCAGGCGTCCCCTTCGTCATCGCGGGCGCCAACGACCGCGGGACGTGGTCGTTCACTAACGTCGGCGCCGACGTGCTCGACTGCTACCGCTACGAGACCGACGAGGCGGGCGAGCGCTACCGCTACGAGGGCGAGTGGCGCGAGTTCGACACCGAGACGCACGCGATCCCCGTGTCGGGCGGCGAGGACCGCGAGATCGAAGTCAAGCGGACGGTTCACGGCCCCCTGATCGAGCGCGAGGGACGGCGGGTCGGCGTCGCGTGGACCGGCCACACCGCGACCCGGACCACGGTCGCGATCGACGAGCTCGGCCGCAGCGACGGGTTGGACGACGCGCTCGCGGCCGCGCGGAAGTTCGACCTCCCGACGCAGAACCTCGTGTACGCCGACGCGGACGGGCGGACGATGTACTACGCGACGGGACAGCTCCCGATCCGCGAGATCGACGGCGAGGCGGTCGCCGGCGACCGGATCTTCGACGGCTCCGCCGGCGAGGGGGAGTGGGCGGGGTTCGAGCCGTTCGGCCGGTCCTCGTGGGACGGGTTCGTCCCCTTCGAGGAGAAGCCCCACGCGATCGACCCGGACGTGCTCTCGACCGCGAACCAGCGCGTGATCGACGACCCGCGCCACTACGTCGGCGTCGCGTACGCGACCCCCTACCGCGGCATGCGGATCGCCGACCGGCTCGACGACGCGGTCGCGTCGGGCGAGCCGACCGACCCGGCCTTCCACCGCGCGCTCCAGCGGGACGTTCGCGACGGGCGCGCGGCCCAGCTGGTGCCCGATCTGGTCGCGGCGGTCGAGGCGGCGGGAGACGGCGAGGCGGGTCCGGGATCCGAGGCCGAGCCGTCGGACCGCGCGACGGCGGCGGCCGAGGCCCTCGACGACTGGGACTACCGCATGGAGTGGGACTCACGCGCTGCGCTCGTGTTCGCCCGATGGCTCGACCGGTACCGCGCGCTCGCCTTCGGACCGACGTTCGACGCGGTCGACCTCGGCGAGACGTACCGGCCGAGCGACTGGGTCCTCGCGACGCTGCCCGACGGGGACCAGATCTTCGCCGACCGCTCGCGCCCCGAGACCATGGTCGCGGCGCTCGAGGAGTCGCTCGCGGAGATCGAGGAGGCGGGCTGGGAGGCGTACGGCGACTGGAACTCGACGGCGGCGATGACACATCCCCTCGGCGGCGAGGCGCCCTTTTTAAATTACGACGAGCTCCCGGCCGACGGCTCCCGCGCCACCGTGATGAACTACCGGGTCGACGACGCGGTGGGGTCGAGCTGGCGGATGGTGGTTCGGCCCGGGACCGACGCCACGGCGGTGCTCCCCGGCGGCAACTCCGGGGACTACTTCTCCGAGCACTACGACGACCAGCTCCGCGCGTGGCTGGCGAACGACCAGAAGCCGATGTCGCCGGGAGAACCGCCCGACGCCGACGAGACGGTCGCGTTCCGAGGTGACTCGTCGTGACCGACCTCAACGCGCTCCTCGACCGGATCCGGACCGACTCCCGCCCGCACGCCGCCGCCCTCGGGGTCGCGCTGGCCGTCGGCGTCGCCCTCGCGTCGGTCCACTGGCTCGGGCTCGTCGCGGCCGGCGCGGCGGCCGCGCTCGTGGCCCCGTCTCCGCGTCGCGGCGTCGCGTACGCGCTCGTCGCCGGGGTCCTCGCGCTGGCCGTCTTCGCCGTCTCCCTCGGGCCCGCGGCCGCGCTCCTCCCCGAGATGCGCCCCGTCGTGTACGTCACCGTCGCCGGCGCCCTCGGGCTCCCGCTGCTCGGGTCGCTCGCGCGCGGCGTCGTCTAGCCGCGAGCGGCGACAGCGACGGGGTCTCCGGAGCCCTATTGAGCGCCCCGTACGGGTCTCGTGCGCCTCGTATCACTATTATAAGCGCTTACGTGAACGATACGCGACGAGTGCGGTATGGCAACGACGACCGAGCCGACGGACGGGGGCCCCGAGGTGCTGGACGACGCTCGAGCGGCGCTCCGGGTCGAGCGACGGCGCGTCGGCGACGAGCGCGAGGCGTTGCGCGCCTTCCGCGGGCGGATATCGTCCGTCCCGTCGGAGCCGGTCCGCACGGACGGCGGCGCGGGAGCGGCCGGCGGAGGCGGGGGTCCGATCGGCGTCGCCGGGGGGATCGGGGCGCCGAGCGCGGGCGGACCCCGCGGCTCGGGGCCACCGGCGGGGTCGGGGCTCGTCGCGGTGAGGGACGCGTACCGCGAGACGGTGATGTCCGTCCCCCACTACGAGGCCGAGTACGACGACACCTACGAGCGGAGCGTCGCCGAGGAGTTCTCTCCCGAGCTCGCGTACGCGCTCACCCGCGGGTCGCGGTTCCACCGGGAATGCAAGCGGTCGCTGCTCGACGCGACGGCGACCGCCATCGAGGAGCGCGAGCGGTTCGTCGAGACGGTTCGGTCGGAGAGCGAGTCGGTTGAGCGGGCCGCCTCGCGGCTCGCCCCGATCCGGAGCGAAGCCGAGTCGACCGGCCAGCGGGAGTTCTCCGAGGCCGGGTTCGGCACGCTCGACGCCTACCGGGCCCGGACAGAGGTCCTGATCGACGACTGCGACCGGATCGCGGCGCGTCGACAGCGGGAGCTCGCGTCCCACGAGCGCGCCCTCGGGATCGACGGCGACCTCGACGTCCCCACGTACCTCTATCAGGACCTCGCCCCGACGTACCCCGTGTTGGCGGCGGTCGCCGCCGTCGGTGACCGCCTCGACGAGTCGAAGCGGCGGATCGAACGGGCGATGGCGCGAAGCGGATAGCCGTCGCTCGCGGTCGGCCGATCTGTCGGCCGTCGGGGCGGCAGTCCGGCCGAGACGGGCGACGGGCTCTTTGGGTCGCGGCTCCGAGATCCGGTAGCCGTGACGACCGTTCTCACCGACCGCGACCGACGGAAGCGCGACGACCGGTCCGACCAGACGTTTTATTCGGATCCGCGGTTCGTCACGCACGCCGACGACGCGTTTCTCGACCGGCTCACGGCGCTGTATGACGAGGTTCTCGGCCCGGGAGACCGCGTTCTCGACGCGATGAGTAGCTGGGTGTCGCACCTCCCGGAGACGGAGTTCGAGCGCGTCGTCGGCCACGGGCTCAACGAGGCCGAGCTCGCGGCGAACGACGCGCTCGACGAGTTCGTCGTCCGCGACCTCAACGCCGACCCGGGGCTCCCGTTCGCCGACGACGCGTTCGACGCCGTCTGCTGTGCGCTGTCGGTCCAGTACCTCCAGTACCCAGGGCCCGTGTTCGCGGAGGTCGGGCGCGTGCTCGCGCCCGGCGGCGTCGCCGTGGTGAGCTTCTCGAACCGGATGTTCCCGACGAAGGCCGTCCGCGCGTGGCGGACCGCCTCCATGGACGAGCGCGCCGACCTCGTCGAACGGTATCTGAAAGCCGGCGACCTCGCGGTCGAGGACCGGATCGCGGAGCGTCCGGGAACCGACCCCTTCTACGCGCTGGTGGGGCGGAAGCCCGCGAACGGCGGCGATTAACTCGACTGATTGAGGCCCGGCGTCAGTCCGGCGGCGTCGCCGTAGTGGCCTCAGTCCGACGCCGTCGCCTCAGTCCGACGCCGTCGCCGTCTCGGTCACCAGCCCGGACCCGCTCGGCGGTCGGAGCAGCAGCGCCGCTAGCCCCGCGGCGATCGCGAGCCCGCCGCCGAGCGCGAACGTCGAGACCCAGCCGGCGGTCGCGACGAGGTAGCCGGCCGCGGTGCCGGCGAACACGCCGCCGCCGACCTTCGCGGTGTAGAGGACCGCGTAGTTCCCGGAGGAGTTCTTGGCGCCGTAGTAGTCGGCGATCACCGACGGGAAGTAGACGAACAGCGGCGACGAGAAGAACATCGCCGCCATCACCAGCGCGACGAACGCGACCCCGGCCTCGGCCCGCCCGGCCCCGATCAGCGCGAGCCGGAACACCCCGGCGAGGACGAACGAGGCGGCCATCACCCGCTTCCGGTCGAAGCGGTCGGACGCCTCCCCGAGGATCAGCCGTGAGACCCCGGCGGCGACGGGCAGGAGGGTCGCCGACGCGGTCGCGACGACCGCCGCCAGCCCGAACTGCTCGGCGAAGCGGACGACGTTGGCGATGACGAGCAGGTCGGCCCCGGCCATCGCGACGAACATCGCGTACAGCAGCCAGAACTGCCACGTCGAGAGCATCTCGCGGGTCGTGTACGCGCGGCCGCGGAGCGACGCCGCGAGGCCGTCGCTCCCTCCGTCGCCGCTCTTTCCGTCGCCGCTCCCTCCGTCGCCGCCATCGTCCAGTCCGAGCCAGTCGTCCGGCGGGTCGCGAAGGAGATACGCGCCGACGAGCGTCACGACGAGGATCGCGAGCCCGAGGTTCCGGAGCACGTCGCTGTAGGCGGCGACGGTGGCGTTCGCGCGGACGTACGGGACCACGAGCGCGCTCCCGGCGGCGAACGCCATCGTCCCGACGCCCGTGGTGAGCCCGGTGCGGTCCGGGAACCACTTGACCGCGGTGTTCACCGCGACCGTGTACACGATCCCCACGCCGACCGCCCCGAGCGAGTACAGCAGGTACAGCTGCCAGAGCGCCGTGGCGTACGCGAGGCCGACGTACCCGCCGCCGGCGAGGAGGGCGGCGACGAAGGTGAGCGCGCCCGGCCCGTGGCTGTCGCGCCACTTGCCGGCGGGGAACTGCGAGAGCGACTGGAAGACGACGTAAAAGGAGAACACCGCGCCGAGCGCCGGCAGCCCGATGTCGAGGCTCCGTGCCAGCGACCCTTCGATCGACGACCAGACGTACTGATAGGGGCTCACCGCGGCCATCATCCCCGCCGCGGCGGCGATCTGCCACCAGCGCGAGAAGCCGAGGATCTCGGACGCCCGCCCCGCGTAGTCGACGTCGGAACCGGACGACTCCGGGGCGTCAGCCGGGGTGCCGTCGGCTGGGGTGCCGTCGGCCGAGGGGGAGTCGGCCGGGGGGGAGTCGGCCGAGGGGTCGTCAGCCATCGGTACCGTCCGTCCCGCGTCCGGTCGTGTGGTGGGTCATGGTGTGTCGGAGGCCCCCCGGTCCGCGCGCCGGACCGGCGGTTCGCGTTCGCACGCTGTCGGCACGCGGGAATAAAACGCGCCGTCGGGGAGGTTCTTGCCCCCTCGCTCCCGGGCGGGCCCGTCCGCGTGGCGCCGGCCGCGGCGACCCCGAGCGACCGATTAAGTGGCTGCACCCCCTCCCTACGCCCGTGACACACATCGGCATCGTCGGCGCGGGAGCGGGGGCCGCGGCCGCGGCGTTCACCCTCGACGGCGCGCTTCCGGACGCGGACGTGACGGTCTTCGAGAAGTCCGGCGGGCTCTGCGGCCGCGCGGCGACCCGTCGCCACGGCGAGTTGACCTACGACTACGGCGCGAACTACCTGAAGGCCGACGACGAGCGCGTCGTCGAGCTGATCACGGAGACGCTCGACGACGAGGGGCTGGTCGACGTCGCGGAGCCCGTCTACGTGTTCGACGCGGACGGCGAGGTCTCGCCCGGGCGCGACGCCGACGAGCACAAGTGGAGCTACCGACGGGGGATCACGCAGATCGCGAAGCGGCTGTTCGACCGGACCGACGCGACGGTCCACCGCCGGACGCGGATCGAGACGGTCCGCCGGGTCGGCGACCGGTGGGCGGTCGACGACGCGGAGGGCGCGACGCGCGGGCCGTTCGACGCCCTGCTGTTGAACCCGCCGGCGCCCCAGACCGCCGACCTCCTCCGGGACGCGGAGTGGGACTCCCCCGTCCGCGAGGCCCTCGTCGACGCGGTCAGCGACGTGCCGTACCGCACGGTCTGGACCGCGGTGCTGCACTACCCGTTCCCGCTGGACGCCCCCTACTACGGCCTCGTCAACACCGACAAGGAACACGCCGTCGGGTGGCTCTCCCGCGAGGAGTGCAAGCCCGGCCACGTCCCCGACGGCGAGAGCCTGCTCGTCGTGCAGGCGAACCACGACTGGTCGGTCGAGCACTACGACGCGGACCCGGCCGATAACGTCGCGACGCTGGCGACCCACGCCGCGGACATCGTCGGCGACGAGCGGCTGGCGGACCCGGCGTGGACGGACCACCAGGGATGGCGGTACGCGCAGCCGGAGAGGGGCGTCGACCGCGGCCCGATCGACTCCGCCCGCCGGGAGGGGCTGTACCTCCTCGGCGACTGGGTCGCCGGCGAGGCCCGGGTCCACGCCGCGCTCGCGAACGGCCTCGACGTCGGCGAGCGGGTCGCGTACGGGGTCTGAATCGCGGTCGGGCCGAGGAGTGGAAACGCGGTCGTCGGACCCCTCAGGCGGTGATACGCCTGACCCTGTCGCGGTCACCGCGGACACAGCAGTGAGCGACAGCGGGAGTGGGTGTTGCAGTTCGGTGGTAGCGATGGAGTGTTTAAACAGCCGTGGGCCACGGCGTCGATCGATTATAAATGAGCGAAGCGGTCGGCGCGCGCCTCCGAGCGGGCCGCAGGCCCGCGAGGAGCGCGTGCGAGGGAGTCGGTCGCCCGGAGCAACGCGGAGGGTGACCGACGAGGCTGGGGAGGCGTGAGGCTGTGCGGTGCGGCTGGATGGGATTCAAAAGGGAAGCCGTGAGGGCGACGCAGGCGACGGAAGCACCGCAGCGAAGGAGCGATAGCGACTGCGCGAGGCGCGCAGCGAGCGTGCGCCGCCCTCACGGCTGGGGCCTTGGAGGTCGTCACCGCAGCAGTGTCAACCAGGTATAAGCGGCCGACAGCGACGCCTCTCGATCGCTTATAAATACCCGGTCGACCGAAGTGAGACGCGTCCTCCCGCTATCGATCGACACGCAGCTGTCAGCGGCTGTCGAGTTCGAACGAGAAGCGCTCCGAAGAAGAGGGTCTCAACAGGGCCGAAGTACCGGGCGTCCGTCCGGCGGTTCGGTATCGACGCGTCGTTAGCTGCGGGTGAAGCGGTACTCGACGGCGCCCAGCCCGGGGAGGCTGACGCGGCCGACGGCCTCCCGGTCGACGTGGCGGGCGAGCGAACGCGTCAGGACCGCGAGGGCGACGCCGGCGGCCAGGACGCCGAGCGAGACGAGCGGGTACGCGGCAACGAGGACGCCGAAGGCGATGACCGCGAGGAACGCGAACGAGGCGCGGACGATGCCGTCGGGCGCGACGTTGGGCCCCGGCGACCGGCCGGCGGCCGGATATCCAGTTGTCATTGGTCGCATGGATACACCTCGGTCGCCGGGCGGTAAAAACCTTTCATATTACGAATATGTTTTGAGAACTGTTCGCACGACACACACCACCAGATGGTCTGAAGCTGTCGATATGACGGTGTAACTGTTGACATGGTAGTCGTTCGTGCACTCGTAATGAATCTATCACGTACGATCGTGCTCGCGGGGTGGCACCGACCCGGAGGCCCTCCGATCGGCGGCCTCGCTCGGATGTCGGGGGTCGCTCGGAGCTCGATCGACGAGTCGGGTCGCGACCGGAGGACTTCTCCCCGTGGCTCCCCCACGATCAGTCAATGGTCAGTATCCCGGGGTCTGGCGGGCGGGCGAACGCCCCGTTCTGGGCGACCGTCGCCCTCGCCGCGCTGTACCTCCCGGCGTCGATCGCCGCGCGCGCGCTCGTCGACCCGTCGTTCGCCGACGGGGGACCGGGCGTCCCGTCGGCGGTCGCCGACGCGACGGGCACCGTTCCTGCGACGCTGGTCGCCGGCGCGCTGTGGCTCCTGGTCGCCGGCGGCTTCCTGTACGCCTTCGCCGCGGAGCTCGACACGATGCGGACCCGAACCGCGTGGTCGCCGCCGGCCAAAGGGTACCTGATACTCGCGGCCGGCTCGCTGCTGGCGCACCCGCTCACCGGGGTCCCGTTCCTGTTCCTGCTCGTCCCCGGGTACACGCTTCACCGCGGGCTCCGGGTGCGATAGCGGGGCGCGGTCGGCGCTCTCGGCCCGTAGTTTTATTTCGTCTTAATCCATCATGTAGATACGAACAGTCGATGTCACTGACACATCACACCCCCTCAGAACGAAAGGCCGCGGTCGCGACGCCGGGCCGCCGTCGCGTCATCGCCGGGATCGCGGACGGAGCGGTCGAGACGGTCGCGGATCTGCAGGTCCGCGGGCGGGTCGACGAGATCGCCGCCGAGCTCCGCGAGAGCCACCTCCCCGCGTTGGAGGAAGCCGGCTACATCGAGTGGAACCGAGAGGAGGGGACCATCGAGCCCGGGCCGAAGTTCGACGAGGCGGCCGCCCACGTCGCCGACCTCCCGGACCCGGACGGGGAGCTCGCGGACGACTGACCCCGTCGGCGCGCGGACCGCGCCCGAGACGTTTATACGCCGCGGCGGGCGACCCCAGACATCGCATGGCCGAGCCGATACTGAAGTGGGCCGGCGGGAAGCGGCAGCTCCTCGACGAGCTGTACGCCCGGTTTCCGGCGACGTACGGCCGCTACCACGAGCCGTTCGTCGGCGGCGGCGCGGTGTTCTTCGACCTCGAGCCGTCGGCCGCGACGGTCAACGACGCGAATCCGCGGCTTGTGAACTTCTACGAGCGGGTCCGCGACGACCCAGAGGCGCTGATCGAGCGGCTGGAGTCGTTCGACGACCCCGACGCGGACCCCGATCCCGACCTCCCCCACGCCGAGGAGACCGCCCGCGGCCGCGACGTGGAGAGCTACTACTACCAGCAGCGCGCGCGGTTCAACAGGCGGCCGTACGAGGGCGAGTTCGACCCGCTGGAGGAGGCGGCGCTGTTGTTGTACCTCAACCGCACCTGCTACAACGGGCTCTACCGCGAGAACGCCGACGGCGGGTTCAACGTCCCCGTCGGTCGCTACGCGAACCCCGACTGGGTCCAGCGCGACCGCATCCGCCGGGCGAGCGACGCGCTCGCGGACGCGACGGTCCGGAACGGCGACTTCGACTACGTCCTCGACGCCGCGGAGCCGGGCGATCTGGTCTACTTCGACCCGCCCTACGAGCCGATGAGCGCGACGGCGAGCTTCAACGAGTACAGCGCCGAGGGGTTCGACCGCGAGGACCAGCGCCGGCTGCTCGACGTCGCGGGGGCGCTCGACGAGGCCGGCGTGTGGGTCGTCCTCAGCAACAGCGGCGTGATGAACGAGCCGTACGCGGAGGCCGGCTTCCGCGTCGATCGCGAGGGCGCGACCCGCGCGATCAACAGCGACGCCGGGAACCGCGACGAGGTCGACGAGATCGTCGCCACCAACGTGCCCCCGAGCGAGCGGCGCGCGGCCGGCCAGCGCGACCTCGCAGAGTTCTGAGCGCGGGCCTCGACCCGACAGCTGGCTCGGAAGCTCGGGGGCGACCGGAGAGGGCGGGCTTTTTGCCCTCCCCCGACGACGACTCGCGTATGACCGATCTCGACATCGACCTCGTCCTCGTGTCGGTGGACGGCAGCGAGGAGTCCCACGAGGCGGTCGACTACGCGATCGCCGTCGCCGCCGAGTACGACGCGAGCGTCCACGCCCTCTACGTGCTCGACGAGGACGTGGTCCGCGCCATCAGCCACGGCGTGGTCGACGAGGGCGACGTGGCCGACGACACCGAGGCGTTCACCGACTCGGTGGCCCGGCGCGCGGAGGCGGCCGGCATCGCCCACAGCAACTCCATCGCCTACGGGTTCTCCACCGAGGTGAAGACGGTTCACCCCGGCAGCGTGGTGCTCGACACCGCGGAGGAGCTGGAGTCGGACTTCATTGTCGTCCCGCGCGAGCCCGTCACCGGCGACCCCGGCGAGGTGCTCGGGAAGGCCGCCGAGTACGTCCTCCTGTACGCCAGCCAGCCTGTCCTGTCCGTCTGATGGTCGGCGGTCTCCCCTTCGTTCCGGAGGGAACGACCCTCCCGCCCGCCCCGTATCTCGTCGCCGTCCTGCTCGCGGCCGGCGCGGTCGTCACCGCGCTCCGCCGACGGCGCCCGCGGGTCACCGGCCGCCGCGTGCTCGCGCTCGCCCCGTGGATGGCGCTCGGATCGGCGGCGCACGTCCTCTACGTCGTCGGCGCGCTCCCGCCCCTCCTCTCGCCGTTCGCCGGCTCGCCGACCGTCTACCTCACGGTGGGCTCGCTGGCGGGCGCGGCGTGGCTCACCGTCGACGCGACCCGCCCGGACCGGGTGGCTGAGCGGCTCGCGGTCGCCGGCGCGCTCCTCCTCGCCCCGGTCGTCGCGGTCGCGGTCTCGACCGGCCTCTCGCCGGCGGGGGCGCGCTGGTCGGCGGTCGCGCTCGCGCTCGCGGTCCCGATTTCGGGCGTCGCCTGGGCCGGCCTGACGCGGCTCCGACCCGAGACCGCGGTCACGGGCGGCGTCGGCGCCCTCGCGGTGTTCGGCCACGCGCTCGACGGCGTCTCGACCGCGGTCGGGACGACCCATCTCGGCTTCGGCGAGCGCACGCCCCTCTCCCGGATCCTGCTGGAGTTCGACTGGATCCCGTCGGTCCCGGTGCTCGGCGAGGGATGGGTGTTCCTGCTTGTGAAACTCGCGGTGGCGAGCGCGGTCGTCTGGCTCTTCGCTGAGTACGTCCGCGACCGGCCGGCGGAGGGGTACCTGCTCCTTGGGTTCGTCGCGGCGATGGGGCTCGGCCCGGCGGCGCACAACCTGCTGCTGTTCGCGGTCGCCGCGTAGCCGCACGGGACCTCGCAGACACCACTTCTCGTCCGCGTCGCGGTCGCGATCGACGGCCCTTATAAAACCGAAATCGCGAACGCGACCGTGACGCCGGCCAATATGACCGCCTGGACGAGCGAGCTCGCGAGGGCGCCGATCACCGCGTACGCCGACCGCCGGGCGGCGACGCGCGGTTCGGCGCTGTTCTCGTAGAGGCTCGCGAGGAAGACGGTGCCGCCCAGCCCGACGACGAGCCCGATCGGCCCCATCACGAACAGCAGCGCGACGCCCACCAGCGTGCCGACCACGACGGTCCACGTCGGCGCGCCACCGAGCTTCCCGGAGACCATCCCCGAGACCAGTTCCGCGACGGAGGCCAGAAGCGAGACGAGAACGAGCGCGACGAGCACGAGGAGGCCCGGTTCGGTGAACCCGGTGGCGTACGCGTAGCCGACGACGGTCAGCGCCGCGAGGACGCCGCTCGGCACGAAGGGGACGAACGAGCTGGCCGTCCACACGATGAGCAGCACGATCGCGACTCCGGCCGCGGAGACTGCCATACACGAGAGTCGTCACGCGAGTTCATAACGGTTTGTCAGCCCCATCGGGACCGTTCGACGGGCCGGCGGCTCGTCGGAATCGAGCGAACCGAGAGAAACGAAGCCCGAACCGGCCGCCGCGCTCAGTCCTCCTCTTCGACGACTTCCGGGTCCTCGATGGCCGACTGCAGGGAGTCGAGCCCGTTGACCCACTCGGAGACGAGCCCGTACTCCAGGTCCTCGACGAGGTCGATGTCGAGTTCCTCGCCGTCGACGATCCGGGTGCCGGCCTGGACGATGTAGCCGAGCGCGGCGTCGAGGTCGTCGTCGGCCTCGGCGTCGGCCGCCGCGCGCACGAACTCGCTCACGTCGCCCTCGACGACGCCGCCCACGATGTACTCCTCGGCCGCGTAGAAGACGGGGACGAGCGAAGTTTGGACGCCGTCGATCAGCATGACCTTGTCCTCGTCGTCGAACTCCACGTCGGCGAGCACGATGTCGCGGACCGTGTGGATCTCTTCGACCGCTCGCTCGTCGTCGATGCGACCGTCGTCGAGCGCCGCGAGCACCTTCACGACCGCGATCGCGGCGTCGTCTTGGAGGTTCAACAGGAGCCGCGCCGAGTCCTCGTTCTCGGGGTCTAACTCCTCTTCCTCCAGCCTGTCGAGCCAGTTCTGCCACCGTTCGTCCGTGTAGAACGTTTCAACGGCGTCGTCGTCGGTCATGTGCGGTACGTCGCCCGGACTACTCAAATGCCTTTCCTATCGATCGTCCCGAGAGACGGCCTCTCACCCGCTCGACGCCGGGATTCGGGCGCTCGGTGCTACCCCCCTCACGTCGTCCGGTCCTCGCCGACGGCGGTCACGTCATCGGGTCGTCGCCGAGAGACGGGTGCTCGCGGGCGAACGCCACGAGTCGGTCGACGTACGACTCGAACGGCGGGACGGAGACCCCGGTCCCGGCCAGCGCCTCGCGCGCGTTCGGACACCGGTAGCGGGTCGGGTGGTCGAAGTAGTCGATCGTCGCCGGTTCCACGTCGACCGACGCGGCCGAGAGCAGGCGGGCCGCCGCCTTCGCGAGCCGCTTCGGGATCGGAACGGTCACCGTCCGGCGACCGACCGCGTCGCTCAGCGCCGCGACGAACGCCGGGACCGTCAGCGGGTCCGGGTCGCAGAGCTGGTACGTCTCGCCGGCGGTCTCCGGCCGGGCACTCAGCTCCGCGACGGCCTCGACGACGTAGTCGCGCGGCACGACGTTCAGTTCGGTCTCGGCCCCGCCCGGGACCGAGAACGCGACCGCGAGCCGCTCGGGCTGCGCGAGAAGCAGGCGGAGGAGGTTGTACGGCCCGTCGAGCTTGTCGGTCTCGCCGGTCTCGCTGTCGCCGACGGTGATCGCCGGGCGGTAGACGGTCGCCGGGAGCCCGTCCGCCATGCGCTCTCGGACCGCGACCTCCGCGCGGTACTTCGACGACTCGTAGTGGTTGTTGAACGACTGGCCCTCCCGGAGGTGATCGGCGGTGAACACGCCGTCGTACCGGCCGCTGACGTAACACGTGCTCACGTAGTGGAGGCGGTCGACCCCGAGCCGCTCGCACGCGTCGAGGACGCGTTCGGTCCCGCGGACGTTCACGGCCTCCGCGAGGTCGGCGTCGACGCTCAGGTCGTAGACGGCGGCGAGGTGGTACACCTCCTCGACGCCCGCCAGCAGGTCCGGGTCGTCGAGCGCCGACCCGAGCCCGAGGTCCGGCTCCGTGACGTCGCCCTCGTAGAGGTGGACGGTCGGGGCGTCGGCAGGGACGTCGTCGTCATCGCGCTCTCCGACCGCCGCGACGATCTCCCGCGCGCGCTTCTCGGCCAGCTCGCGGTACTGCGGCTGGATCAGGCACGCCACGGGACCGTCGCCGCGAGCGAGGACGCGTCGGAGCAGCGCGGAGCCGAGGAACCCGGGAAAGCCCGTGAAGAGGACCTCGGGCGACGTAGAGGCGTCGGCGGAGTCGTCACCGGCGCCGTCCGCGAAGCGGCAGTCGATCACGGCGAGTGACCCTCCAGCGTCGCCTCGGTGTCGATCCCGTAC
>NZ_AOJH01000047.1 GCF_000337355.1 Halorubrum kocurii JCM 14978 | reverse complement strand
TCGGGGTCGTCGACGAAGTCGGTCTCCATCAGGAACGGCTCGCCCGCCTCGGCGGCGCGTTCGAGCCGGTCCTTCTCGCTCATCACGCTCGGGGTCGGGCCCGCGAGTCGGCCCTCGGCGTAGTGTTTCACGACCTTCGTCGGATCGAGGCCGGACTCCTCGGCAACGGCGGCCAGATCGGTGAGGTCCTCGCTGGCCTCAGTGTGCAGTTGGACGGCGCAGTCGAGGGCTGCGCCGAGTTCGAACGCGCGCCGAGTCACCGCGTTCGAGGCGTCCCAGACCGCGTCGCTCACGTCGTAGTGGGGGCGCCCGGACTTCAGCGCGAGCGCCCGGTCGTCGGCGACGAACTCGCTCGCGATCTCCAGCCCGCCGCACATCAGGTCGCGGGCGTCCGCGGGCGAGAAGTCCCGCTCGTCGACGAGCCGGCTTATCAGTCCCGGGTGAACGCCGAGGACGGGCCACGCGCGCCCCGGCAGCACGTCGTTCGCGGCCGCGACCGCGTCGAGCGTCTCCTCGAAGACGGGCCGGAAGTCGGCCGGCGCGTCGGGCTCGACGCCGAGGTGCCACGACGGCTTGTTCACCACGAGCAGGTGGGTGCCGCCGAGCCGGACGAAGTCCTCGACGGCGTCGATCCCGCGGCCGTGACGCGGGTCGAGGTGGAGGTGGTTGTCGAGCACCGGCGTGTCGAGGTCGTCGGTCATGGCTGAGAAAGCGGTCGGCCGACGCTTATAAACAACGGCTGCGGGCGCCACGGGCCCGTTCGGAAGGTCCGGCTTCACATAGATGCAAGGCCGGAAGCCCACGACTTCAGTCGTGGGTAGCTGACTCCGACTAGCGAGACTCCGACTGACGAGGCTCCGAGGCGAGACCGGGTCTGCGTGGTGACTGCGGCGACTGGTTCTCACGGAGCGGGAGCGCGAGTGCCGTTTTATGTATATTCGTTCACATTTTCTAGCCGGGAGAGCCACTATGCCAATCGAAGACCTCGCTCGAAGCGATGCCGTCACAGCCGATCCCGAAGCGCCCGTCGCCGACCTCGCGGCGACCATGGAGGAGGAGAGCGTCGGGAGCGTCGTGATCACGGTCGACGAGACTCCCGTGGGCATCGTCACGGATCGGGATCTGACCGTCCGCGTCCTCGGAGCGGGGCTCGACCCGACCGAGCAGACCGCCGAAGACGTGATGACCGACGATCTCCGCACGGCCGAGCCCGACGCCGGGTTCCACGAGGCGGCCTCCATGATGGCTGACCACGGGATCCGACGGCTCCCGGTCAGCGACGGGGACACTCTCGTCGGCATCATCACCGCGGACGACGTCACCGAACTGCTCGCCGACGAACAACAGATGCTCGGAGACATCATCCGCGCGCAGCGGCCCGAATACTGATAACCGATGCCAGAAGAGACACTGTTCAAGACCGAAGAACGGGTCACGAGAGCGGACGTCGCGGATGCGTTACGCGATGCCGCGGACCAGCTCGACTCCGGCAGCGTCCGACTCGCGAGCGATACGGAAGACCGGACCGTGTCCGTCCCGGAGAGCCCGCGATTCGAGGTCGAACTCGAACGGCTCACGGATTCGGAAACCGGCGACCAGCGGTACGAGCTCGAGTACGAGATCAGGTGGACGAAGTAGCGCTCCCCCGTGCTGCCTTCGTTCCTCGTACCGAGCGGCTCGCACCTCTGTCCACGCGGCGCGTGAACCCCGCGTGACGCCGCCAGCTACGTCTCGGAGTCGTCCGCCTCGCTGTCCCGTCCGGTCACTTTCCGAATGCACGAGGAGCCGAAGGGGCCGAGCTCGCCGGCGTCCAGCGTCACGAAGTGGCCGGTCGTGATCGTCGTCCCGCAGCGGCGGCACTCGAACTCCCCCTCGCGGCGGGTCACCTGGCTCTCGTAGTTCACGTACGTCCCGCCGCGCCGGACCCGGAGGCGGGCGTTCTCGCGCTCGACGACGCCGCGCTTCTCGGCGGCGTCGAGGATCTCGCGGGTGAGCGAGGGGCTCGTCGTCACCGTCTCGATCCGGTCGATCGCATCCGGCAGCGCCAGCTCCTCGTGTTCGAGGTGGGCCAACAGCTCGACGCCGAGCTCCAGCTTCTCCTCGCGCGAGGCCGGCTCGTTCACGCTCGGCGAAACGACGCCGACCGTCTTAAGTCGGCCGGGAAGCGGCGCCGCGGTTGGCCCGGTCGGGGCGAGTGACCTCGCCGCGCGCCGCGAGCGCGCCCCGCCATGTAGTAAGACAGTTATCACGGGGGGCGCTGGGGACCGTATGGACGTACTCGAGGTCGCGGCGCGGGCGACCGCGACGGGACCGGTGTGCGACGCGTGTCTCGGCCGGCTCGTCGCCGACCGGAGCTTCGGGCTGTCGAACGCCGAGCGCGGGTCGGCGCTGCGCACGGCGCTCGCGCTGCGCGACGACGAGGACCACGAGCCGGTCGACACGGGGGCCTGTTGGGTGTGCGAGGGGCGCTGCACCGAGTTCAACGAGTGGGCCGAACGGGCCGCCGAGGCGGCCGAGGGGACGGAGTTCGCCACCTACAACGTCGGCACGCGCCCGCCGCCGCTGATCGAGGAGAACGAGGCGCTGCTCCGCGAGGAGGCCGGCCTCGACGACGACGCGGGCGAACCGTTCAAATCGGAGTTCAACCGCGAGGTCGGCAAGCGGTTCGGCCGGCTCACCGGCGCGGAGGTGTCGTTCGACCGCCCGGACGTGCAGTTCACGATCGATCTGGCCGAGGACGAGATCGACGCGAAGGTGAACTCGACGTTCGTCTACGGTCGATACCGGAAGCTGGAACGCGACATCCCCCAGACCGAGTGGCCCTGCCGCGAGTGCAAGGGCTCGGGCCGGAAGGGCCCGGACCCGTGCGACCACTGCGGCGGCTCCGGCTACCTCTACGACGACAGCGTCGAGGAGTACACCGCACCCGTCGTCGAGGACGTGATGGACGGCACCGAGGCCACGTTCCACGGCGCGGGCCGGGAGGACGTGGACGCGCTGATGCTCGGCACCGGACGCCCGTTCGTGATCGAGGTGGAGGAGCCGCGTCGCCGCCGGGTCGACGTCGAGCGACTGCAGAGCGACATCAACGCCTTCGCCGACGGCGCCGTGGAGGTCGAGGGGCTCCGTCTCGCGACCTACGACATGGTGGAGCGCGTGAAGGAGCACGACGCGGCGAAGCGCTACCGCGCGCAGGTGGCGTTCGACGCCGACGTCGACGCCGACGCGCTCGCGGCCGCGATCGAGGAGCTGGAGGGGACGACCGTCGAGCAGTACACGCCGAACCGGGTGGACCACCGCCGGGCGAGCATCACCCGCGAGCGCGATGTGTACGAGGCCACCGCGGAGGTCGACGACGCCCGCCGCGCGACCGTCGAGATCCACGGTGAGGGCGGGCTGTACATCAAGGAGCTCATCTCCGGCGACGAGGGGCGAACGGAGCCGAGCCTCGCGGGGCTGCTCGGCGTCGGCGCCGAGGTCACCGCGCTCGACGTGGTCGCCGTCGAGGGCGAGGACGAGCCGTTCGAGCGCGAGGAGTTCTTCCGGGACTGACACGTCGGATTCGCGACCAACGGGATTTATCAGACGCACGTCTGACGGTAAGCCATGAACGGGAGCGACGCCGACGGTGGGAGCGGGGGCGGCGGAGCGACGGACTCGAGGGCCGACGAGAGACCGAGCGCGGGCGGGGACGCCCCGCGCGTCGGCGAGCCGATCGTCGAGTCGGCCGTGTCGGAGGCGGCCGCGTCGGCCCCGGCGGACGCGACGCTCCAGGGGCTCGACCGCGCGTCGCGCCGGGACCGGATCTCCTCGGTCCTCGTCGCCGTCGGCCCGGGGCCGCACTCGGGGGCGACCGTCGACGTAGCCCGGGGGATCGCGGACGCGACCGACGCGTGGCTCGAGCTGTTCCACGTCGTCCCCACTGACGCCGCACTCGCCGACGCGCCGGCGGGGGCCGACGGGAGCGACGCGGTGGCGGACGCGTCGGGGGGCGGACGCGGCGAGCGCGACGCCTACGCAGCGACCGGCGAGGGGCTGCTCGACGCCGCCCGCGACCGCCTCGGGGAGTTCGACCGGGTCGACCGCTGGCTCGTGGAGGACCGGTCGGCCGCGGGCGCGATCGTCGAGCAGTCGCCGTACTACGACCTCGTGGTCGTCGGCGCCCCCACGACGGGGACTGTCGGGCGCTTCGTGTTCGGCTCCACGACCGACACCGTGGTCGACGACGCCGAGGTGCCCGTGGTCGTCGTCGAGGCGGACGGGGAGACGGCGCTCGACGTCGCGTAGGCCGCGCCGTCCGCGCCGCCCGCGTGGACCGCGCCGACCGCGTGGACCGCGCCGCCCGCGCCGCCCGCGTGAGGCACATCGGACCGCGCGCGAACCGCCGGCAGCGGCGCGTCGCTCTCGGTCGCGAATTCGAGATATAAATATAAAGTAGCCGTGCCACGGACGGTTCGTATGGCCGACGACGCGATAGACGACGTGGACGGGGCGATCCTGTACGCGTTACAAGAAGACGCTCGAAACATGTCGTCCGGGGACATCGCGGAGCGGACCGGGACGTCCGACAGCACCGTCCGCAAGCGTATCCAACGCCTCGAGTCCGACGGCGTGATCAAGGGCTACAGCGCCGACGTCGATTACCAGAAGTCGGGGTATCCGCTCCGGATGCTGCTCTACTGCACCGCGTCGATACCAGAGCGGGGCGAGCTGCTCCCGGAGATCCTCGCGATCGACGGCGTCGTCTCGGTCCAGGAGCTGGTCACCGGCGAACAGAACCTCCTCGTGACGGTGGTCGGAGAGTCGGACAGCGACATCACGCCCGTCGCACAGGAGCTCCTCGACATGGGGCTCACGGTCGCCGACGAGGTCCTCGTTCGAAGCCACGAGACGACGCCCTTCGGCAAGTTCAACGGCGAGACGGACGACTGATCGGCGGCGCGCTCGGAGCCGCCGCCTGTCCCTCGACGCGCTCGGAACCGCTGCCTATCCCACGACGCGCTTCACGTCGAGCGCGCTCGCGCGTCGGACGACCGCCCGCACCGGGTCCTCGGTGTCGGCCAAGTTGTCGGAGGCGCCGTCGAGGACGACGAGCGCCGCCCGGCGACCGGGTTCGATGACCCCGCAGTCGAGCCCCGCGATCTCGGCGCCCGCGGCGGTCGCCATCCGGAGCACCTCCCGTGACGACACGTCGAATCGCTTCGCCGCGTACGCCATCTCGCGGAACATCGACGGGGCGTTCAACATCACGTTGTCCGTGCCGAGCGCGACCGTCGTGTGGTCGAGCAGCTCCCGGAGGGGCGCGTCGCCGACGCCGAGGACGGTGTTCGCGCGCGGGCACACGGCGATGGGGACCGACTGCTCCGCGACGCGGTCGAGGTGCGCTCGCTCGGCGTGAACCATGTGGACGAGCAGGTCCGGGTCCAAGTCGAGCGCCGGGTGGATGTCGGTCGCGTCCGGCTCGCCGGCGTGGATGGCGAAGGGGACGCCGCGGGCGTCGCACGCGGCCCGCTCCTCGTCGAACCGGTCGTCGTTCGCGCCGGAGGCGCCGTACCCGTCGGCGACGTCGAGGACGGCGGGGTCGTCACTTCCGAAGACGAACGGGTCGACGTCGACCGGTGCCGCCGCCTCGCGGAGCGCCCGCGCCCCGTACTCCCCGTTCTCCCGGAAGTCCAGACAGGAGACCGTGCCCGTCCGCCGCATGAACCGGAGCGTCCGGCGCATGGCCGACACGAGCTCGGCCCGGTCGGCGGCCGCCAGCCGCCGGTGTTTCAGGCTCCCCGGCGGGGCCACCGCCTCGTCGAGGGAGAGCCCGACGGCCGCCTCCTTCGCGACGGAGTCCCCGAGGTGAGTGTGCGCGTTGACGAACGCCGGGACGACGATGTCCGTCGACTCGGTGTCGGTCTCCTCGACGGCCTCGATCCGGCCGTCCTCGACGACGAGCCGGCCGCGAATCGGCTCGTACGACTCACCGGCGAGGACGGTTCCCGTGACTTCATCCATACCGACACTCCGGATCGGATACCGATATGGCTTTCTGAACGCGCAGCTCGAACGGTTCGGGAACTGAACCGGTCTGCGGTGCCGGATCGGTCACTGCGAGGGAGAAGAGTGAGGGAGCGAGTGGGTGATCGGGTGATCGAGTCGTCGCCCGCCCGAGGCCCGCAAACGCGGCGGTTCGGGGGCCGCCGCCGGCGGTCCTCGTCGCCCCGATAATAACCATAATGTTCTATAATGTAGTTGTATCGAACGTATTGTGAAAATACATAGATTTAATAGGCAATCTGTTCTCCAAGACGAGTGAAGACGACCAGTACCGGTTCGTCGACCTCGCGTCGGCCGCCGAGAGTGGTCGGCTGGACTGAACGATGTCAGGCTCTACCCCGAAACAGACGGTCGGAGCGCTACCGGACACGACGACGGACTCGCCGTTCGTGCCCGTCGCACTCACGTGGCTCACGTGGTCGCTGTTCGCCGCGAGCCTCGCGGCCCTCTTCGGTCGAGTCCGACTCGGTTTCGCGCCGGAGGTCCCCGGCGTGGTCGCCGTCGACGGCCTCACCGTCCTGATGTGGGTGGTCGTCGCCTTCTTCAGCGGCATCGTTCACAGCTATTCGCGCCGGTATATGGCTGGAAGCGCCAACGAGACGGAGTTCTTCCTCGCCGTGTTCGGGTTCTCGATCGCCGTGATGGCGCTCGTCGCCGCGGACCACGTCGCCCTGTTCGGGGCCCTGTGGCTCGCGATGGGACTGCTGATGGCGAAGCTGATCGGCGTCGTCAGCGGGTGGGAGCAGGCGCGGGCCGCCGCGGCGGTCGCCCGGCGCTCCTTCCTCGCGAGCAGCGCGCTCCTCGGCGTCGCGCTGGCGGCGCTCTGGTGGGCGACGGGCGCGACGACGGTTTCGGGCATCGCCGCGAGCGCCGACGCGCTCGGCGGCCCGGTGTGGCTCCTCGCCGCCGTCGCCCTCGTCCTCGCCGCGATGATCCAGTCCGCGCTCGTCCCGTTCCACGGCTGGCTGCTCTCCTCGATGACCGCCCCCACGCCGGCGTCGGCGCTGATGCACGCCGGGTTCGTCAACGCGGGCGGCGTCCTGCTGCTCCGCTTCGCGCCGGTCGTCACGGTCGACGAGCGCCTCATGCTCGCGATCGTCGCGGTCGGCGCGGCCAGCGCCCTGCTCGGGAAGCTCCTCAAGTCCGTCCGGGCGGACGTCAAGAGCAAACTGGCCTGCTCGACGTCGGGACAGATGGGATTCATGATCATGCAGGCCGGCCTCGGCTTCTTCGGGGCCGCGATCACCCACCTCGTGCTGCACGGGTTTTATAAGGCGTACCAGTTCCTCGGCTCGGGACAGCTGGTCGAGCGGACGAGTCCGGAGAAGAAGGCGCGGCGCGCGACGGGCGGTTCCGGCGTCGCCGACGTCGCCGTGATGCTCCTGACCGGGCTGGCCGGCGGCGCCGCGTTCGTGCTGCTGACGGGGAAGGGAACGAGCGTCGACAGCGGGCTCCTGCTCGTCCTGTTCGTGGTGTTCACCACCCTCCACGCGGCGCGGAGCGCGGTCCGGCATGTGTCGCTGCCGGCGTCGGTCCGCTACGGGGCGATCCCGCTGGTCTTCCTCCCGGCGATCACCGTGTACGCGCTCGTTTATAAGGGGGTCTCGGGGCTCCTGACCGGGGTCCCGGTCGCCTCGGCGCCGACCGAGCTGACCGCGCTCCACGGCCTCGTGGCCGTCGCCTTCCTCGCCGCGTACGTCGCGATCGAGGCGGGCGTCCACGAGCGCAGCCGGCGGCTCTACGTCGCGCTCCTGAACGCCGGCCAACCCTCGCCGGGCACCGTGCTGACGAACGCGAACGAGTACGACAACGGAGGCGCACAATGAGCACTCACTCCACCATCGAAGACGGTATCGACGACGCGGCGACGACGGTCGGGTCGGTCTGGCCGATCCACTCGTTCGTGACCGCCAACCCCCTCTCGGGGTTCGAAGACATGACGTTCGGCGAGGCGGTGACGCAGGCGACCGACCTGCTCGGCGGCCGCGGCTACCCGAGTCGGGAGACGTTCCGCATGGCCCTCGACGACGGCCGGATCGACCCGGAGCGGCTCGAGTCGGCGCTCGCCGACCGCGGCTACGACGCCGACCCGGAAACGCTGCTCGAACGCGTGGACGCCGGCGCCGAGTCGGGGGCGCGGACCGACGAGTCAGACGCCGACGAGTCCGACACCGCCGCCGAGCGGGTCGACACCGTGCTGGCGAAGTGGCTGTCGGCCTTCCTCGACGAGGGGCACGCCACGTGGTCGATGCCGAACCGCGAGGACGGGTTCTACGCCGCCTTCCGCGAGCTGGCCCCGCACGACGGCGAAATCCCCGATTCGGGGGTCCTCGCGTCGCTGCCCGACACGCCGGTCGAGACCATCGAGGCCGTTCTGGAGCCGTATCCGGAGGGGCAGTGGGTGCCCATCTTCGAGGAGCAGCTGGCCGCGCTCCCGGGGTGGACCGGCCTCATCAAGCAGCGCGCGGCCGACGGAGGGGCGTGGCAGTCTGCGTGTCCGATCACGCTCGCGGGGTACCTCGCCGTCCGCCTCGCGCTCCTCGACGGGTTCGGCGTCGACGTCGAGCCGTCCACCGGTCCCGACGCCCCCGACGCCGACCCGACCGACGAGGTCGCTGAGGCGTTCCTGAGCGCGTGGGAGGCCAGCTACCGCTCGGCGGTCGTCGACCGGGTCTCCGCCGAGAGCCGGAAGCGGGCCGAGAGCGACCCGTCCGAGCGCCCCGACGCGCAGCTGGTCTTCTGTATCGACACCCGCTCGGAAGTGATCCGCCGTCACATCGAGGCCGCGGGCGAGTACGAGACGCACGGCTACGCCGGCTTCTTCGGCATCCCGATGGAGTACCGGGGGTACGACGCCGAGGTGTCGGTGGACGCCTGTCCGCCCATCCTCGACGCGCAACACCGCATCAGCGAGGTCCCGACCGACGGGGAAGCCAAGGACCGCCACAACCGGTGGTCGAGCGTCCGCGAGGTCGCGGGCGAGGTCGTCAAGAAGCTGAAGACGAACCCCGCCAGCGCCTTCGGCTTCGTCGAGAACGCCGGGAGCGGTTACGGCCTAGCGCTCGCGGCCCGCACGCTCATACCCGGCCGCGTCCACGGCCTCTTGGACACGGCCGACGCGGCGGTCCCGGACGACCACGAGTTCTGCGACCAGATCGTTCGGCACCAACACACTCACGCCGGCGACCTCCCGGTGGGCCTGACCCGCGAGGAGCGGGTCGAGTACGCCGCCACCGCCTTCGAGCTGATGGGGTGGACGGAGTTCGGTCGGCTCGTCGCCTTCGTCGGGCACGCGAGCGAGACGACGAACAACCCCTACGACTCCAGCCTGGACTGCGGCGCGTGCGCGGGCAACCCCGGCGGGCCGAACGCCCGCGTCCTGGCCGAGATCTGCGCCGACCCCGACGTGCGGGCGGCGCTGCGCGACCGCGGCTTCGAGATCCCCGAGGACACCGTCTTCCTCGCCGGCGAGCACAACACGACGACCGACGAGATCGAGCTCTACGGCGACGTGCCCGAGAGCCACGCGGACGACCTCGAGGGGCTGCGCGCTGACCTCGCCGCCGCCCGCGAGGACGCGACCGCCGAGCGCGCCTCGTCGATGGGGGGCGACGCGGCGGCGAGCGTCGACGAGACCGAGCGCCGCGCCGCCGACTGGGCCGAGACGCGTCCCGAGTGGGGACTGGCTGGCAACGCCGGCTTCGTCGTCGGCCCCCGCGAACTGACGAGCGACCTCGACCTCGACGGGCGCGCCTTCCTCCACTCGTACGACTGGTCGACCGACCCCGACGGCGACGCGCTGGAGGCGATCCTCACGGGGCCGATGGTCGTCACCCAGTGGATCAACGCCCAGTACTACTTCTCGACCGTCGACAACGCGGTCTACGGGAGCGGGTCGAAGGTGACCCACAACCCGGTCGGGAACGTCGGCGTCTATCAGGGCAACGGCGGCGACCTGATGACCGGGCTCCCGCTCCAGTCGCTGATGGCGGCCGACGACGAGCCGTACCACCAGCCGCTCCGCCTCTCGACGGTCGTCCACGCGCCCGTCGAGCGCGTCGCCGAGGCGCTCGCCGACCACGAGGCGGTCGTCCAACTGCTGGACAACGACTGGCTCTCGCTGACCGTCGTCGACCCGACCCAGGAGCACCGCGCGTTCGAGTACGAGCGCGACATGGAGTGGCGGCCCGCGCCCGAACCGGCCGCGTCCGACCCGGCCGCGGCTGACCCCGAGGCGCCGGCCGCTCCCGAACGGGAGCCCGCGCCCGCAGCCGCGGACGACTGATCCGGCCCCGCGATTCCGCTTCCCCTCTCACCTCCAACGTCCTCCCCCGCTCCTCAACGCGTGCTATCGGTTCTCAGCCCGGCGACAGCGTTATACCGATGTACATACTTGTACATCACAACGCGAAACACTACATCGGTGTACACAATGAATATCAACGACACGGTCGAACGCGTGACGGAGGGGACAGACCTGACGGTCGACGAGGCGCGCGAGGCCGCGCGGCTGGTCTTCGAGGAGGCGACCGAGGCGCAGATCGGCGCCTTGCTCGCCGCGCTCCGCGCGAAGGGGGAGACCGAGGCGGAGATCGCGGGGTTCGCGCAGGGGATGCGCGACGCCGCCCGGACGATCGAGCCCGAGCGCGAGCCGCTCGTCGACACCTGCGGGACCGGCGGCGACGACTACGACACGATCAACGTCTCGACGACGGCCGCGATCGTCGCGGCGGGCGCCGGCGTCCCGATCGCCAAGCACGGCAACTACTCGGTGTCCTCCTCGTCGGGGAGCGCCGACGTGCTGGAGGTCGCGGGCGCCGACGTGGAGGCCGAGCCGCCGGCGGTGGAGGGCGCCATCGAGGACGACGGGATCGGCTTCATGCTCGCCCCGGTGTTCCACCCGGCGATGAAGGCCGTCATCGGCCCGCGCAAGGAGCTCGGGATGCGGACGATCTTCAACGTCCTCGGCCCGCTCACCAACCCGGCCGGCGCCGACGCGCAGGTGCTCGGCGTGTACGACCCGGAGCTGGTCCCCACGATCGCCCGGTCGCTCGCGCACATGCCCGTCGAGAACGCCTTGGTCGTCCACGGCGCCGGGATGGACGAGATCGGGATCCACGACGAGACGGTGGCCGCCGAGGTCACCGGCGACGAGGTGCGGGAGTTCACCATCACCCCCGAGGACCTGGGTCTCGACCGCGCCCCGATCGAAGCCGTCGCGGGCGGGACCCCCGAGGAGAACGCGGCCGACCTCCGCGGCATCGTCGACGGCTCCGTCACCGGCCCAAAGCGCGACCTCGTCCTCGCCAACGCTGGCGCCGCGATCTACGTGGCCGGCGAGGCCGACACGCTCGCGGCGGGCGTCGAGCGCGCGGCCGAGGCGATCGACTCCGGCGCGGCCGCGGCGAAGTTCGCGGCCCTCTGCGGCGACACCGCCGGATCGGTCGAGGGCGAGTCGGCCGGGGACGCCGAGGCGGCGGCCTCGAAGACCGCCGCCCCGGAGGAAGACTGATGGCGCGGGTGAAGATCTGTGGGCTGACGCGGGGCGCCGACCTCCGCGCCGCGGTCGACGCCGGCGCCGACGCGGTGGGCGTCATCTCGGAGATCCCGGTCGACTCCCCCCGCGAGGTCGACCCGGCGACGGCGGCGGAGCTGCTCGCCGACGTGCCGCCGTTCGTCACCGCGACGCTCGTCACGATGCCCGAGTCGGCCGAGCGCGCGGTCGAGCTCCTGCGGACGGTCACGCCGGACGCCGTCCAGCTCCACGGCGAGTGGACGCCCGACGAGATCCGGTACATCCGCGCCGAGACGGAGCGGAAGGTGCTGCTCGCGGTCGACGCGGACGACCCGGCGCGCGCCGAGGAGTTCGACGCGGTCGCCGACGCGCTCGTGATCGACTCGACCGACGAGTCCGGCGCGGGCGGCACCGGCGAGACCCACGACTGGGAGCGGGCCGGCGACCTCGCCGCCCGGCTCACCTCGCCCGTGGTCCTCGCCGGCGGCCTCACGGCCGACACGGTCGCCGAGGCGGTTCGCGCCGCCGACCCGTTCGCGGTCGACGTGGCCTCGGGCGTCGAGCTGTCCGACGGGCGCAAGGACCACAACGCGGTCGCCCGCTTCGTGGCGAACGCGGGGCGGGAGATGGAGCTGGCATGACCGCGTCGGCGACTCCGCTCGACCGCTCGAAGGCCGAGTTCGTCGACCTCGCGGCCGACGCCGAGAAGCCGGTCGTGGTCCGCGCGTCCGCGTCGCTCGACGCCGACGTGACCCCGCTCGCGGCGTACGCGACGCTGGTCGGCGAGGGGCCGTACGGGTTCCTCTTGGAGTCCGGCGAGAAGGTCGCCTCCAGCGACCCCGACGGGGCGTTCACCGCCGACGGCGACGCCGACAAACACGCGCGCTACTCGTTCGTCGGCTACGACCCCGATGCGATCGTCTCGGTCCACCCGGACCGGACCGACGTGACGCGGCTCGGGCCGGCGGCCGAGTTCGTCGGAGACGAGCCCGACAGCGATCTGGGGCCCGACGCCGGCGACGCGATCGACCGGATCCGGGCGGCGTTCCCGGACGTGAGCCTGCGCGGCTTCCCGGACACGGACCGGCAGATCCTCTCGGGCGGCTTCGTCGGATTCCTCGCGTACGAGGCCGTCTACGACCTCTGGCTGGAGGAGGTCGGCGTCGAGCGGCCCGGGACGGAGTTTCCGGACGCCGAGTTCGCGCTGACGACGCGGACCGTCGTCTTCGACGAGAAAGAGGGGACCGCCGACATCGTCTTCACGCCCGTGATCGGGGTCGACGACGACCCCGCGGCCGTTTACGACGACCTCGTCGCCGAGGCGGAGCGGGTGGGCGCCGAGCTGCGCGAGGCCGCGCCGCCGGAGCCCGACGGGATCCGCGTGGCGTCGGAGTCGGCCGGTCCCCGGGAGGAATACGAGGAGGCGGTTCGGACCGCGAAGCGCCACGTCCTCGACGGCGACATCTACCAGGGCGTGATCTCGCGGAGCCGCGAGCTCCGCGGGGAGGTCGACTCGCTCGGGCTGTACGCGGCGCTGCGCGAGGTGAACCCCTCGCCGTACATGTACGTCCTGCGCCACGACGACCGGAGCATCGTCGGCGCGAGCCCCGAGACGCTCGTCTCGGTGCAGGGCGACCGGATCGTCTCGAACCCGATCGCGGGCACCTGCCCCCGCGGGACGAGCCCGGTCGAGGACCGCCGGCTCGCGGGCGAGATGCTCGCCGACGCGAAGGAGCGCGCCGAGCACACGATGCTCGTCGACCTCGCGCGCAACGACGTCCGGCGCGTCTCGGAGGCGGGCTCGGTCCGCGTCGAGGAGTTCATGAACGTGCTGAAGTACAGCCACGTCCAGCACATCGAGTCGACCGTGACGGGGACCCTCGCGGGCGACGCTGACGCCTTCGACGCGACGCGCGCGACGTTCCCCGCGGGCACGCTCACCGGCGCCCCGAAGGTGCGCGCGATGGAGATCATCGAGGAGCTGGAGACGACCCCCAGGGAGGCGTACGGCGGCGGCGTCGGCTACTACGCGTGGACCGGCGACGCCGACTTCGCCATCGTGATCCGGACGGCGACGCTCGACGAGTCGCCGCCGGACGCGAGCGGCCCGGAGGAGACCGCGGTGACCGTGCGCGCCGGCGCCGGGCTCGTCGCCGACTCCGACCCGGCCGCCGAGTACGAGGAGACCGAGCAGAAGATGGACGGCGTGTTGGCCGCGATCGACCGGATCCGGGTGGGCGGCGCGGAAGCCGAAGACGACTCCGCCTCCTCCGACGACCCCCTCCCCGCTGGCACGGAGGTCGACGAATGAAGGTCGTCGTCGTCGACAACTTCGACTCGTTCACCTACAATCTCGTCGAGTACGTCTCGGACCAGCCCCTCGACGGCGAACCCGTCGACGTGGAGGTGTTCAAGAACACCGCGTCGCTCGCGGCGATCCGCGACGCCGACCCGGACGCGATCCTGATCAGTCCCGGCCCCGGCCACCCGAAGAACGAGCGCGACGTGGGCGTGACGATGGACGTGTTGCGCGACCTCTCCCCGGAGGTCCCGACGCTCGGCGTCTGCCTCGGCCTCGAAGCCGCCGTCTACGAGTACGGCGGGACGGTCGGCCACGCGCCCGAGCCGATCCACGGCAAGGCGTTCCCCGTCGACCACGACGGCGAGGGGGTGTTCGCCGGGCTCGATCAGGGGTTCCGCGCGGGGCGCTACCACTCGCTCGCCGCCACCGAGATCCCTCACGCATTCGCGGTGACCGCCACCACTGACCACGACGGCGAGGAGATCGTGATGGGGATCCGCCACCGCGACCACCCGATCGAGGCGGTGCAGTTCCACCCCGAGAGCGTGCTGACCGCGGCCGGTCACGACCTCATCCGGAACTTCCTCGCGTCGATTTAAAAGAGCGCACCCCCGTCGTCGCCGCCGTCAGGCGTCGTCGTCGGGTTCCGCGTCGCCGTCTCCCGCTTCCGCGTCGCCGTCTCCCGCTTCCGCGTCGCCGTCTCCCGCTTCCTCGTCGCCGTCTCCCGCTTCCTCGTCGTCCTCCACGCCCCGGCTCGCGAGCCCGACGAGGTGGCCGATCTCGGGGAGGACGATCTCGTCGACGCCGAGCCGGACCGCGTTCTCGGAGCCGGGCAGACAGAAGACAGGGGTGGCGGAGACGACGCCGGCGGTCGCCCGCGAGCCGATGGTGCGCGTCCCGATCTCCTCGTAGGAGAGCCGGCGGAACAGCTCGCCGAAGCCGGGGAGCGTCTTGGCGAACAGCCCGCGCACGGCCTCCGGCGTCACGTCGTCGGGCGTCACCCCCGTTCCGCCGGCGGTCACGACCGCGTCGGTGTCCTTCCGGCGGGCGAGGCGGTCGACGGTCCCCTGCACGCTGTCGTACTCGTCGGGGACCAGGTCGCGGACGACCACCTCGTGACCGGCCTCCTCGAACGACGAAACGAGGTAGTCGCCGGACGGGTCGTCGTCCTGCGACCGCGAGGAGGATACCGTCACGACCGCGATCGCAACGTCGTCGGCGTCGTGACTGTGGTGGCCGTGCTGGTCGTCGTGGTGGCCGTGGTCGTCGTGGTGGCCGTGGTCGTCGTGGTGGCCGTGGTCGTCGTGGTGGCCGTGGTCGTGGTGGCCGTGGTCGTCGTGGTGGCCGTGGTCGTCGTGACCGTCGTGGTCGTGGTGGTCGGCGTCGTCGACGTGATGATCGTGGCCGTCGCCGTCGTCGCCGTGACCGTCCTCGTGTGAGACGTCGTCGCTCATGGCCCGTCGTTCGGCGGGGACGGCCAAAACACCCCGCGTCTCAGTCGGAGTAGAAAGGGTCGACCGAACGGCGGTGCGAGAGGGCCTAGGGCCAGTCGTCGCGCGTGGACTCCTCTGCGGGCTCCGTCTCCTCCTCGCCGGTGGCGAGGGTCCATCCCGCGGCGTCGGCCGCGTCTTCGACGTGGAGGAACTCCCAGTCCGTCGCCTCGGCGAGCGCCTCGTCCTCCTCGTCGACGCCGACGAACACGTGGCGCTCCGTGTCGAACTGCTGGGCGATGTTCTCCAGGCTCTCCTCGACGCCGCGCGGTCCCGAGAAGAAGTCCTGCCGCACGCGGTGCTTTCGGGTGAAGTTCGTGACGACGTAGGTCGGCTTCTCGCTGACGACGCCGACGTACTCCGTCCACTGCCGGGCGTTGTTGAACACGTCGTTCGGGTCCGCGAGGGTCTTCAACGCCTTCAGCTCGAACGCCAGCGTCATGTCGGTAGATCCGCCACTGTCCATGGGTAACCGTTCTCGCCGCGGGCGAAAACAACTTCGCTTCCGCCACCGCCCCGCCGGAGGCGCTCGGAACCGACTCAGCGCGCGCGGACTTGGTAGTAGTCGGTGAACTTCACCACGTCACCGTCGTCGAGGTCGTCGGTCTCCGGTGCTGTCCGCGGCCGCCCCGCGAGCTCGCGGACGGCCACCTGCGTCTCCTCCTCGAGCTCGTCGTAGTGGCGGACCCGCGCGTCCGACGGGACTATTCCGGTGCGTCGGAGCCGCATGCGCCTGTTTGTCTGCCTCAATGGCATGTGGTATCATATGACATTATCAATCATAAACGTTGCGGGCTCGCCCCCCGGGCGAACCCTACCGGACCGCGCGCGGCAGCGTGAGCGTGACGACGGTTCCGCGGGGGTCCGCGTCGCGGGCGGTCGCCGACCCGCCGGACTGCTGGACCACCCAATAGACGAGCCACAGGCCGAGTCCGCTCCCGTGGTACAGCGCCTCGACGGCCTGTCCGGTCTCGAGCACGTCCCGGTCCATGTCGGTCAGTCCGGGCCCGTCGTCGGCGACGCGAACCTCGATCGCGCCCGGCTTCGCCTCCACCGTGACCTCGACCACCGGTCGGTCTCGGTCGTGGTGTTCGACCGCGTTCCGGATCAGCTCGCCGAGCGCCCGGTCGATCCACGTCGTCACCGAGGCGAGCGCCGCGACATCGTCCGGCGTCGAAATCGAGAGCTCGGCCGCCGGGTACTCCGCCTCGACCACCGAGCCGAGGTGTTCGACGACGCGACCGACGTCGATCGGTTCGCGCTCGGCCGCGTCGCCGAGGATCTCGGTGATGTGGTGAGACTTCTCGCTCGTCGAGAGGAGCGCGTTGGCCCGGGTAACGATATCCGAGGCGGCGTCGGCGACCTCCCCGCTGGTCTCGGCGTCGGAGCCGGTCCGCGCCCCCCCGGAGCCGGTCCGCGCCGCGTCGCGTTCCGCGATCTGTTCCGCGCGACCGCGGATCACCGTCAGCGCGTTCCGGAGGTTGTGCTGGAGCACCCGATCGACGACCCGAAGCTGCCGCGCCCGGCTCTCGCTGTCGGTCACGTCTCGCAGGACGCCGACGACGCCGGCGAACCCGCCGTCGTCCTCGACGGGGTTCACGAGGGGGTAGTACCGGACGTCGAGCGTCCGCTTCCCGCGGTCCGAGTGGACCCGCGTCGTCCGGTACTCGACGTTCCGCCCTTCGAGGGCCCGGTCGACGTGGTGTCGTACGTCGGCGTACTGCCCGTCGTCCAGGATGTCTTCGAGGGTCAGTTCGGAGATCTCGGCGGCGGTGTCGATCCCGTGGTACGCACGGTACTGCCGGTTCGCGAAGAGGAATCGACCTTCGCGGTCGACGGCCGCGATGAGGTCGGTGGCGCCGTCGACCGCACGCTCGTACCGCTCCAGTTCCGCCTCGCGGAGCTTGATCTCGGTGACGTCGCGGCAGACCGCGAACGTCCCCGCCAGCTCCCCGTCGCCGTCGTAGTACGGGTACCGCTGCGTGCTGAACCTCGGCTCGCGACCGGTCCGCGGGAAGGTCGGGGCGACCTCGTACTCGGCCGCCGTCTCCGTTTCGAGCACCGAGCGTCGGTGCGCTTCGATCTCGGCGGCGGTCTCGTCGTCCATGAACGCGGACTCGTCCGCCCCGTAGAGCGCTTCCCGGCGCATGCCGGCGAACTCGCAGACGGCGTCGTTGAGCAGCTCCATCTCTCCGTCGAGATCCTGCAACAGGACCGGGTCGTCGATCTGCTCGACGATGTCGCGGTACTGCTTCAGTCGCCCCATCGCGGCCTTTCGGTCGCTGATGTCGATCTGTATCGCGATGAACCGCGAGATCGTCCCCCGTTCGTCGGTCACGGGCGCGATCGTCTGGTGAGCGTGGTAGTAGCTCCCGTCTTTCCGCTGATCGACGATCTCCTCCTCCCACACGTCCCCGGCCCTGAGCGTCTCCCACAGCGACTCGTAGTACTCGTCCGACATCTCCCCGGACTTGAGTATCGCCGGCGTCTCGCCGATCGCGTCGCTGGGTTCGTAGCCGGTGTGTTCGGTGAACGCCGGGTTGACGTACTGGATCGTCCCGCTCGTGTCGGTCACGTAGACGGCGTGACCCGCGTGTTCGACGAGGTTGCGGAACGGTTTCCGCTCGCGGTCGCCGGCCGGTTGGCCGCCGTCGCGGAACACGCCGGTGTACGCGGTCTCGCCGCCGGACTCGTGCGCGTGAAACCGCGCCGAAAAGACGCGCGTCTCGCCGCCTGCCGCCGCCAGCGGTATCGGAACGTCGCCGGCGTCGACGAGCCGCGCCGGCGCGCCGAGCAGCTCGCGGAGCGAGGCGCCGCGCCGCTCGGCGGTCGCGTCCGGGATCAGCTCCGCGAGCCGGCGGTCGACGAGTGACGCGGCGTCACGGCCCAGCGCCGCTTCGGCCGCGGGGTTGACGTAGACGATCTCGCCGCCCCCGTCGACCGAGACGATCGGGTCCGTGTGCTCCTCGACGACGGACGCAAAGAACTCGCCGGCCGGCGGCGTGGTCTCCTCGTCGCCGTTTCCGCGAGACATATAAACGCCGGTACGGCGTCGAAGAGGGAAAACCTACTGAACGAACCTCGGCCGGGGCGTGGCGTCCGAGAGGCGGTTAGCGACCGGTTCGGGCGACGAGGACCGCCGTTGGGTCGGCGGCGATGGGCGCATAGTCATCGGCGACCGAGGCGTGGTCATCGGCGACCGAGGCGTGGTCATCGGCGGCCGAGGCGCGGTCCTCGTCGCCCGACGCGCGGTCGTCCGCTACTGCTGTTCGGTCGTCGCCGCGAGGTCGTCGACGGAGAAGCCGGGCTCCATCAGGACCTCCGTCTGGTCGCTCACGTCGCGGCCCTCGCGCATCAGCTGTTTGAACGCGGACTGGGGCGACAAGTCGCCGATAAGCACGCCGCCGACGACCCTGCCGTCCTTCAGCGCCACGCGGCGCCACTCCCCCTCGGCCGTGGTGGCCTCGACGGAGTCGTCGCCGAGCGTCGGGTGACCGAAGGAGAGGAACGGGAAGTCGAAGTGCGTGATCGAGTACGAAGAGACCCACTCGAACGCCTCGCTGCCGTACTCGACCATGTTGCGGGCCGCGATCGTCCCCTGTTCCTTGGCCGACCCCCACGAGCCGTTCTTCGCCCGCTCGCCCAAGACGAGGTCGTTGAACGTGGTGATGTCCCCCGCGGCGAACACGTTGTCGAGGTTCGTGCGCATGAACTCGTCGACGACGATCCCGTCCTCGGTCTCCAGCGGCGTGTCCTCGACGAGTTCGGTGTTGAAGTTGAGCCCGATGGCGACGCCGGCGAAGTCGCACTCGTGGCGCTCGCCGTTCGGGTCGATCGCGGCCGTGACGTGGCCGTCGTCGTCGACCTCGAAGTGGTCGACTCCGGAGTCGAAGACGGGCTCGACCCCCCGCTCGCGCATCGCGTCGTGCATGATCTCGGCGCCCTCCTCCGAGAGGGCGTAGCGCCACCAGCAGTCGCCGCGCATCAGGTACTTCGCCTCGACGTCCTGCGCGCCGCAGATGGCCGCGAAGTCGATGCCGAGGAGCCCAGCGCCGACGATGACGGCCCGCTCGGCGTCCTCGACGCTCTCTTTGATCCGGCGGGCGTCCTGGAACGTCCAGAAGTGGTGGATCCCGTCGGCGTCGGCGTTGTCGACCGGGAGCTGCTGGGGGGTGCCGCCGATCGCGAGCAGGAGGGAGTCGTACTCGAACGTCTCGCCCTCGTGGGTGTGGACCGCGTCGTTCTCGACGTCGATGTCGACGACGACCGTGTTGAGCCGGAGGTCGACGTCGTGGTCGTCGTACCACGATTCCTGGTGGATCGAGATCGGGGCCTCGGGGAGCTTCCCCTTCGCGTACTCCTTGATCAGGATCCGGTTGTAGAGGGACTCCCCCTCGTCCGTGAGAACCGTGATCTCGGCGTCGGGCGCTTCCTCGCGGAGCGTCTCGGCCGCGGACGCGCCCGCGATACCATCACCGATAATCACGTACGAATCGCTCATACGCGGGGGTTCGGATTCATGGTTAATGTGGATTGTCATCCACGCCTGAGACCGTGCGATTCACACGCAATGCCGGCAGACGGGGCCATCGACCCCCTCAGTGGTCGGCGCCCGCGGGCTCGGCGGGGAACTCCTTCTCGCCCGCCTCGATCGCGACGTCCAGCCAGTTCTCCGTGGGAATGAGCGGGCACTCGTACGCGTGGTTGTACGCGCACGTCGGGTTGTACGCGACGTTGAAGTCCAGTATCCACTCGCCGTCGACGCGGTCGCGCTCCGGCTCCAAGTCGAGGTACCGACCCGCGCCGTACGTCGTCTCGCCGCTGGTCTCGTCGCGGAAGGGCACCCAGAAGCGATCGGCGCCGTCGGCCGGCCGGTACGCCTGCAGCGCCACCGACTCGCCGTCGACCTCGAACCGGAACTCGCCCCAGCGACGGTACGTCTGCTCGCCGTCCGCGGTCGTCTCGACCGTCACCGTCTCCTTCTCGTCGTGTTCATGAAGCGGGAGGACGAACCGGTACGCCGGGTCCGGCTCGAAGTACTCCAGCCCGGGGAAGGCGTCGCCCCGCATCGAGACCGGGAGCGGCGACCGCCCCGAGTCGCGGAACCGCTCGATCTTCGCCCGTCGCTGCGCCTCGATCTGCGCGGCCCAGTCCCCGCCCGGGGTCGTCTCGGTCATGTCTTTATATTGTATATTTTATGCAATAACGCTTTCGTCGGGTCGGTCGGCGTCTCCGGGGACCGAGCGGCGGCCGCGTCGCCACAGATTCAAGGCCGTCGCCCACCAACACCGCTTATGAAGATCCGGCAGAACATCCGTCATTGGGCCGCCAAGAAGGCGCTGACGACTCCGGTGGTCGGCGACGTTGCGAACGACAAGCTCGTCGACCTCCACACGAGCATCTTCCTCAACAAGGCCGACGAGGACCGCCGCGAGGAGCGACGGGCTCACCTCGACGACTTCTTCGACGCGACGATGGACACCTACGTCGCCGCCTTGGAGGCCGGCTTCCCGGAGGCCGAGGCCCGTGAGATCACTCACGTGCAGGCGAACTTCGACTTCTTCAACCACGGGTGGACGGAGATGATGGAGATCCCGGGCGACGAGCTGGAGCCGCACTACCGGCGGTACGAGTCCTTCTTCGGCGAGCACGGGATCACGATCGACGACCCGCTCGGCGGGTTCCGGCCCGCCGACGGCGTCGTCGACGCCCCCGAGACGCCCGAAAAGCTGGAGACGCCGGAGTACGAGAACGCGCTGGCCGGCTTCGCCGACGACGTGTACGTGGAGACCGACGAGGGGGAGACGGTCGTCGGCGGCGAGACGGAGGAGCCAGAGGAGGTCGATCCATCGGTCGCGCCCGGGCTCGACGAGGACGAGGCGAGCGCCTGACCGGACGGCCGCGCCCCCGCGACGGCGTCGACGCGTCGCGAGCCGCCGTCCGCGCATCGCGGGCCGCCGCCCACGTTTATACGTCACCGACGTGACTGGCCGACATGAACCGCGGGCAATCGTTTCTCCTCCTCCTCATCGGGTCGGTCGCGATCCTGACGCTGTACGTCATCAACCCCTTCGTCGAGTACGTCATCGCCTCCGCGATCCTCGCGTACGTCCTCTACCCGTTCCACGTGCGGCTCTCGCGGCGGTTTCGCCGGTCGCTCGCCGGGCGCGTTCGACGGTCGCTGGCGAACCGGTTGGGCAACATGCTGTCCGCGCTCCTCCTGATTCTCTCGGCGATCGTCGCCGTCATCCTGCCGCTCGCGTACATCTCGTGGGTGTTCGTCCGCGACCTCACGGAGATCGCCCGAGGGAACACCGACATCGACGTCGCGGCCATCGAGGGAGAGATCGCGTCGCTCACGGGCGAGCAGGTCGAGGTCGGCGAGGTCCTCGCGACCGCCGGGCAGGTGCTCGCCAACACCCTGTTCGGCGGGGTGGGTGGGATCGTCACCACCGCGATCCGCGCGTCAGTGGGACTCTCGCTGGCGCTGTTCTTGGTCTACTACACCCTGCTCGACGGGCCGGCGTTCGTGCGGTGGCTCCGCCTGACGAGCCCGCTCCCGTCGAACGTCACCGCGGACCTCGTCGACCGCGTCGACGCGATGACCCGCGGAGTCGTGATCGGCCACATCGTCGTGGCGCTGCTGCAGGCGCTGGTCGCGGGGCTCGGCCTCTGGGCGGTCGGGATCCCCAACGTCGTCTTCTGGACCTTCGTGATGGCGGTGTTGGCGCTGGTGCCGCTCGTCGGGGCGTTCTTCGTCTGGGGGCCGGCGGCGGCGTACCTCGTCGCGATCGACGAGGTGGCCGCCGGGGTGTTCCTCGCCGTGTACGGGGTCCTCGTCATCGCGATGGTGGACAACTACGCGCGCCCGATCGTCATCGACCAGCAGGCGCACCTGAACCCAGCGGTGATCCTCCTCGGGGTGTTCGGCGGAATCTACGCCATCGGGTTCACCGGGCTGTTCGTCGGCCCGATCGTCATCGGGGTGCTCGCGGCCACGCTGGAGACGTTCCGCGAGGACTACGACGTGATCTAGCGGGGCGCGACGGAGCGACCCCCGGAGGACCTTTTAAATCCCACGCGCGCCTACCATCGGTCCGATGGCATCCACTGACCCTCCGTCGCCCGCCGTCCGCGGGCGTCTCCCGGACCGCCGCGACGCCCTGCTCGTGGTCGCCGCCGCGGTCGCGGTCAACCTGATCGGCGCGGTCGGCGTCCCGTTCACCGCCACCGAGAGCGCGTGGTTCGCCGGGCTCGAACTGCCGGCCTACTACCCGCCGGGATGGGCGTTCGGCGTCGTCTGGCCGGTCCTGTACGCGCTGATCGGCGCCGCGGCCGCGCTCGTCTACCTCGGCGGTCGCGAGGGGGAGGGGCGCGCCGGCGGAGCGGCGCGGCTCGCCCGAGACGCCCGGATCGGGCTCGCCCTGTTCGGCGTCCAGCTCGTCGTCAACGTCGCGTGGTCGCCCGTCTTCTGGGGGCTCGAACGCCCCGACCTCGGGCTCGTCGTCCTCGGGCTCCTGCTCCCGCTCGTCGTCGCGACGATCGCCGCGTTCGATCGGGTCGACAGGCGGGCGGCCCTCCTGCTCGTCCCGTACCTCGCGTGGGTCTGCTTCGCGACCGCGCTCAACTACGGGATCTGGGCGCTGAACTGACGGGCCGTCGACTCCCGCCCCTCACTCCTCCCGCGTTCCTCGACCGCCGGGCTCCTCGCCCTCCCCGAGCCGCGCCGCGACGAACTCTCGCTCCACCGGGTCGAGGTCGCGGTCGCCGTCGCGGAAGGCGCGCAGCCCCGCCCGGTACCGATCCCCGTCCGCCCCCTTCTCTCCGCTCAGTTCGCCCTCCCCGCCGCCCCCCACGCCGCCCTCGGCCGCCGGCCGCTCTAACACCAGTTCGGCGATCCCGGTCCGCTCGCCCGTGTACGCGAAGCCGCATTTATAAAGCGCCGCGTAGGCGAACGGGTTGTTGACCGCGATCCGCACGCGGTCGTAGCCGTCGGCCGCGAGCCGGGAGACCGTGCGATCGACGAGCCGCGGACCGAGCCCCTCCCCGCGGCGCGCGACGTGGACGGTGACGTACCGGAGGCGACAGCAGTCGGGGTCGGTCCGGTCGGGCGAGAAGGAGACCGCGGCGACCACGTCGTCATCGAACTCGCTCGCCTCGACGGTCGGCGGGAGTGGATCGTCCGGCTCCCACTCCGGGACCGCCGGCGAGCCGTCGGGCGTCCGCAACACCGCCTTGCCCGGCGCGCCGACGACGAACTTGCCGGCGTAGGCGAACGCCCGGTAGTCGAGCCGCAGCGTCGCCCCCGAGCCCGGGCCGCCGACGAGCGCGTACTCCATGGCGCCCGGTACGGCTCACTCAGGTAAATGAGCGGGGGCTCGCCGAGACCGCCTTTTAACTACCGCCGCCGCCGATCCTCGCTATGTACGGCCTCGGCGACGTTCGCTTCTTCGACCGGATCGCCCCGCTGTACGACCGCGTCATGCCGCCGGCCGACGGCGAGGCGCTGGCCGCGGGGCTCACGCACGCGACGCGACCGATCGACCGGCTGCTCGACGTCGGCGGCGGCTCCGGGCGCGCGGCGGCCGCGCTGACCGGTCCCGAGATCACCGTCGTCGACGCCTCGCTCGTGATGCTGGCGCGCGCTCAGGAGCACCGCGACCGCGGCGCCGTCGGCGGAGACGCGGGGCGGCTCCCGTTCCGCGACGGGTCGGTCGACGCCGCGACGATCGTCGACGCGTTCCACCACCTGCCGGACCAAGCGGCCGCGATCGAGGAGGCCGCGCGCGTGATCGCGCCCGGCGGCGCGCTCGTGATCCGGGAGTTCGACCCGACGCACCCCCTCGGCCGAGCGCTCGTCGCGGCCGAGCACGCGATCGGCATGGAGTCGCGGTTCCGGGCGCCGGACGACCTCGCCGCCGCGCTCGCCGACGCCGGGTTCGACCCGCGAGTCGTCGACCGCGGGTTCGGCTACACGGTCGTCGGCGTGCGGGAGTGAGTCGGTGAGAGACGGCGTCGGTGCGGGGCGGCCTCGCAAGTCTGTCCGGTGCCGCGGACGCCGACGCCGCTGCCGTCGGAGCCGACGGTAACACGGGCCACCACTGACAGGGTTATCGCGCTCACGCCGCAACTCGCGACCGAATGGACGACAGCTCCACGCTGACCTCCAGACGATCGGTGTTGGCCTCGGCTGGCGCGGCGCTCGCGGCGACGGCCGGCTGCCTCGGGTCGAGCGACGGCGGCGACGAACCGGCGGCGTACGCGACGCCCGCGGCGGCCGAGTTCGACGGCGTCGTCGACGGCCAGTGGCTCGAATCGAACCTCGACGACGCGCACCTGCTCGACGTCCGCGACGAGGCGGCGTTCGGCGAGAGCCGGATCCCCGGCGCGTACCACTTCCCGAACGCCGAGATGCTGGACAGCTACGCCGAGGAGACCCCGGACGGGTTCGAGGCCTCGCCCGAGGCGATCGCGTGGACGCTCTCGGAGGCGGGGATCGAGCCCGACGACGACGTGGTGGTGTACGGCGCGGAGTCGAACCTCTGGGAGACGTACGCGATCTACACCCTCAACGCGCTCGGCCACGAGGGGCGAGTCAGCCTTCTCGACGGCGGGTTCTCGGTCTGGGACGCGGCCGGCGGCGAGACCGTCTCGGAGGCGCCCGAGGCGCAGGCGGCGACCTACGAGGCCGAACTCGACACCGGCGTGGTGGCGACCCGGGAGTTCGTCGCCGACAATGTCGACGAGGACGGCGCCGCGGTCCCGATCCTCGACATGCGCTCGCCCGCGGAGTACTGGGGCGTCGACGAGCGCGGCGACCTCGACCGGTTCGGTCACGTCACCGGCGCGACCAACCTCAACTTCGTCCAGAGCATCGACGACGAGGCGGGCCGACTCAGGACGCCCGAGGAGTTAGAGACGCTGTGGATCGACGACGCCGACCTCTCGCCCGACGAGCCGGCGGTGGCGTACTGTCAGACCGCGATCCGCGCGTCGGTCGGCTGGTTCGTCCTCAACCAGCTCGGCTTCGAGGACGTGCGGAACTACGAGGGGAGCTGGGCCGACTGGGGGACGCTCTCGGAGGACGACGGCTACTACTACACCACCGGCGAGGACACCGGGACGGTCGTCGACACGTTCGCGTAAGTCGAATTCGTCGACGTCGGTGGCAGTTATTACAAGGACGGAGAGCCGATCAGCCGCTGACCGCGTCTATCGAGGTCCAATAGTACTGACCGTCGTATTCGAGATACGTGTTGTAACACTCAGTATCTAGTAATTCCGCACTTCCGTACACATCGTGGCTTCCCCTATCGTCGGAGTCGGTGTCCAGATCCCTTATCGCGTTCTCGACTTCCTCTTGTGCCCCCTCGGGGAGTTCCTCGAAGTGACAGCTGTTGTCTGGCTGATCGACGTCCTCCCTTGAGACGGTGACCACGTACGACGGACGGCCGCCGTCCGTTTCGGTGTCGTCGGCTGTGGAACTGTTGGCTGCGGTGCTGTTCGGTGTCGTCGTGTTGGAGCTGTTGTCGGTTGGTTCTCCGCTGCGGTTCAGACATCCGCCCAACCCGGCGAGAACGCCGCAAGAGACCAAAATCGCTCGCCGCTTCATGGGACGATTCGAGCGCGAAAGGATGTATGTTTTCGGTTCTGTATTTAAATGAGACACTCGTCGGCGTTCATCCGTGAGTCGCCGTTGGTACCGCAGACGGGACTGTTAGCAATCTCGTCCTCGAACTCTCATCGCCATCGGTTATAAACAACCGCCGACGGCGAGGACACGGCCGGAAAACGTTGCGCCGGCGTGAATCAGTCGTGCGAGTGGCTGTGCGCGCCGTGGTCGTGGGCCGCGTCGTCGGCCTCGTCGTCGTGCGTGTGGTCCTGCCCGTCGGGGTCCGTCTCGCCGAGCACCTCCGCGCCCTCGCCGTCGATCATGTCCATGTTCTTGAGGTTGTCGCGCTCCTCGAAGTCCTCGACGGCCTCCATTACGTCCTCCTGCGTGATCGTCATCCGGTCCTCCGTGAGCGCGCCGAGGACCGCCTCGCGGAGCACCATCCGGAGGTCGGAGCCCGTGAGTCCGGTCGTCCGGTCGGCGACCTCCTCGGGGTCGAAGTCGGCGATCTGCATCTCCCGAGTGACCACGCGGAGGATGTCCGCGCGCATGTCGCGGTCGGGCTTGGGGAAGTTGACGATCTCGTCGAAGCGGCGCCACGCGGCCGCGTCGAGCTGGTCCGGGTGGTTGGTCGCGCCGATGAGGAGGACCTCGTCGCGCACCAGCGACACCTCGTCGATCGATTTGAGGAGGGTGTTGACCGCGCGCTTCAGCGCGGCGTGCTCGTCGGAGCGCCGGGTCTTCGCCACCGAGTCGAACTCGTCGATGAAGAGGATACACGGAGAGAGCCGCTTGGCGACCTCGAAGGTCTTCTCGACGTTCTTCGCGGTCTCGCCGAGGTACTGGCTCGTGATCATCGAGAGCTTCACCTCGACGAACGGGAGCCCGAGCTCGTGCGCGAGCGCCCGCGAAATGGTGGTTTTCCCGGTCCCCGGCGGGCCGACGAACAGCAGCTTCCCGATCTCGCGGAGCCCGATCTGCGCGAGGTACTCGCGGTGCTCGATCGCCTTCACGATCTTCTGGATCTCGCCCTCCTGGTCGCCGGTGAGCACGAGGTCCGCGAGGGTCGTCTCGATCTCCTCCGGCGCGCGGACGTTGACGAGGTCGAGCATCTCCGCGTCCTCGTCCTCGTCGAAGTACTCCTCGAGGAGGGCGTCGATCCAGACGCGGTCGGCCTGGATCGGCCGGACGCTGTCGCGGGCCTCCTCGTGGGTCACCGGCGCGTCGAGGTCGTCCGCGTCGGCCAGCGCGGCGACGATCGTCGGGTTCTGGGCGATCCGCTCGTCGTCCGCGTGGTCGCGGTACCACTCCAGCGCCATCGCCGGCTGCGTCAGCGATATCTCGCCGGAGAACTCGGTCCGCTGGGTGAAGAGCAGGTCGGAGACCGCGTCCCACGGGTGCTCGACGCCGGTCGCGGTGCGGGTCGTCTCGCTCGTCGGCTTGAGCGGCCGCTCCACGCCGACCGGGGCGTCGTCGGCGGCGTCGTCCGACCAGAACACCTGCCGGAAGCGCGGCGGCAGGTCGTTCTCGTCGAGGTCGCGGTTCTCGGTGTAGAGGTGCGTCGTCAACACGAACTCGACGACGTCGAGCGCCGGGTCACTCATCCGCACGAAGTAACCGCGGGAGGCGGTTAAGCGCGTCGAACCGCGGCCGTGAACGGCGGCGTCAGCGGGGAACGAGAACGGGGCGATCGCCGGCGCCGCCGCCCCGGTCCGCGGGCGCCGTATCGAACGCTTATTAGCCCTGGTGATCGACCTACATCGCATGAGCTCCGAGGACGCGGCCGCCACCGGTGACTCCGCCGGGCAGGCCGCCACCGACACGGACCACGAGAACGCGCTGCAGGACGTGATCGCCGTCGATCCCGACGACGTCGAGCAGGGGACGGTGAACCGGCTCGACGCCCACACCGGCGACGGGATCCGTCACCGAGCGTTCACCTGCCTCGTGTACGACACCGACGGCCGGATCCTGCTGGCCCAGCGCGCGCCCACGAAGCGGCTGTGGGACGGCCATTGGGACGGGACGGTCGCCTCCCACCCCGTCGAGGGGCAGTCGCAGGAGGACGCGACGGAACAGCGCCTCGAAGAGGAGCTGGGGATCACCCCCGACCAGTACGGCGACCTCCGCGTAACGGACAAGTTCGAGTACAAGCGCTACTACCCCAACGAGGGCGTCGAGTGGGAGGTCTGCTCGGTGCTGAAGGTGACGCTCGACGACACCTCGCTCGACCCCGACGAGGCGGAGATCGGCGGCCTGCTGTGGGCCGACTACGAGCACCTCCACGAGAACCCGGCGCTGTACCGGCAGCTCCGTCTGTGCCCGTGGTTCGAGATCGCGATGCGGCGCGACTTCGCGTAGGCGACCGCCGCCGACCCTGTGCCCGTGACCGAAGCGGCGACTTGAAGATGCGCGGGCCACTTCGTCCGGTATGACCGTCGTCGCCGTGCTTGCGAAGCCGCCCCGCGAGGGGCTCGTCGCGACCGGGCTCGCGGAGTCGACACCGCTGTCGACCGCCGAGGCCGCCGAACTGTACGAGGCGCTGTTCCGAGACGCCGTCCTCGCGGTCGACCGCTCCGGCGGCGACCTCCTCGTGAACTACCCGGTCGACGACGACCTCCCGGCCGAACACCGCACCGACACCGCGCCCGAGGCGGAGCTGCGCGCCCTCGTCGCCGACACCCTCGGCGGCACCGAGGAGGTCCGGTTCGAGCGGCAGGTCGGCTCCTCGTTTGGCGCGCGCGCCGGCAACACCGTCACCCACCTGCTCCGTGAGGAGAACGCCGACTCGGTCGCGATCGTCACCCCGCAGGCGCCGCTGCTCTCGCGGACCGTCATCGACTCGGCCGCGATGAAGCTCCGGACGAACGAAGTCGTCCTCGGTCCCTCCACCCGCGGGCGGACCTTCTACGCCGGCTTCACCGCGCCCATCGACTTCGACGGCGCGTTCGAGGAGCCGAGCCTGCCCACCCTCGCGGCGCGCGGCGCCGACGCAGACCTCGACGTGGAGTTCTTACCGTCGTCTCCCTCGATGGTCGACGGCGACGACCTGCTCGACGCCGTTCCCCTGCTTCGCGCGCGGTTCGCCGCCGAACGCGTCGTCCCGGACTACACCGCCGCGTTCGTCCACGAGCGCGGCCTCGACGTGGTCGTCGAAGACGGCGACCCGCGCGTCGTTCGGGACTGACGCGGCTCGAAACCCCGAACAGCGCGGCTCGAAACCCCGAAAAGGCTCGGCCGCCTACGACCGGTAATGACCGACGAGAAGGAGAGCACGTTCCTCGTCACGCACGTCGAGAGCGACTCCGCGGTGCTGAAAGACGTTCACGACGGGCAGGTGCACACGCTGAGCTCGAACCCCGGGCTGGCGGTCGACGACGCCGTGGAGGCGACCGTCGCGCCCGACCCGCCGATGGAGGTCACGTACCAGGTCGTCGAGGTCGTGGAGCGGCGCTCCCTCTCGATCGAGGAGAGCGAGGAGCCTCCGACCGTCCACGAGCGCGAGCTGGCGGCCGAGACGGAGGCCGGCGAGCTCGCCCGCGAGGAGCGCGCGGGCGTCGGCGAGGTACACGTCTTGACGCCGCCGGAAGCCGACACCACGGACGCGGTCGCAGACGTGATCGACGACCGCGAGGCGACGCTCTCGCGGGCGGCCCGGCTCGGCGTGAACCGCGTCGAGATCCGATCGGAGCCTGGCGTGGTCAGCGTGCGGTACATGCCGTAGGCGCTCGGCGAGGCCCGCTCACTCCCGGTCGGCGGTCGCGCACGACGCCCCCGCCGCGCTCTGGACCCGCCAGCCGCCGTCGACGTCGCCGGACCGCGTCTCGTAGTCGACGGCCGTCGCGTCGCTCACGACCGCCGCGTCGACCGGGTCGCCGTTGACCTCGACCCGCTCGACGCGGAACGGGACGTCGAGGCTGTCGCCGCAACAGCCGACGTCGACGAACTCCTCGTAGGTGTCGCCGACCGCGACGCGGTCGAGGACCCGGGCGAAGTAGCCTCGGTAGCGGTCTGTCTCGACCTGATCGCGGCCCCAGTCGCTGAGCCCCTCGGGGTACGAGAGGACGACGCGCGTGGCACTCGGTTTCATGCGACCGACTACGTCGCCCGGCGGCTAATCCGTTGCGGCGCGACGCGTCGGCCGGCGACCGACCGGATGCGAGTGAAGACCGCGGGGCGGAACGCGCTCGCGGGTGAGTAAGAAGGCTTATTCGCGCCCGCGCAGGAACCGGTATTTATGGTAGCGATCGAGGTACCGGAGGTCAACTACACCGAGTACTCGAACCGGCAGCTCGTGGCGGTCCCGCTCGCGGTCCTCGTTCTCGCGCTCGCGATCATCGGCGGGTGGTATCTCGTCACGGGCGCGCCGGCGAACCTCGGGTTGGAGTTCACGGGCGGCGTAGAGCTCCGGATCGCCGACGACGGCGGCGACGTAGAACAGCAGATCGAGACCGCGTTCGAGCGGCAGCCCGACTCGGTCCGGTCGATCCCCGGGGACGACGTGTACGTGGTCACGTTCCGGGCGGCCGACGAGGACCCCGGCGGCTTGGCCGAGGACCTGTCGACGCAGGCCGACGAGGCGGGGTTGTCCACGAGCGCGATCGACCAGGTGTCCCCTAGCTTCGCGTCCGACACGGCCCGGACCGCGGTCTTCGGCGTGGCGCTCGCCTTCCTCGGGATGAGCGTGCTCGTGTTCGCGCTGTTCCGGACGTTCGTCCCGTCCGTCGCGGTGGTCGCGTCGGCGTTCTCCGACCTGGTGATCCCCATCGCGGTGATGAACCTCCTCGGGATCCAGATGACCCTCGGGACGATCGCGGCGCTCCTGATGATCATCGGGTACAGCGTCGACTCCGACATCCTGCTGAACAACTCCGTGCTGCGTCGGACCGGTGACTTCTACGAGTCGGTCCGGCGCGCGACGCGGACCGGCGTCACGATGACGCTCACGTCGATGGCGGCGATGATCGTGATGGCGATCGTCGCGGCGCTGTTCGGAGTCGACCTCCTCCGGAACATCGGCATCATCCTCTCCGTCGGCCTCTGTGCCGACCTGATGAACACGTACCTGCTGAACGTCTCGCTGCTTCGCTGGTACAAGTTCGAGGGGGTGAAACGGTAATGTTCGAGTCCATCAAGAACAACTGGCGGATCCTGCTGCTGGTCGTCGTCGTGATCGCCGCGACCGTGGCGCTGTTCGCGCCGCAGTTCGGCCCGGAGACCGCTCCCGGCGAGGACGTCTCCGAGGCCCAACAGGGCGTGACCAACCTCCAGTACGGGCTGGACCTCGCGGGCGGGACGCGGGTCCGCGCCCCGCTGGTCGGCTACACCGCCACCGAGGTCGACTTCGGCGGCGATCCGGCACCGGAGGTGGCGGAGGCCGTCGCGGCGGGGCTGAACGACACGTCCGAGACGGACGTCAGTGCGGTCCCCGAAGAGAACGCCGTCGAGGTGACCGACTCGTCGGTCACCGAGTCGGAGTTCCGCGCGGCGATGGACGCGTCGGGCTACGCCTACGGCGACGTCCGGTCCGGGGTGACTCAAGAGACCCGGGACGTCGCGGAGGGGATCATCGAGGACAAGATCGATCAGACCGGGCTCTCCGGCGGGACGGTCCAGCAGGTGCAGTCGCTCACCGGCGAGTACTTCATCCTCGTCGAGGTGCCCGGGGAGGACCGCAGCAGCGTGATCGACCTCCTCGAAGACCGCGGGACGGTCGCGATCGACATCGCGTATCCGGGCGACAACGGGACCGAGATACAGGAGGACGTGCTGACGCAGGACGACTTCGAAGAGCTGGGATCCGCCGCTCAGGCCGAGCGGGGGTCCGGGGCGTACGTGCCGGTGACGGTCCGGAACACCGCGCCGGAGGGCGAGCAGTCGCCCGCCCACAGCTTCCAGCAGGCGGTCGCCGACCGCGGGTTCGCGGAGGCGTACAACTCCGACCTCGACCAGTGCGACTACGGCGCGAATCCGGACGACGTGAGCAACCCGTGCCTCCTGCTCACCGTCGACGGAGAGGTCGTCAACTCCTTCGGGATGGACCCCGGCCTCGCGGACAGCATGGCGAGCGGCTCGTGGGCCACCGACGGCGGCTTCCGACTCACGACGGGCGAGTTCAGCGAGGCGGAGCGGATCTCCATCAACCTGCGCGCCGGCGCGCTCCCGGCCGAGCTCGACATCAGCGGGCAGGGAACCTCGCGGTCCATCTCCGCGTCGCAGGGCGAGAACTACAAGAACTACTCGCTCTTCACCGGAATCCTCGCGGTGTTCGCGGTCGCGGGCATGGTGTTCCTGCGCTACCGCGAGCCCGCGGTGGCGCTGCCGATGATCGTCACGGCGCTCGCCGAGGTGTACGCGCTGCTCGGCTTCGCCGCGCTGTTGAGCTACCCGATCGAGCTGGCCGTGATCGCCGGGTTCATCGCGGTCGTCGGGACGGGGGTCGACGACCTCGTGATCATCGCCGACGAGGTGATGAGCGAGGGCGAGGTGAACTCCCGAAAGGTGTTCAACTCCCGGTTCCGCCGGGCCTTCTGGGTGATCGGTGCGGCCGCGGCGACGACGATCATCGCGATGTCGCCGTTGATGGTGCTATCGCTCGGCGACCTGTCCGGCTTCGCGATCTTCACCATCCTCGGCGTGCTGATCGGCGTGCTGATCACCCGTCCCGCGTACGGGGACATCCTGCGTCGCCTGCTGACGGTCCGGTAGGGCGACGCGGGCGGCACGCCGCGTCGCTCTGTCCCCGCGAGATCCGCGGAGTCGACAAACTATTAGTTTAGACCATTCTAAATCGATCGTGACGACCGACGACCGACGCGGATCGACAGGATCGACGGGCCCGATCGACACGCGAATCCGGGCGACAGTCGTCGCACGGGCGGACGGACTCGGACAGTCGACCGCGGCCGGCGAGGCGGTGGAGGGCGGGACCGCATGACCGCGTACGCGGAGATCCTGATCGTCGCGTTCGTAGCCCAGTTAGCCGTGTTACCGGGCGAGAAGGTGCAGTTCATGATCGCCGCGCTGTCGACGCGGTACGACCCGAAGGTGGTCGTCGCCGCAGCGGGGTCGGCGTTCGCCGGGTGGACGGCGGTGGAGATCGCCTTCGGGCAGGCGCTGCAGTCGGCGTTGCCGGGAGTCGTGCTCGACGCCGTGACCGCGGTCCTGTTCTTCGTCTTCGCGTACTTGCTGTACCGGTCGATGCCGGATCGGAACTCGGAGCGCGCCGCCGCCAACGGCGACTCGACGGCGGCCGGTGCGGACCCGACGCCGGAGGACGCGACCCTCGACGCGCTGGACTCGGTGACGCTCCCCGGTCCGCTCGACCGGTACGAGGGGTCGCTCGGCGGCTTCCTCCCGATCTTCGTGCTCATGGCCACCGGCGAGTTCGGCGACAAGACGCAGCTGGTCACGATCGGACTGGCGGTGCAGTACGGGGTGACCTCCGCGATCTGGGTCGGGGAGATGCTGGCGATCATCCCGATCAGCGTCGCGAACGCGTACTTCTTCCACACCTTCGCCCACCGGGTCAACATGCGGCGGGCGCACCTCGCGTCGGCGACGCTGTTCGCCTTCTTCGGCGCCGACACCGTGCTCTCCATCGTGGCCGGCTTCTCCGTCTGGGAAACGTTCATCGACGCCGTCGGCGCGGCCGCCGCCGGGTTGGTCTGACCCGCCCGGAGCGTTTCGACCCGCCTCGCCCAGATTTAAAAGTCGTCTAAGCCGGACTGCTCGGCGGCCGCCAACACGTCGTCGCAGGTCGCCCACGAGCGTCGCGCGCAGTCTGGCACGTCACCGTGGTCGTCGACGTACGCCCGGAGGAACGATCGCGTCGTCGGATCGCTCGGATAGCCGCTCCCGACCCCGTCGTACGCGGCGTAGTCGGCGTCGACCGCAGCCATCCGCTGGTCGCGGGCCACCTTCGCGACGACGCTCGCAGCGCCGACCAGCGGGTCGTCCTCGTCGGCGCCGTGGGCGGCCGACACGTCCACTTCGGGGAGATCGGCGTCGGCGTCGCCGTCGGCGACGAACTCGCCCAGCCGGCGGGCGAACCGCGACTCGCTGGTGTCGCCCGCGTCGGCGACGACGCGGACCGGCTCGTCGAGAGGGCCGGCGGCGGCCCGGTCGCCGATCGCAGCCCGGTCCGCGAGCGCGGCTCGGACCGCCCGCGCCTGTCCGCGCACCGTGAGCGTGTTCATGTCCGTCTCCGGGCGATCGATCTCGTCGGGCTCGACGAACGCGACGCCGACGGCGACGCGGTCGGCCTCTCGGAGCGCGGCGTCGATCGACTCGCGGCGAGAGGGGGTGAGCCGCTTCGAGTCGTCGACGTCCGCCGGGAGGGTCGACGGGTCGGCGAGCACCGCCGCGGCCGCCATCGGTCCGAGCACGGGGCCTTTTCCGGCCTCGTCGACGCCGAGGTACACGCGTCGCTCGTCGTCTCGGACGAATAAATAGGTTCAGAAAGCGGTCGGCCGCGGGCGAGCGGAACGCCGTTCAGTCGAGCAGGACCGCGTTGACCTGACCGGTCTGACCGGGGCGGGAGGTGACGCGGGCGCGGCCCGCGGACGTCTCGATGACGGCGCCCTTGGTGACGATGTTCCGGCGGGCGTAGTTGACGTTCGAGGGGTTGTCGACGACGTTCTCGATCTCGGCCTCGCTGACCTCGTCGCCGTCGGCGACCTGCGCGACGTTCGTCGAGAGCGCGCGGACCTTCTTCTCGGTGCCGCGGGAGTCGATGTACTGGACCCGCGTCTCGCCGACGGTCGTCTCGGCGGGCTCGCGGCCCAGCTGGTGGCGCTTCTTGTTCGAGGCGTGCTTGAGTCGGCCGCCCGTCCGCTTGCGCGTGGAGCGTCCCTGGTCTTTCATACAGGGAAGAACACCCAGCGAATACTTGAAGCGTTCGACTCGTGTCGGTCGTACGTCCGGAGAGACCGGCGCGGAGGCGGCCGGACGCTCCGACTCGCGCCGCCGACCGGTCAGGTGAACCGGCGCTCGAACTCCCGGATCCCCTCGTCGGTGCCGACGACGACGAGCTCGTCGGCGGCGGCGATCCGCGTGTCGGGGCCGATGTCGGTCACCGTCTCGTCGTCCCGCTCGACGGCGATGACGGTACACCCCGTCGCCTCCCGGATGCTCGCCTCGGCCATCGTCCGCCCCGAGAGCCGCGGCACTCGGCTCCTGACGACCTCGATCTGCTGGTTGAGCGACAGCACGTCGCGGTCCTCGATGACGCTCGAGGCGGACAGCCGGCCGGTGACCGTCGCGAGCGAGAGCACGTAGTCGGCGCCCGCCCGGTGCATCTTCCGGACGCTCGTGGACTCGTCGACCCGGGCGAGCACCTGCGTGTCCGGCGCCAGGTCGCGGACCACGAGCGTCGTGAACTCCGTCGTGGTGTCGTCCGGAAGCGCGAGCACGACCGTCCGCGCCGTTTCGACGCCGGCGTCGCGCAGTGTCTCCGGCTCGGTCGCGTCGCCGACCACGTCGACGCCGTCGCCCTCCTCCCGGTCGACGACCGTGACGGGCAGGTCGGCGTCCGAGACCGCCTCGGTGACGGTCTGCCCGACTTGTCCGTACCCGATGACCACGGTCTCGCCCGCGCCGAACCGGCGCGTGCCGGAGTTCGTCAGATCGACGAGCCGTTCCAACTGGTCCGACCGGCCGGAGACGAGCAGGACCGTCCCGGCCGACAGCGTCGCGTCCGGCGGCGGCGCCGCGTCGAACTCGCCGTTGAACCACGCGCCGATCACGTTGACGCCGGCGCGCTCGCGGATCCCGCTTTCGGCCAGCGTCGAGCCGGCGAGGGGGCTCCCGTGCGGCACCGAGACCTCCGACAGCCGGAGGGAGTCGCCGATGGCGACCGCCTCCCCGAGGTCGGTCTGGAGCGCGGTCGTCACCTTCGCGGCGAGGCTCTCGCCGAGCAGCGAGCGGGGCGAGAGGACTTCGTCCGCGCCGGCGAGCCGGTGGTACCGCTCGCGGTCCGGGTCCTCGACGACGCTGATGACGCGCAGGTCCGGCGCCAACTCCTTCGCGGCGAGCACGATGCTCGCGTCCACCTGATCGGAGACGTCGGTCACGAGCGCCCGCGCGGCGGTCAGGTTCGCGGCCGCCAACCCCTCCGTCGATTCCGGGTCCGCGCAGATCACGTTTCGGCCCGTCTCGTACAGCTGCGCCGCCCGGTCGTCGTCCGGCTCGACGATCGTGTACGCGATGTCGCGCGAGTCGAGCTCCTCGATGAGCGCCGCCGCCCGCGATGTGTCCGAGCAGACGACGACGTGTCCGGACCGGTCCCCGTCCAGTGACGTCGGGGCCGTCGTCGAGAACGCCTCCTCCAAGAGCGGCGTCACCACGACCGGGAGCGCGCCGATCAGGAGTAACATGCCGACGAGGTCCATCACGGCGATGAACGCGTTCAGCTCCTGGCTCTCCCACGGCGAGTCCCCGCCGAACCCCGTGGTGGTGAACATCTCGATCGAGAAGCGCAGCGCTTCGATCATCGTCCGTGGGTCGCCCTCGTACACCCGCATCCCGTAGCGGTAGGCGACCGCGGTGAAGATCAGGACGAAGAGGACGAAGGCAGAGTAGCCGGCGACGCGCCGCTTCCACGAGTCCATCGGGCCGTCGTACGCGACCCACCCACAAAAACGGGCCGCGTTCGGCGTCGCCGCGGGCGGAAGTTCGATGCTTTAAGTCCCGGCGGGCGAACGGTCAGGTATGGTGCGGGACTCGTCGCGCGAGAAAGATCCGCCGTCCGTCGACGACGTGCTGAACGCGCTGGCAGACGACGACGCACGGCGGATCGTGGCGGCGCTCTCCGAGCCGAAGACGGCCAGCGACATCTCGGAGGAGTGCGACATCCCCCTGTCGACGACCTACCGGAAGCTGGAGCTGCTCACCGAGGCCTCCCTCCTGTCGGAGTCGACGGACATCCGCCGCGACGGACAACACACGACCCGCTACGCGGTCTCGTTCGAGACGGTGACCGTCTCGATCGACGAGGAGAGCGACCGCGAGTTCGAGATCGAGTTCACGCGCCCGGAACGCACCCGGGACGAACGGCTGGCCGACCTGTGGTCGGAGCTCCGCGAGGAAACATGAATACGTACATCAACCTGTTCATCATCGTCGCAAAGACCGCCATCCTGGTGCTCGGTGGCAGCATCACCTACTACGCACTCCGGGCGTACGGTCGGACCGGAAACCCCTCGCTGCGCGCGCTCGGCATCGGCTTCGGCGTCGTCACCTTCGGGGCGCTGATCGGCGGCGTCTCACACCAGATCATCGGATCGACGCTGGCCGTCGGGATCGCGATCAACAGCCTGCTGACGGCGATCGGCTTCGGCGTCATCGTCTACTCGCTGTCGATGGAGTGAGGCGAGCGAGACGGTCGCGTACTCCCGTCACCCTCCTCCTCCGTCCCGACCCGGTGTCGACGTTCGACGAACCCCGTTTTCGGTAGCCTTTTGCGGAGCTCGGTCGTCGGATCGGGGTATGAGCGACGCACGCGAGGAGCTCTCTCGGCGGATCGCCGGCGAGATAACGCTCAGCGACGACCCGGGAGCGACCCTCCGGAAGTGGCGGACCGATTTCGACGTCTCCCAGACGGAGCTGGCCGACCAGCTCGACGTCTCCTCGTCGGTCGTCTCGGACTACGAGAGCGGGCGCCGCGAGAGTCCGGGGATCGGCGTGGTCCGACGGACCGTCGAGGGGCTCTTGGACATCGACGAGCGGCGCGGCGGCGGCCGGCTCCGCCAGTACGCGCGGGTACTCTCCGCCGGGTTCGAGAGCGACATCGTCCACGACCTCCGGGAGTACTCGACGGCGGTCCCGCTCGAGGAGTTCTACGAGGCGATGGGCGCGACGGAGGTCGTCCGCGGCGAGCAGGACCACGTCAACGGCCACACCGTCATCAACTCCATCGAGGCGATCACCCGCCTGTCGAGCGAGGAGTTCTACCGGCTGTACGGCCAGTCGACGAACCGCGCGCTCGTGTTCACCCGCGTCACCCGGGGCGAGTCGCCGCTGGTCGCGCTGCGCGTGGTGAGCCCGACGCCGAACGCGGTCGTCCTCCACGGGATCGAGGACGGCGACCTGTGGGACCACGCCGCCGACCTGGCGCGGGTCGACGGGTTCTCGCTGGCGACCTCGACCCGCGATCTGGACGACTGCCTGACCGACCTCCAGGCGCTGTGAGTCGGTCACCGGGGAGGTGAGTCGGCCTCGGCACGCGCTCGCGCCCGGACCGCGACTCTGAAACCCCCGGCCGCCCTCGCTCCGGACATGAGCGACGACTACGCCGAGCGCCTGCGCGGGAACCGCCGCGAAAAGGACGAGTTCTTCGCCGAGCACCCGCAGTCGCCGGTCCCGCCCGAACACCGCGACGAGTTCGACGGGCTCGACTACTTCGAGCCGAACCCCGACTACCGGGTCGAGGCGACCGTCACCGTCCACGACGACCCCGAGCCGGTCGAGATGGAGACCACCGCGAGCAACCCGGTTCGGTACCTCCGGGTCGTCACCTTCGCGTTCGAGGTCGGCGGAGAGGAGCACGCGCTCGCGGGGTACCGGCAGGAGGGCGACGAGGGGGCCGTCTTCGTCCCCTTCCGAGACAAGACGACCGGCCAGCAGACATACCACAACGGGCGGTACATGGAGCTGGAACCCGACGGCGAGCTCGGCGACGGCGACGCGGTAACGATCGACTTTAACCTCGCGTACAACCCCTTCTGCGCGTACAGTGAGACGTTCTCCTGTCCGCTCCCGCCCGAGGAGAACTGGCTGGAGATCGTCGTTCCCGCGGGCGAGAAGGCGCCAGACATCGAGTAGGCGGACCCCTCGCACCGTCGAGCGGCCCCTTCGCACCGTCGTCGAGCAGGCGGGACCTCCCGCCCGCCCCTCGGTCCCCGCGCGGAAAGCCTCAAACCCTCCCCCGCCGAACCCCGCGTATGCGCACCCGGCTCGCGGTTGCCGGCCTCCTCGCCGTCGGCGTCCTCCTGATGGTGAACCCGCTGTACCTCCCCGTTCCGGTCGGTGAGCCCAATCCCGCCTACACGCACACCGTTCAGCCGGTCGAAGACGGGTCGCCCGTCGCCGGGGTCGACGCGCCCGACGAGGGGGTCGACACCGCCGACGGCGTCGTCGACTACGCGGACCTCGACCCCGAGGCCCGCGCGGCGTTCGACCGCGCTCGCGACGCGGAGGGCGGGTTCGGCGTCGAAGACCCCGCTTCCCGCGTCGACTCGCTGTCGTACCCGACGGACCCGTCCCTCGGCGACGGGCTCCTCGTGGTCGCGTACGAGGGCGAGCGCTACGAGTTCTGGACGCGGACCGTCGAGCGCGAGCCGGGCGCCGTCGTCGCCCAGCGGGTCGCGGTCCAGCCGGTCGCGTTCCTCGTCGGCTTCTTCGCGGTGGTCGCCGCGGCCGCGCTCGGGCTCAGGGGGCGGTCGGGCGCGGGGCCGGAGTAACGCGGGCTGCGGGACCGGAGTAACGAGGGCCGCGCGGCCGCCCCGGTCGACCTACCGCTCTCGGTCCGCCGCGCTCGGCTGTCCGACCGGTTTCGGAGCGTCGCCCGTCTCGATCGCGCGCCGGGTCGACTCGTCGATCTCCACGAGGTGACACAGCGGGTTACCGGGGTAGACGACCGGGTTCTCCAACAGCCCGATGAGGAGCCCCGTGAAGGGCGCCTGAACCCCCACGGCGTCCTCCTTGAACGGGTTGGTGATCGTTGCGATGCGCCGGCCCTCGCGGACGAGCGACCCGCTCTCGAAGTGCGTGTCGACGATGCCGCCGGAGTCGGCGCGGAGCCACGTCTTCTCGCCCGTGCCAGCGACGATCGTCCGCCAGCCGGGCCAGCGCACCGTGTCGGTTTCGAGCAGCCCGTACTCGGCGAACACCGACCGCACACCGGCGAGCGCGTCGTCGATGAGCGGCCGCTGGAAGCGGTGGGCCTCGCCCATCTCGATCGTGATCGTGGGGACGCCGTCGGCGGACGCCTCGCCGCGGAGGGTGCCGCTCGGCCCTTCGCTGTCGATGATCACCTTCGAGCCGAACGCCATCGCGAGGCGGTGGACCCCGTCGTCGGTCATGTCGCCGCGGACGTGGAGCATGTTCGTCCGGCCGCGGGTGGAGGTGTGGAAGTCGAGCCCGAAGTCGCAGGGCGCGATGAAGTTCGAGTAGATCTGGTCGGCCATCCGCTTCGAGCTCGTCGAGCCGGGCTCGCCGGGGAACGACCGGTTGAGGTCCCGGTCGTACACCGGGAGGTATCGCTTCTGCGCGATGAATCCCGGGACGTTGAGCACGGGGAGGCAGACGAGCGTGCCGCACAGCGACGAGAGGTCCCAGTCGTGTGCGACCTCGCGGACCACTTCGATCCCGTTGAGCTCGTCGCCGTGCGCGGCGGCCGTGAGGAACACCGTCGGGCCGTCGCGTTCGCCGTTGACGATCGTCACCGGGATCCGGACGGGATCGCCGAGATACGTCTCGCTGATTCCGTAACGGATGTTCTGCGTCTCGCCCGGCGGCACCGCGCCGCCGTTGTACGTGAACACCCGGTCGTCGCTCATGTCGGACCGGAGCACGGCAGGGGGTATATATATGGCGACCCGCCGGCCGCGCTCCGGTCGAGCGACGAGGGCGGAGACCGACGACGATCGGTGCCGCTTTCGAATCGAGCGATCGGTCGACCTTTTAGGTGGGCCCACGCAGTTGTGGGCATGAGTTCGGACTCGGTACGGGTGGGAGTGCTGTCGCTGCACAACAGCAAGGAGACGAAGGCGATCTGCAACGCGGTCGAGGACCTAGGCCATGAGCCGGTGTGGCTCCGCGAGGAGAACGCGGCCATCAGCGTCGAGGACGGCGACGTGTCGGTCGAGCCGCCAGTCGACGTGATCGCGAACCGGCTGCTGCTCTCGAACACGGACCAGCCCGCGGAGCTGCTCGGGCTGGCGACCACGTTCGAGCGGATCCGGCCGATGCTGAACGAGCCCGACGCCGTGCTCGCGTCGATCCACAAGTTCGCGACGGCGGCGACGCTCGCGGACTGGAACATCCGCGTGCCCGACGCGCTGCTCGCGCTCTCGAACGACCGGCTCAACGAGGGGCGCGAGCGCTTCGGCGAGGTCGGCGTTTATAAGACAGCGATCGGCACCCACGGCGGCGGGACGTGGAAGGTCGACCTCACCGAGCGGGTGAACCCGAAGGTCGGGAACCGACAGGCGTTCCTCCAGCGGCTCATCGACCGCGACGACGAGAAGCACCGCGACCTGCGCGTGTACATCGTCGGCGACGAGATCGTCGGCTCGATGTACCGCTACGCGCCCGAAGGCGACTGGCGGACGAACGTCGCGCTCGGCGGCGCGGTCGAGGACGCCACCGACGACATGCCCGAAGAGGCGGCCGAGACCGCGCTGTACGCGGCCGACGTGATGGACCTGGACTACGCCGGCGTGGACCTCGTCGAGGGGTACGACGGCTGGTACGTGCTGGAGGTGAACCCGACGGCCGGATTTAAAGGGCTGTTCGAGGCGACCGGCACGAGCCCCGCCCCGCACATCGCGCGACTCGCGATCGAGACGGTCGGCGGCGAGGTCGACGACGACGCCGTCGAGCGCATCGCGGCCACCCTTGACGACTCGCGGCCCTCGTGTGCGCCCGCGCCGAAGCCGGCCTCGACCGAGCAGCCCGACATCGGCTATATCGAGGAGGTCGTCGTCACCGGCACCTCCGGCTCCACGCAGGCGCTCGCGAAGTCGGACACGGGCGCGACGCGGACCAGCATCGATACCCAGCTCGCCGCCGAGATTGGCGCCGGACCAATAAAGAGCATGACTCGCGTGAAATCGGGGAGCGTGAAGGGCGGGAAGGCCCGCCCCGTCGTCGACCTCGTGATCGGCATCGGCGGGAACCAGCACACAGTCACCGCCAGCGTCGAGGACCGCGGCCACATGGAGTACCCCCTCCTCCTCGGCCGCGACATCCTCACCGACTACCGCGTCGACGTCCGGCGGCGCGCCGACACCGACGAGGCGGAGCGCGACGAGGCGGGCGAGATCCTCGAAGAGGAGGAGTAACGCACGCCCGTCGCCCGACGGGGGGACTCAGCCGAACAGAACGATGACGAGCGCCACGAACAGCAGCTCTCCGCCGATCAGCACCGCCGCGAACAGCCAGTAGCGGTAGGTCCAGATCCACTCTCTCGACCGCGCCAACGCCGCTGCCGGGTGAGGACCGACGCTCCCCGCGTCGCCGTCGACCGCTCCCTCGGACGGACCGGGGAGATACGACTCGTCGAGCCGCCACCCGTCGCCGTCGTACGTCGCCGGTACTCGCGCCCCGACGAGCTCGTCGACGTCGAGCGGCGAGACCCCGACCGTTTCGAGGAACGCGAGGAACGCGTCCGATTCCGTCAGCGAGCCGTTCCGCGGGGCGGGGAACCGCTCCGCGTGGGTCGCGTCGCCGTGCGGGGTCCGGAACTCCACGACGACCTCGTCGCCCGCCGACCGCACCCCGGTCACGACGAGTTCGCGTTCGGCGTCGTTGAGGTACGCCTCTCTGAGGCGGCGCCGCACCTCATCGTCGACCTCGGCGGCGCCATCGTCGTCGACGTCGCTCGGCGCCCCGTCGGCGCTCTCGGCCGGCGCCCCGTCGACGGACACGTCGTCGACCGCGGCCGAAGGCTCCGCTTCGCGGCCGCCGTTGGAGGGTCGGTCGGACATCCGGGTCATCCTTGACGGCGCGGTCCAATAAGCGCGCCGTCGGAACGCGTTTGAACGCCGGGACCCCGGGGCGCCCATACGCGTACTGACGTCGGTGATGAACGCCCTGTCCGATCGGTTCGAGGAGCGGGGGCTGCCCGGGGAGAGCGGGTCAGCGCCGACCGGGGAAGATCGCGCCGAGCGCCCGGGGTAGCGTCGGATTCCGAACAACGCTTTTGTACTTCCGGGTCGGACCGGCGCGTATGAACGAGGGGACGGTGTCCGTGCCGGACGAGCAGTACGACCGGCTCGCGGCGCTCGCGGCCGCCCGCGGCGTGAGCCCCGAGACGCAACTGGCCCGGCTCATCGACGACGCCTACGAGGGGCTCGACGCCGACGCCGCGCGCACCGAGAGCCTCCCGCTCGGGGTGTGCGACGCCGATGGCGAGGACGACGAGGACACGAGGGACGACGAGGCGTAGCGCGCCGCCCCGGGCGCGCTCAGGCCGGATCCTCCTTCGTCACCTCGATCTCGACGGCGGCGGAGTCGACGCCGATCCGGGCGAACTGGGTTCTGACGTGCTCTTTCGCCGCGGTCAGCGCCTGATCGCGGGTGTCGAACCCGCGGGGCATCGGCTCCTCGAAGGCGACCCGGATCTCCTCGTCGTCGACGAGGAGGGACGACCCGCCGCTCTCGACCTCGTAGAAGGAGTCGCACACCCAGACGTAAGGGGCGTCCTCGTCGGGGGCGCCCTTATAACCGGGCGGCTCCTCACCGCGCTCGAACACCGTTCCGGTGAGCTCCGTCCCGCCGCCGCTGCCGCGAACGAGTATCATGCCCTCGGTACGGTCCGGAGACTCAAAAGGGGCCCGTGAGAACGTCCCGAAACCGGGCGACGAGGGGGAAACGCTTTCGGCGTGGGAGGCGGTGGATCTGCCATGACGCTGGAGGACTTCACCGAGTTCGGCGGCGACGAGGGCGACGGCGGCGATACCGACGCCGCCGACCCCCCGGCCGCCGGGCGCGGTGACGCCGAACGCGGTGACAGTGAGAGCGGCGATACCGCGTCGTCGGACGGGGGCGCGGCCGGCGGCGGGTTCGCCGCGTACGACGTGGAACCGGCGGGCGAGGACGCCGGGCTCGGCGTCGTCTCCGTCTCGCAGGGGCTCCGAGTCGCCGAGGAGGAGGACGAGACGACGCTGCGGGCGTTCGTCACGACCGGGAACCGCGAGTCGGTCCGGCTCGGCAAGTACCTCCTGATCCCGTATCCGGACGGTGAGCGGCTGTTCTGTCGGATCACGGGGTTGGAGTACGCACAGGAGTTCCGGTCGGACGACGCCACCGAGATCCACGCCCGCCGGCAGATGCGCCGCGACGACTTCGCCGAGCGCGACTACAAGTTCATGGCCGAACTGGAGCCGATGTCCGTCGTCTACGGCTCCGGCGACGACATGAAACGACGGATGACCGACCGGGTCCCGAAGCCGGGCGCGGTCGTCGAAGAGGCCTCCGACGACGCCGAGATCAAGACCGGGCTGAAGATCCCCGAGGACGGCGTCTTCCTCGGCCACCTCTCCGTCGGCGGCGAGAAGGTCCGGACGGCGGCCGAGCCGCCCACGGTCGACTACCGGGTGAAGGACGACTACGCGGACGGCGACCCGCTCGCGTTCCGCCACACCCTCGTCGCCGGCGGGACCGGGTCGGGGAAGACCCACGCCTCCAAGAACGTCCTCCGGCAGTACCTCGACTCGGACCGCACGTACCCGACCGGCGACGGCCGGGAGTCGCGGATGGCGGTCGTCCAGTTCGACCCGCAGGACGAGTACGCGCAGATGCACGACGACAACCCCGACCTCGGCGCCGACTTCGCGCGCCGGCTGGACCGCGAGGGGATCGCGCACGGCGGCCACGACGACACCGTCGCGCTGGTGCCGCGGGCCGCGAACGCGACGTATCCGGGCGAGGGCCACCGCGCCGAGCGCGTCGAGTTCACGATCCCCTTCTCGCTGGCGCGGGACATGCCGTGGCTCGTCGCCGGCTCCGGGCTCAACGAGAACCAGTATCCCGCCCTGTTGACCCTGCTCAACCGCTTCTTCCGTGACTACGGCGACGACGGGACCTACAGCCAGTTCCTCTCGTACCTCGACGACCCGGCGCTCAAAGAGGAGCTCGACGAGAGCGGTCGGGTCCACGAGGCGACGTTCGACGCCGTCAAACGGCGGGTCCGCGGCGTGCCCGGCGGTGTCTTCGACCAGGACGCGAAGCCGATCACGGAGCTGGACCACACCCTCGTCCGGCCCGGCGGGCTCTCCGTGATCCCGACGTACCACCTCCCCACGTCTCGGCAGAAGGAGATCGTCGTGCTCGCGGTCGCGGGCCTGCTCGTCGACGACAAGCTCTCGAACGACCCCGACAGCGACCGGATCGAGGAGACGCCGCTGCTCATCGGGATGGACGAGGCGCACAACTTCCTCGCGGACGCCGACACGGTGCAGGCCCGCAAGGTCGTCCAGAAGTTCACCGAGGCCGCGAAGCAGGGCAGGAAGGAGCGGCTCGGCCTCTTCCTGATCACGCAGGACCCGCAGGACGTTGCCGAGTCGGTATTTAAACAGGTGAACACGAAGATCGTCTTGAACCTCGGCGACGAGGACGCGATCTCCAGCGTCAACATCCCCGCGAACCTCGCCGGGAAGGTCCCGTACATGGAGAAGGGGCAGATGGTGGTCTACTCCCCGGACAACTCCGAGCCCGTCGAGCTGATCGGGCTCTCGGAGTGCGTGACTCGCCACGGGGAGTGAGCGGACGGGCGCGCGCGCCGGTCGGGATCGGTGCGAGCTCGATCGCGACCGGATTGCCGCCGAGTCGGAGCCGCCGCCGGCCTTTTTACCTCGAGACTGAGAAACTGGCCTATGGGCAAACGGATCCTCGTTGCGATCGACGGGTCGGCGGAGGCGGCCGAGGCGCTTCAGTTCGCGGCGACGGAGTGGCCCGACGCCGAGCTGACGGCCCTGCACGTGATCAACCCCGCCGACTCGGCGACCGGCGCGGAGGGCGGGTTCCCGGGCGCCGCGGACCAGTGGTACGACAGCGCCAAGCAGCGCGGCGAGCGGGTCCTGAGCGAGGCGGCCGCGACGGTCGACCGCGAGGTCGAGACGAGACTCGAGGTGGGGCGGCCGACGGCGACGATTCTCGGCGTGGCGGGCGGCGAGAAGCCGGTCGGCGAGGACGATCCCGCCGAGCCGTTCGACCACGTCGTGCTGGCGAGTCAGGGGCGGACCGGGCTCTCCCGGGTCCTGCTCGGGAGCGTCGCGGAGGGCGTGGTCCGCCGGGCCGAGGTGCCCGTGACGGTCGTTCGGTGAGGTATGTATTTAAAACGGGGCGCCGGCGGCGACGTGGATCAGTCTTCAGCCTGCTCCGCCTCGGTCACCTCGCCGACGACCGTCCACCCGTTCTCGTCCGGACCGGAGCGCCCGAGTAACACGGACTCGTAGTCGTCGTCGGTGATCAGGCGGAACGCCGCGTCGCCGTCGGCGTCCGTCCGGACCCCTTCGCCGCGGAACTCCCGCTGGAAGAACTCCGTCGAGGAGAACTCGTAGACCCCGGTCTCGCCGTCGTCGAGGGTGAGCCGGACGGGCCGCGGTTGAACGTTGTGGATGCGCTTGGCGATCGGATTGAGGTCGGGCATACCGGGACATGCGCGCGATTCGGGAATAAAACCGCCGTCCGAAGGCGGCCGAGACGGGCGACCGCGCCTCACCGGTCGAAACCACCGTAGGGTGTTAAGTCCTCACAGCGCGTTCACACAGGGGATCACGCATGTTGTCAGAATCCCTAAACTACCTCCGCGACAGCGACGACGCCATCGTGACGGTCGCGATCGGCGGCGTACTGCTGCTCGCGAGTCCGCTCCTGATTCCCTCGTTCCTCGTGCTCGGATATCTCGCACGGGTTCTCCGGCAGACGGCCGACGGCGACGACGAACCGCCGGTCTTCGAGGAGTGGGGCGACCTCCTCGTCGAGGGAGCGAAGGCGTTCGCCGTCACGTTCGTGTATTCGCTGCTGCCGCTCGCGATCCTGGCGGTCGCCGCCGTCTTCGGCGTCGGCGCGGCCGTTCTCGGCTCCGGTGACGGCGCCGGCGGCATCCTCGGCGGGCTGGTCGGCGGGCTGTTGGCGCTGCTGCTCGTCGTCGCCGCGCTGGCCGTCTCGGTCGCCGGCGTCTACGTGACGCCGGCGGCGCTGGCCGCGGTCGCGGAGTCCGGGCGCGTCGGCGACGGCTTCGCGCTCGGCGCGCTCTGGGGCGTCGTCTCGAAGCGGGCGTACGCCGTCGGGTGGCTCACCGCAATCGCGGTGGCGCTCGCCGGCTCGTTGGCGATCGGCGTGCTCTCCGTCGTCCCGGTCCTCGGCACGATCGCCGGGGTGTTCGTCCAGTTCTACGCGATCGTCGCGGCCGCCGCGATCATCGGCTGGACGTGGACCGACGTGCGGCCGGTCGCGACCGACGCGACGGAACCCGACACCGCGAATCGGCCCGCCGTGTGAGTCGGCGGACGGTCGAGACTCGCCGGTGTTCAGTGGGAACGGAACAGACCGCCTGAAAAAGCCGCGGGCGAGGGTTACTCGTCGAGGACGTCGTCGTAGTCGCCGGCGTCGACGCGGTCGTCGAACGTCCGGGCGTCCTCGCCCTCGATGGTGACGCCGAGGGAGGCGCAGGTGCCGCCGACTTCCTTGGCGGCGTTTTTCACGTCGTACGCGAGCAGGTCGCTCGACTTCTGCTCGGCGACCTTCTTCACCTGTTCGATGGACATGTCCGCGACGAAGTCCTTCTGAGGCTCGCCGGAGCCGGTCTCGAAGCCGGCCTCGTCTTTGATCAGTTCGGCCGTCGGGGGGACGCCGACCTCGATCGTGAAGGAGCCGTCGTCGTCGTACTCGACGGTGACGGGCACTTCCATGCCGTCGAACGCGGCGGTCTCGTCGTTGATCTGCGACACGACGTCCTGAACGTCCACCGGCGTCGGTCCGAGCTCGGGACCGAGCGGCGGGCCTGGGGTGGCCTGCCCGCCGGGGACGAGCGCTTCGATAGTTCCAGCCATATCCGTACGAACCCGGTGGCGACTTTTAACGGTTGTTCTTTCGAGCAGCGGGAGCCAGCGGTTCGCACACCACTGTGATCGGCCGTGGTGCGGCCGTTACGTCGTTTGGGGGGACACTCCGGACGCGGAGATCGCTTATAAGCGCTCCCGCGCGGTGACCGCCACCGAATCGCCGGCGACCCGATGCGGATCACGGCTCCGCGGGCGGCGACCCGTCTCCCGGAACCGCTTCGCGAGCCGTGCGCCCGGGGAGGAACGTCCCGGTCTCGCGGCGGACGCCGAGCAGCAGCGCGACTCCCGCGGCGAGCGGGAGGACCGCGCAGGCGGCGTAGATGGGCGCGAACCCGACCGCCTCGATCAGCGGGAGCGACACCATGGGCCCGAGGCCGCCGCCCACGTCGCCGAGGACGTTGTTCGTCCCCGACGCCCGGCCCATCCGCTCGTCGGGGGTCAGGTCCGCGAGGAGGGCCATCATCGGACCGCTCGTCCCGCCCTGCCCGGCGCCGATGAAGACGCAGGCGAGCCCGAGCGAGACCACCGACCCGGCCCGCGCGAGCAGCAGGAACCCGACGAACGACACCACGAGGAACGTCAGCAGTATCGGCGTCCGCGAGTCTCGAGTGTCCGATATCCGACCGCCGACGAGCATGAAGAAGGACGCCGAGAGGACGGTGCCGGCCATGAACAGCCCGGAGGTCCCCTGCGGGGCGAGCCCGAAGAGTGAGATGTCGTTCGCCCCGAGAAAAAGCACGAGCGTGGAGAACAGCGCGCCGATGTACGCGAACATCAGCCCGAAGTTGACCAGCCCGACCGTCACGGCGGGGACGGCGGTGTCCACGTCCCACGGATTGATCGCGTCGCCCGACCGGTCGCCCGTGACGTGGGTCTCCGGGACGTAGCGGTAGGCGACGACGCTGGCGGTCAGGGCGAAGGCGGCCGCGACGGCGAAGGCGGCGATGTTGCCCGCGAGCGCGGAGACGATTCCGCCGAGCACCAGGCCGGCCGGGAACCCCATCGTGATCCCGCCGCGGACGACGCCCATGTTCGTCCCCCGCGAACCGCTGTCGGAGAGGTCGGCGGCGATGGTGTAGGCGGTCGCGAACACCGCGGCGGACCCGAGCCCCCAGAGGACCCGCGCGAGCAGAAACCACGTCTCGGGCGCGACGGCGACCCCGATCGGAGCGAACCACTGCTCCGCGCCGAGCGTCACCGGCCCCGCCGCGACCGTCGGCAGGGAGGCGGCGAGGGGACGGAGCGACTCGGCGGGCGGCATCGCGAGCGCGACGACGTACCCGAGGGTGGCGACGCCCTCCACGAGCAGCCCGACGACAAACGGGGTGCGCGTTCCGTACCGGTCGACCAAGGCGCCGGCCGGCGCGTTCGCGACGAGCCGCACCCACCGGTTCGCCGAGAGGATCACCCCGACCATGAACGCCGAGATGCCGAGGACCGCGCCGAGGTTTGGGAGGATCGGGAAGACGACCCCGCCGCCGAAGCCGACGAAGAAGGTGCTGGCGATCACCGCGAGCAGCACGGTCGGCGGCCGATCGAACCCGAGCAGCCCCACCTCAGCCACCCCGCCTCGTCGGGCGGCGGGGGACGCGGTCGACGCCGTTCCGGCCCGGGCCGCCGATCATTCGTCCGCGTCCCCGTTCTCGGTCCGCCCCCCGCCCTCCGGCGCCATCTCAGCGATCCCCACTTCGAGCGAGGGGAGCTCCACGCCCTCGGCGAGCAGCGGGTCGACGATCCGGCGGAGGGTCGCCTCCGCGACCGCTCGCGTATACGTCGGCTCGGGACGGTCGGCGGCGTCGAACGTTCCGGACGGGGAGTCGTCGGGCGAGGAGTCGTCGGGCGAGGAGTCGTCGGGCGAGGAGTCGTCGGGCGAAGAGTCGTCGGGCGAAGAGTCGTCGGACCGGTCGCGGCCGAACCCCTCGCCGTCGGCGGCGTCGTCGGCCCCCCCGCTCAAGGTTATCTGTCGCGTCCGCGCGCCGTCCAGCGTCGCCACCAAGAGGGCGGCCGTCTCCTCGACGTCGACGTCGCGGAAGACCCCCGCCTCGATGCCGGATTCGAGAATGTCGACGACTGTCCCGCGGAGCAGCCGGTCGCTCCGGACGAGCTGTTCGCGGATCGGCTCGTTGAACGGCCCCTGCGTGCGGAGCTCGAGGAGGGCGATGTGGAACGCCTCCCGGTCGACCGCCTGTCGCTCGAAGACGAACCACCCGATGAACCCCGCGAGCCGCTCCGCCGGCGGGTCGTCGGCGTGGGCCGCGATCCGACGCTCCGAGTCGCTGATGACGTGATCGAGGAAGGCGACGAGCAGGTCCTCCTTCGTGTCGTAGTGGTAGTGGAGCAGCGACTTGCTCTTCGAACACTCGTCGGCGATGTCTTGCATCGTCGCGTCGGCGTAGCCGTGTGCGCGGAGCGCGCGGTAGACCCCGTCCATGATCTCGTCCGCCGCGCTCGGCTCGTCGCTCATTGACTGACCGGTCAGTCAGCAATCGGTAAATCCCTGTCGGTCGGTGACGTTTCGGTCGCGATAGCGGACGGAGCAGTCGCTCAGGAGCGTAGGACAGTCGAAAAGCCGATACACCTGAGAACGTCGTCGCCGGAGTTACAGGCGGGTGACGTTCGTCGCGCGCGGACCCTTGTCCGCTTCCTCGATGTCGAACTCGACTTCCTGACCCTCTTCCAGGTCCGGGCCGCCGACGTCCTCCATGTGGAAGAACACGTCCTCGTCCGCGTCGTCAGTCTCGATAAATCCGTAGCCGCCAGTGTCGTTGAAGAAGTCAACTTCGCCTTTCGCCATTGCACTCGTACCGGGGAGTGGAGCACATAAAAGGCTTCCGCGAGCGGTTCGGGCGTGCGAACCCGCCCCACGGACAGGCCGCTAGGAGCCGTGCCCGCGACCCGCGATCGACCGTGCCCGCCACACGTGATTATCCCCCCGCAAACCGCGGCTCTCGCGGCTCCCATTCGGGTGCCCCCCGAGCGCACCGAGCCGGTGACAGATTCGCAACACGAGGCCGGCGACGCCGCTCGTCGATACCCCGAAGACTCCGCCACGTTAGTAACTACTATACGACCCCGGTGCGGAACCGTTAGGTATGAGTCAGTCGTACAATCGAGGCCTCATCGAGGACTTCAGCCGCTGGCGGGAGTTCGAGGCGGGGATGTGGGCCTGGATCTTTCATAAGTTCACGGGGTGGGTGCTCATCGGCTACCTGTTCACTCACATCGCCGTGTTGAGTACCGCGATCCCGGCAGCCGACGGCGCGACGATGATGTTCCAGGGGTCACAGACGGACGTGTTCACGGGAACGATCGTCAGCCTCGAAGGGCTGCTTTTAGTGCGTATCCTTGAGGTCGGCCTGCTCGCAGTCGCCGTGTTCCACATGCTCAACGGCACCCGGCTCCTCCTCGTCGACCTCGGGGTCGGACTGGAGGCACAAGACAAGAGCTTCTACGCGTCGCTCATCTTGACCGGAGCGATCACCGTCGCGTCGGTTCCGACGTTCATCGCGGGGGCGTTCTGACATGGCGGAGCGCTACTCCTCGTTCGAGTCTGGCGGGCGGATGTGGCTGCTCCAGCGCGTCACGGCGGCGTTCCTGCTTGTCGTGCTGGCGTTCCACTTCTTCCTGCTTCACTTCGTCCACCACGCCGACGAGGTCACGCTCGCGGCCAGCTCGGCGCGGATGGAGCAGCTGAGCTACTACTCGCTGATGGTACTGTTCCTCGTGACCGCGACGTTCCACGGGGTCAACGGCGTGTACAACGCGCTCGTCAACCAGGGGCTGACCGGGACCAAGCGCACGGTCGTCAAGTGGTCGCTCGTGGCCGCGAGCGTCGTGCTGCTGTTCCAGGGGATTCGGACGGCAAACGCATGGGCGGGCGGTTTCCCGCTTCTCTGAACTATGAGTACGCAGATACCGAAACAGACGGACGAATCGAGCGACACCGACGCCGAGGCGGAGGCGCCTTCGAAAGGCGACGAGCGTCGAGACGAGAAGCGACGGCGCGCCGCCGAGGATCGCGCGCGCCGTCAGGCGGAGGAGGCTGAGAAAGCCGCCGCCGACGAGGAGACGGTCGAGCTGAAGGTGTTCCGATACGACCCCGAGATCGAGGGGAAACAGGAGCCGCGGTTCGACACGTTCCACGTCCCGTTCACGAAGGGGATGACCGTCCTGGACGCGCTGATGTACTCGCGGGACACGTACGACTCCTCGCTCACGTTCCGGCACTCCTGCAGACAGGCGGTCTGCGGGTCCGACGCGATGTTCGTCAACGGCGGCCAGAAGCTGGCGTGTAAGACCCAGATCTCGGACCTCGAAGAGCCGATTCGGGTGGAGCCGCTTCCCCACGCCGAGGTGCGGAAGGACCTCGTCGTCGACTTAGAGCACTTCTACGACCAGATGGAGGCCGTCGAGCCGTACTTCCAGACGAACGAGTACCCCGACGGCGAACTGGAGGAGCAGCGCCAGACGCGGGAGAACCGCGAGAAGATCAAGATGTCGACTCGGTGTATCTGGTGTAGTGCGTGTATGTCCTCGTGTAACATCGCCGCCGGCGACAACGAGTACCTCGGCCCCGCCGCGATCAACAAGGCCTACCGGTTCGCGATGGACGAGCGCGAGGGCGAGGACATGAAACAGAAGCGACTGGAGATCATCGAGCAGGAACACGGCGTCTGGCGGTGTCAGACGCAGTTCTCCTGTACGGAGGTGTGTCCGAAGGACATCCCGCTCACCGAGCACATCCAGGAGCTGAAACGCGAGGCAGTCAAGAACAACCTGAAGTTCTGGTGAGCACGGTGGACACGCTCAAGTTACTTCGAACCTAACGAGATACCATACAACAATGCACGAACACGACGTTATCGTTGTCGGCGCCGGGGGGGCGGGACTCCGGGCGGCGATCGCGGCACAGGAAGCGGGGGCCGACGTGGCCATCGTCTCGAAGCTCCACCCGGTCCGATCGCACACGGGCGCGGCCGAGGGCGGGATCAACGCGGCGCTTCGCGACGCCGACTCGTGGCAGGACCACGCCTACGACACGATGAAGGGCTCCGACTACCTCGGGGACGCCCCGGCGGTCGAGGCCCTCTGTCAGGAGAGCCCGGAAGAGGTCATCCAGCTCGAACACTGGGGGATGCCGTTCTCCCGCGAGGACGACGGGCGCGTCTCTCAGCGGCCGTTCGGCGGGCTGTCGTTCCCGCGCACCACGTACGCCGGCGCGGAGACCGGCCACCAGATGCTCCACACGATGTACGAGCAGGTGGTCAAACGCGGAATCACGGTGTACGACGAGTGGCACGTGATGGAGCTCGCCGTCACCGACGAGGAGGACCCCGCCGACCGGACCTGTCACGGCGTCGTCGCCTACGACATTCAGAGCGGCGAGATAAGCGGCTTCCGCGCCGAGAACGGCGTCATTCTCGCGACCGGCGGGATGGGACAGGTGTTCGATCACACCACGAACGCGGTCGCGAACACCGGCGACGGCGTCGCGATGGCGTACCGCGCCGGCGTCCCGATGGAGGACATGGAGTTCATCCAGTTCCACCCGACGACGCTGCCGTCGACGGGCGTGCTCATCTCCGAGGGGGTCCGCGGCGAGGGGGGTATCCTCTACAACAAGGAGGGAGAGCGCTTCATGTTCGAGCACGGCTACGCGAACAACGACGGCGAGCTCGCCTCCCGCGACGTGGTCTCCCGGGCCGAGCTGACCGAGGTCAACGAGGGGCGCGGCATCGAGGACGAGTACGTCCACCTCGACATGCGTCACCTCGGCGAGGAGCGCATCCTCGACCGGCTTGAGAACATCCTCCACCTCGCGGAGGACTTCGAGGGCGCCGACGGGCTCACCGAACCGATGCCGGTCAAGCCCGGCCAACATTACGCCATGGGCGGCATCGAGACGAACGAGTTCGGCGAGACCGCCATCGGCGGTCTCTACGCGGCCGGCGAGTGTGCCTGCGCGTCGGTCCACGGGGCGAACCGCCTCGGCGGCAACGCGCTTCCGGAGCTCATTGTCTTCGGCAAGCGCGCCGGGCGCCACGCGGCCGGCGAGGAGATGGGCGAAGCGGAGATCACGACCGGTAAAGCGGGAGACTGGGAGCCCGCCGACTACGAGTTCGAGGTCGAGGTCGGCGAGGCCGGCGGACAGGGCCCCGCGGCGGCCGACGGCGGCGCGGTGGCGACGGACCCCGACGGGGTGCTCGAAGCCGAGGTCGAGCGCGCGAAGGCCCGCGTCGAGGAACTGCTCTCGCGGAAGGGCCGGAACCACGCGGAGATCCGCTCGAGGGTCCAGCAGACGATGACCGATAACGTCAATGTGTTCCGCGAGGAGGGCCGGCTCGAGGAGACGCTCGGCGACCTCCGCGAGGCGCGAGAGGCGTACAAGGACGTGGCCGTCTCGGACCCGTCCCGGACGTTCAACACCGACCTCATCCACACGATGGAGACCCGGAACATCCTCGACATCGCGGAGGCGCTCACGATGGGCGCGCTCGCGCGCAAGGAGTTCCGCGGCGCCCACTGGCGGAAGGAGCACCAGGAGCGGAAAGACGGGGAGTGGCTGAAACACACGCTCGTCTCCTGGAACGACGGCGAGCCCGAACTGTGGTACAAGCCGACGATCCTCGAAGGCGAAGACAAGACGTACGAGCCGAAGAGCCGGTCGTACTAAGCGGCGAGTCGCCGACGATCGATCCGGATCGTTCACGATTTCCTATCCGTCGTCGGTCGAAAGCCGATGCGGATCGGCCGGGGACGGCGGCGGTGGGCTCACCGATTCGACCCAATAGTTGACGCGTATCGGGCGTGTTCGCCCCGCTACCGGCTGTTCGAGTGATTTCGACGATCGTTGAATGGGGGGTTTATTATCGTCGAACTCTATGTCTCAGACAAGATGTTAGAGACAGAGACCGCACGCACCGCGGCGCCGGCACTGCCGCCGGAGCTGCAGTCTCCCCGCGCGAAGCTCGTGTACCTGTACCTGACGACGAACGGCGACGCGACCGTCTCGGAGATGGGCGACTCGCTGGGGATGAAGAAGCTCTCGCTGTACAGCATCCTGAAGACCCTCCGGAAGGAGGACATGGTCGACTGCGACGGCGACACCTACGCGCTGAACTGACGGTCTCACCGGTCCGTTCTCGACGCTCCCCGACCCGGTCAGCGGAGCGTTTACCAGCCCGCGGAACGCAGTGAGGCCGTGGACGCGAACCAGACAGAGTTTCGAAACCCGTTCGGGATGGATACGGAGTGTGAGAACTGTCCCGAGCTGTGCGGCCCCCGCGACCGCGTCGTTCACGGCTACGGCGACGTGGGCGGCGAGTTCCTCGTGGTCGGCACCCGACCGAGCGCGGCCGCCGAGGCCAACGGCGTCCCCTTCACCGGCGCGGGCGCCGGCGAGCGGGTGCAGTCGATCTTCGCCGACCTCGGGTTCGTCCGGTCGGCGCCGGACGCGACGGAGCCCGACGTGCAGAACGTCTTTTTCACGAACCTGACGCGCTGTCGGCACCCCGACCGCGAGCCGACCGATCGCGAGGTCGAGACGTGCGAGCCGTTCCTCAACGCCGAGATCCGGATGATAAACCCGCAGATCATCGTACCCGTGGGCGAGCGACCGCTCCGCGAGCTCGCGATCGAGTACACCACCCGGCGGCCGGACTCCTTCGACCTCGACGCCGAGCACGCGACGACGATCCGCGGTCGCGGCTTCGAGCTGGTACCGATGAAAGATCCGACTGAGATGACGGACGCCGAGGCCGACGCGTTCCGGGAACACATGCGCGAGAACGTGTTGAGTCGGGACTACCGGCAGACGAAGGGGCGTCAGAGCCGCTGAAGCGACGACGGAGAACGGGACTCGCTCTCAGTCGGCCGGGTCGTCGAGGTCCTCCACGTCGTCGATGGCGTCGCCGAGGAGGTTGGTCGTCGCGTCGCCGCTGTCCGCGCCGAACGCGCAGTCGATGAGGATGTGACCGCCGAGCGTCGTGGGCGAGATGACCTGGTCTGCGCCGGCCCGACGGAGCTTGTTGATGTTCTCCCGCTGAGTCACCGCGGCGACGATGCGCACGTCGGGGTTGAGCTGTCTGGCGGTGAGGATTGCGAGCGCGTCGCGCGCGTCGTCCTCGGTCGCGACGACGACCGCGCGGGCGCCCTCGAGGTTGACTCGTTCGAGCGGCTCGACGTCGCTGGGATCGGCGACGAGCACCGGCACCTCGTGGTCGGAGAGCCGCTGGGCGGCGGTCTGGTCGGTCGTCACGACGGCGTACTCGGTGCCGTCCCGGGCGTCGAGCTCTTCGAGAATCGGTTCCGTCAGGTCCCCGTAGCCGAGCACGAGGACGTGGTCGTCGAGGAGGTCTATCTGTCTGTCGGTCATTTTTCCGAGTGCCTTGGAGAGCTGCGCCTCGATGGCCGGGGTGAGGAGGACACCGAGCGCCACCGCGAACGCGGCGACGTTCATGACGAGCGAGGAGAGCACGAACAGCTGCGCGATGTCGGCGGCCGAACCGGTCTCCGGGGTCACGTCCCCGTAGCCGACCGTGGAGGCGGTGACGACGGTGAAGTAGAACGCGTCGACGATGGTCTCGACCCCGTTGAACCGGTCGCGGAGCGCGTACGTCCCGACCGTCCCGTACGAGACCGCGGTCACGAGCGCGGCGCCCGCCGCGAGTTGGGTCGGCGACGGCGAGAAGTTCCTGTCGAACCGCCCGCGGTTGTACGCCAGCGCGGGCATCGACACGAACGACAGCGCCACCAACGGGAACGACAACACCGAGGCCTGCATCAGGCCTTGGAGGGCGGTTAGCGGGAGCAGTATCGCCGTGGAGTACCAGCCGACGCGGTAGCCGTTCCGCAGCGCGAAGCCGCTTCCGAACATCGCGAACCCCGTGATCGTCCCGGTGAACCCGACGGTCTGTCGGACGACCACGGGCACGTACGGGGAGAGCGGGCCGTCGACCCCGAGCCCGCCGATCTGGGCGAGCCCGGCGAGTATCGACAGCACCGCGACCGCGAACGTCAGGAGAATGGATGCTCTGACGGTCACCCAATCGCGGGTCAACTCCATGCGAGGTGGTCGCCGACGGCGAACTTAAACCCCGCGAGCGACGTCGACGACGCCCCTGAGAGGGATTGACAGACGCTTCGGGTCGCTCCCAACGCCGACACAGGTTTAAACCCGCCGCCGAGTGAGGGGCGTATGTCACTGCCGGTCGAGATCGTCTTCGGGATCTACCTCGGCGTCATCACCGGGATCGTCCCCGCACTGGTGGCCGGGGTCCTCGGGTTCGTGTTCAAGTACGTCACCGACGTGACGATCCCGGGGCTCGGGGTGGTCGTGTTGTCGCTCGCGATCGCCGGCATAAACGGCGGACTGCTCGCGCTCAACGACGAGACGATCCGGTCGTCGGAGCGCGCGCCGGCGGTCCTCACGGCGATCGTCGTGGTGTTGATGCTCTCGATGTACGCCCACGCGCAGGGGGACCGCCTCGGCGCCAGCGTCCCCAAGCGGATCTCGCTCAGACAGCTCCGCGACCGGACGCTCTCGACCGACGTGATCGAGCTCGTCGGCGGTCGGGGGCGGGTCTCCGTGGAGGTGACCGGCGAGGTGAGCGACATGGAGGGGTACCCGCCGCTACCGGCCGAGACCCGCCGGGCGATCCTCGACGGCGACTGGACGTTCCCGGCTCACCTCCCGCTCGCGGAGCTCGAAGAGCGGTTCGGGGAGCGGCTACGGACCGAGCTCGATCTTGCCGACGTGTCGGTCCGCATCGACGAGCAGGCGCGCGCGACCGTGGCGGCCGCACCCCCCACCGGCGCGCTCTCGAAGCGGGTCCCGGCCGGGAGGCGCGCGGTGTCGCTGTCGGCGCTCGTGCCGACCGGCCTCGCCCGGGGCGACCTCGTTCGCGTGGTCACCCCTGACCACGACGTGGAGGGGGCGGTGCTCGCGGCCCGGTCGAGCGGAAAGGCGGAGCCCGGCGCGGGCGCCGCACCGATCCCCGACTCGACCGTCGACGAGGGCGCCGCCGACGACCTCCGGACTGACGGCGGAGAGGAGGCCGTCGCCGCTCCCCCGGCGGCGACCGCGCCGACGACGACCGGCGGCGAGGGCCGGGTGACGGTCGCCGTCGATCGCTCCGAGGCGACGGCGCTGCTGCGCGCCGACCGGGGGCGCGTGCTGGTGCTGTCGCGGGGCACCCGCCGAGAGTACGAGCTCACGGCGCTGTTGCGGCGGACTGGCAAGCGGTTCCGGAGGGTCTCGGTCGTCGCGGGCGGACCGCTGGACGGCCACACCATCGGCGAGGTCGAGGTCCGAGAGGCGTACGACGTGGCTGTCCTCGCGGCGCGTCACGAGTCGTGGACGATCGCGCCGAGCGGGTCACAGCCGCTCTCGGCGGGCGACGAGCTGTTCGTCGTCGGGAGCCGAGACGCGCTCGATCGGTTCGAGGAGGTGGCCGCGTGACGCTCGCGACCGCCGCGGTCGTCGTCGCGGAGGTCGGCGGGGCGGGTGCGGACGCCGCCGCCGTCACTGCCGTCGTCGCCGCCGTCGACGTCGGGTTCGCCCGACCCCGGCAGGCGGCGGTCACCCTCACCACGTTCGCCGTCCTCGCCGTGCTCGTCGCGGGAAGCGCGTCGCTGGCGTACCGCTGGTACTTCCGCACGGAGATCCCCGACGGGGTGACGGGCCTGCTCGGGGTCGCCGTCGTCGCGCTGTACCTCAACACGACCTCGCTGGGCGCGGTCGCGGTCGGCGACAACCCGGCGCTGTTAGCGCCCGAGAGCGTGTTCTTCAACCTCGTCTCCCTCGGCGTGGCGGCGGTGATGGCACCGATCGGCCGGTACGCGGGCGACAGGCTCGCGGTCGACGTGTTCGCGCTCACCGGCGCCAAGCAGCTCGAAGGCGAGCTGAGCGGCGTCGTTCGCGTGGTGGGCCGGTTCACGGCGGTGACGCTCCCGTCTGCCGACGCGATCGGCGACATGGACACATACGACCCCGTCTCGCCGGACAAGAAGGAGGAGCTCGCCGAGACGACGCTCCTCTTCGCGCGAAAGCTCTCGGAGGAGGACCTCCGCGAGCGGCTCGTCGCCCGGCTCAAAGATGAGTACGGCGTCGGCTACGTCGACGTCGACCTCGACGCGGAGGGGACGGTCGAGTACTTCGCGGTCGGCTCCCGCGCCGCCGGGCTCGGACCGACGCTCGCGCCGGGGTCGGCGGCGGTCGCGGTGGCGACGGACCCGCCGAACAACGCGACCGCCGGCGACACGGTCCAGCTGTGGCGGGACGACCCGGAGCCGAAACGGGTCGCGACCGGCGAGCTCCGTGGGATCGCGGACGACGCCGTCACCGTCGCGCTCGATGAGTCGGACGCCGAGCGGCTGGTCGGGGAGGGCGGGTACCGGCTGGTGACGCTCCCCGCGGAGCCGCAGGCGGACCGCGAGTTCGCCTCCCTGCTGCGCACCGCGGACGAGACGATGGCGTCCGTCACCGTTGGGGCGGGGAGCGACCTCGCTGGCAGCACCGTCGGAGAGGCGGGTACCGTCGTCGCCGCGGTCCGCCCGAAGAAGGGCTCCGTCCAGCCGATCCCCCGGCGCGCGTACACGTTCGAGGCCGGCGACCTCGTGTACCTCGTCGGCCGCCCGGACGCGATCCGCCGGTTCGAGGCGGCCGCGGCGGCGGGATCGACGCCTTCGGACGGAGACGACGAGGAGGATCCCGACGCGGACGACAGCGACGCATCCAACGACAGCGACGACGCCGACCGGGCGCAACGCTCTTGAGTCGCCCGCGCGGGGATCCGCGTATGGAGTGGAAGCTGTTCGCCGACCTCGCGGAGATCGCCGGCGGACGCGAGATCGACGTGGCGGCGGAGCCGGGCGACACGGTCGGCGACGCGCTGGACGCGCTGATAGAGGCTCACCCGGACCTCCGAGACAGAGTGCTCGACCTGTCTCTTATACACATCTCTG
>NZ_AOJH01000046.1 GCF_000337355.1 Halorubrum kocurii JCM 14978 | reverse complement strand
GACCCGCCGCGCGAGGAGTTCCACGAGGACCCGGTGGGACACACCCGCGCGACCGCCGGAATGACCGTCGGAGAGCTGGTCGACGGGTACGGCGACGCGGGCATCGGCGCGGCGTCGGTCAACGAGGCGGGCGACGTGCTCGCGGAGATGTTCGCGAACGACGACTGCACCGTGTTCCTCTCGCTGGCGGGCGCGATGGTGCCCGCCGGGATGCGGCGGGTCGTCTCGGACCTCATCCGGGACGGCTACGTCGACGCGCTCGTGACGACGGGCGCGAACCTCACCCACGACTCCATCGAGGCCATCGGGGGCAAACACCACCACGGTCGGACGCACGACCCCGAGAAGACCCCCCGGGAGCACGACGAGGGGCTCCGCGACGAGGGGGTCGACCGCATCTACAACGTCTACCTCCCGCAGGAGCATTTCGCCGCGTTCGAGGGCCACCTGCGCGAGGAGGTGTTCCCGGCCCTGGAGGCCGACCCCGAGGGAGGGGACGGCGGAGCCGGGACCGACGCCGTCGGCATCGCGGACCTCACCCGGGAGCTCGGCCGCGCCAACGCCGTGGTCAACGAGCGCGACGACGTGGACGAGGACCCCGGCGTCGCCGCCGCCGCCTACGAGTGCGACGTCCCGGTCTACTGCCCCGCCGTGCAGGACTCCGTGCTCGGTCTGCAGGCGTGGATGTACGCCCAGACCGCCGACTTCACGCTCGACGCGCTGGACGACATGACGGCGCTGACAGACCTCGCGTTCGAGGCCGACGACGCCGGCTGCCTGCTCGTCGGCGGCGGCGTCCCGAAGAACTTCACGCTCCAAACGATGCTCGTCACGCCGCGGGCGTACGACTACGCGGTCCAGATCACGATGGACCCCGAGGCGACCGGCGGGCTCTCCGGCGCCTCCTTAGAAGAAGCGCGCTCGTGGGGGAAACTGGAGAAGGACGCGCAAAACGCCTCCGTCTACGGCGACGCGACCGTCATGCTGCCGATGCTGGTCGCCGCCGCCCGGGAGCGCGTGGAGTAGCGCCACCGATCGCGTCGATCGATCAGCCGCGACTCGCCGCCGATCGACTCCGGCGGCACGGCTGGAGAGCTGAGAAACGAGAGCGTCGAAAGAGAGGGCGCGGTCGTCAGTTGTCGCCGGACTTCGACTGCCAGGCGTAGTCGCGGCGGGACGGCGAGTCGCCGAAGCCGCACGAGGAGCAGCGCTCCTTCTTGACGTGGTAGGATTTCTCGCCGCAGCGGCGGCACTTCACGTGAACCGTCTTGTTCTTCTTCCCCTGAGAGGGCGTTCCGGAGCCGGTCATGCTTTGATGGTGACGACGTTATCGCCGCGTATAATCGTTGTGTCTTCGATTGCGACCGCGAACTCGCCGTCGAGATCGTCGTCGACGCGGTCGTCCACGTCGGACTCGGGCTCGATGACGACGTTCATGTGTTGGTCGTAGCCGGCGAGGATGCCGTAGTACGTCGTCCCGTCTTTCAGGTGTACCGTCACCGGATCCTCGAGCGACGCTTCGAGCACGTCGAGGGGTCGTCCACTCATTGTCCGTATCGCCGCCCGTCGCACTAATAAAAATACCGGGACGATGAGGTGGCTCGCCACTCCTCGTCGCGGGACGTGTCCGCGAGTCACGCCGAGAGCCGCCGCGGACGGGACCGAACCCGGGTGTTTTTAACGTGGGCGAGAGTACGCCGAAGTACCACACTCCCGCGGGACACGGTGAGTCGACGTCGGCTCGGCCGTAGCGGGGCCTCAACGAAGCGCGGACAAACGTAGCGCTGACGGCTCCTTGCGGGGTTTCAGTGATGGACGCCTACTACGGCGTTCGAACCACAAACCATGGAAATCGAAATTGCGACACTCGGCGGTTACGAAGAGGTCGGTCGACAGATGACGGCGGTCCGAGCGGGTGAGGACATCGTCATCTTCGACATGGGCCTGAACCTCAGTAAGGTCCTCATCCACGACAACGTGGAGACCGAGAGCATGCACAGCCTCGACCTGATCGACATGGGCGCGATCCCGGACGACCGCGTCATGAGCGAGCTGGAGGGCGACGTCCAGGCGATCGTCCCCACCCACGGTCACCTCGACCACATCGCGGGCATCCCGAAGCTCGCGCACCGGTACGACGCTCCCATCGTCGGCTCCCCGTACACGATCGAGCTGGTCAAACAGCAGATCGACGACGAAGGGAAGTTCCAGGTCGACAACGACCTCGTGAAGATGAAGGCGGGCGGGACGATGGCCATCGGCGACTCCGAGCAGGTCGAGATGGAGTTCGTCAACGTCACCCACTCGATCATCGACGCGATCAACCCGGTCCTCCACACGCCCGAGGGCGCGATCGTCTACGGGCTCGACAAGCGACTGGACCACGACCCCGTCATCGGCGACCCGATCGACATGGACCGGTTCCGCGAGATCGGTCGACAGGACGAGGGCGTCCTGTGTTACATCGAGGACTGCACGAACGCCGGCCGGAAAGGCCGGACCCCCTCGGAGTCGTACGCGAAGAAGCACGTCGAGGACACGTTCACCTCGATGGAGGACTACTCGGGCGGGATCGTCGCCACGACGTTCTCCTCCCACATCGCCCGCGTGAAGACGCTCGTCGAGTACGCCCGCGAGATCGGCCGCCAGCCGGTCCTGCTCGGTCGCTCGATGGAGAAGTACTCCGGCACCGCCGAGCGGCTCGACTTCGTCGACTTCCAGGGTGACGTCGGCATGTACGGCCACCGGAAGTCGGTCGATCGCGCGTTCAAGCGCATCATGAAGGAGGGGAAGGGCAACTTCCTCCCCATCGTGACGGGCCACCAGGGCGAGCCGCGCGCGATGTTAACCCGCATGGGTCGCGGCGAGACCCCGTACGAAATCGACGACGGCGACAAGGTCGTCTTCAGCGCGAGCATCATTCCGGAGCCGACCAACGAGGGGCAGCGGTACCAGTCCGAGCAGCTCCTCCGGATGCAGGGCGCGCGCCTCTACGACGACATCCACGTCTCCGGCCACCTCCGCGAGGAGGGGCATTACGAGATGCTGGACGCGCTCCAGCCCCAGCACGTGATCCCCGGTCACCAGTCGCTGAAGGGTCGCTCGCCGTACGTCGACCTCGCGAAGTCGCAGGGGTACAAGCTCGGACGTGACGTCCACGTCACGCAGAACGGGAGCGTCATCCAACTCGTCGAATGACGAGCGAGACGAAGGAGGCGCGGGTGCTGGAGGCCATCCGCGAGCGGCGTGACCTCGTCAACGCCGCTATCGATGAGGAGCTGCCGGTACAGCACCCGGAGCGGCTCTACGAGGCGACGCGGTACATCCTCGAAGCCGGCGGCAAACGGCTCCGACCGACGGTGACGACGCTGGCCGCGGAGGCGGTGACCGGCGTCGACCCGATGGGCGCAGACTTCCGCGAGTTCGACGCGCTCGACGGCAACACCGTCGACGTGATGCGCGCCGCGGTCGCGATCGAGGTGATCCAGTCGTTCACGCTGATCCACGACGACATCATGGACGAGGACGAGCTCCGGCGCGGCGTCCCGGCCGTCCACGAGCAGTACGACACCTCGACCGCCATCCTCGCCGGCGACACGCTCTACTCGAAGGCGTTCGAGTTCATGACGGAGACGGGCTCCGACCCGGCCAACGGGCTGGAGGCGATGCGGATGCTCGCGTCGACCTGCACCGAGATCTGCGAGGGACAGGCCCTCGACGTCGCCTTCGAGAGCCGCGACGACATTCTCCCGGAGGAGTACCTGGAGATGGTCGAGCTGAAGACCGCCGTCCTCTACGGCGCCTCGGCCGCGACGCCAGCCCTCCTGCTCGGCGCCGACGAGGAGGTCGTCGACGCCCTCTACCAGTACGGGATCGACTCGGGGCGGGCGTTCCAGATCCAGGACGACGTGCTCGATCTGACCGTCCCCTCCGAGGACCTGGGCAAGCAACGCGGCTCCGACCTCGTCGAGGGGAAGGAGACCCTGATCACCCTCCACGCCCGCCAGCAGGGGGTCGAAGTCGACGGCCTGGTCGACGCCGACACGCCGGCCGAGGTGACGGAGGAGGCCATCGACGACGCGGTGGCGGCCTTAGAGGAGGTCGGCTCGATCGCGTACGCCCGCGAGACGGCCGAAGACCTCACTGAGCGGTCGAAAGAACACCTCGAAATCCTCCCCGAGGGCGGGTCCCGCGAGCTGCTGGCTGACCTCGCGGACTACCTGATCGTCCGCGGCTACTAACCGAAACGGACACCGCTATACTTCCGGAGCCGCACTCTCCGATCGTGTCTAGGTACCGAGACGTCGCGCTGTTCTTCGCGCTCGCGCTGCTCTGGGGGGCTTCTTTCGTCGCCATCGAGGTCGGGCTCGACTACTACCCGCCGGTGCTGTACGCCGCCTATCGGTTCGATCTGGCCGCGCTGGTGCTCGTGACGTACGTCTTGGTGACGGAGGCCGCCCCGCTCCCGCGGACCCGCGGCGACGCGGCGGCGATCGGGTTCAGCGGCGGCCTCTCCGTCGCCGTCAACAACTCCCTGCTGTTCGTCGGCCAGCAGTACACGACGAGCGGGATCGCCTCGATCACCTACAGCCTCGTTCCCATCGCGACCGCGGCGGTCGCGGCCGCGTGGATCGGCGACTCGGACCTCGACGCGCGCGGCGGGCTCGGCGTGGTGTTGGCGTTCGTCGGCGTCGGGCTCGTCGCCCAACCGGACCCGGCGAACCTCGCCGGCGGCGTCACGGTCGGCGTCGGACTCATCTCGGTCGGCGTGATCGCGGTCGCGGTCGGCAGCGTCGGGCTCCGCACGGTGGAGACGAGCTTCTCGAGCGTCGCGCTCACCGGGTGGGCGATGCTGTTCGGCGCGCTGCTGATCCACGGGTTCAGCCTCGGGCTCGGCGAGCCGCAGCGGCTCCCGTCGACCGCGCTGCCGGCCATCGGGTCGCTGCTGTTCCTCGGCGTGTTGGCCTCGGCGGTCGCGTACGTCATCTACTTCACGCTGCTCGACCGGCTGGGTCCCTTCGAGATCAACCTCGTCTCGTACGTCGTCCCTGTGGTCGCGACGGTGACGGGCGCGGTCCTGCTCGCCGAGCCGGTGACGGCGCTGACGGTCGCCGGGTTCGCCGTCATCGTCGTTGGGTTCGGCCTCCTCAAGCGGCGCGCGATCGCCACGGAGGTGCCGCGGCTGCTCTCTCGGATCGCCGGATTATTTTAAATCATAGGCTGAAAACCGGTTCTCAAGGAAGTCTCAGCCCTGAAGTCGCCGGTAGCTAACGAGTGCGGATCGACCACCGAGAGGTCTGCCGGTGCAGAGAGACGTCGGCCCATGCTGGTCTGTGGGTGACGGACGCTGGCCGGTACTGCGGCTAAACGCGACGCGAATCGCTCATTCCGGCAGGGCTACTTGAATAGTGCGTCGCCGAGTCAGCCGTCCAGCGCGTCGATGTCGTCGATGATCTCGGCCGCGTGGTCCTCGGGGGAGACCCCCTCGTACGCGAGCGCGACCGTCCCGCCCGAGTCGATCACGTACGTGTTCCGGAACACGCCGTCGAAGGTGTTCCCGAACATCTGTTTCTCGCCGTACGAGTCGTACGCGCTCGCGACCTCGCCGTCCGGGTCCGAGAGCAGCGTGAACGGCAGGTCGTACGCCTCGGCGAACGGTTCGAGGTCGTCGACTGGGTCGTCGCTGATCCCGACGACCGCGACGTCCGCCCCCTCGAAGGCGTCCCACTCGTCGCGGAAGCCGCAGGCCTCGGCGGTACAGCCCGGCGTGTCGGCCCGCGGGTAGAAGTAGACGACCGTGTAGCGCGCCGCGGACGGGTCGACGGTGACGGCGTCGCCGTGCTGGTCGGACAGCGCGATCGCGGGTGCGGAATCGCCCGGTTCGAGCATACGTTCCGTGGTTTCGCCCCGGTATTAGGATGTTCGGTCCGGTTCCTTTTTATCCGCCACTATCATCCAACCGGTATCGATGGAGTGGCAACCGACGCCGTACACGGCCCCGTTGCTCGTGGCGGCGCTCGCGTCATTTTCCTTCGCGGTGTACGCCGTTCGGAACCGGACGCGCGGCGGGAGGCCGCTCGTGGGGAGCTTCGTGGCCGTGACGGTGGCCAGCGGCCTCTGGTCACTGGCGTACGCGGCGCAGCTGTCGGCGACGACGCTCCCGGCGACCCTGCTGTGGAACCGCTTCGTCTGGCTCGGGATCGCGATGCTCACCGTCGCGTGGCCCGCGTTCGTGTTCGCGTACGTCGACTGGACGGCGTGGTTCCGACCGCGGCGCATCGCCCTGCTGTGTCTCGTACCCGCGAGCGCCGTCGGCGGCATCCTCCTCGTCGGCGCCGATCCGCTTTTTTATACTACACCGTCGCTGACCGGTTCGAACGGGTTCCTCGTCATGGAGTACCTCCCGACGCCGGCACTCATCGGGTTCATGACGTACAGCTACGCGGTGAACCTGTTTACCTTCGGTGTGCTCGGCTACGCCGCGCTCGCCCGGGATGGCGTGTTCCGCCGGCAGGCCGCGCTCTTGCTCGTCGCCGGCGTCGTGCCGATGATCGTCGGGGTGGTCGGGATCACGGGGACGCTCGGCCCGGTGTTCGTCGACCTCACGCCGGTCACGTTCGCGGTCACGTCCGGGCTGCTCGGCTGGGTCGTGTTCCGCCACCGGCTGCTCGACCTCTCGCCGATCGCCCGTGACGCGGTGTTCGCGAACCTCTCCGACGGCGTCGTCGTCGTCGACGCCGACGGTCGCGTCGTCGATCTGAACCGACCGGCTCGGCGGCTGTTCCCGTCGGCTGCGGTCGGCTGCGGCGTCGAAGAGGCGTTCGAACGCGCGCCCGCAGTGGCGGACCTCGCGTCGTCGACCGCGGTCGACGACGGGGACCGGACGGGCCGCCGCGCCGGGCCGGAGCCGGACACCGACCTCAGGGTGACCGTGGACGGCGGCTCCGATCCTCGCTTCCTGACCGTCGCCGCCCACCCGATCGCCGCGACTGGAGGCGGGTTCGGCTCCGGGCTCGGGCCGGGAACCGGATCCGAACCGGAGGGCGGATCTCGGAGGGGCGCCGCGACGGGCGGAACCGTCCTCCTGTTCCGCGACGTCACCGAGCGCGAGACCCTCCAGCGTCGCTACCGGGCGCTCATCGAGAAGTCGCCGAACGTCATCGCCGTCTGCGGCACCGACGGCCTGCTCCGGTATGTGAGTCCGTCGATAGAACGGCTGCTCGGTCACGCGCCCGCGGCGATCGAGGGGCGACCGGTGATCGATCTGGTCCACCCTGACGACCGGCGGGAGGCCCAGCGCGCGTTCGAGCGGGCCTTCGAGACCGGCGACCCGCAGGCGCTCGACCACCGGATCACCCACGCGGACGGAAACTGGCGCCAGTTCGAGACGGTGGTCGAACGCCTGTTCGAGGACACCCAAGAGGTGGTGATAACCGCTACCGACGTAACCGAGAGCAGCCGGTACGAACAGCGGCTCCAGGTCCTCAACCGCGTCCTCCGGCACGACTTGAAAAACGACACGAACGTCATCGGCGGCTACGCGGACCTCCTTCGCGACCACGTCGACGACGAGGGCGACGAGTACCTCGACGTCATCGACCGGAAGGTGGAGACGCTGACCCACCTCAGCGATCAGGCCCGCGAGATCGACGTCGCGCTCCACAGCGACGGCGCGCGGGCGGACATCGACCTGTCGGAACTGGTCACGCGGCTCTGCGAGTCGCTCGAGTCCTCGTTCCCGACGGCGACGGTGACGGTGTCGACGCCCGACGCGGCGGTCGTGTGCGCCGACGAGCTGTTGGAGTCGGCGGTCCGCAACGTGTTGGAGAACGCCGTCGTCCACAACGACGGGGACCAGCCCATCGTCGAGGTGGCCGTCACCCCGGACGACGGCGGATACCGGATCGCCGTCGCCGACAACGGTCCCGGGATCCCGCCGGTCGAGCGGAGCGTGTTCTCCGAGGCGCGGGAGACGGCGCTCGAACACGCGAGCGGGCTCGGGCTCTGGCTCGTCCACTGGATCGTCACCGAGTCCGGCGGGGACCTGGACATCCACACCCGGGAGCCGACGGGGACCCTGATCACGATGTGGCTCCCGGCCGCCGACGGTGAGACGGCGGAAGGAGCGAAGACGGCGGAAGGGGAGGCGGCCGGGGAGCCGGCCGCAGGCGCCGGTTCGAGGGCAGACCCCGACCCCGCGCCGTAACGCGGCGAGGGTCCGCGAACGCCCTCCGCAACCTCTTTGCGGTCAGTCACCGAACCCGGAGACATGAGCCACGGATCCCTGGACGACGACGCGGTCGAGAGCTACCGAGAGGCCGGCGCGGTGTTGGTCGAGGCGATGAACGAGGCCCGCGAGATGGTCGAGCCGGGACGGTCCCACCTCGAGGTCGCCGAGTGGACGGAGGACTTCATCCGCGAGCAGGACGCGGGGCTCGCGTTCCCCGTCAACATCAGCGTCGACCCGGAGGCGTCGCACGCAACCCCGGGCCGCGACGACGACACCGAGTTCGGCGAGGAGATGGTGTGTCTCGACGTCGGGGTCCACGTCGACGGCTACATCGCCGACGCCGCGGTCACGGTCGACCACACGGGGACCCCCGAGCTGGTCGAGGCCGCCGAGATGGCGCTGGAGGCCGCCGTCGACGAGGCCGGACCGGGCGTCGAGGTCGGGGTGGTCGGACAGGCGATCGAGGACGTGATCCGCGGGTACGGCTACACGCCGGTCCTGAACCTCTCCGGGCACGGCGTCGAGCGGTACGACGCCCACACCGGGCCGACGATCCCGAACCGGGGCGTCGATCGCTCGGTCGAACTGGAGCCGGGACAGGCGGTCGCGATCGAGCCGTTCGCCACCGACGGCCGCGGGAAGGTCGGCGAGGGGACCGACGAGGAGATATTCGAGCGCGAGGGCTCCGCGAGCGTCCGCGACCGCCGCGCGCGGCAGGCCCTCGAGGAGATCGAGGCGTTCGACGACCTCCCGTTCGCGGCGCGGTGGCTCGAGGGAGACCGGGTGGAGATGGCCCTGCGCCGCCTGAAGCAGGCGAACGCGGTGAAGGGGTACCCCGTGCTGAAGGAGGCCGACGACGCCCTCGTGAGCCAGGCGGAGCACACGCTGCTCGTCACCGAGGACGGCGTCGAGGTGACGACTGCCGGCATCCACGACTTCGACGACTGATGGACCGGATCTACGCCCCGTGGCGGATCGAGTGGGTCGAGCGCGAGTCGGACCCGATCGACGGCTGTCCGTTCTGCGTCCTGCCCGAGCGCGAGGACGACCGCGAGTCGCGGATCGTCGCCAGAAGCGAGCGCAACTACGTCCTCTTGAACAACGCGCCGTACAACCCGGGCCACGCGATGGTGATCCCGAACGAGCACCGCGAGGACCCGACCGACCTCGGCGACGCCGTCCTCTTCGACCACGCGAAGCTGAAGGCGGCGACGCTCGCGGCGTTGCGCCGCGACGTCGACCCAGACGGGGTGAACACCGGACAGAACCTCGGCACCTCCGCGGCTGGCGGCTCAGTCGACCACCTCCACACGCACGTCGTCCCGCGGTGGGACGGCGACACGAACTTCATGCCCGTCACCGGCGGCACGAAGGTGATCGTGGAGGCGATCGACCGCACCTACGAGCACCTCCACGCCGGCTTCGCGGCCGGCGACGACGTGGTCGACTCCGGCGACGCCGAGGCCGGTGAGGCGGTCGAGTTCGAGTTCGACGTCTGAAGCGGCAGCGACGATCCGGTATAAACAACGGTGCGGTGGCGCGCGCCTCCGAGCGGGCCATC
>NZ_AOJH01000045.1 GCF_000337355.1 Halorubrum kocurii JCM 14978 | reverse complement strand
GGAACTCAAAGGGGCAGCCGTGAGGACGGCGCAGGCGACGTAAGCACCGCAACGAAGGAGCGAACGAAGTGAGCGAGTGAGTGAGGAGCACAACGAGCGTGCGCCGTCCTCACGGCTGGGGCTTTGGAAGTGTTCACCGTCGATCCGCCGTCAACAACCATTTATAAGCGAGCGGCTGGGGCTTCAGAGGTCGTCACCACAGAGCCGTCGACGACGTATAAACAGCCGACAGCAACAGCGCAATTCGATTTATAAGCATCCACACCACCACAGTAGTTCACCGACGCTAAGTACGCGTCAGTACACCAGCTCGCCCGAGATGAACTTCCGGGTGCGCTCGTCGGCGGGGTCCTCGAAGATCCGTTCCGTCGGCCCGACCTCGGTGACGCCGTCGTCGAGCAGCACCGCGACGCGGTCCGCGACGCGCTCGGCCTGGTGCATGTCATGGGTCGCCACGACGACGCCGATGCCGCGGGCCCGAGCCTCCTCGATGGCCGCCTCGATGACGGCCGTGTTCCGCGGGTCGAGGTCCGACGTGGGCTCGTCGAGCAGCAGCGCGTCGGGATCGTACGCCAGCGCGCGGGCGAACGACACCCGCTGGGCCTCCCCGCCCGAGAGCGAGGCGGCGTGCTCGCTCGCCTTGTCCGTCAGTCCGACGACGTCCAGCGACTCGCGAACCGCGTCGGGCCTGTCGGCGAGCCCCAGGGCCGCCGCGATCCGGTCGGGCCACGAGCTCCGCACCCGGAGCCCGTATTCGACGTTGCGGGCCACGGACGCGTCGAAGAGGCTGGCCTCCTGGAACACCATCCCGACCCGCCGACGCAGGGCGAGCCGGGCGGCCTCCTCGGCGGCCCACGCGTCGGTGTCGCCGAGCGCGACGGTCCCCGCGTCCGGTTCGAGCGAGAGCGCGAGCGTCCGGAGCAGCGTCGTCTTGCCGACGCCCGAGGGGCCGATGACGCCGAGGACCTCGCCGCCGTCGACCGCGACGGAGAGGTCCCGGAACACCTGTTCGTCGCCGAACGACTGCGAGACGTCGGTCGCCCGGAGCATCAGCGGTTCACCCCTCCGTGTCCGAAGTGAACGACCACGGCGTTGACGGTCAACACGAGCGCGACGAGGATCGCGCCGAGCACGAGCGCCGTCTCGTACTGTCCCTGACGGGCCTCGAGCTGGATGGCGGTGGTCAACGTCCGCGTCTTCGAGATGCCGTCGGCGCTCGTGATGTTCCCGCCGACGATGAGCACGGACCCGACCTCGCTGACTGCGCGGCCGAAGCCGGCCAGGACCGCGGTGGCGATCCCGTACCGCGCCTCCTTCAGGACCACGAGCGCCGCGTCGATGCGCGTGCCGCCGAGCGCGCGCGCGGCGTCGCGAACCCCGTCGTCCACCCCCGAGACGGACGCGAGGGTGATCGCCGTGATCGGCGGCGTCGCCAGCACGAACTGGGACATGATCATCGCCTCCCTCGTGAAGACGAGGTCGAGCGGTCCGAGCGGCCCCCGGTTCGAGACCGCGAAGAGGACGACGAGCCCGACGACCACGCTCGGAAAGCCCATCCCGGTGTTGATGACCGACTTGGCGAACCGCTTGCCCGGGAAGTCGGCGAACCCGATCAGAACGGCCACCGGGACGCTGAACAGCGTGCTCAGTGCCACGGCGGTGAGGCTCACGTACAGCGAGACGTAGATGACGCTCCAGACGTAGCCGTCCCTGAACGGGAGGTCGAAGACCCCGGAGAGCAGGCCGACGACTGGTTCGATCGGCACGCTCACTCGTCGGCCGAGTCGCCACTCCAACCTTCCGGAACGTACTGCTGGAAGTCGGGGTCCTCGGAGACGGCCTCGGGGAAGAACAGCTGTTCGCCGTTCGTCTGGTAGTCGGCGATCGCGTCCTGGGTCCCGGGGCTCGTGATCCACCCGATGTACGCCATCGCGAGGTCGTAGTTGACGTCGTCGTGGACGCCGGGGTTGACGGCCATGATCCCGTAGGGGTTCGAGAGGATCTCCGGCCCGTCCTCGATGGGGCCCTGTACGAGGATCGCGAGGTCGATCGTCGAGCGCTGGGAGATGAACGTGCCGCGGTCCGCGAGCGTGTAGGCGCCCTGCTGGGTCGCGATGTTCAGCGCCTCGCCCATGCCGGAGCCGGTCTCCTGGTACCAGTCGCCGCCGGGCTCGGTGCCCGCGGCCGCCCAGAGGTTCAGCTCCTTGGTGTGCGTGCCGGAGTTGTCGCCGCGAGAAACGAACTCTGCCTGCGCAGCGGCGATCGTCGTGAGCGCCTCGGTCGCCGAACTCACCTCCTGAATCCCCGCCGGGTCGCTCTCGGGCCCGACGATCACGAAGTCGTTGAACATCAGGTCCCGACGGTTGGTGCCGTATCCGTTACGCAGGAACTCGTCTTCGAGCCCGCGGGCGTGAACCATCACCACGTCCGAGTTCCCGTTCCGGGCCGACTCCAGGGCCGCGCCGGTCCCCTTCGCCACGGCGTCGACGGTGACGCCGTACATCTCCTCGAAGTCGACGTGGATCTCGTCGAGCAGTCCGGTGTCGTACGTGCTCGTGGTCGTCGTGAGCGTCAGCGTCTGGCCGGCGACCGAGGGGCCGTCGCCATCGGCGCTCCCGCCGCCGGTGCTCCCGCCGCCCCCACCGACGAGCTGTGCGCAACCGGCGGTGCCCGCGGCGGCGCCAGCACCGAGCGCGGCAAGAAGCCGGCGTCGATGTATCGACATAGATACACCGACGGAGCGATACCGGATATAGCTTCTGTCGCGGGGTAACCAGAACCGGTTATGCGTTCGCGGGACCGTGTGGTGGGGAGCGTCCGGAGGAAGCGATGACGGCGATGGATCCGCTTGGCCGGCCGGCCCCGCTCTGAGCCCGACTACGTCCGGGGGCGGTTACGTTCCGGAACCGGTTACGTCGCCGAAGCGGCTTCGTGCGCGGTCCCCGGCGGTACCGGACGACCGCGTGTGGAGGGAAAACGCCAACACCTCGCGGGGCGACCGTCGGGGTATGGACGAGACCGGCGGCGCCGCGGGGCGCGGGCGAGCCGCGCTCATCGAGGACGGCGTCGAGTTCGACGGCCGCGACGCCGCGCTTCTGCGGGCGGTCCACGAGGCGGGGTCGGTGGCGGGCGCGGCCGCGGAGTTGGGTCGCTCCCGCGCCCGCGCCCTCTCGCGGATCGAGGCGTTGGAGACGGCGTTCGGGACACTCGTCGAGCGCCGACGCGGCGGGTCGGGGGGCGGCGGGAGTCGGCTCTCGTCGGGCGGTCGCACCCTCCTCGACCGGTACGACCGGCTCCAGGCCGTGCTCGCCGCGACCGCGAGCGTCCCCGAGACGGTGCTCGACGGGACCGTCGCGAGCGTCGACGGCGAGCTGGCCGACGTCGACACCGCGGTCGGACGGGTGCGCGGTCTGCACGGCGGGGTGGACGGCACGGCGGACGACCCCGAGGGCGCGGCGGTCGGAGACGCGGTGCAGGTGCGAATCGGCGCCGACGCGGTGACGATTTATAAAGGCGGGGAGCGAGTCGACCCGGATTCCACGAGCGCCCGGAACCGGCTCCGCGGCGAGGTGGTCGGGATCGAGGCCGGCGAGACCGTTTCGACGGTACGGGTCGCGGTGGGCGGGGCTGACGGAGTGGCGTTTCGGGTGCTGATCACGGGCGAGAGCGCGGCGCGGTTGGATCTGGACGCGGGCGACGCGGTGGCGATCCGCTGGAAGGCGACCGCGACGCGGGTCGTCAGTCAGTCGACGACGTCGGGGCGCGAGTAGGGGAGTCGCGGCGACCTCGCGCCGATCGCGGCGAGAAGGAGCGCGGCCAGTCCGTCGGCGCGCGGCCGAGCACCACCCCGCGTTCGCCGCCGACCTCCGGGCAGTGGAGCTCAGGCTGACGCTCTCAGGCTGACGGTCTCGGGCGGTGCGGGCTGAAAGCCGCCGCTGTTCCGTCCGCGCCGCAAGGCGCCTTTTCATAACCCCGTTCGCTTCGTCGGAGCGCACTCCGGCGGCCCGCATCGTGCGGTGGCGACCCAGAGGCTCTTTGCGCTACGACGCCGATGGTCTGACATGACACCGACCGACATCGACGCGGTCCTCGTCGCGGGCGCCACCGGCGGAACGGGCAAAGAGGCGCTCCGGCGAGCCGGGCCGCGGGTAGACACCGTTCGCGCGCTCACCCGGTCGCCGGGGGCCACCGCCGACCTCCGCGCGGCGGGGGCCGACGAGGTCGTGGTAGACGACCTCCTCGATCCGACTGACCTCGGCGCCGCCGTGGACGGCGTGGACGCGGTGATAAGCGCCGTTGGGAGCGCCCGATCGGCCGTCAGAACCGGGCCGCCGTTCGTCGACGGGGCGGGGAACCGCGCGCTGCTGGAGGCGGCGGTCGAGGCCGGCGTGGACGCGTTCGTGATGGAGTCGGCGATCGGCGTCGGCCCCGAGCCGGCGAGCCCGCTCGCGTCGGCCTTCGACGCGTTCATCGGTCCGCTCCAAGAGGCCAAGGGGGAGGCGGAGGCCGCGATCCGCGACGCGCCGATCCGTCACACGATCCTCCGCCCGGGGGTCCTGACGAACGGTCGACGGACGGGGCTCGTCACGACGGCCGAGCCGGGCGAGAAGCTGTGGGGGAGCGTCTCGCGGGCCGACGTGGCGTGGCTCATGACCGCGGCGCCGACGACCGAGGGCGCGGCGAATCGGACGTTCGAAGTCGTCTCCACGCCGCCGTTCCCGGACCGCGGCGTCGACGTGAACTGGACGCTGCCGCGGTGAGTGGCGTGACACACGACGTGCCCGGCGACGAGGGCGGCGGACGCCGGTGGTGCGAGAACTGTCGGATCGCGGTCGAGCCGGTCACCGGCGACCGCGGTCCCGAGTGTCCGAGCTGCGAAAAGACGCTGTGACGGCGGACCGCCTCACTTCCCCCAGAAGGGGTCCCGCTTCCGCTTGGTCTCCAAGTACGCCGCGAGCGCCTCGCGCTCGTCGGCGGTGATCTCCTCTTTCAGCTCCTGTTCGAGGATCTTGGCGTGCTTCTCGGGGAGTTCGGTCCAGAGCGTGTCGCCCTCCTCGATGCCGCGCCCGACGGTGGGGCCGTCGATGGCGATGCTCACGCGCTCGCCGGCGCGCGCCTCGTCGACGTCGTCGCCCTGCTTTTGAATGCCAGAGAGCTGGCCGACGCGCTCGAACTCGTTGCCCTCGAACAGCCCGACGTTGCGGTTGTTCTGGAGCGTGCCCGAGATGACCTCGACGCCGACGACGGCGGGGTCGTTCTGCCGGAACGTGTGGTCGGGGAGGATGCGGAAGCGCGCCGGGCGGACGACCTTGTCCAGCACCGTCTCCTGTTGGGCGCGCTGCTTCTCCTCGACGTACGTCTCGTAGTCCTCGATCAGCTGGTAGATCACGTCGTTCGTGAACAGCTTCACGTCGGCGTTCTCCAGCTCCGTCTCGGCGTTCGTGAGCAGGTCGACGTTGAACCCGAGGATGGCCTTGTGCTCGTCCTGGTTCGCGGTCTCGGCCACGGCGATGTCGCGCGGCGCGATGTCGCCGACCTCCGCGCGCAGGATGGGGACCTCCGCCTCGCGGAGGGCGTTCGCCATCGCCTCCAGGGAGCCGAGCGTGTCCGCCTTGACGACGACGCCGTTCTCTGCGGTCTCGACCTCGATCTCCGCGAGCTCGGCTTTCACCTCCTCGACGACCTCCTCGACCGGGCGGTCGCGGACGACCCGCACCGGCGCGCCCGCCATCGCCCGGTCGAGGTCGGGCGCGGCGATCTTCACCCCGGCGGCGGCGCCGACTTCCGCCACCTTCTCGAACTGCTTCTCCGTGCGGATCTCCTCGAGGGGTCGCGGCTGGAGCAGCGCCCGGATCTCGGTGTCGATCGGGTCCTCCTGTCCGCCGACGACTATCCGGTCGCCGTTGCGCACCACTCCGTCGTACACGACCGTGTCGATGGTGGCGCCGAAACCGCGCTCGTCTTTCACTTCCAGGACCGTCCCCTCGCCCGCCCCGAAGACGTCGATCGCCATCTCCTCTTTCATGAAGCGCTGAGAGAGGCCCATCAGGACGGTGAGCAGGTCGGGGACGCCCTCGCCCGTGATCGCCGAGAGCGGGACGACGCCGATGTTCTTCTGGAAGTCCTGCACGCGCCAGTAGAGGTCGGCGGAGAAGCCGGCGTCGGAGAGCTGGCCGATGATCTCGTAGAGGTTCTCGTTGAGCATCGACTCGGCGCGCTCCGACTGCGCCTCCAGACTCCGCTGGATCGGCTGCCCCGCTTGCGGGTTCCAGCCCGGCGTCGTGTCCACCTTGTTGGCGGCGACGACGAAGGGGGTACCCGTCCGGCGGAGGATGTCGATCGCCTCCTCCGTCTGCGGCTGGAAGCCGTCGTTGACGTCGACGACGAGCACCGCGATGTCGGCGAGCGCGCCGCCGCGGGCGCGCAGCGTCGAGAAGGAGTGGTGGCCCGGCGTGTCGATGAAGAGGAGCCCGGGGAGGTCGAAGTCGGTCGGGTCGATGAGCTCGCCCGCCATCCCGGAGATGGTGTCGAGCGGGATGTCGGTCGCCCCGATGTGTTGCGTGATCGCGCCGGCTTCGCCCTCGCTGACGGCGGAGCCACGGATCTTGTCGAGCAGGCTGGTCTTGCCGTGATCGACGTGGCCCAGCACGGCGACGATCGGCGTCCGAAGGGTGTCCGCGTTTGTGTGGTCGGTCATCAGTGATCGCCCCGAAAAGGTCGGTTGTCTACCGTTCGGCCCGGACGTCAGTTAAGCCTTTCAAAATGCGCCCGTCCGGACCGCGACGGAAGCGGGGCCCGCTGAACGGCGCGTCCGTCGTCCGTCGGACGCCCCCGTGGAGTTTAAGACCGTTGCCCGGGACCGTGCGCACATGGTCGACATCCTCGCGGAGAACCTCTCCGGGAAGGCGGTGATGAGCGCGGACGGAACCGAACTCGGGGACCTGTACAACATCACGATGGACCTCAAGTCGGGCGAGCTCTCCGACCTCCTCGTGAGCCCCCACGAGCACCTCAGTCCGGAGCGCTCGGGCTTCGACGTCGACGAGATGGGGCGTCTGAAAGTGCCGGTTGCGAACGTGCAGGCGGTGAAAGACTACATCGTCGTCGCCCGCTGATGGAAGTCCTCGACACATCGGCGTTCATCCACGAGTACACCACCGACGACGACGTGGTCTCGGTGCCCGAAGTGCACGAGGAGCTCACCGGCGAGGGCGCGCTCCGCTTCGACGCAATGGAGGGGTCCGGCATGGCGATCCACGTCCCGGCTCCGGAGGTCCTCGACAACGTGCGGCGCGCCGCGCGCGGCTCCGGCGACGCCGCGGAGCTGTCCGACACCGACGCCCGGCTTATCGCGACCGCGCTGGAGCTGAGCGCGACGCTGGTCACCGACGACTACGCGATGCAGAACGTCGCCGAGCGGCTCGATCTCACCGTCGAGCCGATCGCCAGAGACGGCATCTCCGAGGAGCGCGAGTGGCGGTTCCAATGCGTCGGCTGCAACCGCACCTTCGACGAGAACAAGGAGCGGTGCCCGATCTGCGGAAGCGATCTGACCCGGAAGAACCCCGCGTAGCGCGGACGAAACGCCTTCTGTTCTGTCAGGCCCGTTCCTAGTCCGCCGACTCCGGTTCCGCCTGCGTCTCGCCGGCGGAACTCCCGGACGCATCCCCGGCGACGGCCTCGGGGGCGGGGTCGTCTCCGGCCTCGGTCCGCCGCTGCGCGTCGCCGGGGAGCGCGGCGGCGAGCGCGTCGGCGTCGATCGGGAGCCGGTCGCGGAGCCGCCCGGCGACCGCGTGCGCCTCGGCGATCTCGACCTCGGCGACCGCCCGGACCAGCGCGACCGCGCGCTCCGCCCGGGCCCGCCGCCACGACTCCTCGCGCGACTGGTACGTGCGGATGGCGCGGAGGAACTCCACCTCGGAGAACTCCGGCCAGTACGGCGCACAGAAGTAGACGGCCGCCTCGTTGCCGTTGGCGTGCCACGGCAGGAAGTTCGAGGTGCGCTCGTCGCCGCCGGTCCGGACGATGAGATCGACGTCCCGGACCGGCCGGTCGTACAGGCGGTCCTCGACGGTCTCGACGTCGACGTCGTCCGGGTGGAGGTCGCCGGCGTCGACGTCCCGCGCGATCGCCCTCGCGGCGTCAAGCAGCTCCGTCCGGCCGCCGTACGCCAGCGCGACGTTCAGCGTGAACCGGTCGTTGTCGGCGGTGCGGCGTTCCGCGTACGCCACCGCGTCGCGCACGCGCTCCGGGAGCCGGTCGACGTCGCCGATCGCGCGGACGCGGACCCCCTGCTCGTGGACGCGGTCGGCGTCGGCGAAGTCGCGGAGCTTGTCCTCAAGCAGGTCGAACAGCGGCCCTAACTCCTCGTCCGGGCGCTCGAAGTTCTCGGTGGAGAAGGCGTACAGCGTCAGCTCCGCGACGCCCAGGTCCGCGCACCAGTCGAGCACGCGCTCGGTGGTGGCGGCGCCGGCGCGGTGGCCGTCGGGCGCGTCGTCGCCCCGCTCGCGCGCGTACCGTCGATTCCCGTCTTGGATGATCGCGACGTGCGTCGGCACGTCCTCGATCTCCCGGTGGAGGTGTCGGCGGTACGCACGCTCGATGAGGTCGCGGGGGCGGTCCAACATATGTGACAACTGACTCGACCGAGGGGTATGTACTTTTATCCTCTGACGGGACGAGTCCCCGCCGATGGACGCCGCCTACGTCTTCCGCGTGGAGTTCCGACTCGCCCCCGAGGGCGCCGTCGTCGACCCGGACCGGTTCGAGACGACGATGGAGGTCCCCGCGAGCGAGCCCGACACCGACGGCTGGCTCTTCTTCCGCGACCGCCTCTGGCGCGCGGAGATCGGGGACGAATCGTCGTTCCGGCGGCTCGCGAGCGACCGGCTCGGCGTCGAGGTCGTCGCCGCCGACTTCCGGGAGCTCCGGACCGACCGAGAGCACCTCGACGCGCTGCGCTCGGCGATCGCCGACGACCTCGACCGATTCAACGCCGACGCCGTCGACGAAGTCCTGCACAAGTACCTCGGGTCGTCGATCCACGTCCGGGAAGAGTGAGACCGGCCCTGTCCCGATCCGAACGGGGCGCCCGCCCCACAACGCACTTATCGGCCGACCGCCTACGGGCGGGCCCATGCCCGTCGCCGACTACGACTTCCACCTGTTCGACCTCGACGGGACCCTCGTCGACGCGGAGTGGTCGTACACTCGCGGCGTCTTCGACCGCGTCGGCGACCGGCTCGGTCGCCGCTTCTCCGACCGGGAGGCGTACGTCCTCTGGCACGGGCTCGGGGGCGCCCGCGGCGACACCCTCCGCGAACTCGGAGTCGACCCCGACGCGTTCTGGCCGGCGTTCCACGCGGAGGAGGACCCGCTCGCCCGCGCAGAGGCGACGTACCTCCACGACGACGCCGCCCACCTGCTCGACCGCGTCGACGACGCCGGCGGCCCGACCGGGCTCGTCACCCACTGCCAGCGGTTCCTCGCCGACCCCGTGCTCGACCGGCTCGACCTCGAGGACCGGTTCGACGCCGTCGTCTGCTGCACCGACGAGACGGGGTGGAAGCCCGACCCCGACCCCATCGAGCTGGCGATGACGGACCTCGGCGTCGACCCCCGGACCGACCGCGGCTACTACGCCGGCGACGGCGAGAGCGACGTGGGCGCGGCGTGGAACGCGGGCCTCGACGCCGTCCACGTCGAGCGCGTGGGCCACGAGGACCGCGGGCGGTGCGTCCTCGGCGACCGCCGCGTCAGCCGGCTCGACGAACTGCTCGGACCGACGTGAGGGTCGCGGCCGCGGTCGACGGAAACGGACCGCGGTCGAACCGCTACGAGCCCGCAGCCCCCCGAATACGCTCTTTGCCGCACTTCGAACAGCGCTCGACGACCTCGTCGGGGTTGACCACCACCGCTCGGCGCTCGTACCGGTGTCGACAGACCAAGTGTTCGATCGACGCGTGCATATCGGGACGAGCGACGGCCCGAGTGAAGAAAGTACCGTAGACACACATTTATACACATAATACACGTCAATCGTCAATCGAATCGCTTGAGAGTTGGATGCTAACGAGTTCATAGCAAATAAAGGCAAATATTTACATAACCTCGGGTCCCCAAAACGAATCGCGTCCGTCGTCCGGGACCGAAACGGTCCTGAGGCGCCGGCGGGAACCGGGCGTATGACGAAGTGGCTCCACAGCGGCCGCCGCCGCGACCTGTGCGCGCTGCTGTACGACGCCGGCGAGCTGCGGGCCCAGCCGCTGAAGAGCCGGCTCGAATCGCACTACGACGAGCGGATCGACCCGGGGTCGTTCTACGCCACGCTGCGGTCGCTCGTCGACTCGGGGTTCCTCGACCGCCGAACGGAGGGGATCGCCGACGTGTACGCGCTCACCGACGCCGGCGAGCGCGCCCTGCTCGACCACTACGCGTGGCTCTCGGAGCGGATCGACGGCGGACCGTCCGACCGGCCCCCGACGGCCGGCGACGCCGACCCGAACCTCAAAGATTAACAAGATCGGCTCGTTTAGTTAATATATGACGGTCGTCAGCGTCTCGATGCCGGAGGAGCTGTTAGAGCGGATCGACGGGTTCGCGGACGAACACGGCTACACCGGGCGCAGCGAGGTCGTCCGCGAGGCGTCCCGGAACCTCCTCGGCGAGTTCGAGGACGCGAAGCTGGAGGACAGGGACCTGATGGCGGTGGTGACGGTGCTCTTCGACTACGAGACCACGAGCGTCGAGGAGCGGATGATGCGGCTCCGCCACGAACACGAGGGGCTCGTCGCTTCCAACTTCCACAGCCACGTCGGCTCGCGGTACTGCATGGAGCTGTTCGTGCTTGAGGGGCGCCTGGAGGACATCTCGGCGTTCGTCGGGAAGATCCGCGCGACGAAGGACACGCTCACGGTCGACTACAGCGTGACGCCGGTCGACGAGTTCGGCGACGGCGGCCTCACGACCGCGGCCGACCGCGGCCACGGTCACGACCACGACGACTGAACGGCAACGCGACCGCGGCGACCGAACGGCATCGCTGTCGTTCCGGCTATTTGCCTGCCCGATCGGCTCCGCCGTCCGCGAGGACGCCCGCGAACGGCACCGCGAACCCGACGACGTAGCCGGCGAGGTGCGCGAACACGTTGCTGCCGAACGGGACCAAGACGAGCGACCCGATCACGCCCGCGAGCGCGACGCTCGCACCGGTGACGTACAGCAGTTCGCGGGCGGGCTCGAGATCGAGTCCCGCCACCCGCGGCGGTCCGACCGCGGCGTACAGCGCGGCCGCGGCGAGGACGGCGCCGACCGCGAACAGCGACCCCACGGCCGGCAGCGGCGGAAAGTAGCCGGCGCCGCTCGGGGCGAGGTACGCGAGCGCGAGCGACGCGAAGACGGCGACGACCGACCACCGCGGGTCGACGCCGAGCGACCCCTCGCTTCGGACCCGCTCGCTTTCCGCCGTCAGCGCCGCGAACCAGACGGCCAGGAGGTAGCCGAGGAGCGCGCTGTTCACGTCCGAGAAGCCGGCGGTCGGAGCGTCGGTCAGGCCGCCGAGCGCGACGATGGTCGCCCACGCGGAGACCAGCGGGACGACCGCGAGATAGGTCGCGACCGACCCGAGGAGCCGCCGGCGCCAGCCGGCGACGACCGAGAGCGGGTACGCGACCGCGACGAGCAGCCAGTAGTTGACGACGTTGTCGAGGAGGTGGGCCGGGTCCGTGTGGACGAAGCTCGACGCGAACGCGGTCCACAGCGCCCACCGGCTCTCGAACACGCCCTCCGTCGCCAGCGAGAGCCGCCACGCCTCGACGCCGGGGAGCAGGCTCACGCCGACGAGCAGGGCCGGCAGCGGGAGGGCGACGAGCGCCAGCTCCGCCGGCGGTCGCGACCGAACGGCGGCGAAGAGCCCCGCGAGCAGCCCGCGGAGGGTGGGCGGGTCGGGACTGTCTCGGTCGCGCTCCGTCGGGTCGCCGACGTCTCCCGGCATTCGATCCCTCCTACGGCGTCGCCGGGCGGACGCTCTCCAGCGCCGCCGCGAAGTCCTCGGTCGTAATCGAGACCTCGTCGGCGTGGTCGTTGGCGGCCTCCCCGTGCTCGTCGGCGACACGTTCGATGGCGATCAGGGCGGCCTCGCGGCACAGCGACGCGATCTCCGCGCCGGAGTACCCTTCGGTCTCGTCGGCCAAGTGCTCCAGGTCGACCCCGTCGACGAGGGGCTTCGAGCGGGTGTGCACGTCGAGGATCTTCCGACGCGCGTCGCGATCGGGCTCGGGGACCTCGATGTGGGTCTCTAACCGACCCGGCCGGAGCAGCGCCGGGTCGAGCGCGTTCCGCCGGTTCGTCGCCGCGAGCACCACGAGATTCGGGTTGTCGCTGGCGCGGTCCAGCTCCGTGAGCAGCTGCGAGACGACGCGCTCGCCGACCCCGGACCCGTCGCCGCCGGCGCCGTCGCGGTCGGCCGCGATCGCGTCGATCTCGTCGAAGAAGACGATCACGGGCGCCGCCTGCCGTGCGCGGTCGAACAGGTCGCGGACCGCCTTCTCCGACTCGCCCACGTACCGGTCGAGCAGCTCGGGACCGGCCACCTGGATGAAGTTCACGCCGCTCTCGCCCGCGATCGCCCGGGCGAGGAGGGTCTTCCCGGTTCCGGGCGGCCCGTGAAGCAGGACGCCCGTCGGCGGGTCGGCGTCGGCGGCCTCGAAGAGGGGACCGTACGTCAGCGGCCACGTGACGGCGCGCTCCAGCTTCTCCTTGGCCTCCGGCAGCCCGCCCACGTCCGCGAAGTCGGTGGCGGGCTGCTCGGCGACGTACTCGCGCATCGCGCTCGGCTCGACGTTGGCGTGGGCCGCCTCGAAGTCGACCTTCGCGACGGTCACGTCGTCGAGGGCCGCGGCGTCCGACTCACGGGCGCGCCGCAGCGCGGTCATCGCCGCCTCCTGGGCGAGCCCCTCGATGTCGGCGCCGACGAAGCCGTGCGTCCGGGCCGCGATGCGGTCGAGGTCCACGTCGTCCGCGAGCGGCATCCGACGCGTGTGCACGTCGAGGATCTGCCGGCGGCCGGTCTCGCCGGGCACGCCGATCTCGATCTCGCGGTCGAACCGCCCGCCCCGCCTGAGGGCGGGGTCGAGGGTGTCGACGCGGTTGGTCGCGCCGATGACGATCACGTCGCCGCGGGCGTCGAGGCCGTCCATCAGCGAGAGCAGCTGACCGACGACGCGGTTCTCCACGTCGCCGCCGTCGTCCCGCTTGCCCGCGATCGAGTCGATCTCGTCGAAGAAGATTATCGCCGGCGCGTCCTCGCTGGCGCGCTCGAACACGTCCCGCAGGCGCTCCTCCGACTCGCCCTTGTACTTCGACATGATCTCCGGGCCGTCGACCGTGATGAACGTCGCGTCGACCTCGTTGGCGACGGCGCGGGCGATCAGCGTCTTCCCGGTCCCCGGCGGGCCGTGGAGCAGGACGCCCTTCGGGGGGTCGATCCCGAGCCGGGTGAACACGCCGGGCTCCGAGAGGGGGAGCTCGATCGTCTCGCGGACGAGCTCCAGCTCCTCGTCGAGCCCGCCGATGTCCTCGTAGGTCGCGCCCGCGGTGTGCTCCGCCGGGGGCTCGGTCCCGCCGCCGGTCGGACGGGCGTCGGTTCCGGGAGCGTCGGCGGGTGCGGCGTCGCTTCCGGCGGAGTCGGCCCCGGTGGACCCGGTGGACCCGGCAGCCCCGTCGGACCCGCCGGACCGGTCCGTGGAGGCGCCGCGTCTCCCCCGAGAGTCGGAGTCGGTCCCGTATCGCACCGACACGTCGGTGCGAGTCGTGACGCGGACCGTGCCCGCCGGGTCCGTCTCGGCGACGACGAACCGGATCCCGCCGAGCCGCTCGACGTGGACGGCCTCGCCCCGGGTGACGGGGCGGTCGCGGAGGTCGCGGGCGAGCGCGCGCTCGACCACCTCGCGGCTCACGTCGACGTCGGCGAGCTCCGCGGGCGCCGCGAGCGCGACGCTGTCGGCGTCCGCCACGTCGACGGGCGCGACGGTGACGGTGTCGCCGACCTTCACGCCGGCGTTCGCGCGGGTGTCGGCGTCGATGAGGACGGAGCCCTCTCGGGCGCCCGCGCCGCCGGGCCACACCTTCGCGACCGCGGTGCGCTCGCCGCGGATCTCGACGGTGTCGCCGCTGAGGAGGCCGAGTCGCTTCCTGGAGGGTTCGGGGAGCCGAGCGATGCCCCGGCCCGCGTCCCGCTTCTCGGCGGCACGCACCGTGAGCCGGAGGCCGGCGGTGTCGTTCATACGTCTCGTACTCGCCGATAACCCTTTACCCTTGTCCGGCGCCGTCGGGAGTCGGTTCATAACCGTGGATGTGGTCCAAACGGTCGGAGGGGTAGCGACGATTGCTTATAAATAGCGGTTGCGGTGGCGCGTGCCGGCGAGCGGCCCCCAGGGTCGCGAGTCGCACGCGCGACGAGGCTGGGGAGGTTTTGAGGTGCGGTGCTGTGCGGTGGGTTTTGAAGTCGGTCGTCCCAGCGCCGTCGATCCGTTATAAATATGCGACGGCAGCGCGCAGATTTACTTATAAAAGTCTGTTCCACGACCAGAGACTCCGAAATCGCGCGAGTACCGACCGCAACCCCCTTACCCCGCCCGGGCCCGCCTTGGAGTATGCAACCGACAGGGCACCTGCGCGGCGACGCGGTCCGCGTCGCCGGCGACGCCCGCCAGCGCTTCCACGACTCCCGCGGCTACGGGCGACCGCTCGACGGGAACGAGATCGCGCTCTCGCGCGTCGAGGCGGCCCACCTCCTCTTCCGCGGCGACCTCTCCGGCGTCGCCCTCGCCCCCGACGCCGACCCCGTCGGCTTCGAGCGCTTCTTCGTCGAGTGCGCGGCCGCGACCGACCGCTTCGCGGTGCGGTACCTCGTCTACGCGGACCTGCGCGACCGCGGCTTCTACCTCTCGCCCGCCCGCGAGCCGTGGCCCGGCGGCGGCGTCGACGCGCCCGAGGCCGTCGACTTCGTCGCCTACGAGCGCGGCTCGACGCCCGACACGGGGAACGTCAAGTACCCCGTGCAGGTCGTCGGCGAGCGCGAGTCGCTCCCGGCCGCCGGGCTCGCCGGGCGCACCCTCGCCGTCGTCGACGAGGAGTCCGACATCACGTACTTCGCGGCGACCGAGGGGTCGATCGCCGGCGCCACCGACTACGAGCCGCCGGCGCGGCTCGACGGGGTCCTCCTCGCCGACCGCGTGGTCGTCTGGGACGCCCCCGAGGGGCTCTACGAGCGCGGCTTCTACGGCCAGCCCCTCACCGGCCGCGCCGCGGCGGTGGAGGGCGCGGTCCAGCTCTCCCTCGTCGAGGCCGCGTCGCTCGCGGCCGACGGCGTGCTGTCGCTGTCGGCGTCGGTGGGGACGGCGGGCGCGGCGGACGAGGCGGGCGACCCCTCCGACGCGGGCACACCGGAGCCGGACGGCCCCGCTGCCGCGATCGTCGCCCGGGGGCGCGAGGTGGAGGGCGATCGGTTCGACCGTCGGCTCGCCGTTTATCAGCGTCTCCGCGAGGCCGACGCCGTGCCGAAGACCGGCTTCAAGTTCGGCGCGGACTTCCGGACGTACCTCGACGTGGAGACGGTCGAGGACCTGCCGCACTCCGAGCACCTCGTGCGCGTCGTCGAGGGCGACCACCGCTTTTCGCCCCGCGAGCTCTCGCTCGACGTGCGGCTCGCGGGCGGCGTCCGCAAGGAGATGGTGTTCGCGCTGACGGCGGCGGCGGGCGGGAACGGCGGAGGCGACGGGACCGCCGAGGGAGGCGCGGCCCGCGACGCCGACGTGGAGTGGCTCTCGATCGGGCGGCTGACGCCGTAGCCCGCCGAAGGTCCGTCCCGCCGCTTACGACACCGTCACGCTCTCGTCGAAGAGCGCGGAGAACAGCTTGTTCTCGGCCGCACGGAGGTGCTGGGTGAACGTCGTCTGTGAGATGTCCATCATCGACGCGACCTCTTCCCCGGTGTGTTCGCGGGGCCACTCGAAGAACCCGGCGAAGTGCGCGGTACGCGCCGCTTCGCGCTGTCGGTCGGTTAACTCCCCTGCCAGCCGCTTCCGGAAGCCGTCCTCGGTCTGCACGTCTCGCTCGCGCTCGCGCTGCGCGACGAGCGTCAGTCCGTCGTACGTCGTCTGAAGCGCGTCGACGACGGTCCGGATGTCGTTCGAGCTGGCGACGCGCGCGACCAGCGTCCCGCTCGTACCGGCGAGCGAGAGGGATTCGACGCTCGCACCGTACTGCGCCAGCGTCGCGACGATCGACCGCTCACGGAGCGAGAGCCGGAACAGGGAGCGGCCCTCGTGGGTGTAGACGTGCTGTGCCGCGTCGACGCCGTCGGCCTCGGCGGCGTACTCGGAGACGGCGTCCGACTCGGCGTCCGCGACGGTGACGTACTGGACGCGGTCGCTGTCGCCGCCGCCGACGTGCTCGACGGCGACCGTGCAGTCGAGCCGCGCCGCCATGTTCGCCAACGGCTCGTCGATCCCCGTCAGCTGGAACTCCAGTTCGGTGACGCTGTCCGCGGCGAGCGTCTGCTTGCTCTCGACGGCGCTGATCGCGTCCGCGACGGTGCGACCCAGTTCGGCGAAGATGTCGCGTTCGATCAGGTCGAACGCGTCGGCGTTGCGAGTCATCACGACGAGCACGCCGTACTCCGCGCCGCGGTACGCGAGCGGTACCACGACGCAGTGCGCCCCGCCGGCCGCCCCGGCGAACTCGTCGTCGATCTCGGTGAACACCGGACGAGAGCCGTCGAGCGCCGCTTCGATCGGCGTCGGATCGGTCGCACACAACGCCTCGATGTGGGCGTCGAGCGAGTCGGGGTCGGTCCCCGCACACGAGCGCGGACTGACCGTGCCGTCGACGAGCCCGCGTCCGCCGGTCCAGGCCACGTCGAAGAGGTCGGAGGAAGCGAACCGCTCGCACACCTCGGATTCGATCTCGTCTCGCGTCGACGCGGCGACGAGTTCCCGGTTGACGTCGCGGAGCACCGCGTTCGTGTTGTTCAGGAGGGTCAGCCGCTCGTTCTGATCTTCGATGCGCAGCTCGCGCTCCTTCCGTTCGGTGACGTCGCGCTCGATCGCGACGTAGCGTTCCACGTCCCCGTCTTCGGTGATCGGCGCGATCGTCGCGTCGATCCAGCAGAGCTCCCCCGACTTGCGGCGGTTCGTCAGCTCGCCCTCCCAGACGGACCCGGACGCGATCCGTTCCCAGAGCCCCTCGTAGAACTCCTCGTCGTGTTTCCCCGACTGCCAGAGCCGCGGGTTCTCTCCGATCACCTCGTCCGGCTCGTAGCCCGTGACCGTCTCGACGGCCGGGTTCGCGTACTCGATGGTGCCGTCCGGGTCGGTGAGGAAGATCGCGTGCCCGGCGTGTTCGATGGCTTTTCGGTAGCCCCGGAGCCGCTCGTTCGCCCGCTGCAGCTGCGTTTTGACGGCGTTCTCCTCGTCGACGTACTCGGAAAGGTAATACACCGTCAACAGGGTGAGCGCGCTCACGACGAGCCCGGGGAGCTCCTCGATCCCGGTGGTCGCCGTCCGCACGGTGAGCAGCTGCCGGAGCGTCATGAAGGTCAGAAGCAGCGTCAGGAAGCCGAACCGCCGGTCGCGGGTGCTCGCCAGCAGCAGGATCGAGTAGCCGACGCCGAGCAGCCGGAGCCCGATCGAGAGGGCGATGATCCAGTTCATACGACCGCTCTGCCCCCCGGGCGGACCGGCGTCGCCGGCCCGCCGACCGTTCGTCCGTCTCGGCGCGACCCGTTCATACCCGAGAGGTGTCCGTTCTCGTTGATAATGTCGGCGGTCGCTGGCGCGCGGCGGGGAACGGACCGATCCGGGGGGCGATCACCCCGATCCAAACAGTATTGGTACGCGCACTATGGGGTGTCTCCCCGGGGAGACCCCGAATCAAACTGTATGGGTATCGCCCTTTCCACCGGTCTCTACGTACAGTTACGTGTATGACCTCCAGGACCAACCGGCCGGCGCGGAACGGACCGCTCGTCGGCGAGACGACCGGCGACGGGTGGTGGCGATGAGCACCGCTGACGACGGAGACACCCTCCCCGGCATCCCGAACGTCGGGAAGGCCGACCTCGACGCGATGGTGGAGAACGAGCGACCCGACCCGCGAGACGAGCTCGCGGACGTCGAGGCGGACACGGACCTCGGCGTCGAGATGGCCGAAGACGCACAGCGCGTCGCGCGCGGTGAGCTGTCCGGCGACGAGTACTGGGAGAAGCACGACGAGGCCGCCGCCGCGGAGTTCGGCGAGGCGTACCGCGAGACGCCGAACCCGGCGGTCGACGCCGGCGACCAGACCGTCTCGACGGAGACGGCCGAGTCGCTGAGCTGCGCCGTCGGCTCGATGGACACGGTCTCCACGGAGTCGGCGCAGGTCGAGGGCGACGGGCCGGAGGGCGGAATCGGCGCGGGCGACCAGAAGTGGGGGATGGTGATCGACCTCCAGAAGTGCGTCGGCTGCGACTCGTGTACGGTCGCCTGCAAGTCCGAGAACCGGACGCCCCCGGGCGTCTCGTACAACGTCGTGATGGAGGAGGAACACGGCGAGTTCCCGAACGTCACGCGGACGAACGTGCCGCGCCCGTGCATGCAGTGCGACAACCCGCCGTGCGTCCAGGTGTGTCCCGTCTCCGCGACGTACAAGATGGACGACGGCGTGGTCAACATCGACTACGACCGGTGTATCGGCTGCCGGTACTGCAACATCGCTTGTCCGTACGGCGCGCGGTACTTCGACTTCGGCGAGAACTACGACGACGAGGTCGACGAGGCGGGCGAAATCACGAGCCCAGAGTACGGCGTCGACCGCGGCCCGCGCGAAGAGGGGAAGTCGCCGATCGGCAACATCCGCAAGTGCAGCTTCTGCACGCACCGGTTAGAGCGCGGCGAAGAGCCCGCGTGCGTCGAGACCTGCGTCGGCGACGCCCGGAACATGGGCGACCTCGAGAACCCCGACAGCGACGTCGCGAAGATGGCCGACTCGTCGCGCGCGTTCCAACTGAAAGAAGACGAAGGGACCGACCCCAACGTCTACTACCTCAAATAGACCCATGGCGACACAGAGTTCACACATCGAGTTCGACCCGGGGTTCGAAGACGACCGGCTGCGCGCCGCCTGGTACGCGGTCGTCGCCGTCCTCGTCGCCGTCGGCGCGTACGCGACGTACCTGCGGCTCACGGGCGGGATGGCGAGTACCAACCTCACGAGCATCGTCCCGTGGGGCGCGTGGGTCGCCTTCTACATCTACTTCGTCGGCCTCTCCGCCGGCGCGTTCCTCGTGAGCACGATGGCCAACGTCTTCGAGGTCGAGGGGATGCACCGGATCGACCGCGACGCGCTGTTCGCGGCCGTCATCAGCATGGCGGTGGCGCTGCTGTTCGTCTGGATCGACCTCGGCCGGATGGACCGGATGTACTTCCCGTTCCTCTGGCGCCAGCTGACCTCGGCGCTCTCGTGGGAGGTCCACGCCTATGTGGCCTACATCGGGATTCTGGTCACGGAGCTGTACTTCTCGATGCGGATCGACCTCGCGCGGGTCGCCGACCGCACGTCGGGGCTCAGAAAGCGGTTTTACGCGGCGCTCGCGCTCGGTCGACTGGACACGAGCGAGGCGTCCCAAGCGTTCGACCGGCGCTGGCTCAAACGGGCCGGCGTCCTCGGTATCCCGCTGGCGATCTTCATGGTCCACGGCGGCACCGGCGTGCTGTTCGCCGTCTCGAAGGCCCGCCCGTACTGGAACAGCGGGCTGTTCCCGGTGATATTCGTCATCTCGGCGCTGCTCAGCGGGACCGCGCTCGTGATGGTGATCTACGTGCTTCGGACCCGGCTGTTCGACGGCGAGTCGGTCGACCCGGACCTGCTCGACCGGCTCGCACAGCTGCTGATCGGCTTCATCGTCATCGACGCCGCCCTGACCGCCATCGAGACGTTCATCGCGATCGCCAGCGTCCACCCCCACGAGATCGAGACCTGGCAGGTCATCATGTACGGCCCGATGTCCTGGTCGTTCTGGTGGTTCATGATCGGCTTCAGCTGGGTGTTCCCGATGGTCCTGCTGAGCAAGAAGTCGTGGCGGCGCACGCCGGCGGTGATGGTGCTCGCCGGACTGAGCGTCGTCGTCGGGATCGTCGCGGTGCGGTTCAACATCGTCGTCCCGGCGCAGGTCATGCCGGTGATGGAGGGGCTCCCTCACGGGTCGTACTTCCCGACGCTCGTCGAGTGGGGGACGAGCGTCGGCATGATCGGCGTCGGCCTGCTGTTGTACACGCTCGGCGCGGAGACGCTGCCGTTGACGCCGCTTACCGGAGGTGACCACGAATGAGTACTGACGATTCGGGCGAGGACGGCGCGAGGGTTTCGCGCCGCGACTTCGTCAAGGCGGCCGGGAGTATCGGAGTCATCGCGGCGGCGAGCAACGCCGCGGTCAACGTGGACGTCGACGACCTGTGGACGGACGACGAACACCACTACGTCGGGAACGAGTACGGCGAGTACGGCGCGAGCGACGTGATACACACCACCTGCGGACAGTGTAACACGTTCTGTCCGATCAAGGTCCAGCTCGCGGACGGGAGCGGCACCGGCGAGTACAGCTCGCTCGTCCGGAAGCTCGCCGGGAACCCGTACTCGTTCCTCAACACGCAGCCGTTCTCGCAGGTGCCCTACGAGAGCGACCCGGAGGACGTGGCGATGGGCGACGTCGAGGGGAGCGGCGACGTCGCCACCGACCGCTGGTCGCTCTCCGGCGGCCGGATCTGTTTAAAAGGACAGGCGGGGATTCAGACGGCTTTCGACAGCTACCGCGTCCGACAGCCGATGAAGCGCGTCGGTCCGCGCGGCTCGGGCGAGTGGAAGACCGTCTCGTGGGACGAGGCGATCCGGGACATCGTCGAGGGCGACGAGGACCTCGGCCACCCCGGACTGGAGGAGATCTGGGGGTACGCCCCACAGGAGGCGGTGATGAGCGACTGGGAGGCCGTCCAGAACGGCGAGCTCTCCAAGTCGGAATTCGACGACCGGTACGCCGACGAGCTCATCGACACCGACCACCCCGACCTCGGCCCGAAGTCCAACCAGATCGTCGACGTCGGCGGGTTCCGCCGGAACTTCATCCGGACGCGGCTCTGGCACCAAGGGTTGGGGTCGATAAACAGCGTCCACCACGCCGGGACCTGCGGCGTCTCGAGCGTGATGGGCAACGTCCGCTCCCACGGCGCCAAGAAGAAGCGGCAGTACCCCGACATCGAGAACTGCGAGTACCTCATCGCGTGGGGGACCAATCCCATGGTCGCCAACAAGGGTCCGACGTGGCTCGCACCGAAGCTGACGAACGCCATCGAGGACGGGATGCGGATGGACGTCGTCGACCCGCGCCTGTCGAAGACCGCGGAGAAGGCCGACACGTGGGTGCCCGTCGAACCCGGCGCGGACGGGGCGCTCGCGCTCGGGATGGCGCGGTGGATCATCGAGAACGACCGCCACGACCTGGCGTACCTCCAGAACCCCTCGCGGTCGGCCGCGGGCGATGACGACGAACCCACGTGGAGCGACGCGACGCACCTGGTCCTCGTCGACGAGCCGGCGGGACCGAAGGCGCGCGCCGCCGATCTCGGGCTCGTCGCGGAGGACGCCGAGACCGCCGACGACTTCGTCGCCGTCGACGCGGCGACCGGCGAGCCGAGACCCGCGAGCGAGGTCGACACGGCCGTTCTCGACGTCGACGTGACGATCGACGGGACGGCGGTTCGCAGCGTCTGGAGCCAGTACCGCGAGCGCGTCTTCGAACACACCGTCGAGGAGTACGCCGAGATGGCCGGCGTGCCGGCCGATCAGATCGCCGAGATCGCCGACGAGTTCACCAGCCACGGCAAGCGGGCGGCGATCATGGCCTACCGCGGTCCGGCGAAGCACACCAACGGCTTCTACAACACGCGGGCGATCGCCACCCTGCAGCACCTCATCGGGAACTACGACTGGAAGGGCGGCCAGATCACGCCCTACGCGGGCTACGACACCATGTCCGGCCGGTACGAGCTCGGCTCGGTCCCCGACGGCCACTCGCCGTGGGGGATCCCGCTGCTTCGCGGCGGCGTCAACTACGAGGACACCTCGCTGTTCGACCGCGACGGCGGCTACCCGGCGAAGCGCCCGTGGTTCCCCGTCGCGCCGCCGCAGGCGACCCAGGAGCTCTACGGCAGCGCCGCCGACGAGTACCCCTACGGCGTCGAGGCGCTGTTCATCCGACCGTACTCGAACAACCACGTGATGGCCGTCGCCGGCGGCGACGAGATCCCGGCGATCCTCAAAGACACCGACACGATCCCGCTGATCGTCGCCTCGGACACGGTCATCGGCGAAACGAGTCAGTACGCCGATTACATCCTGCCCGAGCCGACCTACCTCGAACGGTGGGAGAACTTCGGGACGTACCCGAACAAGCGGCTGGCCGACGAGAAGATCAGCCAGCCGGCGGTCTCGGTCGTCCCCAACGCGCGTCCGTTCGAAGACGTGCTCATCGAGCTGTGGTCGGAGCTGGACCTGCCGGGCGTCGGCGAGGACGCCATCCCCGACGCAGACGGCGGTCTGTGGCCGCTCGAACAGGCCGAGGACTTCTACCTGAAGCTCGCCGCCAACATCGCGTACGCTCGCGACCCGGTCGCGGACGCGAGCGATGACGAGCGGCGGGTGTTCCGCGAGAGCCACGAGAGCGGCCTCGGCGAGCAGTTCGACCTCGACCGCTGGCGGGCGGCCGTCACCGACGAGGAGTGGCCGAAAGTCGTCACCGTGTTGAACCGGGGCGGCCGCTTCGAGGAGCCGACCGAGGGCTACGACGAGGCGTTCACCGAGCACGGTCACGGGTACGACTACGCCGAGCGCGAAGACGACTCGAACGCCTACGACGGCGAGCACATGCGGTACAAGCTCGAATCGCGCGTCGACTTCTACAGCGAGGTCGTCCCGAGGGGCAAACACTCCTTCACCGGCGAGCGGTTCGACCCGCTCCCGCGGGTCGACGACGTCGAGCACTACGACGGGACCGTCCAGGCCGCGGTGAGCGGCGACGACGAGCCGGAGCGCCCGCTCCGGCTGATCAACTGGAAGCCGCGGACGCAGGGGATGCACCGCACCCAGAACAGCCCGTGGCTCCGCGAGACGCGCCCGGAGAACCCCGTCTGGATCAACCCCCAGGACGCCGAGGAGCGCGGTATCGAGAACGGCGACGAGATCCTCATCGACGCGGGTCGCGGGACCGCAGACGCGGTCGCGATGGTCACGGGCGGGATCCGACCCGGCGTCGTCGGCGCGATGTGGGGCTGGGGTCGGACCGGCGGCGGCGCGACGGCCGAGACGGTCGACGGCGAAACCCGGTCGGCCGTCGAGGCCGACGGCCACAGCGACTACCAGTTCGACGAGCCGATGACCGAGGAGGCCGGCTACGCGAAGGGGCGCGACGCCGGCTTCGCGATCAATCACATCCAGCCGCTTGACGAGGAGCTCGGCGACACCGGCCTCTCGGACCTGGTCGGCGGGAGCAACGCGCAGTACGACGCCTTCGTCGACGTGGAGCGGCGGTGATCCGTATGTCCGGACACACAGACACAGACGCGGACGCCGGCCGCGACGAGGCGGCGATGGCGACGGCCCGCGCCCGGCTGTACGGGCTGCTGGCCGCGACCTTCGACGGCGAGGCCGAAACGGCCGCTGACGCGCTCGATCGAGGGGCCTTCGCGGCCGTCGCCGAGGTGTTCCCGATCGACATCGACACGGCGGACCTGCGCGGCGACGGATACGATGCCGACTCGCTGGCGATCGGGTACGACAACCTGTTCGTCGTGCCGGGGACCCACTACGTCCCGCCGTTCGCGTCCGCCCACGCAACCGATCCGAGCGAGGCGTTCGAGTCCGACTCCCGGTATCACACCGCCGGGGAGGCCGGGGAGCTCCTCGGCGATCCGGCCGCCGACATGGCGCAGTTGTACGCCGCCGCCGAGTTCACGCCAGAGCGCGGGGACGAGATCCCCGACCACGTCGCCGCCTGCTTCGAGTTCATGCGCGCGCTCTGCGAGCGGGAGGCCGCGTTGCTCGACGGCGACGGACCCGAAACGACCCTCGAGGCGGTCCGCGAACTCCAGGCTCAGACGCTCTCTCGTCTGGGGTGGATCGACCGGTTCGAGGAGGCCGTCGCGAGCCGCGACACCGTCGAAGGCGTTTTCGCCGCGATCGCTCGCCTCGCTCGGACGTTCACCGCGTGGGACGCACAGGAAGTCGTCCCTGCTGACCGACAGCCGTCCGAAACAACACCCTCGTAACTAACTAACAAATGACAACAACAGACATCTCAGCCGCCGATTTCCGTGACCGCCTCCGCGCCGTCGACGACCCGGCGCTCGACACCGACATCGTCAGCGCCGGCCTCGTCACCGACGTCACCGTCGACGACGGGACCGCCGCCGTCGAGCTCGCGCTCGGCGCGCCGCACGCGCCGGACGAGGCCGCCATCGCGGACCGCGTCCGCGAGGTCGCCGACGACGCGGGGATCGACGCCGAACTCTCGGCGAACGTGCCGCTGTTCGACTCGGCAGAGTCGTCGGTCCTGCCCGGCGTGAAAAACGTGATCGCCGTCGCCTCCGGGAAGGGCGGCGTCGGGAAAAGCACCGTCGCCGTCAACCTCGCCGCCGGCCTCGCCGACCGCGGGGCGAACGTCGGACTGTTCGACGCCGACGTGTACGGCCCGAACGTTCCCCAGATGCTCGGCGCCGACGCCGACCCCGAGGTGACGACGGTCGACGGCGAAGACCGGATCGAACCGCCGACCGCTCACGGGCTCGAACTGATGAGCGTCGGACTGCTGATCGACGACGACGACCCGGTCGTCTGGCGCGGCCCGGTGGCACAGAACACGCTCACGGACCTCTTCGACGACGTGGCCTGGGGACCGCTGGACTACCTCGTCGTGGACCTCCCGCCGGGGACCGGCGACGTCCAGCTGACGGTGCTGCAGAACCTCCCCGTCACGGGGACGGTCGTCGTCACGACCCCCCAATCCGTCGCGGTGGGAGACACCCGCAGGGGTATCGAGATGTTCGGGGAGTACCAGACGAACGTGTTGGGCGTCGTCGAGAACATGAGCGGGTTCGTCTGCCCCAGTTGCGGGGACACGCACGACATCTTCGGCGAGGACGGCGGCCGGACGCTCGCCGATGCGGTCGACGTCCCGTACCTCGGATCGCTGCCGCTGGACCCGGCCGTCCGCGCGGGGGCCGACGACGGCGAACCGATCGTGTCCAGCGACGAGGGCGACACCGCGGCGGCGTTCCGGGACTTGGCGGCGACGGTCGCGAACAAAGTCGGAGTCCTCCGACGTCACCACCGACAGCAGCAGCGAGAGCCGGAGCCGATGTGACACCGCAGCCGGAGCCGCGCTGAAAAACCGGGGGCGGCCGATAGAGCGGCCCCGGAAGCGATCGAGAACGCCGCCGAGAAAACCGACCGCGACGAGCGCGCTCCGAGACAGCGCCGTTACGACGGCCGGCCGTTCAAAAGGGGGTGTCGAAGGTTACGACGGGTCCTCGAACCGTCGCGTCCGGACGCGGGCGTCCTCGGGAGAACGGGTGGTTTTTTCCGGCGGTGACACCGTTCGCCACCCATGGACGATCCCTCCATGTTCCCGTCCGAGTCGGGCGAGTACGACATCTCGACCGTCAACCTCAGCGACGACCGCTACGAGGTCAAACAGTCGCTGGTCCGGAACAAGTACACCGTCCGCGACAGCGCCGGCGACGCCGTGGTCCGCGGGAAACAGAAGATGTTCAAGCTGAAAGAGGAGTTCCCGTTCGTCACCGACGACGGCGAGGACGCGTTCTCGGTGAAGGCGGGCGGGATCATGGACATCGCGGGCAACTACGCCATCGTCGACGCGGGCACCGGCGAGGAGGTCGTCGTCTTGGACGAGGACTACTCGCTGTTCGTCGAGAACTGGACGGTCCGCGACCCCGAGACGGGCGAGGCGCTGGCGACGATTCGATCGAAGAACAAGGTGCTGGCGGCGCTCCGCCACCTCGTCGGCGCCGCGAACCTCGTCCCGAACAAGTACGAGATCTTCGACGCCGACGGCGGCCACGTCGGCGACATCGAGGGGCAGTTCTCGATGCGCGACGCCTACACCGTCACCGTCGACGACGCGAGTGACGTGCCGAAGGAGGCGGTGATCGCCGCCGCGTGCGTCCTCGACGCCCTGGAGAACCAGTAGCGGCGTTCGATGTCGGAGGCCGCAGCGGCGTTCACGTCGGAGGCCGCAGCGGCGTTCACGTCGGAGGCCGTCCGCGTCGCCTACTCCCCGCCCAGCTTCGTCTCGCCGACGGCGTCGTGGCCCTCGATGACTTCCGCGCCGCCCATGTACGGGCGGAGCGCCTCGGGGACGGTGACGGTGCCGTCGTCGTTCTGGTAGTACTCCAGGATGGCGACGACGATCCGGGGGACCGCGAGCCCCGAGCCGTTCAGCGTGTGGAGGAACTCCGCGGACTCGTGGTGCTCCTCGCGGTACCGAATCTGAGCGCGGCGCGCCTGGAAGTCCTCGAAGTTCGAGACGGAGGAGACCTCGAGCCAGCGGCCTCCCTCATCGGGCCCCTCGTCCATGTCGTCGGCGGGCGCCCACACCTCGATGTCGTACTTCTTCGCCTGCGTGAACCCGAGGTCGCCGGTGCACATCTCCAGGATGCGGTAGGGGAGCTCGAGGCGGCGCAGCACCTCCTCGGCCTCGTCGACCAGCCCGTCGAAGCGCTCGTCGCTCTCCTCGGGCCGCACGAAGTTCACCATCTCGACCTTGTTGAACTGGTGGACGCGGACGATGCCGCGCGTCTCAGTGCCGTGCTCGCCCGCCTCCTGCCGGAAGTTCGGCGTGTACGCCTGGTATTTAAGGGGAAGATCCTCGCCGAGCAGGATCTCGTCGCGGTGGAGGTTCGTGACGGGCACCTCCGCGGTCGGGAGCAGCCAGAGGTCGTCGTCGTCGTACGCCTCCTCGTTGGTCCCCTCGACGCGGTAGGCGTCCTCGGTGAACTTCGGCAGCTGTCCGGTGCCGCGCATCGACGCGGAGTTGACCGGAATCGGCGGGAACACGTCCTCGTACCCCTGCTCGCGGTGGACGTCGAGCATGAACTGGATCAGCGCGTGCTCCAGCCGCGCGCCGTCGCCCTTCGCGACGTAGAAGCCGGCGCCCGCGACCTTCGCGCCGCGCTCGAAGTCGAGGATCTCAAGCTCCTCGCCCAGGTCGTAGTGCGGCTCCACGTCGTCGGGCAGCTCCCGGCGGTCGTCGAACCCCTCGCGGCGCCGCTCGATGTTCTCCGACTCGTCGGCGCCGACCGGTACCGACTCCTGGGGGATCTGCGGGAGTTCGAGCAGGGACTCTTCCAGCTCGGCCTCCAGCTCGTCGGCGCGCTCCTCGATCTCTCGCAGCTCCGACTTGAGCTCCTGGGAGCGCTCGATCGCCTCCTGGGCCGCCTCCTCTTCGCCGGCCGCTTTCAGCTCGCCGATCTTCGAGGAGACCTCGTTGCGCTCGTGCCGGAGGTCGTCGCCGCGGCTCTTCAGGTCCCGCCACTCCTCGTCGACGTCGAGTATCCGGTCGAGGTCGACGTCGACGCCCTTGTTGGCGAGCGCCTCGCGGACGACCTCGGGGTTCTCCCGGACGAACTGTCGAGACAGCATTTGCCTGGAGTTCCGCGGGGCGACCCAAAACCGTATCGGAGCGTCGGCACCGGATGGCACAGTGCGGCGTCCCCGTCAGGGGATGAACGCGAAGTTCGCGACCACCATGAGAAGCGCGAGTCCGGCGACGACGACGCCCATGATCCGCATCAGCAGGATCCGCGTCTCGCTCGGCTCGATCCGCTGCGTCGAGCCGTCGGGGGAGCGCAGCTGCCACGCGGTCATCCGTCGGGGGAACGCCGCCATCGCCAGCGCGCCCGCGGCGACGAGGAGGGGGACGGCGACGAAGAACAGCCGGAACGGTGCGGGGAGCATGCCCGGACGTTCGCCGCGCGTGTCAACAAAAACTTGCGGTGCCGAGCGGCGAGGCCGGCCTTCCGGCGGCGCCGAGCGCGCCCAGTCAGTACCCGCCGGGCAGCGCCATGCCGATCGCGAGCGCGACGAGGGGGACGGCGGCGACGACCGCGTACCAGAGCCCGGCGGCGACGAGGAGCGCCCACGTCCCCGGGCCGTACCCGGTCGGGTCCCAGTCGACGCCGAGACGCGGGAGCCCGACCACGGCGAGCGCCGGGGCGACGAGGCCGACGGCGACCCCGCCGAACAGCGCGGTGTCGAGGAACCCCTCGCTCCAGCCGGGGCCCGCCGAGTTGACGAGCCCGACCGTGAGCAGCAGGCCGGCGAGGTACGGGACCGACAGCGCGAGCGCGACGCCGACGTACGAGGGGACGAGCCGGCCCGCGGGCGGTAACGCGACGAACAGCGCTCGGAACCGCGCCGCGATCAGGAACGGGGTCCAGAGGACGGCGGCGGCGACCCCGGGGAGCGCGAGCAGGGCGATCGTCCACAGCCAGCCGGTCGCCTCGCCGGCCGCGCTTGCGAGACCGAGGACCATACGCCGTCTCTCGCCGGACGTGTCAAACGCTTTGTGGTGGTGCGAGAGCGATTTGCGGTGGCCCGGATCACCACGGTTTAATCGGCGCGACGCGAGCGCGTACCCATGCTCATCACGGGTGCGGAGCTGGCCGACGGGCGGGTCCGCGACGTTCGGGTCCGGGGAGAGACGATCGACGCGGTCGAACCGACGAACGCGGAACTCGACGCCGACGCGGGCGAACGCGTCGTCGACGCGCGGGGACGCCACCTCCTGCCCGGCGCGGTCGACGTTCACGTCCACTTCCGCGAGCCGGGCGCGAGCCACAAGGAGACGTGGACCTCGGGTTCGCGGGGCGCGGCCGCGGGCGGCGTCACGACCGTCGTCGACCAGCCGAACACGTCGCCGCCGACCGTCGACGGCGACGCCTTCGACGAGAAGGCCGACCTCGCCGCCCCGTCGCTCGTCGACTACGGGATCAACGGCGGCGTCACCGGCGACTGGGACCCCGAGAGCCTCTTCGAGCGACCCCTGTTCGCGCTCGGAGAGGTGTTCCTCGCGGACTCCACCGGAGACATGGGGATCGCGCTGGACCTGTTCGAGGACGCCCTCGCAGAGGCGGCCGCGCGCGACGCCCCCGTCACGGTCCACGCGGAGGACGAGACCCTGTTCGACGAGGGCGCGCTCGACGGCGACCTCGGCGGGACGGGCACCGCGGCGAACGCCGACGCGTGGTCAGCTTATCGGACCGCCGAGGCGGAGGCGGCGGCGGTCGAGCGCGCGCTCGACGCCGGCGCCGAGAGCGACGCGCAGGTGCATATCGCGCACACGTCGACGCCCGAGGGGATCGACGCGGTCGTCGCGGCGCGAGAGGACGCGACCGGAGACGCCCCGCCCACCTGCGAGGTGACGCCGCACCACCTTTTCCTGTCGCGCGAGGACGCGCGCCGGCTCGGGACGTTCGGGCGCATGAACCCCCCGCTCCGCTCGGAGGAGCGGCGCGCGGCCGTCTTCGAGCGGCTCCGCGACGGCGACGTCGACGTGGTGGCCACCGACCACGCGCCGCACACGGTCGCGGAGAAGCGGCAGGGGCTCGTCGACGCGCCGAGCGGCGTCCCGGGCGTCGAGACCCTCTATCCGCTTCTCTTAGAGTCCGTCCGGAAGGGGAACCTCTCCATAGAGCGCGTCCGCGACGTGGTCGCCGCCAACCCCGCGTCGATCTTCGGGATCGAGGGGAAAGGGCGGATCGAGCCGGGCGCGGACGCCGACCTCGTCCTCGTCGACCTGACGAACCCCCGCGAGATCGAGGCCGGCGCGCTCCACGGCGCGGCCGGCTGGACCCCCTTCGAGGGGCTGCTGGGCGTCTTCCCGGAGCTGACGACGGTCCGCGGCGAGGTCGTCTACGAGCGCGACCCGGTCACCGGTGCGGAGTCGTTCGGCGAGCCCGTCGGCCGGAACGTGCGGGAGCGGTAGGTCGCGATCGGGGTTTGAGACGAGGGTCGCGGTGTGAAACTCATCCGCCGGTCGGATATCCGCGAGACGCTCCCGCGGGACCGATCCGTGTTCCGCGAACCGACGTTTATTACCGTCAGAACGGAGTCAGTCAGTGTGGATGCTCCACGATCTCGGTGTCGTCGGACAACTGTACACCGGCGTCTTCGCGCTCAGCGGTATCGTCTGTTTCGCCGCTATCGGTCGGGCGCAGAAGTTTCAGGACCCCGATGTCCGCCGAGGGCTCGTGGGGTTGCTCGTCACGTCCGGCGGGTGGGCGCTCCTCAGGGCCGCCGGGTTCCTGCTCCCCGATCCGTTCCGCGTGCCGACGTACATCGTCGGGCTCACCATCGGGTTCGGCACCGTCTGGGCGTGGCTCTACTTCTGTTCCGCCTACTCCGGACGGACCTACCACCGCGACACGTCGCTACGACGAGCGAGTGCGGCCGTCTTTCTCACCGTGGTCGCGATCAAAGCCACGAACCCCATCCACGGGGCGTACTTCACCGCGAGTGAGGTGTCGACGCCGTTCGTACACCTCGCAGTGGAACACAACGTGCTCCACTGGACCGCGACAGGCCTGTCGTACGTGCTGTCGGCGGTGGGGCTGTTCATCATCTTCCAGCTCTTCTTCGAATCGGGGTACGACACCCGGCCCCTCAGCGCGCTGTCGGTCCTGATCGGGCTCCCGGTCGTGTTCGACATCGCCGCTCAGTTCACGCCGCTGCTCATCAACATCATCTACGCGCCCATCGGCGTGGCGGTGTTCGCGGTCGGCGTGCTGTTCGTCTTCGAACGCCGCTTCCTCGCGGTACAGCGGGCGTCGTTCGATGACGGCCTCTCCATCTATCTCGACGAACGGGGGCGCGTCCGCGACTACTCGGCGAGCGTCGGGGAGGTGTTCCCGGAGCTCGGCGAGTCGACGGGCGACCGCCTCGCCGAGGCCGTTCCGTCGGTCGTCGAGGCCCTCGAGAGCGACGACCAGATCCTCGAGCGCGAGCGGGCGGGCGGCCCGCGGTACTACTTCGTCTCGACGAGCACCGCCACGCTCGGCGACGCCGGAGCGCAGATCGTGCTGCTGTCGGACGTGACCCAGACGGAGCGCCAGCGCCGCCAGCTCGCCGAACGCGAGGCCGAAGTCAACGAGCAGAACGAGCTCTACCGGGGCGTCATCGACGTCAGTTTCGGCTTCGTCTTCCGGATCGACGAGCAGGGCCGGTTCACCTTCGCCTCGCCGTCCGTGGAGGAGTTCCTCGGCTACTCGCCGGCGGAACTCGAGGGGCAACCGGTTTCGGTCACGCTCCCGGACGAGGCGACGGTCGAACGCGCGTGGGAGGAGATCGCGCCGATATTCGACGGCGAGCGCAACACGGTCCGGGACTTCCCGCTGGAGACGAAAGCCGGGACCACAGTGTTCACCGACGTGCGAGGCGTCCCCATTTACGAGGGGAGCGTTCCCGCCGCCGAGCGAACGACGGACGACATCGTCGGCGTCCAGTTGATGGTGCGTGACGCGACGAAACGCCGGGAGCGCGAGGGGCTCATCAGCGTCATCAACCGCGTGCTGCGCCACAACATGCGGAACAAGATGGGCATCATCACCGGGTACGCGGAGATGCTCGAAGGCCGACTCAGCGGCGAGGACGCCGAGAAGGCGACGAAGATCAGGGGCACGGCCGACCAGCTGCTCGACCTGACCGAGTCGGCGCAGCGTCTCGAGGAGTACCGGGAGCTGTCGCCCGAACTCGAACCGGTCGACATCGTCCCGCTGCTCGAGGACACCGTCTCGGAGCTGCGGATGCAGCACCCCGAGGCGTCGGTGACCATCGACGCGCCCGACGCCGTCGTCGCGGAGACCCACGAGCGCCTGAAGACGGCGCTGTGGGAGGTCGTCGAAAACGCCGCGAAGCACGGCGGTGACCCGCCAGTCGTCGACATCGACGTGACCGTCACCGAGACGGACGTGACGATCGCCGTCAGGGACAACGGACCCGGACTCCCCCAGGCGGAACGGGACGTCCTGCGGTCGAGCGTGGAGACGCCGCTGGTTCACGGCGAGGGCCTCGGTCTGTGGCTGATCCACTGGATCGTCACCAGCCTCGACGGCGAGCTCGAAACGACGGCTGGGGACGAGGGGACGACGGTCGCGATCCGCCTCCCGAAAGCGTCGTGAGCGACGGCGACGATCGCTTATAAACGACCGACAGTGACGCCGCTCGTTCGCTTATAAACGACCGACAGTGACGCCGCTCGTTCGCGTATACACAACAGCCAAACCGATCCGCTTTATCGGCTCCCCGTCGCTCACCGCTGAGTCCGTACTGACCACGTCGGGCCGGAGCGAGTCACGCGACGACGAGTGCCGCGGGTCCGAGAGCCGTTTCCAAACCCGTCGGGGTCGGTCAGAGACGCGCGCTGCCGACGCCTCGGCGGAACGCATATGCCGCTTCCACCCTAACCCGCTCCATATCCATGACTGTGGGGATCACTCGCACGGTTGCCCTCCGGCGGGTCGGCGCGCGCTCGGACCGCGGTGTCGCCGCCGCGGAGACCGGCGCGCGCTCGGACGGGGCCGCCACGCGCGGACCGCGGACCGCGGTCCGCGAGGACGGGCGACGCCATGACTGACCCGGGAGAGTCGGGGCCGCTGGGGGCGGGCGTCGGGGAGAGCGACTCAGGGACGGTCGCCTCGGACGACGGCGCCGCCGGAGACGCCGCGATGGAGCCCGCGGCGGTGGCCGAACTCGCGGAGCGGATCGCCGACAACGTCGAGGCGGTGATCGTCGGGAAGCGGGAGGCGGTCGAGCACGTCGTCGTCACCCTGCTGGCCCGCGGCCACCTCCTCGTCGAGGACGTGCCCGGCGTCGGGAAGACGACCCTCGCGAAGGCGGTCGCGCGCTCGATCGACGGCTCGTTCAAGCGCGTCCAGTTCACGCCGGATCTCCTCCCCTCCGACGTGACGGGCGTCAACGTGTTCGACCAGCGCACCGACGAGTTCGAGTTCCAGCCGGGGCCGGTGTTCGCGAACGTGGTGCTCGGCGACGAGATCAACCGCGCGCCCCCGAAGACGCAGTCGGCCCTCCTCGAGGCGATGGAGGAGCGGCAGGTGACGACCGACGGGGAGACCCGGCGGCTCCCGGACCCGTTCTGCGTAATCGCGACGCAGAACGACGTGGAGCCCGGCCAGACGTACGACCTGCCGGTCGCCGAGGTCGACCGGTTCACCAAGAAGATCCGGCTCGGCTACCCCGACACGGACGAGGAGGCCGAGATCATCGGGCGGATGGCCGGCGACCACCCGGTCGAGTCGGTCGAGCCGGTGGCGGCGATCGACGACGTTCGGCGCGCCCGGGCGACGGTGGGCGCGATCGAGGCGACCGAGGAGCTGCGCCGGTACGTGGCGCGGTTGGCGGTCCACACCCGGCGGAACGCCCGCCTCGGCGTCAGCCCGCGCGGGAGCCTCGCGCTGTTGCGGGCGTCGCAGGCGCGTGCCGCGCTGGACGGACGGGGCTACGTGATCCCGGACGACGTACAGACCGAGGCGCCGACGGTGTTCGCCCACCGGATCCGGTCCGACTCCGGCGGCGCCGACGGCGCCGAGATCGTCGCCGACGCCCTCGACCGGGTGCCCGTGGAGTGAGCCGATGCCGAAGGCGACCCTCACCCGGCGCGGTCGCGTCGTCGGCGCGGCCTGCGTGGTCGGCGGTCTGCTGGCGCTGGCGGCGGGCGGGCGCGCGCTCGACGCGGTCGTCCTCCCGGGAGTCGTCGCGCTCGTCGCCGGCTACGTCCAGCTCGCCCGGGTCGAGGACCCCGACGTGCGGCGGGTGCCGCCCCCAGACGGGTTCGTCGGCGAGCGACACGAGGTCCGGATCGAGCTCCGGTCGGCGACCGCGGGGGCGTCGGGGACGTATCTTGGGGCAGTCGTCGACGAGACCGACGCCGGGCTGGAGGGCCCGGACGCCCCTATCCGCGCGTCGATCGGCGAGGGACCGGTGACGTACCGCGTCCGGTACGTCCGGCGCGGCGAGCGCCGGCTGGGCCCCGCTCGGGTGACCGCGACGGACGTGTTCGGGCTCTTCGACCGCGAGGTCGTCGTCGACGACACGGACACGGTGACCGCGTACCCGGTGTGTCACCCGGTCCCGGCGCGGTTCCGCCGGGAGCTGTACGCCGACGACGCGGTCGGCGTGAGCCGGCAGCGCGAGGAGTTCGACCGGCTGCGGGAGTACGCGCGCGGCGACGCCCTCCGGGACGTGCACTGGCCGACGACCGCGAAGCGCGACGAGATCGTGGTCAAGGAGTTCGCCGCCGAGACGCGGCGCGGGCGGGTGTCGATCGCCGGCGAGACCGCCAGCGAGCGCGAGGGGGCCGACGCCCTCGCGAGCGCGGCCGCGAGCCTCGCGCTCGCCCTCCTCGACGACGGCGTCCCGGTGGACCTGACGCTGCCGGCGGGGAGCGTGTCGGTCCGCCCGGGGCCGCAGGGGCGACGCGACGCCCTCGAGCTGGCCGCGGTGACCGGGCCCGGGTCGGTCGCCGTCGACGACGCCGACGTGACCGTGATCGCCGACGCCGACGGCGCGAGGTACCGGACCGGGGGCCGAACCGTCGCCGTCGACGACCTCCGCGCGTCCGCGGGCGACGACGGGCCGGGGACGGGAAGCGGACCGGACGCCACTCGCGCCTCCGAGCCGGAGGTGAACGGGCGATGAGCGGTCGAAGCAGCGGCGACCGGCGGCGGGTCGCCGCCGCGGGGCGGCGCGCGTCGGGGGAGCTTCCGGACCTCGGCCGCGAGGGTGCCGACGAGCCCGCGGACGACTGGAGCGGGTTCGCGGACCCCGCGGTCCTCGGCGTCGCGCTCGTCACGACGGCGTACCTCGGCGTGTTCCTCGCGGCGACCGACGTGGTCGGCGGGACGGTGCGGACCGCGGCGGCCGTCTCGGTCGCGGGGGTCGCCGGCGCGGCGCTGGCGCGCGTCGTCACCGAGCGCACCGCCGTGCGGCTGACGGGGGCGCTGTTCGCCGCCGCGCTCGCCGGCTACTACTTCGCGGTCCCCGCGAGCCGGCGCGCGCTCTTCTCGGTCGAGACGGTCGCAGTCGACGTGGTGTCGCTTCTGACCGGGCTCTCGATCCTCAGACTCGCGTCCGCTGACGCGTGGATCCTCGCGGTCGCGCCGGCGCCGACGTTCCTCGTCGCGTACCTGGCCGGACGGGGACGCCACGTCGGCGCGACCGCGGTGGCCGGCGGGACGCTCGGGTTCCTCGTGGCCACCGGCGACGCAGGAGGGTCGGCCGCGCTGGTCGGCGTCATCGGCGCCGCGGTCGCGGCCGGGCTCTCGACGCTCTCGACGCCCGACGCGCTCCGGACCCACGGCGACCGGCTCGCCGCGGTGCTGGCGGCGATGATCCTCGTGAGCGCGACGGTCACCGTGTTACCGGCCGGCGCGGCGCAGCCGTGGGGGGCCGACCGCGGCACGACGCTGGAGTCCTCGCTCGGCGGCGGCGACGAGGTGGCGGTCGTCGGACCGGCGCGGCTCTCCCCTCAGGTGCGGTACGAGATCGAGAGCCCGGTCGCGTCGAACTGGCACGCCGCCGCCTACGACACCTACACCGGCGACGGCTGGGTGCGATCGGGCGAGCGGTCGACGTTGGACGGCCCCCTCGACGGCCCGCCGGGCGAGGCGACGACGGTGAACGTCACGCTCACCGCGCGGACGGAGTCGACGGCGCTGCCCGCGCCCTGGCAGGCCGTGGCCGTGCGCGGCGCCGGCGCCCCGACGGTGCAGGTCGACGACCGCGGGACGCTCCGGCTCGGCGCCGCGCTGCGCCCGGGCGAGGCGACGACCGTCGAGAGCCGGGTGCTCGACGCGGAGCCCGCCGAACTCCGGAACGCCAGCACGGAGTACGACCCCGCGATCGAGGACCGGTACACGCAGCTCCCGGAGAGCACGCCCGACCGCGTCGGCGAGCGCACCGAGGCGATCGTCGAGGCCGCGGACGCCGAGAACCCCTACGATCGGGCCGTCGCGATCGAGCGGTACCTGATCGAGGAGTACGACTACTCGCTCGCGGTCGAGAAGCCCGAGGGCGACGTGGCCGACGCGTTCCTCTTCGAGATGGACGCGGGCTACTGCACGTACTTCGCCACGACGATGGTCGCGATGTTGCGCTCGCAGGGGATCCCCGCGCAGTTCGCGACCGGGTACTCCGAGGGCGAGCGGGTCGGCGAGGACCGATACGTCGTCCGGGGGCAGGACGCCCACGCCTGGGTGAAGGTGTACTTCCCCGAGCACGGCTGGGTCGAGTTCGACCCGACCCCGCCGAGCGAGCGCGACGAGGCCCGGAGCGAGCGCCTCGCGGAGGCCCGCCAGACTGGCCAGGCGGGCGTCGACACCGAGGCGTCGGAGCCGACCGACGAGCCCGACGAGCCGACGCGGACGGACTCCGACGCGGACCCCGAGACGGACGCGGCCGACGACGCGCGGTCGGACGCGAACGGGAGCAACGGGACCGCCGGGGACGGCGCGGGCGACGCCGCCGGGATCGACACGGCCGTCACGGAAGGGGGCTTCTCGCAGGAGCGGCTGGTCCGGAACGGGACGCCGGCCGGCGGCGCCGACCCGGGCGCCGGCGACGACGGGCTCCCACTCCCGTCGCGGGAGGCGGTCGCGTACTGGCTGTTCGTCGCGACCGTCGGCGTCGCCGGGGCCCGGCGGCTCGGCCTCGCCGGGCGCGCGCGCCGCGCCGTCCGGATACGGATCCCCTGGGGGGGCGGCGAGCCCGTCGACGACGTGAGGCGGGCGTTCGCGGACTTGGAACACCTGCTCGCGCGGCGCTACCGCGAGCGGCGGCCCGGCGAGACGCCGCGGGCGTACCTCGACGCCCTCGCGCTCCGCGGCGCCGACGAGCGGATACGAACCGTCGGCGAGGCGTACGAGCGGGCGGCGTACGCCGGGACGGTGAGTCGCGCCGAGGCGGACGAGGCGCAGCGGACGGTCCGGCGGCTCGCGCTGGAGCGGACGCCCCTGCTCGGCCGGCTGTTCGACGGGGAGTGAGCGCGGGCCGCCCGCCGTGTACGGCGCCCGCACTCCCGACACTATTTAATACGGGCACCCTGTAGTTTCGGCCGTAATGTCGGAAGTCTGCTCGACGTGCGGACTGCCCCAGGAACTCTGCGTCTGCGAGGACGTCGCGAAAGAGTCCCAGCAGATCAGCATCCGCATCGACGAGCGCAGGTACGGTAAGGAGGTAACGGTCATCGAAGGATTCGACCCGAAAGACGTCGACATGAGCTCTCTCTCGTCAGACCTCAAGTCGAAATTCGCCTGCGGCGGCACCGTCGAGGACGGCGCCATCGAGCTGCAGGGGAACCACTCGGGTCGCGTGGAGGACTTCCTCCGCGACAAAGGCTTCAACGTCGCGTGACCGTCACCTAATCGTCCGTCGTCGAGCGAATTGCGCGTTCGTGTCGCGGGTTTTTTCAGCGACCTCCTCCGGTGAGCCGCCGCACCGTCGACCGATTTTTAGGTGATTTTTAAGCGATCAGCGCCGCCCGCCCGACGACGAAGGCGGCCGCCGCGAGGAACGTCCCGTACTTGAACCGCTGTTGCGCCGCCGTCGGGTCGGCGAACGCCTCGTAGCAGGCGTACAGCATGACCGCGTCGGCGACCCCGACGAGGAGGAGGTAGGCCCCGCCGAACGTCCCGGAGAGGTACGGGAGCGGGCTGGCGGCGACGGCGACGCCGAGCGACCCGGTCGCGACCCACAGCGACCGCCGCTCGCCGATCGCGATAGGGAGCGTCCGGAGCCCCTCCTCGCAGTCGCCGACCACGTCCTCGACGTCTTTGATCACCTCGCGGGCGAACGTCGAGAGCCCGGCCAGCAGCGCGAGGACGACGGCCGCCTCGGGGCGGCCGACGGCGGCGCCGCCGAACAGGAACGTCGACCCGACGAGGTACGAGACGAGAGCGTTACCGAGCCCGGGTGTCCCCTTGAAAACGGTCGTGTAGGTGACGAGGGCGACGAGGTTGACGCCGGCGATGGCGAGGGCGAGCGCGGGGAGCGCCAGCGCGAGCGCGACGGCGACGGCGAACCAGGCGCCCGCGGTCCCGAGCGCCCCCCGCGGCGAGACCGCGCCGCGCGGGATCGGACGGTCGGGCTGGTTGATCGCGTCGATCTCGCGGTCGAAGTAGTCGTTGATCGCGTTGCCGGCGGCGACCGCAAAGGCGGTGGTGGCCGCGGCGATCGCCGCCGGGGCGAGGGCGTCGCCGGCGCCGGCGACAAACGCGCCGGTCGCCGTGAGGGCGGCGGCGGCGACGCAGTTTCCCGGGCGTGCCAGTTCGAGGGCTCCGCGTGCTGTCTCGCGCACGTCGTCTCCGTGCACCGCGGCCCGGCACATAAACGGCGCGGGATCCGGTGGAGACGCGGGGACGCGGGCCGAGCCGACGCCCGCACCGCGCGTTCTCGAACACTGGGGATCCGCCGGGCGGCTAAGCCGGCGTGGGGGCAAGCGACGCCATGGCCCAAGTCGCAGGGGACGGGCGCCGGCTCCGCGTCGATCTCGACATCGACCCGAGCGACGACTGGGACTGCCCGATCGTCGCCGAGACCCCCGACGCGACAGACGTGGCCGTCAACGCGGTGGGTCGCGAGTGTATCGTCGACGTGCAACCGAGCGACGGCGACGGGGTGCTTCGCGCTCGCGGCGAGGTCTCCGACGATTGCCTCTGTCGGGTCTTCCAGCGGTTCGGCTGCGTCCCGCACGTCCAACGGGTCGAGGACGGCACGGTGCTCGTGACCACCTACGTCGACGACCGGGACACGGTCCGCGACGTGGTCGGCGCGCTCAGGGAGACGCTCGATCACGTTCGGCTGGTCCGGCTCGCGGTCGTCGAGGGGCCGGAGGCGACCGAGCAGGTGACGTTCGACCTCTCCGCGCTCACACCGAAACAGCGGGAGGGGCTCGAACTCGCGGTGGTCCGCGGCTACTTCGACGACGACCGGGACGTGGGGCTCGGCGAGCTCTCGGCCGAGCTCGACATCAGCAAGTCCGCGCTCTCACAGCGGCTCCGGAGCGCGCAGGCGAAGCTCGTCACCGACATGTTCGACGAGGCCGACCGCTAAGTTGCGCGCCGTTCGGTTTTAAAATCTTCCAGTAATAAATCGCGACACGGAGGGGGATAGAGGCCGTCCGTCGACGCATGTGCGACCCCCACACCGAACCTCCGACCTCGCAGACGCGAGACGGCGGACGCGACGCCGCGGACGAGACCGGCGGGAGCGTCCCTCCCCCGGTACGCGACGACGTGACCGTCGAACTCGTCCGCGACGCGATCGGCGTCGCCCGCGGAGAGCGCTCCGACGAGCGCTTCTCGGAGAAGTACGGCACCGCGACCGACCCGACCGGCGAGCGCGATCCGACGCCCGCCGACGGCGAGCGACCCGACCGGTAGCTCAGTCCGCGTCCGCCGCAGTCCCGCCGCGGATGCGGCTCAGGGCGGCGTCCCCGTCGCGTTCGGCCTCGGTGAGGTAGCACTTCGGGTCGGGCGCGAACGGGTCGTCGTGCGCCGCCAGCGCGCGGAGCCGCGAGCCGCCGCGGCAGACGCTCTGGTACGCGCAGTCGGCACACCTCCCGGAGAGGTGGTCCTCGCGGTCGCGGAGCGCCCCGAGCAGCGGGTTCGACTCGTCCGACCAGATCGCGCCGAACGAGCGGTCGCGGACGTTTCCGGGCGAGTATCCCTGCCAGAACTGCGTGAGGTGGACGTTGCCGACCGGGTCGACGTCGGCGACGCGCTCGCCGGTCGGGTCTCCGCCGTTGCGTTCGAGGTACCGGTAGATGAGCCGCGCCCGGTCGGTCCCCATCTCGCGGTCGGCGTACTCGACGAGGTGGCCCGCGTCGGCGTAGTTGCCGACGAGCAGCGTCTCGATCTCCTCGCCGGCGTCGTGGTACTCTCGCGTGAGATCGCACAGGTCGGTGACGGCCTTCCGCGTCGCCTCGGGGCTCAGGTCCACGTCGGAGATGTCGGCGCCGCGCCCGCCGTAGTCGAGGTGGTAGAAGCAGAACCGGTCGACGCCCACGTCGACGAGCAGGTCGACGACGCCAGCGAGGTCGTCGACGTTGTGTTCGGTGATCGTGTACCGGAGGCCCGTTTTGAGCCCCACGTCGAGACACGCCTCGATCCCGCGGACGGCGGCGTCGAACGCCCCGTCTTCGCCCCGGATCCGGTCGTTGCGCTCCGGGAGGCCGTCCACCGAGACGCCGGCGTACTTGAGCCCGGCCTCCTTCAGCTCGCGGGCGTTCTCGCGCGTGAGCAGGGTGCCGTTCGTCGAGAGGACGGGTCGGACCCCGCTGTCGGCGGCGTAGGCGACCAGTTCGGGAAGGTCCTCTCGGACGAGCGGTTCCCCGCCGGAGAAGAGGAGCACCGGCACGCCGAACGCGGCGAGGTCGTCGATGAGCGCCTTCCCCTCCGCGGTCGACAGCTCGTTCGGTGCCCCCTCTTGGTCGGCGGCGGCGTAGCAGTGCTCGCAGTAGAGGTTACACCGCTTCGTGGTGTTCCAGACGACCACCGGGCGCCGCTGTTTGTCGTCCGTGATCTGCGGCTTCTTCGAGTCGCCGGCCGCGTCGTACCGGAGCCCGTCGCTCTCGGCGTCGAGGCCGCAGAGGAGCTTGCTGACGGAGATCATTCGGACTCCTCCGCGTCGTCGACGGGCGCCCCGCCGCACGAGACGGTCGGGGTTCCCTCGGTCTCCTCGTAGACGCGCGGCTCGTCGGAATCGCTTCCCCCCGCGTCGACGCCGCCGGGTCCCCCGTCGCGGCTCGCTTCGGCGTCCGCTTCGTCGCTCGCGAGCGACTCGGCGGAGTACCGGTGCGTCTCCTCGGCAGGACACACCCACACGTCGCGGGCGTACCACGCGAAGAGCTTGCTCGCCTCCTCGTGGGCGGCGTCGGGCGTCGGCGCCGCCACGGTGCCGACGTGCCGGAGCGGGTCCGCCTCCTCCTCGCGGACGAACACCTCGAAGCGCCGGCCGTCCGCGGAGCGTGCCCCGTCCGATCCGCCGGTTCGGTCCGTCTTCTCGACCATACCCGGAGTACGCACGACTCACCGAACCCGGTTTCGCGGGTTCCCACGGCCGCGAAATGCGCCCGAACAAGTTCGGATCATAAATATATAAACCGGTCTCGCGGGGGACGGATGAGCGGGCCGACGGGAGCCATATAAATCCTCTCAGTATGCGAAATCGCCGCCGCGCGGCGACGCGGTCTCGAAGGACGTTCGGTTTCAGCGTGCCGGGCGCCGGCAGATGTGGCCCGGCGGGCGGTCGTCGAGATTCCCGTTTCGGCCGCGATCACGGAGCGCGGCGCGCCCAGTATCGGAGTATAATACATCAAATATTACTAGAAGATTAAATCTGAATAGGTTACCCTCATTTATTAAAGAAACCATAATAAGTTACGAACAGTCGTTTATACGCATCACACTTATCTTCGTGGTCTCTGAAGAATAGTTTGATGAGTTCAAAACAAGACGACCTCAGGGAGACAGACACCGAGGCCCGCTTCGAGTTCAAGAAGGAGGAGAAGTCCGCCTTCCAGACCGAAAAGGGCCTCACCGAGGAGACGGTCCGNGAGACAGACACCGAGGCCCGCTTCGAGTTCAAGAAGGAGGAGAAGTCCGCCTTCCAGACCGAAAAGGGCCTCACCGAGGAGACGGTCCGCGTCATCTCGGAGGACAAAGACGAGCCCGAGTGGATGCTCGAGCGCCGCCTCCGCGCGCTCGAGCAGTTCCAGGAGATGCCGATGCCCACCGACTGGCCCGGCCAGCCCGACCTCTCCGAGGTCGACGTCGACGAGATTATCCCGTACATTCGGCCGGACGTCGACGTCCGCGCCGGCGTCGACGACTGGACCGAACTCCCCGACGAAATCAAAGACACCTTCGACAAGCTGGGCATCCCCGAAGCCGAGAAAAACGCCCTCTCCGGCGTCGGCGCCCAGTACGAGTCCGAGGTCGTCTACCAGAACATGCAGGAGCGCTGGGAGGAGAAGGGCGTCATCTTCTGTAACATGGACGAGGCCGTCCAAGAGCACGAAGAGCTCGTCCGCGAGCACTTCATGACCAAGTGCGTCCCCCCGAGCGACAACAAGTTCGCCGCGCTCCACGGCGCCATCTGGTCCGGCGGCTCGTTCGTCTACGTCCCCGAAAACACCACCGTCGACATGCCCGTCCAGGCGTACTTCCGGATGAACTCCGAGGGGATGGGCCAGTTCGAGCACACGCTCATCATCGCCGAGGAGGGCTCGGAAGTCCACTACATCGA
>NZ_AOJH01000044.1 GCF_000337355.1 Halorubrum kocurii JCM 14978 | reverse complement strand
GGCTTCATCGAGCCCATCACCGAAGAGCTGCCCATCGAGTACGCCGTCGAGCTCAACCGGCTCGTCGAACTCGAAATGGAGGGCTCGCTGGGGTGATCTGATGCCGGAATGCGCACACTGCGGAGCGCACGTCTCACAGCGATTCGTCACCGTGTTCGGGTTAGACGGCGGCGACGTAGTCGCCTGTCCGGCGTGTTCCGGTCGGGCTCATATTGCGGAGACGATCGCGGACCGCCACTAGCCTCGGACCATGGAACACTGCTTCGCGTGCGAGACCGACTACGGGTACCTCGGGGGGAGCCCGCACCGGGGGACCTGCCCGGCCTGCGGCTCGCCGGCCGTCACTCCGGCGGGCGAGCTCAGCGTCGTCGAGACGACGGCGTGGGAGAGCGCGAACGGGCTCTCGACGATCCACGTGTCGGCGACCGATACGAGCGCGCGCCGCTTCGAGTTCGTGATCGCAGCGCGTCGCGGGCGAGGGGAACTGGTCTGCCTCGCGATCGACGGGGTGGAGGTGCCAACTGACGCGATGTGTTCGGTTCCGTCCGCCGTCGCTGCCACGGTCAGCGCGCACGGGATCGGGATCAGCGAGGGGGCGTCACCCCACGGCCCGCAATGAGTGGCACAGCCCAAAACGCGCGGTCAGTCGCGGACGTTCGGCCTCGGTTACGAGCGAGTGTCTGTATATAAATGGCCGCCGTGAGGAAGCCGGACGGACGGGCTCCGGGTGATGACTCTCCCGAAGTCCTCGGTCGGAGTGCCTTCGACGTCGAACCGTGCCACGCGTTAATACCCTCCGAACGCCTACGAGCCGGTATGCGCGAACTCGTCTTCGCCCTCGAGTACAAGCCGGGGCGCAACAGGGTGGCCGACGCGCTGGCCGACCACCCCGACGCCAGGGTCCGGTCGCTGTCGGTGCACGCCACCGACGACCACCTCTGGCGCGTCGACCACGCCGCCGGGACGCCGGCCGCGCTCGACGCCGTCGAGGCCGCCTTCCTCGACGGCGACTACTACGCCGACTGCCTCGCGGCCGAGGCGTGCGGCGCCGCCCAGACCACTCGCGTCCTCGACCACACCGACGACGCGCTGGTGTTGTACACCGACTGGGAACCCACGCCGGTCTGCGCGTCCGTCCCGCACATCGCCCGCGACCACCTCGGAGAGAGCGTGCTGTTCGAGACGCGCCACGAGGGGCGCCACTACACGTGGCGGCTCATCCACTCCGGCGAGGGCGACGTGGGCGAGTTCTTCGACGCGCTCCGAGCGGCCGTCGGCGACGCCGCCCGGACCGAACTGCTCAAGACGGCGAGCGCGTCTGGTGCGACCGGCGGCCGGGGAGCGAACGGCGACGATATCGGGCTCTCCCCGGAGCAGGAGGCCGCGCTCAGGGCCGCCGTCGAACACGGCTACTACGAGTCGCCGCGCGAGGTCGACGTCGGCGGCCTCGCCGACCACCTCGACGTCCCGCGGTCGACGCTTACGTACCGACTCCGTCGGGCCGAGGAGCGCCTCGCGAAGGCGCATCTCGCCGACGGCCGAGTCGTCGACGCCTCGCCGGCCCCGGAGTGAGGCGGCGGCGCTCGGCGCCGACGGATCGGCCCGACCGCGGTGGTTGGAATATTCCAACCAAGGCTTATCGAGATACGACCCCTCCTTCCGGGTAATGACAGACGGTTCGAACGGACGCGACGAGGGAGACGGGGGTGGGGCGGCCAGCGGGGCGGCCGGCGAGCCGGACGCCCGCCGAGAGCTGACCGCCGGCCTCGCGGTCCCCGAGATGGACTGCCCCTCCTGCGCCGGGAAGGTCGACAACGCCCTCGAACGCGTCGATGGCGTGGTCGAGGTCGCGCTCAACCCCACCGCCGGCACCGCGACGGTCACGTACGACGCCGAGCGAACGACCGAGGCCGACGTGGTCGCGGCCATCGAGGGCGCCGGCTACGAGGTCACCGGCGGGCGGTCCGACGGCGACGGGAGCGGCGGGGACGCCGAGGGCACCGACGACGACGCGGGGTCCGGGGGCGTCGCCGTCGCGCCTCCCGCGGAGGTGTGGACGACGCCGCGCGCGATGAAGACGTGGCTGGGCGCGGGGCTCGTGACGCTCGGGCTGCTGTTCGAGTTCGTCCTGACCGGCTCGAACCCCGCGGTCGCGAGCGTGCTCGGCGCCCCGCTCACGGTCGCCGACGTCCTCTTCCTCGGCGCGGTCGCGGCCAGCGGGATCCCCGTCATCCGCGGGGGGTACTACTCGGCGCGCAACCGGAGCCTCGACATCGACCTGCTGATGGGGACGGCGATCGTCGCGGCGACGGGGATCGGCTACTTCGTCGAGGCCGCCACGCTCGCCGTCCTCTTCAGCGTCGCCGAGCTGTTAGAGGACTACGCGATGGACCGCGCCCGCGACTCCCTGCGCGAGCTGATGGAGCTGTCGCCGGACGAGGCCACGGTCAAGCGCGACGGGGGGGAGACGACGGTCCCGACGGACGACGTGTCGGTCGGCGAGACCGTGGTCGTCCGACCGGGCGAGAAGGTGCCGCTCGACGGGACCGTGACCGAGGGGGAGAGCGCGGTCGACGAGTCGCCGATCACCGGCGAGAGCGTCCCCGTCGACAAGGTCCCCGGCGACGAGGCGTTCGCGGGCGCGATCAACGAGGAGGGGTACCTCGAGATCGAGGTCACCTCGACCGCGGGCGACTCGACGCTCGCGCGGATCATCGAACTGGTGCAGGGCGCGCAGGCCGAGAAGACCGAGACCGAGCGGTTCGTCGACCGATTCGCGGGGTACTACACGCCGGTCGTGGTCGTGCTGGCGATCCTGACGGCTGCGCTGCCGCCGCTTCTCATCGCGGACCCCGTGACCGTCGACCTCGCCGGGTACCCGTTCGTCTTCGCCGCGGACTGGGGGACGTGGTTCGTCCGCGGGCTCACGCTGCTGGTGATCGCGTGTCCCTGCGCGTTCGTCATCTCGACGCCGGTGTCGGTCGTCTCCGGGATCACGAGCGCGGCGAAGAACGGCGTCCTGATCAAGGGCGGCAACCACCTCGAGGCGATGGGCGACGTCGACGCCGTCGCGCTCGACAAGACCGGGACGCTCACCAAGGGAGAACTGGCCGTCACCGACCTGCTCCCCCTGGGCGACGCCGACGAGGCGACGCTGCTGCGGCGGGCCGCGGCGCTGGAGCGCCGGAGCGAGCACCCGATCGCGACCGCGGTCCTCGACCGCGCCGACCGGGCGGGAGTGACAGACCTCGCCGAGCCGACGGACTTCGAGAGCCTGACGGGGAAGGGGATCCGCGCCGCGGTCGACGGCGAGACGTACTACGCCGGGAAGCCCGCGCTGTTCGAGGAGCTCGGGTTCGACCTTTCGCGGGCGCGGGCGGAGACCGACGGCGGAGTGGTGACCGAGGGCGAGCCCGCGGGGTCGGCGCCGGACGGCGAGTTCGCCGAGGGGGCCCTCGCGGCGCTGGAACGCGAGGGGAAGACGGTGGTGCTCGTGGGGACGGCGACGGAGCTGACCGGGGCCGTCGCCGTCGCCGACGAGGTCCGCCGTGACTCGAAGCGGGCGGTCGAGCGCCTCCGGGAGCTCGGCGTGGAGCGCGTCGTGATGCTGACCGGCGACAACGAGGGGACCGCGCGGGCGATCGCCGAACAGGTCGGCGTCGACGAGTACCGGGCCGAGCTGCTTCCCGAGGAGAAGGTCGACGCGGTCGAGTCGCTGCAGGCCGCGTACGGCGAGGTCGCGATGGTCGGCGACGGGATAAACGACGCGCCCGCGCTGGCGACCGCCGACGTCGGCGTGGCGATGGGCGCGGCGGGGACGGACACGGCCCTGGAGACCGCCGACATCGCGCTGATGGGCGACGACGTGGCGAAGCTCCCGTACCTGTACGCGCTCTCGCACACGGCGAACGGCGTCATCCGCCAGAACGTCTGGGCGAGCCTCGGCGTGAAGTTCCTGCTCGCGCTCGGCGTGCCGCTGGGGCTCGTGAGCGTCGCGATGGCGGTCGTCGTGGGCGACATGGGAATGAGCCTCGGCGTCACCGGCAACGCGATGCGGCTCTCCGGCATCGAGCCCGAGTCCTACGAGTAGGCGGGGGGCGGGGAGAGAGGAGGGGGACCGAGCCCCCCGCCCGCAACGCTCGAACAAACATGAACAATTATTAAGGATGCGCTCGTCGGTGAGGACGTGCCACCCGTAGTACACTGCTGACCCAGGCTCGGAATCGGAGCTGTCTCTTATACACATCTCTGAGCGGGCTGGNGTACACTGCTGACCCAGGCTCGGAATCGGAGGCGGCGGTCGGTCCCGAGGGTCCGAGCACGCGCGGAACGAGCATCGAGACGGAAACGGCGACCGAGGCCGAGACGGAGTCGGCGGCGTCGACCGACGACGCGGCCGCCGACCCGAGCGGGAGCGACGACCTGCCGACCGCCGCCGAGGCGGTCGCGCGGTGCGCGGCGACGTTCGACGCGACGGACGCCGGACGGATTCCGAACGGAACCGACCGCTGGAACGCGTACGCGGGGTCGTGTCACGGCGGCGAGTGACCGGCCCCACCCGGATTTTTCCACTGGCGAGCGTCGCGTCCGAAGCGATGTGTCCAGAGCGGTGCGTCCGGATCGCCGTCGTCCGCGGAACGCCCCCGGATACCCAGTCCCCGAAAACGGTGCGGCCGGTTTGTAAGGCCGGATCGCGTACCGCCGGTCATGCGGTCACACGAGCGCGGAAAGGACCTGGGCGCGGCGTCGGAAGCCGCGGTGCGCCTGTGCGGGCTCGCATCGGGGACGGTAGCATGCGACGCCCTCGACGACGCGACGCTCGAACGCGTCGAGGAGGAGTTCCTCTGTGCCAGCGGCGAGCGCTGGGGCGGAGTCTGGCGCGGGGTTCCCGTGGCGGCCCTGCTCGACCGGCCGGACGTGGAGGTCGACCCGGAGGCCACTCACGTCCAGGTCGGCGCCGACGGGTACGCCGTCTGCGTCCCGATCCTGACCGCGCTCGACGGCGTGCTCGCCGTCGAACGCGAGGGCGAGCCCCTCCCGCCGGCACGCCGCCCGCGGTTCGTCGCCCCGGTCGAAGCCGGGCGGACGGTGCGGGGCGTCCGCGAGCTCCGGTTCCTGCGGCTGGGCCCGGCGGAGGACCCGCAGGACTACGAGGAGCTGGGGTACTGACGGAGGCGGTCCGGGTCGCGTTAAGTTTGGCGTGAATTGTGGTAGACTGCGACGGCTTCGAGCCAATTTTGAGCTGTCTCGAGCGCGACATTGCTGA
>NZ_AOJH01000043.1 GCF_000337355.1 Halorubrum kocurii JCM 14978 | reverse complement strand
TACCATCGTTGAGGCGGTCGAATTCTGCCATAGACACTCAGAACTCGTCCGCCTCATCCTCTAACTTAACGCGACCGCGGTCCGGACCCGGCCCTTTTAGGCGACGAGCCGACTACGAGCGACCGGCCGATGACGATGCACCGCTCCGAGCTGCCTCGGCACCAGCGATGACGAGCCCTATGAGTGCCGAGGCCAACCCTTCGCGTTCGGCGAACGACGGCGTCCGATCCGCCCGTCGGCCGCTCAGAGGATGATCGAGATCACGGCCAGCGCGAGGAAGATGATGACGAGCCACTTCGCGACGGTCATCGAGACCCCGGCGATCCCGCGTGCACCGAGGACGGCCGCCACGACGGCGATGACGAAGAACAGCACCGCCAGCTCGAGGAAGTCGCCCGAGAACTGTAGCGGGACCGGGGCGGCGACCTCGGACAGGTACTGGTGGGTAACGGCCGCTGTGGTCGTGGGGTCCATGGGTGTGATGCCGAGAGCGGGCCATTAGTTATGCAGCCTCAAAGGCGATAAGCCGCTAGTAACCGCGCTTCGCTCGCCGGCCGAACGCGTCAAACTCCGCGGACTCCAAAGCGGCCGGAACTGTCCGGGGGGACGTTTAACCGGATTCCGGTGGACGATCGGGTATGGACCCAGACGTGGACCGGTTCGGCTCCCGGCGGTCGACGGTGTACGGACAGCGCGGCGTAGTCGCTACGAGCCAGCCGCTCGCGAGCCAAGCGGGGATCGAGGTGTTGCGCGACGGCGGGAACGCGTTCGACGCCGCGGTGGCGACCGCCGCCGCCCTCAACGTCGTCGAGCCCACCTCGACGGGGCTGGGCGGCGACGTGTTCGCGCTGTACCGCACCGCCGACGGCGAGGTCGGCGCCATGCGGGCCTGCGGCGGCGCGCCCGCCGACGCCACGGTTGAGAACGCCCGGGAGGCGCTCGCGGCTGACGACGATGCCGAGGGTGACGACCCGAGCGAGGTCGAGATGCCGATGACCGGGGCGCAGACGGTGACGGTCCCGGGGACCGCACGCGGGTGGGAGGCGACCGCCGAGCGGTTCGGCGAGTTTGGCCTCGACCGGCTCCTGCGGCCGGCGATCCGGTACGCAACCGAGGGGTATCCGGTCAGCGAGGTGATCGCGGACTCGTGGACCCACGGCGAGGAGCTGTTCGAGAGCGACCACGCCCGCGAGGCGTACCTCTTCGGCGGCGAGTCGCCCGGGGTCGGACAGCGCGTGACGCTCCCGCGGCTCGGCGAGTCGATGACGCTGATCGCCGAGCGGGGTGCCGACGCCGTCTACGAGGGCGAGATCGCCGAGGCAATCGCCGAAGAGGTGCAGGCGGCGGGCGGGTTCATGACCGTCGACGACCTCGCGGGCTTCGAGGTGGAGTGGCCGGAGCCGGTCTCGACGACGTACAACGGCGCCGAGGTGTACGAACTCCCGCCGAACAACCAGGGGCTCATCGCGCTGGAGGCGCTCAACGTCGCGGCGGAGGTCGGCGCCGGGGAGTACGACTACGACTCCCCCGAGCGCGTCCACTACTTCGCGGAGGCGCTGAAAGTCGCCTTCCACGACGGCCACCGCTACATCACCGACCCGGCCTACGAGGAGGTCCCGCCGCTCGCGTCCGCGGACTGGGCGGAGCGGCGGGCGGCCGAGGTCGGCGAGAGGGCCAACCACGACGTGAGCTTCGGCGTCCCAGAGGCCAACGCGGAGGACGCCGACACCGTCCTGCTGACGGTCGCGGACGAGGAGGGCAACGTCGTCTCCTACATCAACTCGCGGTTCGCCGGGTTCGGCTCCGGCCTCGTCGCGGGCGAGACGGGGATCGCCCTCCAGAACCGCGGCGCGTCGTTCTCGCTCGACCCGGAGCACCCGAACCGCCTCGAACCGGGCAAGCGACCGTTCCACACCCTGATCCCCGGGCTCGTCCGGTTCGACGAGGACGACTGGGCGGCCTTCGGCGTGATGGGCGGGTACATGCAGCCGCAGGGGCACGTGCAGGTGGTCTCGAACCTCGTCGACTACGGGATGCCCCTCCAGCGCGCGCTCGACGAGCCGCGGTGGCGCTACCGCGAGAGCGGCGAGCTAGCGCTCGAACCCCACGCCGACGGGGGGACCGCCGCGAAGCTGGCCCGGAAGGGCCACGACGTGTTGACCCTCCCGCCGGCCATGTTCGGCGGCGCTCAGATCGCGCGCTCCCGAGACGGCGTCCTTTCGGCGGCGACCGAGCCGCGAAAGGACGGAAACGCACAGGGGTACTGACTCGGCCGCGCTACGTCCTCCGTCAGCGCCGGGCGGATCCCGACGCGATCGGCAGAGAGAAGTGATTGATATCTATAACGAACCGCGGTTTCGCGCCGATCGGCGTTCGGCGCAGACGCCGGCAGCCAGCGTCTCGAACGGGGTAGACTCCCCGATGACGGTCGCGACCGATCCGCTGTGGTATTTGTGGGCGTGGATACACTTATAAACTCACGTATGGTATTGCGTAACAGAATGACGCGAAGGATACAGCGACGCGACGTACTCAAAGGCGCCGGAGTTGCCGGCATTGCGGCACTCGCCGGCTGCTCGACCGAGAGCGGCGACGGAGACGACGGGAGCGACGGAGACGACGGGAGCGACGGGTCCGACGGAGACGACGGGAGCGACGGGGAAGGCGCGCCCGACGCGGTGATGGTCGTCGGCTTCCCGGAGTCCGGCATCCAGCTGTTCCGCGACTTCTACTCCGACTTCGCCGACGATGTGCCCGACCTCGACATCGTCGTGCCCGACGGGCTGATCGACTCCGACCTCCCCGGCGAGGTCGACAGCGATATGAACAACGTCATCGGGACCGCGCCGTCCGCGGGCGGCCCGGGCGCGGACTTCTTCACCAGCTTGTACGAGGAGGAGTACGACACCGCACCGGGCGTGTTCACGGCGCAGGCGTACGACGCGATGGCGGTCGAGATCCTCGCGGCGACCGCCGCGGGCGAGAACGAGGGAGAGGCCATCCGCGACCGGGTCCGGACTGTCGCGAACCCCGGCGGGGACGAGTTCGGGCCGGAGACCCTCCCGGACGCGGTCGAGGCGGTCGCCGCCGGCGACCCCGTCCACTACGTCGGGGCGTCGTCGAGCGTCAACTTCGACGTCAACGGCGACATCGCCACCGCGGCGTACGACGTGCAGGACTTCCAGGACGGCGATATCGTCACGCTCGACACCTTGGAGTTCGGCAACGAGCTCTCGGACGAGGACCTGGACGCGCCGTCGGCCGACCCCGTCGGCGTCGACGAGTTCGAGGCGAAGGTCGGGGTGCTGATGCCCGAAACCGGTGACCTCGGTCCGCTCGGCGGTCCGATCCGCGACGGCGCGCTGCTCGCGGCGACCCAGGTCAACGACGCCGGCCTGAGCGTCACGGTCGACACCCGCGTCGAGGACACGCAGACCGACCCGCAGGCGGGTATCTCCGGGGCGAACTCGCTCGTCGACGCCGGCTACGGCGCCGTCGTCGGCCCGGCCGCCTCGAACGTGAACCTCCAAGTGGCCGACCAGGTGTTCATCCCGAACGGCGTCGTCGGCATCTCGCCGTCCTCGACCAGCCCGGACGTGACCGACCTCGACGACAACGGCTACATCTTCCGGACCGCGCCCTCCGACCTCCTGCAGGGCCCGGCGATGGCCGAGCTCGCGAGGGGCGACACGGTCGGCGCCGAGTCCTCGGGGACGCTGTACCTCAACGACGCCTACGGCCAGTCGCTCGAGGAGCAGTACGTGGCGGCCTTCGAGGAGAGCGACGGCACGATCACGGAGCGCGTCTCCTTCGAGCCGGCGCAGGCGACGTACACCAGCCAGTGGTCGAGCGTCCTGAACCAGTAGGCGAGTAGGCGGTTCGGATCGGTCCGTTTTCCGATTTTTTCTGCGCGACGCCGGGAGTGAGTGTTGCAGATCGGAGGCGCCGAGCGAGTATTTAAACGACCGTGAGCGACGGCGACGATCGCTTATAAATGACGTGTGGTGGCGCGTGCCGCCGAGCGCCCGAAGGGCGCGAGGTGCACGCGCGAGGGAGTCGGTCACCCGGAGCAACGCGGAGGGTGACCGACGAGGCTGGGGAGGCGTGAGGCTGTGCGGTGCGGCTGGGGCTTTGGAGGTCGTCACCGCAGCGGTGCCAACCACTCATAAACGGTCGACAGCGACGCCACTCGATCGCTTATAAATACCCGATCAACCGAATTAAGACACCCACTCCCGCACTCGATCGAGAGATACGGGTCAGCGATCCACCGTTTCGGAACCGCCTCTGAAGGGGAGCGATACCACCGGGACCGGGGACCCAATTAGCCGCCGAGGAAGTCCTTCCGCACGTCCTCGTCGCCGAGGAGCACCTCCCCGCGGTCGGTGTAGCGGTTCTCGCCGTTGACGAGGACGTAGCCGCGGTCGCAGCGCCGCAGCGCCTCCTTGGCGTTCTGCTCGACCATGAGCACCGCCGTCCCCGAGTCGTTGATCCGGTCGATACGGTCGAACATGTCGGCGACGAGGTCGGGCGCGAGCCCCGCGGAGGGCTCGTCGAGCAACAGGAGGTCGGGGTCGAGCATGAGCGCCCGCCCCATCGCGACCATCTGCCGCTGGCCGCCGGAGAGCGTCCCCGCCTTCTGTCCCGCTCGTTCCCGGAGGATCGGGAAGCGGTCGTAGATCTCCTCGATCTGGTCCTCTGGGACGCTGTCGAGGATGTACGCGCCCATCTCGAGGTTCTCGCGCACGCTCAGTCCCGGGAACACGTTGTCGTTCTGCGGGACGAACCCGATCCCCTCGCGGATGATCTGCTCGGGCGCGAGCCCGTGGATCGACTCGCCCTCGAACTCGACGGTCCCGTCCATGTACGTCGTGAGCCCGAAGACGGTCTTCATCACCGTCGACTTGCCGGCCCCGTTCGGACCGACGATGGTGACGTACTCCCCGTCGGCGACGTCGAGGTCGACGTCCGAGAGGATCTGGAGGTCGCCGTAGCCGGCGTCGAGGCCGCGCAGCCTGAGGATCGCGTCGCCGTCGAGCGTGTGCCTCGTTCCCGCGTTGGCGGCGGCGGGCGTGTCGTCGGAGTCGGCGGGCATGTCGTCGGAGTCGGCGGATCCGGCCGCGTCGACGGGTTCGGCGGACTCCTCTACGCCGACGGCTTCCCCGTCGGCGTCGTCGGTCGAGTCGGCCTCTTCGGCGCTCATATGTCCTCACCCAGGTACGCCTCGATGACCTGCTCGTTGTTCCGTATCTCGTCGCCGGTCCCCTCGGCGAGAACGCTGCCCTGGTGCATGACGATGACGTGTTCGCAGTTGTTCATGATGACGTCCATGTCGTGTTCGACGAGGAGGAACGTGTAGCCGTCCCCGCGCAGCTGGTGGATCCGGTCGAGGAGCTTCTCCTCTAGGGTGGGGTTGACCCCCGCGAGCGGTTCGTCGAGCAACACCACCTCCGGGTCGGTCATGAGCGCGCGGGCCATCTCGAGGAGCTTCCGCTGCCCTCCGGAGAGGTTCCCGGCGTGTTCGGTCGCGAGGTGGTCGATCTCGAAGAAGTCGAGCGTCTCCCACGCGCGCTCGCGGATCGCCTCCTCCTGTTCGACGACCTCGCCCCGGAGCCCGGGCGTGACCGCTCGGATCGCTGACTCGCCGATCTGCCCCTTCGGCGCGAGCATCAGGTTCTCCAAGACGGTCATCTCCTCCAACTCGCGGGCGATCTGGAAGGTCCGCACGAGCCCCTTCCGCGCCATCCGGAACGGTTCGAGCCCGGTGACGTCCTCGCCCTTGAAGTAGACGGACCCGGCCGCCGGCTCGTGGACGCCGGTGATGCAGTTGAACGTGGTCGACTTGCCGGCGCCGTTGGGACCGATCAGCCCCGTCAGCGACCCTTCCTCGACCTCGAAGGAGGCGCCGTCGACGGCGGTGACGCCGCCGAAGCGCTTGACGAGCCCCTCGACCCGGAGCGGCGGCGCCCCGGACGGGACGTGCTTGGCCGCCTCCTCGACGGCGCTGTCGTTCGCCTCGGGCTCGTCGGTGATCGCGTCGGCCGAGTCCGCCGCCTCGGCGACGTCGGACGCGTCCGGAATGTCGCTACTCATCGGTCTCACCCCCGCTGGGGCGCTCCGAGAGGTCGACGGCCGCGGCCGTCTCGATCCGGTCGCCGAGGATGCCGTCGGGCCGTCGGTGCATGATGAACACCAGGATGAGTCCGAGGAAGACGAACTGCAGCGGCGCGATGTTGTCGGTCGCGAACGCGAGGAACGCGGTCGGGTCGAGCGTGGCGACCGCGTCGGCGAACGACGGCGGCGTCTCGGCGTCGATGACGTCGCGCAGCGACGCCCCGACGCGGCGCGGCCCCTCGAACAGCACCGTCGCGAAGACGATGCCGCCGAGGACCGCGCCCGCGTTCGACCCGGACCCGCCGATGATGACGGCGATGAAGACGTAGAACGTCAGGACGGGCATGAACTGCGGCGTCGGCGAGACGTTGCCCTGGCTGCCGAACCAGAGGATCCCGGCGAGCCCCATCAGCGCGCAGCCGATGACGAACACCTTGATCTTGATCAGGTCGACGTTCTTCCCGAGCGAGTCGGCGACGAGCTCGTCTTCGCGGATCGCCTTGAGCGTCCGACCGAACGGCGACCGGCCGAGCCGTTCGAGCAGGACGAAGAAGGCGATCACGACGCCGGCGAGCACGGCGATGTACGCCCAGTCGATGAGGATCGTGTTGGAGATTCCGAGCCCGCTCTCCCCGAAGGTCCCGAAGGCGAAGTCCCCGAGGGCCGTCGGCGTGTTGGCCTGCCCGTCGACGAGGAACAGCTCGCGGACCGGGTTCCGCGGCATCCCCATGCCGCTGCCGCCGCCCGTACCGACGCCGAGCGTGTCCCGGAGGTACGTGTCGAACGCGCTCGACTGGAGAAACAGCCGGATGATCTCCGAGATGCCGAGGGTGACGATCGCGAGGTAGTCGGCCTTGAGCCGGAGCGCCGGGAGCGCGGCGAGCAGGCCGACGACCGCGGCCACCAGCATGCCGGCGAGGATGCCGACCGGGAGCGGGAGCCCGAATCCGGGCGGGCCGAACGCCGGATCGGGAGACCGAACGACGATCCCCATCGTGTAGACGCCCAGCGCCATGAACCCGGCCACGCCGATGTTGAACAGCCCGGCGTAGCCCCACTGGAGGTTCAGCGCGAGCGCGGCGAGCGCGTACACGAGTCCGAGGAACGTCAGCGTCCGCATCAGCCCGACGACGCTGTTGAGGCCGTCGGTGAACGTGAGCAGCGCCGCGACGAGGTAGACCGCGAGCAGCGTCCCGAGGATAAGCCCGAGGTCGCTGCGGCGCGCGGCGTCGATCACGGCGGCCGTTGCGCTCTCCGGCGCCTCCGTCTCGGAGGGACGCGCTGAGTCGTCGCTCATGCGGTCGAAACACCTCCGAAGAGTCCCTCCGGCCGCAGGAGGAGCATGGTGATCATCACCGCGAAGGCGGCGGCCTCGTTGAAGTCGGAGGGGATCCAGATAGTCGAGGTGGTGAAGACGATCCCGATGACGAGCCCGCCGGCGATCGCGCCGTACACCGAGCCGATCCCGCCGAGGATCACGGCCGCGAAGATCAGGAGCAACAGCAGCCAGCCGAAGTCGAACTGGATCGTCCCCCGGAGCAACACGTAGAGATACCCGGAGGCGCCCGCCAGTCCGCCGCCGATGATCCACGTCGCGGTGACGACGCGCTCGGCCGGGATGCCGGTGACGAGCGCGAGGTCCTTGTTGTCGGCCATCGCCCGCATCGCGGTGCCGAGCTTCGTGCGCTGGAGCATGAAGTGCATCGCGAGCATGAGTCCGGCCGCGGCGACGACGATAGTCAACTCATGGGCGTTGACGGAGAGCCCGAGCGGGCCGAACGCCAGATTCGAGGCGTCGACGCTCGCCGTGACGCCGCGCCGGTCGGAGCCGTAGACGAACTGGATCACGTACCGGACGATCAGCGCGGCGCCGATCGACGCGATGAGGATCGAGATCCCGTCCCGGTCTCGCATCGGCTTGTAGAACGCGCGGTCGAGCGCCAGCGCCACGACGGCGGTGATCGCGAACGCCGCGAGCAGGCCGACGAGGATCGCGATCGGCGTGGAGACGATGTGCGCCCCGATGTCGCCCGCGCTCGCGCTCCCGGCGTCGCGGACGGACAACAGCGTCCGGACCGGGATGTCGCCGAACCCGGCGATCAGGAACGCGACGCCCCAGCCGGTGAACGCGCCGGTGCTGAGCAGGTCGCCGTGCGAGAAGTTCGCGAACGAGAGGATGCTGTACGTCATCGAGAGCCCGATTCCGGCGAGCCCGACGACGAGTCCGATGATGACCCCGTTCCAGAGGTTCGAGCCGAGCCGATCGACCGAGACCGACCCGCCGAGCGGACCGAGAGAGAGCCCGGCGAGCTTCGCTGCGAGGTCGACGAGCAGGAGGCCGCCGAGGAGGACGACGAGGAGAAGCCCCGGCCGGGCCCGCGCCGAGTCGACGATCGACGATTCAGTTGTTCCCATGTGTGCGTCTCACTGACGCAGGGTGAGTCGGCGAGAGGTAAATAACTCGCTGTTTCGACAAAAGTCGAGACCTCGAAAACGCCTGACAGCTGTCGGACCCTAGAGCGGTTCCGATCCGCCGTTTCGATCCGGCTCAGTCGCCGCCCGCGGCCCGCGCGTGTCGACGGGCGTCGGCGGGCGACCGGCCCTCGCGCAGCAGCGCCTCGACGAACAGTTCACCGGCCTTATACGACGATCGGACCATCGGTCCCGAGGCGCAGTAGAGGAAGTCGAACTCCTCCTCCGCGACCGCGCGCCACGTCTCGAAGGCGTCGGGGTGGACGTACTCGAACACGTCGAGGTGCGAGCGCGACGGCTGGAGGTACTGGCCGAAGGTGACCACGTCGACGCCCACCTCGCGGAGGTCGCCGAGGGTCCGGTACACCTCGTGGTCGTACTCGCCCACGCCCAGCATGAGGCTCGTCTTGGTGTGGACGTCCGACTCGCGGTCAACCCGGTCGAGCACCGCGAGCGACTGCTCGTAGTTCGCCCGCCGGTCCCGCACCGGCCACTGGAGCCGCTCGACCGTCTCGACGTTGTGGGCGATCACGTCGGGTCCCGCCTCGATTATCCGGTCGATCGCCTCGGGGTCGCCCTGGAAGTCGGGGATCAGCGTCTCGACGAGGATCTCCGGGTCGCGGCGCTTGATCTCGCGGATCGTCTCGGCGAAGTGCGCCGACCCGCCGTCGGCGAGGTCGTCGCGGTCGACGGAGGTCAAGACGACGTAATCGAGCCCGATCTCGGCGACGGCGTCCGCGACGTTCGCGGGCTCGTCCGGGTCGAGCGCCTCCATCCCGCCCGTCTCCACGTCACAGAAGTTACAGCCGCGCGAGCAGCGGTCGCCCATGAGCATGAACGTCGCGGTGCCGGGGCCCTCGCGGCCGGACCAGCACTCGCCCATGTTGGGGCAGTTGGCCTCCTCGCAGACGGTGTGGAGGTCGCGCTCGCGGAGGCGCTCCTTGATCTCCGTGAACCGGGACCCGGACGGGGGACGGGACTTCAGCCAGTCCGGCTTCCGACGGCCGCGTTGCATACCGGAACCACGGCGGCCGAGTGCAAAAACGTGAGGATCGGACCGACGACCCGCCCGGCGAGCCGTATGGTATCTAACATCAATAGAATTTTATTATATCATTCCGATACGGAACTATTCGATGTTCGACGTCGACCGCGAGGCGATCACCGACGGGCCGGTGGGACGGGTGCTCCTGCTGCTCGCGGCCCCGCTCGTCGCGCAGAACCTCGTGTACGTCGCGAACGCGCTCGTCGACACGTTCTGGCTCGGACGGGTGAGCGAGGACGCGGTCGCCGCGGTCGGGCTCAGCCTCCCGGTGCAGTCGCTTTTGGGGGCGGTGGTGGTCGTCGCCGCCGTCGGGACGCAGATCCTCGTCGCCCAGCGCGCGGGCGGCGAGGACGACGCGGGGGCGCGGCGCGTCGCGGTCAACGGCGCGCTCGTCGCGCTGGGGGGGACCGCGGCGGTCGCGATCCCCGTCGTCCTCTACGCCGACGAGCTGGTGGGGGCCCTCGGGGCGGACCCCGCCTTGGCCGGCACCACGGCGACCTATCTCGCGATCATCGTCGCCGTCCTCCCGCTCGGCGCGGTCGGCGACACGGTGGAGAACTGCTTCACCGCCTACGGCGACACGCGCGCCGTCCTCCACGTGAGCGTCGGCAGCGTCCTCGTCAACCTCGTCGCGGCGCCCGTGCTCATCTTCGGCGTCGGACCGGTCCCGGCGCTCGGCGTCGCGGGCGCGGCCCTCGGGACGGTGCTCGCGGGCGTCGCCGGGCTGATCCACGTGCTCGCGTACGCGGCGGGAGTCGGCCGGGACACGTTCCGCCTCACTCGCGACGCGCTCGCCGTCGACCCCGGAACCGTGCGCGAGGTCGTGGCGGTCGGGCTCCCGCTCGGCGGCCAGCGCGGGGTGAGCGAGCTGGTCCGCGTGCTCGTCGTCGGGCTCGTGGCGATCGCCGGCGGCGCGGCCGGGGTCGCGGCGTACACGGTCGGCGCGCGCGTCTCGACGCTCGCGATCGTTCCCGCGCTCGGAATGCAGCAGGCGGCCCAGTCGATGATCGGGCAGAACCTCGGCGCGGACGCCCCGCGCAGAGCCCGGCGGACGACGGTGGTCGGGACCGGGCTGGTCGTCGTGGGCTTCCTCGCGCTCGGCGCCGTCCAGCTCCTGTTCGCCGGGGCGATCACCGACCTCCTCGCGCCCGACCTCACCGCGGCCGGTCGGTCGCTGTCGGTGTTGTACCTCCGGATCCTCGCGGTCACCTACTGGGCGCTCGGCGGGACGTACACCCTGCTGGCCGGCTTCAACGGGGCCTCTCGCACCCGGACGTCGTTCGTCGCCGACCTGGTCAAGTACTGGGCGGTCCGCTTCCCCATCGCGGTCGCCGCGGTGCCCGCCACCGCGACGTTCGGGGCGTTCGGCGTCGCGGTCGCCCCCGGACTCGGCTGGGGGGTGGAGGCCGTCTTCTGGGCCGTGGCGGTCTCGAACGTCGTCGGGTTCCTCGGGCTCGGCGCGTACTTCGCGTACACGACCCGACAGGGGATGTTCGCGAACGCCGCCGAGCGCGCGGGCGAGACCGGGAGCGCTGATCCGGCGGACGACTGAGAAGAGAGGCGCCTCGGACCGGCTCCGCCGCCCCCGTCACTCGAGCTCGTCGCTCTCGACGACGGTCGCGAACTCGCCGTCGAGGTGCGCGAGCGCGACCCGGTGAGAGGTCTCCGGGTCGATCCGGTCGCCGTCGTGGGCCGTCCGGGCGTGAGTCGCGGTGGCGTCGGCGACGAGCCAGACGTCGTACCCGCGGTTCTCCGCCATCCGGACCGTCGTGGAGACGCAGTGGTCGGTGGTGAGCCCGCAGACGACGAGCGCCTCGCGGCCCGCCTCGCGGAGCCACTCGTCGAGTCCGGAGTCGAGGAAGGCGCCGTTGACCGACTTCTCGAAGGTCGCCTCGCCCGCCGCGGGCGCCGTCTCCGGCTTCCACTCGAACCCCGGGCCGTCGGGGCGCAGCGGGGAGTCGGGCTCGGTCGAGGCGTGTCGGACGTGCGCGACCGGCCGGTCGGCCGCTCGCCACCGGCCGAGGAGCGCGGCCGCGACCGACTCCGCGTCGGGGTTGTTGCGCTCGCCCCACCCCGGCTCGTCGAACCCGACCTGGAAGTCGATCAGGAGGAGGACGGCGTCGTCGGGGAGCGCGAGGGCGTCGTCCGCCGGCCGGGACGGCTCAGTCATCGCCGAGTCCCGCGGTCACGGATCCGGCGTCGCCGTCGGGCGCGGCCGACTCGGTGAGCCGACGCCACGCGCCGGGCGCCAACAGCGCCTCGGGCGCCTTCGGGTGCTCTCGAGTCGGGTCGAGGGGACAGGCGTCCGGGCTCGCGTCGTCGTCTTCGTGGAACAGGTACTGTTTCCACTCGCGGTCGCCCTCCACGCCCCAGTCGCCGAGGTCGGCGTGGGGACAGACGCCGTCGTACTCGCCCATGCGCTCGCGGATCGTCTCCCGAGCGCGCTCGCCCGCCTCGGTGTCGGCGGTGAGCCCGTCGAAGACGGCCCGCGGCTGGAAGGTGATCTCGAGGCCGACCGGCGAGTACCGGCTCTTCCGCTCGTCGTAGAAGGGCGCCCGCGAGGTCGGGAACAGCGCCTCGCCGCCGAAGCAGAACTCCCAGCGCGGGGTGTCGGGGTCGGTCGGGATGTCGTCGGGCCACGGCTCGGGGTCGTGGACGTGGAGGAACTCCAGGACGTGCCACAGCCGCTCGTGGTAGTGCGCCTCGCCGGCGTCGCCCTCTGGCGGTCGGAAGAAGACGGCCAGCGGGGTGCGGTCGGCGTGGTCCGCGTACGTGTCGAGGTACTCGACGAGCACGTCGCGGAACCGGAGCAGGGCCGCGGGATCGGTGGTCGACTCGCAGGCGGCGTACAGCAGGTCCCCCTCCCGCTCGACCTCGATGCCGAAGTAGCAGGGGAACGGGGAGCCGTCGCGCTCGCCGAGCATCGACTCGCGGAAGGTGCGGTAGTGCTCTCGAAGCCACTCGGGCGCGTCGTCGAGCCGATCGTGGAGCGTCTCTTGGTCCAACAGCACGCCCTCGGTACCGGGCTCGTTCATACCGTTCATCGGGGGCAGACCGGCTTTTGGCTTTCGCCGGTCGTCGCCGAGCGGGAACGTCCCGGCGAGGTCGACCCCGCGAGGTCGACTCGACGGGGACGAACCGAACGGGAGCGGCCGCCTCCGACTGTGCGCCAGCGGTTTTTTCACCGCGCGGACCTCTTAAACAGGTATGAGCGATCCCGAAACCGAGGCGCCCGACGCGGAGGACGACCCCGGCGCGGAGGACGACCCCGGCGCGGGAGCGGAGCCGGACGCGGCCGACGGTCCCGTTGTCGTCCTCCTGGACGTGATGCCCAACGGACGGCCCGACGACGACCGCCCGCAGTACCGGAAGTCGCCGGTCGCGTACGGCCTCGGGACGGACGCGTTCCGGCTGTACGAGCTCATGCTCGACGACGAGGCCGACGTCTCCGTGAGCGACCGGATCGGGCTCGACGGACCGGCCGTCGGTCGGTACCGCGAGGTGTCGTTCGACGACCTGACCCGGAACGCGGCCGCCGAGATCGAGTACGCGGTCGAGGCCGTCGTCGAGGGCGACGAGCGGCGGTTCGTCGACTTCTACAACGAGGCCGGCCCGATAACCCTGCGGCTCCACCAGCTCAACCTCCTGCCCGGGATCGGCAAGCAGCTCCGGAACAAGGTGCTCGACGAGCGGAAGCGCGGCCCGTTCGAGAGCTTCGAGGAGGTCACCGAGCGCGTCTCCGGGCTCCACCGCCCGCGGGAGGTGATCGTGGAGCGGATCGTCGAGGAGATCCGCGACGAGGACCTCAAGTACCGACGGTTCGTCGGCTACGAGGAGTGAGGCGGGGCGAGGTCCGGCTCGAAGCCGGAACTGGGCCCGACGCCCCGAAACGGGACTTTTACCCGGAACGGCGGAGTAACGCGGCCATGACCGATTCATCGACGGGCGCTGGCGCGGCGTACGGGGGCCGCGACCCCGACGCGCTCGCCCGGCGGGCCGGGGAGCGCGCGAACCCCGACCGCGACCAGCACTTCCTCGTCGACGACCGCGTGCTCGACCGGATCCCCGCGTACCTCCCCGACGACGCCGACGCGAGCCACCTCTTGGAGATCGGTGGGGGCGCCGGCGCGCTCACCGACCGGCTACTGGCGGTGGCGGCCCGTCGCGGCTCCGACGCCGATGCCGCGCCCGTTGACGCCGATGCCGCACCCGTTGACGCCGATGCCGCACCCGCTGACGCCGATACCGCGCCGGGCCGCCTCTCGGTGATCGAGCGCGACGGCGTCTTCGCCGACTTCCTCCGCGAGGAGTTCGCGACCGCGGTCGACGACGGACTCCTCGACGTGATCGAGGGCGACGCCCTCGACGTCGATCTCCCCCCGTTCACCGCCTGCGTCGCGAACCTCCCCTACGGCGTCTCCTCGGAGATCGCCTTCCGGCTGCTCCCCGAGGGGAAGCCGCTCGTGTTGATGTTCCAGGTCGAGTTCGCCGAGCGCATGGTCGCGTCGGCCGGCGAGTCGGAGTACGGCCGGCTCTCCGTGTCCGCCCAGCACTACGCCGCCGTCGAGATCGTCGAGCGCGTTCCGAAAGAGGCGTTCGACCCCCAGCCGGCCGTCGAGAGCGCCGTCGTCCTGTGTACGCCCCGCGACCCGGAGTACGAAGTCGGCGACGAGGCCTTCTTCCTCCGGTTCGTCAAAGCGCTGTTCACCCAGCGGCGCAAGACGGTCCGGAACGCGATACGGAACACCGGCCACATCTCCGGGCTGGACGACCCGGAGGCCGTCGTCGACGCCGCCGACGAGGACCTGCTTCGTCGCCGGCCCGGCGACCTCGACCCGTCGGCGTTCGCGGCGCTGGCCGAGCTGGCCCGCGAACGCGGCTCGCCGGCGGAGGTGTGACCGCGGATGACCGGCGCCGGCTCCGACCTCACGACCGACGTACAGAGCGTCGTCTCGGGGAACCCAGAACGGATCGCGGTGTCGGCGCTGATCGTCGCGGTCGTGCTTGCCGCGCGGCACCTCACTCGGCGACTGAAGCAGCGGGACGCCGAGCTCTCCTCCACGCGTCGGCTGCTGTTGTCGGCGAGCGTCGCGACCGTGACGGCGGCCGGCGCGATCGGGCTGATCGCGGTGTGGGACCGGAGCGGGGCGCTCCTCGAAGCCGTCCGGTCGGCCGCGATCGCCGACCAGCTCTCGAACGTCGTGCTCGCGGTGGTGCTCCTCGCGGTCGCGTACGCGGTCACGGACTTCCTCGGCGGCGTCATCCGCGAGGTCGCGAACGAGAGCGCGTCGATCACCGACCACCAGCAGGAGGTCATCCTCCGGCTCACGCAGCTGTCGGTGTACACGGCCGCGCTGCTCGTCGTCGTGGGGCTGTTCACCGACAACGTCGGGGGGCTCCTCGTCGGGGCCGGCTTCTTGGGGATCGTGGTCGGGATGGCGGCCCGCCAGACCCTCGGCGCGATCCTCGCCGGCTTCGTGCTGATGTTCTCCCGCCCGTTCGAGGTGGGCGACTGGGTCGAGGTGGGCGACCACGAGGGGACGGTCACGGAGATCTCGATCATGAGCACCCGCCTCCGGTCGTTCGACGGCGAGGTGATCACGCTCCCGAACGACACGGTCCGGTCGGGCTCGATAATCGACCGGTCGCGGCGGAACCGCTACCGGATCGAAGTCGAGGTCGCCGTCGACTACGACACCGACATCGAGCGCGCCGCGGCGGTGATCGAGGAGACCGCCGCCGAGGTCGAGGACGTCGCCGAGATGCCGGAACCGGACGCCGTGACAAAGCGGTTCGACGACTCGGCGGTCGTCCTCGGGCTCCGCTACTGGATCCGCAACCCGAGCATGCGCAAGCGCTGGCGGACGCAGACCGCCGCGATGAACGCGGTCAAGGCGGCGCTCGAAGACGAGGGGATCGTGATCCCCTTCCCGCAGCAGACGCTCTCTGCGCGGGACCCGAACGCCGCCGGCCCGCAGTTGGACGCGTCGGTCGAGGGGCGCGCGGCGACGCGCGGCGGGTCGCGATCGGGCGGTGACAGCGGGGGGTCGACCGCCGAGAGCGGGGACGGCGACGGCGGAGCCCGGAACGGCGACGGCGGCACCGACGCCGAAAGCGGGGACGGCGGCGCCGAGGGATCGGGGGAGTCCGACCGATGACCGGAGACGGCTCCGACCCCGACACCGACTCGGGGCTCGCGGAGCGGCGCGGCCTCGACGAGGCCGTCGTGTACCAGCCGGCCGAGGACTCCGGGCTGCTCGCGGAGGCGGCGCTCGAAGAGGCGCACGGCCGGGTGTTGGAGGTCGGCACGGGCTCGGGCTGGGTCGCTCAGCGGATCGCCGAGGAGCGCGGGCTCGACGTGGTCGGCAGCGACCTCAACCCCCACGCGGCGCGGCAGGTCGCCGACCGCGGCGTCGAGGGGGTCGTCGCCGACCTCCTCGCCCCGTTTCGGGCGGACGCGTTCGACGCGGTGTGTTTCAACCCGCCGTACCTCCCGACGGACCCGGACAACGAGTGGGGCGACTGGATGGAACACGCGCTCTCGGGCGGCGAGTCGGGCCGGGAACTCATCGAGCCGTTCCTCGACGACGTCGGGCGCGTGCTCGCGCCCGGCGGCGTCGTCCTGCTGCTGGTGTCGTCGCTGACGGGGTACGACGAGGTGCTCGCCCTCGCGGACGACGCCGGGTTCGCGGCCGAACCGGTGGTCGAGGAGTCGTTCCCCTTCGAGACGCTCACGGTGTTGGCGCTGCGGCGGGAGTGACGCCCCCCGCTCGTCGGTGACGGCGACCACCATTTATTACCTCAAGACATGAAACGTATTAGCAAATATTATACGCCGGCATATCGAACCAACGGTGATGACTGAACGAGTCGCGGCCACGCCGGGGCTGTACCCGCTCCCGGACTGGGCGAAGGAGACGCTCTCCGACCTCAAGGGACACCAGAAGGGTGACCTCTTGAGCGGCGACGAGAGCGAGGCGATCGTCGAGGAGTACGCCGAGGTGCGCGCCGAGTACGTCGACGACCAGCTGGACGCCGGCCTCGACCGCGTCGTCGAGGGGCAGGGTCGCTGGGACGACATGATCGCGCATCCGCTGACGGTCCACGACAGCGTCGAGACGGGCGGTATCGTGCGGTACTACGACAACAACAACTTCTACCGCGACCCGCGGGTCGTCGACGACCTCGGCTTCTCCGGCGACGTGGCCCGCGAACTGGAGGCGGCGACCGACCTGATCGGCGGCGAGGCCCCCCTCGCGGCGACGCTCCCGGGCCCGTACTCGCTCGCGGAGCTGGCGACGGACGAGCACTACGGCGACGAGGCGGCGTTCCAGGCCGCGATCGCCGAGTTCCTCGCCGGCGAGGTCGAGGCGTTCCCCGCCCACGAGACGCTGTTCCTCCTCGAGCCGTCGCTGGTGACGAACCCGCCCGCCGAGGGCGAGGAGTCCGCCGCGACCGACGCGATCGCGACGGTCGCCGACGCGACCGACGCCGACGTGGTCGTTCAGACCTCCTACGGCGCGCTCGACGAGAAGCTGTACGCGCACCTCGTCGACGAGGCGGGCGCGGACGCGCTCGGGCTCGACCTCGTCGCCGGCGACCGCGACGACACGGTTTATAACGTCCAGGAGTTCGGTTCCACCGACTCGCTCGCGCTCGGCCTCGTCGACGGGCAGAACACGCTCGTCGAGGAGCCGGAGACGGTCGCGGAGCGCGTCGAATGGTTCGAGTCGCAGATCCCCGCCGAGGGGTTCGACCGGACCTACCTGACGCCGAACACCGAGCTGTTCTACCTGCCGAGCAACAAGTACCGCGCGAAGCTGAACACGCTGGCCGCCGCCGCGGAGGTGCTCGAGTAATGGTCCGAAACCCGTCTGCCAACCGCGAACAGTTCCGCCCGAACGACCACCCGAACGACGCGTTCCTGCTGACGACCGTCGTCGGCTCGTACCCGAAGCCGAAGTGGCTGAACCGGGCGGACGAGCTCGTCGACGACCCGGACTCGAAGTTCGACGCGTCGGACCTCGAAGAGGCCCACGACGACGCCTGTCGGCTGATCACCCACGAGCACGAGCGCGCCGGGCTCGACACGGTCGTCGACGGCGAGATGCGCCGCAACGAGATGGTCGAGTTCTTCGCCGACCGCATCGACGGCTACGAGTTCAACGGCCCCGTGAAGGTGTGGGGACACAACTACTTCGACAAGCCGTCGGTCGTCGAGGAGGTCGAGTACGACGAGCCGTGGCTCGTCGACGAGTTCGAGTTCACCTCGAACGTCGCCGAGCGCCCCGTCAAGGTCCCGATCACGGGGCCGTACACGCTGGGGTTCTGGGCGTTCAACGAGGCGTACCCCTCCACCGAGGAGCTCGTCTACGACCTCGCGGACCTCGTCAACGAGGAGGTCGAGAAGCTGGTCGAGGCGGGCGCGCGCTACATCCAGATCGACGAGCCCGCGCTGGCGACGACGCCGGAGGACCACGCCATCGTCGGCGAGGCCCTCGAGCGCATCGTCTCGGGCATCGACGAGGAGGTCCGCATCGGCCTCCATGTCTGTTACGGCGACTACTCCCGGATCTACCCCGAGATCAACGACTACCCGATCGACGAGTTCGACGTGGAGCTGTGTAACGGCGATTTCGAGCAGATCCCGACGTTCACGGACCCCGAGTTCGAGCCCGACCTCGCGCTCGGCGTCGTCGACGCCCACACCGCCGAGGTCGAGCCGGTCGAGGAGATCAAGGAGAACATCCGGCAGGGTCTCCGCGTCGTCCCGCCGGAGAAGCTCACCATCTCGCCCGACTGCGGGCTGAAGCTGCTCCCGCGCGACATCGCGTACGGCAAGACCGAGAACATGGTCACCGCGGTCCGCGAGGTTGAGGCCGAGATCGATTCCGGCGAGATCGACGTCGAGAACCCGCTCGACGACTGAGGCGGGAGGGCCGCGGACGCCGCGACGGCCGGTCGGGTGCGTCGTGGCGGTCCAATACCCTCGTGAGCTTTGTATCCAAAGAATATTCGTCGAATAGCCGTTGTTCGTATAGTTCTCTCGCCGTGCGAGGAGCGGTTTTCTAAGGGAAACTGCAATAGATGATTCTGACGATGATACAGACATGCAGGCGTCGATACTCGACGGCGTCCTCGAGTCGCTCCGCATCGGTGTCGGGTTCCTCTGGACGGCGGCGTGGGCGATCATCATGGGGCTCACGATCACGAGTCTGGTCCAGGTCTACGTCTCCAAGGAGCGAATGGCGCGAGTGCTGGGAGACGGCGACCTGAGCGGCCTCGCGAAGGCGACCGCGTTCGGAGCGGCGAGCAGCGGCTGCAGTTTTGGCGCTGTCGCCATCGGCAAGGGGCTTTTTAAAAAGGGCGCGCACGTGGTGAACTTCCTCGCGTTCATGTTCGCGTCGACGAACCTCATCGTCGAGCTCGGGCTAATGATCCTGATTCTGCTGGGGTGGGAGTTCCTGCTCGCGGAGCTGCTCGGCGGCCTCGTCCTCATCGCCGTCATGGCCGTCATCGTCCGCCTCACGCTCCCCGAGAGCCTCTTCGACGAGGTCCGGGAGACGGTCAACGAGCGCGACCGCGAGTCGGGGGTCACGGAGGACCCCACCTGCGGGATGGAAGGCACGGAGGAGCACTCGCTCACGACCGACGGCGGTGAGACGCTGCAGTTCTGCTCGGCGGGCTGTCTGGAGACGTATCTCCAGCAGACGTCCGGCGGCGGCGGGTGGCGCGAGGAGTTGCGGTCGTGGGGGGGCTGGTATAAGATCGCCAATCAGTACCGCAAGGAGTGGTCGATGATCTGGACGGACGTCGTCGCGGGGTTTCTCATCTCCGGGTTCGTCATCGTCTTCGTTCCACAGTGGGTGTGGAACACGCTGTTCGTCCAGGGCGACGGGCTGCTCGTGACGGCCGAGCACGCGGTTATGGGTGTCGCCATCGCCGTCCTCAGCTTCGTCGGCAGTATGGGTAACGTCCCGTTCGCGGTCGCGCTGTGGGGCGGCGGGATCAGTTTCGCCGGCGTCATCGCGTTCGTCTACGCCGACCTCATCACGATTCCGGTCCTGAACGTCTACCGGAAGTACTACGGCTGGACGGTCATGCTGTACATCCTCGGCGTCTTCTTCGTCACGATGGCGTTCACCGGCTTCCTCATGGAGCTGCTGTTCGACGCCCTCGGAATCGTCCCCGACCTAGCCGGCGGCGAGACCGCGACCGAACAGACGTACTTCGAGCTCAACTACACGTTCTACCTCAACCTGGTCGCCTTCGCGCTCACCGGGTTCCTCGCGTACGTCTATCGACGCGGACTCGGCGCGCCCGGGCGGTATCGCGATCCGGTGTGCGGGATGCGGACCGACGACGACGGACCGAGCGCGTCCCACGAGGGGACGACGTACTACTTCTGCTCGACGGCCTGCGAGCGGACGTTCGAAGCGGACCCGACGGAGTTCGCCGATCAGCGCCCGCAGATGCCGAGCCACGGTCACGGCCATGACCACTGACGACTCCGACGGGCGCCCTCGGGGACGGGGGGATCTCGCCGGCGCGGTCGCGATCCGCAATCGTCACACTTCTCGCCGACAAAGCGACGGTATGAGCAGACAGACCTCGCGACCGGGGGCCGTCGTATGAACCGACGTCGAGCGGACGCCGTCGTCGGTGTGCTCCTCGGGTTCGTCCTCTTGACCGGCGGGGCGCTCACCTGGCGGGCCTATCGACAGCGCCGCGCCTTCGAGCAGTCGATGGGGTCGGTCATGGAGATGTCTATGGGGTGGATGCACGGACCGGACCCGCTCTGGTACGCGGTTGGAACGCTGTTCGTCGCGGGCGCTATCGGCGGGGTCTACGTCTTGGTTCGGGGGGAGCTCACCGATCCGAGCGGGACCGGCGCGACCGAACGCGATAGGGCGGAGCAGATCGACGCGACTGAACGCGAGGGTGCAGATCAGATCGACGGGACAGAGCGCGACGCCCCGGCTCAGGCGCCGACGGAGATGTCGGCGTCGGCGACGGGCGAAGGCTCGCAAGGCGGAGCTATCAATCCCGAGTCGGACCCGAAGGCGCGCGTTCTCGACCTCTTGCCGGACGACGAGCGGCGCGTCCTCGAGCCCGTCTTGAGCTCGCCCGGAGTCACGCAGATCGAACTCCGGGACCGGTCGGAGTTCTCGAAGAGCAAAGTGAGCCAGACCGTGAGCTCGCTCGAAGAGCGGGGGCTGCTGTATCGGGAACGCCAGGGTCGCACCTATCGCGTGTACCCGAGCGACGACCTCCGGCAACAACAGTCGGGACCGTAGTGGCTGGTCGTCGGACGCCCGCCCTCCCGAATCCGGCGGCGCTGACCGGCTCTCGCGAGACGGACGGCCGGAACAGATCGGCGACCGGTTCGAACGCGATTCCGACTCGGCTTCCGGCCGCGAGCGGACCGCCGAACCCGCCGCCGGACTGCCTGCGGCGAACGCGACGCCCGACGTATCATGTTGCGACCGGTCAGCGAAATAAATAGAGATAACTAACACGGCGCCGTTCCCACCGCCGATATGGACATCGGTCTCACCGTCGGCGACGACCTCGACCGGCTCGCGGCGTCGCCGTCGCGGTTCGACTTCTGCGAACTCGGCGTCGGCGAGCCGACGCTCGTGCCGGGCGAAATAGACCGCGGTCGCCTGAGCGACGCGCTCGCCGGGCGCGACCTGGTCGTCCACCTGCCGTACAGCCAGCGACTGGCCAGTTATGTCCCCGAGGTCAACGACGCGATCGTCGACTACCAGCGCCGGCTTTTAAATGCCGCCGGCGACCTCGGCGCGGAGAAGGCCGTCCTCCACGCCACCTCCGCCGACCGCGACGACATCGGGTTCCGGGAGACGGCCGCCGACCAGCTCCGGCGAGTCGCCGACGCCGGCCGCGAGGCGGGCGTCGAGGTCGTCGTCGAGAACGTCGGCCACCAACACGCGGGGCTCCAACTCTCCGTCCTCGGCGACCTCGCGCGGGAGACGGACACGCCGATCTGCTTCGACGTGGGGCACGCGTACATGGAGGGCGACAACAAGGCGATCAAGCGATTCCTCCGGAGCCACGGCGGCCGGGTCTCCCACCTCCACTGCCACGACGTGCGCCGCCGCGGCGACACCCACCTCCCCGTGGGGGCCGGCGAGGTCGACTACGGGATCGTGGAGTCCGAGCTCGGCGGGTTCGACGGCACGGTCGCGCTCGAGGTGTTCACCGACGACGAGACGCTCCTCCTCGACTCGGCCGAGCGGGTCGCGGACCGGCTCGGCGTCGATTTTTGACGGTCCGAGTCGAGCGGTTCTCCTTTAAAAGTCGGCGGCGCGGCGGTCAGGCCGAATCGCGGTAGTCGGTCGAATCGTCGGCGGTCGAATCGTCGGCGGTCGAGTCGTCGGCGTCCGTCGCCGCTTCGTCGGCATCGACCGGTTCCTCCTCCGCCTCGGCGTCGCCGAACTGGCGCTTGATCGACTCCAGCTCCGACTCGACGTCGACTTCGGGTCCGGGGTCGTCGGATTCCCCGTTTCCGTCCCCCTCGTCGCCCGGGTCGGTCACGTCGATCCGGACGCCGCGGTCGTCGCGGTCGTCGCGGTCGCCACCGGCGTCGGTCGCGTCCTTCGCTGCGCGGGGCTCGCCGCTCCGCCCCTCAGACGGACCGCGTCGCCCGCGCCGCGCGGCGTCGGCCTCGCGGCGCCCCTCGTCGATCCGCGCTTCGATCTCGGCGGTGAGGTCGCGCGCGTCCTCGATGATCGACCGGGAGGCGGCCTCCTCGGGGAGGTCGGCCTCGGAGAGCGCCGTCCGAAGCTCCGAGAGCGACCGCGACAGCCCGGCGCTCGCGCCGTCCCGCACGTCGCCGAGGCGGTCGGCCGCCGAGCCCGCCTCGTCGAGCGTCCGGCCGGGGTCGGCGAGCCGGAGCGTCCCCTGCACCAGTTCGAGCGACTTGATGGTCGTCTCGAGGAGCGCGATCACCGTGGGGATGGTGTACTGCTCGGTGAACCGCACCAGCTCGGAGAGCCGGGGGGGTCGCGGGGGCCCGCGGCGGTCCCGCTCGGTCTCGCGGAGGTCGCGGCGGAGCTCGCTCAGCACGCCTTCGAGCTCGTCGAGCCGCTCCTCGAGGTCGTCGTCGCGTCTGTCGTCGCGGGAACTCATACCGGGACGTAGGCGGTCCGCGGATAAAAAGCCCGGCCGGCGCGGGGCGTTTCACGGAGCGAGCGCCTCAGAACCCCTCGCGGAAGTGCGTCGTCCGCGGCGGGAACAGCGCGCGGAGGTCGTCGGCGGTCGCGGAGTCGACGCCGAGTCCACCGGCTCGGACCGCCTCGTCGACCGAGTTGTAGCCGACGTACAGCTGTGAGAGCGTCCCGACGTCGACCGCCGCGTCCGCGGCGTCGGACCCGGTTCCGTCGCTCTCGCCGTCCTCCCACGGCTCGACCGACACCGCTCCGTCGGCGACGGCGACGCGATAGGGTCGGTCGTTCCAGTCGACGAGCGGGTCTGACACCGAGAGGGAGAACGCGGCCTCGACAGCCGGGTCGGGATCGAGCGCCTCCAGGGCGGCGGCGACGTCGACGAGCCGGACCATCGGTCCGGTCCGGACCTCGCAGTCGACGGCGCGGGGGTCCTCGACGAGGTCGAGCAGCGGGGCGTCCGGCGGCGCGCGGATTCTGACCTCGGCGACCTGCGAGTCGTGGTTGCGGAAAAAGCGGAGGAGCTGGAACCACGCCTCGTCGTCCGCGACCGCGGCGTCGGTGACGCGCATCACGGTGTCGTCCGCGTCGTCCGGGTCGTCGTCGAAGCTGTACGCGCAGATCCCCCGGAGCTCGCCGTCCCGCTCCCAGCCGTAGACGAACGGGTCGGTCTTCCACCCCTGGAGGGCGCGCTCGCGCCACCACTCCTCGGTCCAGTCCATGGTCAGGTCGTAGCGGTCGGCCATCGCCGCGAGCACGGGTTTCACGGCCGCGTGATCGCCCTCGTCGAGCGGCCGGAAGCTCCCGGCGGCGTCGCCCGCGGTCGCGATCAGGTTGTCGACGAACCCGAGCTGGTCGGGGGGCGCGGCGAGGTGGCGATACCTGCTCGCGGTCGCCCACCCGTAGTCGGCGTAGAATGGGTACTCGAAGGGCCACAGCGCCGAGACGTGGACGCCGCGCTCGCGGTACTCCGTCAGCGACTCACGGAGCATGCGGCCGACGTTCCCCTGTCGGCGGTGCTCCGGCGGCGACGCGACCGCCGAGAGCCCGGCGACCTCGCGGTCGTCGCCGCGGATCCGCAGCGCGAAGGAGTGGTGCGCGCAGACCGCGACCGGGTCGTCGGCGTCGAACAGGCCTCGCGTCTCGGCGATCGTGTCGTGGTCGTCCGCCGCCTCGGGGTCGTACGGTCCCTCTGCCGGGGAGAACGCGTACCGCATGAACGCGTCGAACTCGTCGCTGCGCTCGTCGGGAAACGATCGGTACTCCATACCCCGTCGGCTCGCGGGAGCGAAATAAGTCTTCCCGGAGCGTGCGGGGAGCTCTCGTCCCCGTCGGCCCCGTCTCAGTCGAACTGACCGCGGCGGTACTGCACCGGCCACTCGGCGTCGGCGCCGAGCTCGTGGGCGGCCTCGAGCGGCCAGTACGGGTGTCGGAGCAGCTCGCGGCCGAGGGCGACGAGGTCTGCCCGCCCGTTTCTGACGAGCGCGTCGGCGTGAGTCGGCTCCGTGATCCCCCCGACCGCGGCGACGGGCACGTCGGTCTCCTCGCGGATCGCCTCGGCGTAGGGGACCTGATACCCCGGTCCCGCGCCCGGGAGCTGCTGGTCCGGGTGGATCCCGCCGCCGGAGACGTCGATCAGGTCGGCGCCGGCCTCGGCGAGCAGCGGGGCCAGCCGCACGGAGTCGTCGACGTCCCACGAGTCGCGGTCGAGGAGCCAGTCGGTCGCGGAGATCCGGACGAAGACGGGCTTGTCGTCGGGCCAGACCTCGCGGACGGCCGCGACGACCTCGCGCAGGAGGCGAGTGCGGTTCTCGAAGCTCCCGCCGTACGCGCCGTCGCGGTCGTTGGTGACCGGCGACAGAAACTGGTGGAGCAGGTAGCCGTGAGCCGCGTGGACCTCCGCGACTTCGAAGCCGATGTCGCGCGAGCGCTCCGCGGCGGCCGCGAACGCGTCGATCACCTCGTCGATCCCGTCTTCGTCCAGTCTCCGAGTCGTCGCCAACTCGGCGGCGGCGTCCGGATCCGGGTACGGCGCGTCGGTCGCGGAGACCGTCTCCCAGCCACGCTCGCGGTCCGCGGGGATGGGACCGCCGCCCTCGGCGGGCGGCCGGTGCGAGGCCTTCCGCCCGGCGTGGGCGAGCTGGATCCCCGGCGTCGCCCCCTGCGACCGGACGAAGTCGACGGTCGGCTCGATCGCCTCGGCGTGGTCGTCGGACCAGATCCCCAGGCAGTTCGGGGTGATGCGGCCGCGCGGTTCGACGGCGGTCGCCTCGGTCATCACGACCCCCGCCCCGCCGGCGGCCCGTGAACCGAGGTGGACTCTGTGCCACTCGTTCGCGAACCCGTCCTCCGCGGAGTACTGGCACATCGGCGACAACATCACCCGGTTACGGAACTCGGTGTCGCGCAGCGTGAAGGGAGTGAAGAGCGAATCCGTCATCGTCTCCGGCGACGCCCGCCACGGGCTAAGGGGATCCGATCCCCGGCACGCATCGCCGCCGTCGGAACGCGCGAATCGACCATGGATTTAGGCTGACCGAAACCTATAACCCATCGCATCACTGATGGACCGGTAATGACCGTTGGCGACCGGATCGAACACGAGGTCGAGGAGTCGTCGGACGCGAGACCGCGGGTGGCGGCGAACCGCTGCTCGCCGGAGCGCACCGTCTTCACCGAAGAGGGGAACACGGACGCCTGGATCGCGACCGACCTGACCGTCGAGCTCGAGCGCTAACGAGCGCGCCCTCAGCCGTTCTCTCCACGTTTCGCGTCGGTCACCACCGCCTCGTTCAGCCCAACCGACGCGTCACCGCCCGCCACAGGCGGGCCGCGATCCCCGACTCGCCGGCGCGGTCGGGCTCCGAGAGCGCCCACCCAGCCTTCTCCGCCGCCTCCTCGATCGAGCGGTACTCGAAGCCGACGTGGGTCGCGACGCGTCGGTTCCCCGCCCCGGTGCCGACGAACACCGCTCGCGGGGCGTTCGTCTCCTCGTAAATGTCGCCGAGCGTCCCCCACTTGTCCCAGTTTCGGAGCGCGTAGTCGTTCTCGACGCCTGCGTCGCGGACGAGCCGATCGACGGCGTCCGCGTCGTTGGCGACGATCCCGACGTGGCGGCTCCACGCTCGGGCGTCGGCGATCGCGGCCTGCGGGTCCGCGAGCCGCCGGGCGGCGCCCAGCGAGAACACGAGCGTCACCTCACCGGTTCGGCCGTCGGGGTCGTCGACGTCGATGCTCATCGCTCGGACGCGAGTTCGTGCCGGAGCGGCTAAACGATGGGGGGGAAGGCGAACGCCTCAGTGCGGCCCGTCGACTCCCGTGTGGTGAGACTTATCCGCCGAGGGAGTCTGCGGTCGGTATCATGGAGTTCGAGGCCACCTTCGGCACTGACGCGCCCGTGATCGGCATGGTACACCTCCCGCCCCTCCCGGGGGCGCCGAAGGCGCCGGACGACGGCGCGGCCGCCATGCGAGACGCGCTCGACCGCGCCGCCGCCGACGCCCGCGCGCTCGACCGCGGCGGGGTCGACGGGATCATGGTCGAGAACTTCGGGGACGCCCCCTTTTATCCGGACGACGCGCCGAAGCACGTCGTCGCGAGCGTCACCCGGGCCGCGATCGAAATCGCGGGCGAGACCGACCTCCCGCTCGGGGTCAACGTCCTCCGCAACGACGCGGAGGCCGCCCTGTCGGTCGCGGCCGCGGTCGACGCCGACTACGTCCGCGTGAACGTCCACACCGGCGCCCGGGTCACGGACCAGGGCGTCGTGCAGGGGAGGGCCCACGAGACGCTCCGGCTCCGCGACCGCCTCGGCGTCGACGTCGGCGTGTTCGCCGACACGGACGTGAAACACTCCGCACCGCTCTCCGCGGAGGGGTACACCGCGGAGTCGTTCGCCGACACCGCCGAACGCGGGCTCGCCGACGCCGTGATCGCCTCGGGACGCGGCACGGGCGAGGCGGTGGACACGGAGGCGCTCGAGGCGGTCGTCGCCGACCGCAACGCCCACGGGCTCGACACGCCGGTCCTCGTCGGGAGCGGGGTGCGGGCCGACACGGTCAGCGACGTGCTCGCGGTCGCCGACGGCGCGATCGTCGGCACCGCGCTCAAGGAGGGCGGCGAGACGACCGCACCGGTCGACGCCGACCGGGTGGCGGAGCTCGTCGAGCGCGCGGACGAGGTCCGCTGACCCGGCGGTGCGGGCGCTGAGGACCGGGGTCGGCGGGCGGCTCACCGCCCCCGCTCCGCGAGGAACGCCTCCGCCTCCTCCCGGCTCGGGACCCCCGGCTGGGCGAACCGGGACGTGCAGTTGATCGCGGCGACCGCGGCGGCGAACCGGACGCCGGCGGCCACGCCGTCGTCGCTGCTGTCGGCGTCGTCACCCTCGTCGCTGCTGCCGGCGTCGTCGCCCTCGTCGCTGCTGCCGGCGCCGCTGTCACCGCTGCCGCTGCCGGCGCCCCTCCCGGCGACCCACCGGTCGATCAGCCCCGCGACGAACGAGTCGCCGGCGCCCGTCGCGTCGACCACCTCGACATCGAACGCGTCGAACTCGGTGACCGCGCCGCCGGCGACGACCGTCATCCCCTCGGCGCCGTGAGTGAGGACCGCGCGGGGCCACCCGTCGCCGGTGAGGGCGGACCGGTCGCCGTCCTGCGCGCGCTGTGCGGCCGCGACGCGCTCTCTCGCCGCCTCCGCCCCGCCGAAGTAGGCCGCGGCCGCCACGTTGTCGGCGACGAACAGGTCCGCGGCGTGGAGGAAGCGGTGGATCGTCTCCGGCTCCGTCCCGCGGCCGACGAGCTCCTCGACCGAGCCCGAGAGGTCGAACACGAGCGCGGGCGGGTCGGCGGCCGACGCCGCGACGTCGAGCACTGCCCGCGAGACCGCGTCGGGGGCGTACCCCGTGACGAAGACGGCCTCGGTCGCGGCGAGCGCCTCGCGGTCCGCCTCGTCCAGCCGGAGGTTCCGGAAGCTCTCGCCAGCGGTGACGATGGCGCGCTCGCCCGCGGGGTCGCTGAGGATCAGCGACCGCGTCGAGGCGTCGTCCGCGACCGACACGTGCGCGGCGTCGACACCGGTGTCCGCGAGGTACTCGCGGGCCCGCCGGCCGTACTCGTCGTCGCCGACGCGGGTCACGAGCCCGACCTCACGGCCGAGGCGGTCGAGCGCGACGGAGACGTTGGCGCCGACGCCGCCGAACGCGGTCGTCACCTCGCTCGCGAACGCGCCGCCGTCCGGCTCGGGGAGGTTGCTGACGGCGTACCACTCGTCGATCGCCGCGGCGCCGACCGCGAGGATCGGTGGCGGTCCGGTCACGGCCGACGCGGCTCCCGTCGCTCGTTCACGCTACGACTCACCGTACACCGACTCGTGGAGCGCCATCGCGGCCGCCTCGGCGACCGGCCCCTCGACCGCCGTGTCGCCGTCGGCTCGGCGGATCACCTCCGCGCAGGGGATCGGCACCACACCGCCGGTGAGCGCGTCGAGCGTCTCGCCCGCGACGCCGAAGACGACCCGGCCGATCCCGGCGTAGTGGATCCCGGTCGCGCACATCGGGCACGGCTCGGTGCTGGCGTACATCGTGCAGCGGGCGCGCTCGTCGGCGTCGAGCTCCCGGCCGGCCCACCGCGCGAGCGCCAGCTCCGGGTGTGCCGCGAGGTCGTCGTCGGTCACCGTCTCGTTGCGCGCCTCGCGAACGACCTCGCCGTCGAGGACGAGCAGCGCGCCGAACGGCGTGTTCCCCGTCTCGACGGCCTCCTCGGCGAGGTCGATCGCTCGGTCGACGTACTCGCGGTCGGTCGGGTCGACCCCGGTTCCGCCTCCCGGATCGCCCTCGCCCGCCCCGTCACCGCCGCCCGGGCCGCCAGCGCTCGGATCGGTCATACCTCCGTGTTCGCCCGCGAGTACCTAACCCTTCGTCCGTCGCGGCGGTCGCGTTCCGTCTGACGCGGCGACCCCGTTTATATATCTCCCGCCGTTACCCCAGTCGTGTCCCGCGTCACCGTCAGCATCGATCCCCACGTCCACTCGGACGACAGCTACGACGGCCACGAGCCGGTGGAGCTCATCCTGGAACACGCCGCGGAGATCGGGCTCGACGCCGTGGTTGTCACCGACCACGACGTGATCGGCGAGTCGAAGCGCGCGGCGGAGATCGCCGACGAGTATGGACTGATCGGCATCCCGGGGGTCGAGGTGTCGACCGCGCACGGCCACCTGCTCGCGGTCGGCGTCGAGCGCATGCCGCCGCGCCGGCGCCCCTACGACGAGACGGTCACGTGGATCCGCGACCACGGCGGCGTCGCGATCGTCCCCCACCCCTTCCAGCGGTCGCGCCACGGCGTCCGCGAGCGGAACATCCCCGTTCCGGATTCGGGTGACGAGGAGGTCGACGCGACCGCAACGGGCGCCGACGCCGACGTGACCACCGAGGCTGCCGAAGTCGCCGATACCCCCGAGGTCGACGCGATCGAGGTGTTCAACGCGTGGCTGTTCACCGGCTACCGGAACCGCCGCGCGCGGCGGTTCGCGGCCAAACACGGCTATCCGGGGGTCGCCGCGAGCGACGCCCACCGCCTGAACTACGTCGGGCGCGCGTTCACCGAGGTCGAGATCGAGGGCCGCGAGTCGGTCGCCGCGGTCACGGCCGACGACGTCCTCGACGCCATCCGGAACGGGACGACGCGGGTGGACGGCCGCCGCGCGCCGATCCGGATGGCGGCGAAACACTACGTCGGCGCGGCCGGCCGCAAGTCGGCGTACTACGCGCGGACCGGCGCGGTGCGGAGCGCGACCGCCGCGAGCCGAGGGGTCGCGGAGGCGGTCTCGACCGCCCGAGTCGCCGTCTCGCAGGGCGCCCACCGCGCCGCGCGCGTCCTCTCGTGGGTGACCTGACCGCCCCGTCTCGGAGACGGGTTTTTGCCCGCGGGCGCGAAACGACGGACCATGAGCCACGACAGACGCGAGGCCGGCTTCAAGCGACGGACCCGCGTCGCGGACGCGCTGGCGACGCTGTTCGACGCCGCCGAGCCCCACGGGCGGACCGAGTCGGTCCCGCTCGCCGACGCCGACGGGCGGGTCGTCGCCGAGCCGATCGACGCGCCGGCGCCGGTCCCGAGCTACGACCGCGCGGCGATGGACGGGTACGCGGTCCGCGCCGAGGACACCTTCGGCGCGTCGGACCGGTCCCCGGCGGTGCTCCGCGCCGTCGGCACCGAGGCGGATTCGATCGCGCCCGGCGAGGCCGCGCGGGTCCACACCGGAAGCGCGGTCCCGGACGGGGCCGACGCGGTCGTGATGATCGAACAGGTGGAGACGGTCGGCGGCGAGAGCGGACGGGCCGGCGAGGTCGAGTCGTTCGACGCGGTCGCGGCGGGAGAGAACGTCGGCGAGGCGGGCGAGGACGTGGCGGACGGACAGCGGCTCTTCGAGCCCGGGCACGTCCTCCGCCCCTCCGACCTCGGCCTCCTGAAGTCGGTCGGGCTCGACGCCGTCCCCGTCTACGAGCGCCCGACCGTCGCCGTGATCCCGACCGGCGAGGAGCTGGTGCAGTCCGACCCCGACCCCGGCGAGGTGATCGAGACCAACGGCCTGACCGTCTCGCGGCTGGTCGAGCGGTGGGGCGGCGAGGCGCGCTACCGCGACGTGGTCACCGACGACGAGGACGCGCTCGCGGCCGCGATCGAGGGCGACCTCGACGCCGACGCCGTCGTCACCACGGGCGGGTCCTCGGTCGGCGAACGCGATCTGATCCCCGAGGTCGTCGACGGGCTCGGCGAGGTGCTCGTCCACGGCGTCGCCCTGAAGCCGGGGCACCCGGTCTGCCTCGGCGCGGCCGACGGAACCCCGATCGTCTCGCTGCCCGGCTACCCGGTCGCCTGCATCGTCAACGCCGCGCAGTTCCTTCGGCCCGTCCAGAAGCGCGTCGGCGGGACGACCGCGGACCCGTTCCCGACGCGGCGCGCGAGGCTCGCCCGGAAGGTGCCGAGCGAGCCCGGGACGCGGACGTTCGCGCGGGTGTCGCTCTCGGAGGAGCCCGGCGAAGGCGCCGGCGGGGCGAGCAACGGCGACGAGGAGACGGATCCCCCCACCGCCACGCCGACCCGCGCCAGCGGCTCCGGCATCCTGTCGAGCGTCGCGCTCGCCGACGGCTGGGTCGTCGTCCCCGAGCCGCGAGAGGGGCTCGACGCGGGCGAGGTCGTCGACGTGGAGCTGTGGGAGGCGAGCTCATGAGCGACCGAAAGGAGTTCCGGGACCTCGCGACGCCCGAGGCCGCGCGCGCGGCGATCGACTCGCTCGACCTCTCGCCGGCGCCGGAGACGGTCCCGCTCGAAGACGCCCGCGGTCGCGTCCTCGCGGAGCGGGTCGACGCCGCCATCGACGTGCCGGGGTTCGACCGCGCCTCGATGGACGGGTACGCGGTCCGCGCCCGCGACACCTTCGGCGCCGACGAGGTCGACCCGGCCGAACTCGACCTCGTCGGAGCGGTCCACGCGGGCGCGGCGCCGGACGTGACCGTCGAGCCCGGGACCTGCGCCGAGATCTCCACGGGAGCCGTGATGCCGGACGGCACCGACGCCGTGGTGATGGTCGAGCGGACGGACGAGGTCGGCGGGGGGGCGGATGACGGAGATCCGGACGCCGAGGGCGACGCCCCCGACCGGATCGCGGTCCGGACCGCCGTCGCGCCCGGCGACCACGTGATGAGCGCCGGCGCGGACATCGCCGCCGGAGCCCGCGCGCTCGGTCCCGGAACGCGACTGACGCCCCGCGAGATCGGCCTGCTCTCGGCGCTCGGCGTCGACGAGGTGCCGGTCGCGGGAAAGCCGCGTGTCGGGATCGTCTCGACCGGCGACGAGCTGGTCCGCCCCGGCGAGACGCTCGACCCCTCGCGCGGCGAGATCTACGACGTGAACTCGACGACGATCGCGGCCGGCGTCGAGGAGGCTGGCGGCGAGCCCGTCCTCTACCCGCACGCCGGCGACGACTACGACGAGATGGAGCGGCTGCTCCGGCGCGCGGCCGACGAGTGCGACCTCGTGCTCTCCTCGGGGTCGACCTCGGCGAGCGCGGTCGACGTGATCTACCGCGTGATCGAGGAGCGGGGCGACCTCCTGCTCCACGGCGTCGCCGTCAAGCCCGGCAAGCCGATGCTCGTCGGCCGCCTCGACCGCGGCGGAAGCGAGGAGTCGGGCGATCGCGCCGGCGAGTCCGCCTACGTCGGCCTCCCGGGCTACCCCGTCTCCGCGCTCACGATCTTCCGGACGTTCGTCGCGCCCGCGATCCGCGGGGCGGCCGGCCAGCCCGAGCCCGCGACCGCGACCGTCGAGGGGCGGATGGCCGCGGGAGAGCGCTACGGCGAGGGCCGGATGCGGCTGATGCCGGTCGGATTACTCGACCTCGACGACGGCGACCGCCCGCTCGTCTACCCGGTCGACAAGGGGTCCGGTGCGACGACGAGCCTCGTCGAGGCCGACGGCGTCGTCGCGGTCGACCCGGACACCGAGTACCTCGACCGGGGCGAGCGCGTCGCGGTCCAGCTGTTCTCACCGGACGTGCGCCCCCCGACTCTCCTCGGCGTCGGCGAGGACGACCCCGCGCTCAACCGCCTGCTCGACCGGCTCGACTCACCCCGATACCTCCCGGTGGGCTCCCGCGAAGGGCTTCGCCGGCTCCGTGACGGGGTGCCGGACGTGGCCGTCGTTGCGGGGCCGACGGGCCGAGACGTCGACGCCGTCGACCTCGGCGGGTGGACCCGAGAGTGGGGGCTGGTCGTCCCCGAGGGCAACCCCGACGGCGTGACGGGGCTCGCCGACCTCGTCGACGGCGACCTGCGGCTCGTCAACCGGCCGACCGACTCGGGACTCCGCCGGAGCCTCGACGACGCGCTCGCCGACCTCGCTGCCGAGCGCGACGAGTCGCGCCGCGCGCTCACCGACCGGATCGACGGGTACGAGCTGACGGTCCGCGCGTTCGAGAGCCCGGTCAGAACGGTGCTCGCGGGCGACGCCGACGCCGGGCTCGGGCTCCGGGAGACGGCGGAGCGGCTCGGGTGCGGATTCGTCTCGCTCGGCGACCAGCCGGTCTCCGTCCGCGCAGCGCCCGACCGCGTCGAACGCGACGCGGTCGCGGAGCTCGCGGACGCGCTGGACGACCTCGGCGGCGCCGCGGGCGACGACGGGAAACCCGACCTCCTCGCCGACCTCCCGGGCTACTCGCGAAACAGCCGGAACGACCCCTGACCGACGACGACCTCGGCGGTGTCGCCGTTCGTGGTGCTGGTGACCGTCATGTCGCTGACGCCGATCGAGCCGCCGGACCTGACGACGGTCGCCTCCGCGCGGAGGTCGCCGGTCGCCGGCCGGAGGTAGTTCGCGTTGAGGTTCACGGTCGCGACGTCGCCCGAGAACGGGTCCTCGAAGGCGGTGCGCTGAACGATTCCGCCAGCGGTGTCGGCCAGCGTCGCCGCCACGCCCCCGTGGATGCTGCCCCCGTCGCTGTTCGTCAGCTTGTCGTCGAACGGGATCGAGAGCGCGACTCGGCCGCGCTCGACGACGTCGACAGACGTGTTCAGCCACGACAGGTAGCCGTGCTCCTCCTCGATCCGCCGCTCGACGAGTTCGACCGCCGCCCTCGGCAGCGGCTCCATCGCCTCGACCTCGCTCCGGTCCATACTCCACCGTCGGCGTCCCCCCGTTTGTAGCCCTCGGAACTCGCAACAACGGCTGCGATGTTGAGGACGGCGAGGGCGAGCGCAACGAGAACACCCGCTCGACGCCGTCTCGGCGGTCCCGCGCCGCTCGTTCGCCGCTCCTCCCGCCGGCCGCTGGTCCCCCCGGTCTCAGCCGACGCCGAGCCGGATCGGGTCGTCGCTCGGTGCGAGCGCGAGCGAGACGGTCTCGCCGAGTTCGAACCGACTGTCCGGGCAGACGACCTTCGCCCCGAGACCGCCGTCCCGCGCCGCGAACAGCGACAGCCCCACCACGCGCTCGCCGTTCGCGAGCACGTCGACCGGCTCCCAGGCGATCCCCCGCCCCCCCGCGACCCCCACGCGGGTCCCCCACAGCGACACCGCCGTCCCCTCCACGACCCCGCCGAACGCGCCGCCGCCCGCGTAGTGCGCTAGCCCGCCGTCGAGGGGGGTCGCCTCGTCGCTCGCGAGCGCCGCGAACCGGCGACCGGGGTCCGGGTGCGACGGCCCGTCGAGGACGACGTGCGTCGGGCCGCGCTCGACGACCGCGCCGGCCCCGTCCCACCGTACCGGCTCCACCTGTACGTCGACGTCGACCGGGAGCGACCCGCTCGCCCGGTGCGCGTTCGCGTCCGGCGGTCTGAAGCCGAGATGGACGTGGTTATCGACCCACCGACCGAAGAAGCCGGAGCGCGTCAGTGGGCCGAGCGCGTCGCCGACCGCGACGCGGTCCCCCGCCGACACCGCCGGGACCACGTGAAGGATCCGCGCGACCGTGCCGGGCGCTGCGCCCGCGCGCCGGCACCAGTCGTCGTCGAGCTCGACGACGATCAGGTGGTCCTCGTCGGCCGCGTACGACCGGTCCGGACAGCCGACGCTCCGCGTCTCGCGGACGACGCCGGCGACCGGCGAGACCCCCGTCTCACCGTCCGGGTAGAGGTCGATCGCGCGGCCGTCGTCGTGGGCCGGGTACGGCGAGTTGAACCGCGAGAACCGTCGGTACCGGTCGACTACGGCGGACGGGAGCGTGACGGCCATCGGATCGTCACGTGGGGCTCGACGGGCAAGTGGCCGTCGGAGCCGGCTATCGCGGTCGGTGTCCGGGCGACCGATCACGCGCCGGACGGGTCGTCAGCCGGCTCGATCCCCGAGATGACGAAGCGCGCGCCGCCGGCCGCCGACTCCTCGACGGCGAGTGCCCACCCGTGCGCCTCGGCGATGTCGCCGACGATGGCGAGCCCGAGGCCCGTCCCGCCGCCGAGGGAGACGCCGCGCTCGGTCACCGCCGAGCGCTGGTCCGGCGGCACGCCGGGGCCGTCGTCGGCGACCGCGAGCGCGATCCCGTCCTCGCGGCGCTCGATCTCGACGCGCACCGCCACGTCCTCCCCGGCGTGTTCGATCGCGTTCCGGAACAGGTTCGAGAGGAGCTGTTCGAGCCGGTCTCTGTCGGCGAGCGCGGGCGGGTCCGGCCCGTCGACCGACAGCGTCGCCTCCGCGGTTTCGAGCCGCGACCAGACGCGTCTGGCGGTCCCGTCGAGCGAGAGGCGGTCGACCTCGTCGACCGACTTCCCGGCCGTCGCCAGCGACAGCAGCCCCTCGATCAGGTCGTCCATCCGCTCGTGGGCGTTCGCGGCGCGGTCGAGCGCGTCCTCGTTGTCCCCGCCGTGGCGCGCGAGTTCCACCGCCGCGGTCGCCGCGGCCAGCGGGTTCCGGAGGTCGTGAGAGACGACGCCGGCGAAGTCCTCCAACCGCTCGTTCTGCCGCTCCAACTCGGCCTCGCGGCGCTCCAGTTCGGTCTGTCGGCGCTCCCGCTCCGTCACGTCGCGGAGGAGGAACACGTGTCCCCGGTCGGTCCCGCGGGGGTCCGTGATCGGATCCTCTTGAATGTCGAACTGGCGCCCGCCGATCGATATCGGGTGTTCCACGCCCACCTCGAGGCGGGGGAACACGTCCGACAGCGAGGAGCCGACCGCGTCCGGCGAGAGCAGCTCCTCCGCCGCGGGGTTGAGGTCCCGGATCCGGCCGTCGGAACCGGCGACGATGACGGGGTCCTGCATCACCTCGACGGCCGTGTCGCGGGCGACGACGGCCGCGTCGAGCGTTCCGAGCCAGAAGACGGTCCCGTACAGGAAGACCCCGTGGACCACGAGCCCGGTCGGGAACCACGCGAGGTTCGCGTAGCTCCCCACGTCGACGACGGTGACGATCCCCCCCAGAAACGGGAACAGGGTCCCGAGCAGGATCACGAACGTCTGGAGCCGATAGCGGTTCCCGGTCCGGCGGTACAGGTCGACGACGACCAGGACGCCGGCGATACACAGCCCGTAGGCGTACAGCACGAACGCCGCGTCCGCGACCCCGAGCCCGAACGAGAGCAGCGCGAACGGGCCCTCGACGACCGCCGTCAGCGCGCGGCGGGAGAGCCCGTGGGTCCCGCTCGACCACGCGGTCAACACCCAGACGAAGGCGGGCGTCGCGAGCGCGACGGTCCGGTTCTCCGTGCGCCAGCGGTCGTGTCCGGAGAAGGCGAGGACGAACGCCATCCAGACGCCGGGGACCGCGGCGAGGAGCGGCGTCGAGAGGTTGAGCGCGACGACCATCGCCAGCTCGCTCGCGCTGGCGACCCTGACGGCGTACAGCAGGGAAATGCCGCCGCCACAGAAGAGGTAGAGCGCGACCTCGGTACCGCCCGGTTCGTCGCGGTCGGTCCACGCGACGTATCCGAGCCAGATGCCGATGACCCCGGCGAGCAAGCAGGCCGCGAGGTACGCCTGCACGGGCAACGCGCCGAGGTCGCTCATCGTTACCTGACACAGTCAGAGGGCCGTCAAAACCTTTGTGTCACGCGGTCGTCGGCCGCCGTTCGCGGCGACGACGCGCGTCGGACGGCCGCCGCAAAGGGCTTGTCCGCCCGCTCCGTCTCGCCGGTATGCGCGTGCTCAGAGGTCGGAGCGCTCGTCCCGCGGCGGACCGCGAGCACACCGCGAGGCTGCTCGCCGACGCGGGCGACGGGACGCCGGGGCTCCGGGTGTGGACGCCGCCCCGCCAGGTCGCCTTCGGCCGTCGCGACGCCCGCGAGCCGGGCTTCGAGCGAGCGAAGCGGCTCGCCGCCGATCGCGGGTTCGAGCCGATCGAGCGCGACGTGGGGGGCCGGGCCGTCGCGTATCCCGGTGACGCGCTCGCGTTCGCCCACGCCCTCCCGCTCGGCGACGGGCGAGGGCGCGGGTCGATAGCCGACCGGTACGGGCGGGCGACGGAGACGCTCCTCGAAGCCCTGCGCGGCCTCGGCGCCGACGTGTCGCGCGGGGAGCCGCCCGGGTCGTTCTGCCCGGGCGACCACTCGGTTCGCGTTACCGGCGGCGGGAAAGTCGCGGGGATCGCACAGCGCGTCCGCGGGGACGCCGCGCTCGTGGCGGGCTGTCTGGTCGTCACGCCGGCGGACGCACGCGAGATCGCCGACGCCACCGCGGCGGTGTACGACGCGCTCGGGGTTCCGTTCGACTCGACCGCGGTCGGTAGCGTCGCGGCTGCGGGCGGCCCTGAAGCCCCGAAACCGCTCGCTCGGGCGCTGGAGGACGCGTTCGTCGACGGGCCGTGGGGCGACGGCGATCCGCGGATCGATCGGGTCGATCGGGACGGCTGACCGGCGAGCGTCGTCTGCGACGCGGTCCGTTCGCGGATCCCCGGTCGATCGCGCTTTCGACGTGCTTTTTATTCGCGGGGGTCTCGGTTCGCCCATGGCCGAATTCAAAGTCGTCATCGCCGACCCCGACACCGGCGAGACGTTCCAGCGAGAGGTCGACGGACAGGACGCCAACCGGTTCCTCGGTCGCGAGATCGGCGACGAGATCGGCGGCGACGCCGTCGGGCTCTCCGAGCACACGATCGAGATCACCGGCGGCTCCGACGAGACCGGCCGACCGATGCGCGAGGACGTCTCCGGCACCCGCCTGAAGGAGCTGCTCTTGGAGGGCGGCGTCGGCTTCGAGCCGTCCCGCGAGGGCGAGCGCAAGCGCATCACCGTCCGCGGCCGCGAGATCGACGACGACGTGGCCCAGATCAACGCCTCGGTCGTCGACGGCGACGACGTCGCCGCCGCGCTCGGCGAGGACGGCGGCGACGAGGAGTAAGCCCCCCTTTCGATGCCCCGCGTCCCCTCCGACGACGAGGGTGTCGCCTCGGTTCGCGTCTCGCTCGCCCGGAGCGGCGGCACTCGCCGCCCCTGCGTCCGGCTCCCGAACGACGACGAACTGGAACGCCGCGTCGAGTCCGGGAGCTGCGAGTCGCTGTCGATGGCCGCGGGCGACGTGATCCGAATCGCGATCGACCGCGACGAGTACCACGCGCCCGTGCGAAGCGACGGCAAGGGGCGCGTGATCCGCGGCGCGTTCGACAACCGACGGCTCGCGCGCGAGCCGGGCGACGGCGAGAACCGCCTCGCCGAGTGGCTCGACGAGAACGACCGCGAACCGGGGGACGCGGTGGTCCTCGACGTCGTCGTTCCCGGCGAGCTGTACGGGCTCCGGGTCCCGGGCGATCGGACGGTGTACGAGGCGACGCGCGGCCCCCGATCGTCGCTGTCGGACATCGCCCGCGATCTCGACGGCTGACCGCGACGGGTCGACGCGACCGGTACCGCAGCCCCGGTCGTGTCAGACAGCTTCGCACCTGTCGTGTCAGACAGCTGTACACCGGTCGGATCGCTTATTCTCGCGCGGGCCCGATCCCGACGTATGCAAGAGGTCGACGCGGATCTAACGGCGCTCGACCGCGGGATCATCAACGCCTTCCAAGGCGGATTCCCGGTGGCTGAGCGCCCCTTCGAACCGGCCGCGGCCGCGCTCCGCGAGCACGGGGTCGACGTGACCGGGTCAGAGCTGTGCGAGCGGGTGCGCGAACTCGACGAGGCCGGGACGCTCTCCCGGTTCGGGGCGCTCGTCAACGCCGAGGAGATCGGCGGAGCGGCGTCGCTCGTCGCGATGCACGCGCCCGAGGACCGATACGACGAGATCGCGGAGACGGTCAACGAGTTCACCGCGGTGGCGCACAACTACGAGCGCGAGCACCCGCACCTCAACATGTGGTTCGTGGTGAGCGTCGCGGACCACCCGGACCCCGACAAGGACGGGAGCGACCGGGTCGACGAGGTGCTCGCTGAGATCGAGGCGGCGACCGGGCAGGAGACGTACAACCTCCCGAAGGTCCGGGAGTTCCACGTCGGCGCGAAGTTCCTCGTCGACGGTCCGGTTCCCGACGGGGAGGTCGACCTCTCCGATCTGGGGCCCGCGGTCTCGCCCAGCGACCGGTCGACGCTCACCCCCGACGAGCGCGACCTCGTCGTCGAGATACAGGGCGGGCTTCCGATCACGGAGACGCCGTACGCCGACGTGGCGGCCGCGATCGGTGCGGACACGGGCTGGGTGATCGAGACGATAAAGCGCTTCGACGCGGAGGGGAAGGTGCGCCGCGTCGGCGTGATTCCGAACCACTACGCGCTCGGGTACACGGAGAACGGGATGACCGTCTGGGACGTGCCCGAAGCGGTCCTCGACGAGGTCGGGCCGGCGGTCGCGGGGCTCGACTTCGTCACCCACTGCTACGAGCGGCCCCGCCACGAGGGCGTCTGGGAGTACAACTTCTTCGCGATGACCCACGGGCGGACGGAGGTCGAGAGCGAGCGCCGGATCGCCGAGGTGAAGGAGCTGATGGACGAGTACTGGGAGGTCGGCGAGAGCGACTGGGACACGCTGTTCTCGACCCGGATCCTGAAGAAGACGGGAATCCGCATCGCCGACCGCGCGGACAGCAACACGGCGTGACCCGGCAGAGCTCGACCACACGGGGGGCGCGCGGCACGGGACCGGCGGCGCGGAGGCGCCCGTGATCCCCCTCTACCACGACTTCACCGGCGAGACAGTGCTCGTGTTCGGCGGCGGCGCAGTCGGGTCGCGGAAGGCGTCGCGGTTCGCCGACGAGGCGCGGGTCGTCGTCGCGAGCCCCGCGTTCGACGACCAGCTGACCGACCTCGCCGAGGCGGCCCCCGAATCGGTGGAACTGGTCCGTGCCGCGCCGGACGCCGACGCGGTCCGCGACTGGATCGACCGGGTCGAGCCCGCGCTCGTCGTCGCCGCCACGGACGACGCGGCCCTCAACGCGGCCGCCGAGGCGGCCGCGCTCGACGCCGGCGCGCTCGTCAACCGGACTGACGTGTCGACCGCGGACCGGTCTGGCGCCCGAGGCGCGCGGAGCGTCGTCGTCCCGGCGACGGTCGAGGACGACCCCGTCCGGGTGGCGCTCTCGACCGGGGGCGCGAGCCCGGCGCTCGCGAAGGCGCTGCGCGAGCGGATCGAGGCGGAGATCGACGGCGCCGGCGCGATGGCCGAGCTGTCGGGAACCCTGCGAGCGGAGCTCAAAGACCGCGGCGTCGCGCCCGAGGCGCGTCGGGAGGCGATCCGGCGCGTCGTGCGATCCGAGGGGGTTTGGAAGGGTTTACAAAAGGGGGATTCTTACGGTCGGAAAGAGGCGGATTCCGTGATCGAGGAGGTACTCACCAGATGAAAGAGACGGGCGCTATCTCGGGCGTGAGCGTCGCCCACTCCCGCGCGACGGTCGACGAGATCGAGGCTGCGGGGGGCGACGGCGTCCGCGCCACCGTCTCGGACCTGCTCGCGCGCGACGGGGTCGAAGAGGCGTTCGCGCTCCAGACCTGTAACCGCTCTGAGGCGTACGTCGTCACCGACCGGACCGTCGACGGGTCGGTCGCGCTGGAGTCGTTCGCGCCCGAGGTCCGCGGCGGCGCGGTCCGCAGACTCGACCACGAGGAGAGCTTGAAACACCTGATGCGGGTCGCCTCCGGACTCGAATCGCTCGTGATCGGCGAAGACCAGATCATCGGCCAGCTCCGCGAGGCGTACGAGGAGTCGAAGTCCGCGGGCGGCATCGGTCCCGTGCTGAAGGACGCGGTGACGAAGGCGCTCCACGTCGGCGAGCGCGCGCGCAACGAGACGTCGATCAACGAGGGCGTCGTCTCGCTCGGCTCGGCCGCGGTGCGGCTGGCGGCCAGCGAGATCGACCTCACCGACGGCTCGGCCGTCGTCGTCGGCGCCGGCGAGATGGGGACGCTCGCGGCCCGGTCGCTCGACGACACCGCGATCTCGGAGATCGTCGTGGCGAACCGGACGGTGCCGAACGCGGCGTTCGTCGCGGGAGAGGTCGACACGCCCGCGGCGGCGGTCCCCCTCGCGGACCTCGCGACGGTGGTCCCGGACGCCGACCTCGTGATCGCGGCGACCGGCAGCCCGGACCCGGTGATCCGGTCGGAACACGTGACGGGCGCCGACCGGCTCGTCTGCATCGACATCGCGCAGCCGCGAGACGTGGACCCCGAACTCGCCGAGCACGACGGCGTCACGCTGTACGACATCGACGCCTTGGAGGACGTGACTCGCCGGACCCGTGAGAGCCGCGAGGCGGAGGCGCGGGACGTCGAGGCGATCATCGACGAGGAGCTCGACCGCATCCTGGAGGCGTACAAGCGCAAGCGCGCCGACGACGCCATCTCGGCGATGTACGCCGGCGCCGACCGTGTGAAGGCCCGAGAGGTCGACCGGGCCGTCTCGAAGCTCGAAGCGCAGGGAGAGCTGACGGACGAGCAGCGCGAGACCGTCGAGGACTTAGCGGACGCGTTGGTCGGTCAGCTGCTCGCCGCTCCGACTCGGTCCCTACGCGACGCGGCCGGCGAAGACGACTGGGAGACGATCCGCACCGCGCTCCAGCTGTTCGACCCCGAGTTCGACACGCTGCCGGAGGGGCCGGGCGGGAGCGAGCGCGGACGCGACGCGGCCCCCGGCGACATGGAGGCGCCGCCGGACTCGGTCACCGAAGAGCTCGACGACTGACCCGGGATCGCCACTCGATTTTCACGCGGAGCTGACCGGTGACGACCCGCTCAGTCGCCGGTGACCGCGAACCGCGAGGCGTCGCTGTCGGCGGTCGGCGCGGTGACGAGCGAGACGCCCACGGTGAGCAGCGCCGACAGCACCATCAGCCCGAGCGCCACGTCCCAGCCGCCGGCGACGGTGCGGGGTAGGGTCGGCACGGCGCCGACGACCGCCGACAGCACCACCGCGAGGTACGCGACCTGCGGGACGAGCACGCCGGCGATCATGCCGGACCGCGTGGTCCGGTCCCAGTAGAGCGCGCAGATCACGGGGAGCGCGAGCAGCGCGAACCCGGAGAAGGCCGTGTCGCCGACCTCGATCAGCGTCCCGGGGCGGAAGAGGCTCGCGACGAACGCGAGCAGGGCGAAGACGGCGACGCCGATCCGGGCGATCCACGCCTCGCGGCGCTCGGAGGCGTCGGCGTTGACCACGGGGCGGTACACGTCGCGGGTGAAGTACGACGACCCGGAGAGCAGCATCGAGTCCGAGGAGGACATCATCGCGGCCATCGCCCCCGCGATCACGAGCGCCGCGAACCACGCCGGCGTGTACTCGTTCAAGACGACGGGGAGCACGTTGGCGCCGTCGGGCACCTCGACGGGCATCCCGGCCGCCCAGGCGCCGAGCATGAACGCGGGGAGGAAGAGGAGGAGGACGAGGACCGGCCACAGAACGAACGACCGCTTCAGCGTCTCGCCCGACTTCGCGACGAAGAACCGCTGGTTGATCTGCGGGAACATCGTCACGCCGAACGCGATGGTGATCGCTGTCGAAATGATGAAGCCGGGCGTGTAGGTCCCGCCGCCGAAGCTCCCGAAGTCCGGGCGCGCGTCGAGCATCGCGCCGGTGGCCGCGTCGACGCCGCCGACCGCCGAGACCACCCACGCGGCGGCGATCCAGACGACGGAGAGCATGAACAGCCCCTGCACGGTGTCTGTCCAGGCGACGCCTCGCATCCCGGCGAGGACGACGTAGAGGATCATGAAGGCGGTGACCAGCGCCGCGCCGCCCCAGTAGGGGACGACGCCGTCGGTGAGCCCGACCAGCGCCTCGCCGGCGCCCATCTGCTGGAGCATGACGTACGGGAACAGCCAGAGGAGGCTCACACCGGCGACGAGCGCGCGCAGGCCCACGGAGCCGAACCGGTCGCCCAGCATCTCCCCGAGCGTGACGTACCCGTGCCGGTCGCCGATCAGCCACTGTTTGTACCCGATAGCGTACCACAGCACCGCGAACAGGACCCCGTCGAGCGTCCCCATGACTATCAGCCACTCGGGACCGGCGGCGAACGCGAGGTTTGGGCCGCCGAAGAAGGTGAACGCCGAGAGCAGGGTGGCGAACGTGGTGAACAGCAGCACGACAGTCCCGATCGAGCGGTTCGCGAGGTAGTAGTCCTCCGCGGTGGCCTCGGAGACGCGGTAAGCCACGAGTCCGACCGCGAGCGCGAACAGGAGGTAGCCGACGACGACCCCGAGCGACAGCCCGGTCGTCACCGTCGGTCACCCCCGAGCGCCGACCCGGGGCCGGACTCCCGGCCGCGACCCATTCCCCGTTCCCACGCGCCGCTCCGGACGAACAGCGAGAACAGGACGGTACACAGCCCGAGCCACGCCACGTGCCACCAGATCCACACCGGCAGCCCGGCGACGACTCGGTCGACTCCCCAGAGCGGCCACGGCACCGCGAAGGCGACGAGGACCGCGAACGTCGGAATCCACACGAGATCTCTCCGCAATCGACTCATGTGGAACAACGTTAGAATTCGATGACTAAATATTATCGGTCTGATTCGGTATCGGTTGTCGAAGAAAATTTTTCTTCAATGGCCAGCGCCGCAGGCGCGTGCGATAACTATTTTCGCCGACGGACACAACCACACACGGGCGGCCAACGCCGCCGATCATCACCATTCACCCATCATGAAAGACACCGAAAAATACCTCATCCACGCCACTATCGCGGCCGACGGCGTCGTCGAACGGAGCGACGTCGTCGGCGCGGTGTTCGGCCAGACCGAGGGGCTCCTCGGCGACGAGTTGGACCTGCGAGACCTCCAGGAGTCCTCGCGGGTCGGCCGGATCGACGTCGCCGTCGAGTCCGAGAACGGCCAGTCGTTCGGCGAGGTCACGGTCGCGTCGAGCCTCGACAAGGTCGAGACCGCGATCCTCGCCGCCGCGTTGGAGACGATCGACCGCATCGGCCCCTGCCACGCTTCGGTCGAGGTGACGAGCATCGAGGACGTGCGGGCGGCGAAGCGCCGCGAGGTCGTCGAGCGCGCCAAGGAGCTGATCGCCGGCGGCTTCGAGGAGACCAGCCTCAGGAGCGACGACATCCTCGAAGAGGTCCGCGAGGCCGCGCGCGTCGAGGGGATCGTCGACTACGAGGGGCTCCCCGCCGGGCCCCGCGTCGGCGACTCCGACGCCGTCATCGTGGTCGAGGGACGCGCGGACGTACTGACGCTGCTCGAGTGCGGAATCAAGAACGCGGTCGCCGTTGAGGGGACGAACGTCCCCGACGCTGTCGCCGATCTCACCGACGAGCGGACCGTCACCGCGTTCCTCGACGGCGACCGCGGCGGCGAGCTGATCCTCCGCGAGCTCGCGCAGGTCGGCGACGTCGACTACGTCGCGTTCGCCCCGCCCGGCGAGTCGGTCGAGGACCTCGACCGCAACGCCGTCTTCGAGGCGCTCCGCGGCAAGGTGCCGTACAGCAGCCTCGCCGACGAGCCGAACCTCCGCGAGGCGGCCGCGGACGACTTGGGAGACGCTCCCATCGACGGCGACGGCGCCGGTCTCAGCGGCGAGACATCCGATCCCGACGAAGGCGGCGGCGAGAGCGGAACCGAGACCGGACGGGCGGGCGACGCCAGCGACGGCGGCGACGGCGGTGCCGCCGATGCCGGCGTCGTGGCCGGCGGAGCCCGAGGCGCACCGGACCGCGGCCTCGTGGAGGCGGTCGAGGACGCGCCGGCGGCCGCGGCGATCGACGGGGAAGAGACCGACGGGAGCGCCGAGAGCGAGGGCGCGACCGGCGCCGAACCGGCCGCGGAAGGCGCCCTCGACCCCGACCTCGATGACGCGGAGCCCGCGGATGCGGAGCCGGAAGATGCGGGGCCCGCAGAATCGGAGTCGGAAGATGCGGGGCCCGCAGAATCGGAGTCGGACGACGCGGAGCCGGACGATGCGGGACCGGATGACGCGGATCCGGACGACGCGACGGGGACCGAGAGCGCGGAGGCGGGGGCGGACGACGCCCCCGTCGACGACGAGCCGCGGTCGATCGAAGAGCACGTCCAGGAGGTCGTCGACGCCGGCAGCGACCGCGCTCGACTACTCAGTGACGACCGCGGCGTCCTCGCGGAGGTCGACGCGGGCGAGGCGTTCGACGCGGTCGAAGGCGCCGAGACCGCCCCGCACACGGTCGTCGTCGACGGGCTGATCGACCAGCGCCTCCTCGACGTCGCCGCCCAGCGCGGTGTCAGCGAGCTGCTCGGCCGGGAGGTCGGCGAGTTCGTGAAACGGCCCGTGGGAACGCGAGTGCTCACGGTCGGCGACCTCCGCGCCGGGAGCTGAGGGTCGGCGCGCGCGGAGCTCGAACACAGGCGGGCTTGTTTATAAGCGACACTCGTCGCTCCCGGTTGTTTAAACACCTCTCATCGCCGACGAACTGCGCCACCCGTCCCCGCCATCGATCGCCGCCCTGTCCGTACCGTCCGGAACCGCGTCGAGACGCGTAACTCGCGGAGACGTTCGTCGGCGCGGGTTATACCAGCCCGACCGCGCCGAGCACCGCGAACAGCGCGTCGCCGAAGGTCAGCGAGACGATCAGCCCGATCGCCATCGGCACGACGAACGGCATCCCCGGCGACACCAGCACGCGGTCCTTCCGGGCGACGACCGCCAGCCCGCCGCGGAGCGTCTCGGGGTCGGTGCCGTACGCGCCGTGGTCGATCTCGTCGAGGAAGCGCTCGGCGGCCCACGGGTCGGCCGCGACCGATTCGCCCTCGGCTCCGATCGTCGTCCCCCCGTCCGTCCGCGGGCCGACGTGGGTCCCGCCGTCGGTCGGGTCGTTCGTCTCGCCGACGCCGTCGGGGTCGCGGAGCCGATCCGGATCCTCGCGCAGGTCCGCGAGCGTCTCCCCCCGCCAGCGCAGATACATCCGGAGCGCGTCCAGGTCGAGGCCGTTCCGGGTCGTCCCCGCGTCGTCCTCGAACAGGCGCCCGTGGCGGTCCGGCAGCGAGTCGGTCGCCACCGGCCGCGCGAAGAACATCGTCGCCGAGCGCTCCCCGCGGAGGAGGTTGATCCCCGCGAGCCCGAGCGGGTACGCGAGGGCGAGCAGGACCGTGTTCGTGAGGACCGTCAGCGAGAACACGCCGAGCTGGGTGTCGACGACCGGGAGGATCAGCCCGCCGACCTCGTAGGCGGGGAACGTCGGAAAGAGGACCGCGATCGCGATCAGCGCCTTCGCGTCGGCGCCGCCGAACGCCCCGAAGTACCAGAACGCGTAGCCCAGCGGGACGACGAACAGCAGACTGATCGCGGCCTGAACGAGGAACAGTCGCCCGTCGAGCCCCGAGAAAGGCCACAGCCGTCCGGCCTCCCAGATCAACAGCAGCGCCCCGAACGCGTACAGCGGCGGCCACAGTCGGTTCGGGAGGCGTCGAGTCCGAACGTCCCGCAGGGCCGCCCACGCGAAGACGGGGACGACGAACAGGCGGAGGGCGTCCGGGAGCGTCGCGAACATGTCTCCACGGGCGGCGCGGGCGTAATTAGGCGTTCGGGTTCGCGTATCGCGATCGATAGCGCGGGCCCGCGACTGCGCCGGCCGCTGTCGGGGGCCTGGCCGGGCGCGGCCCGATCAGCCGTCCGGCCGCTCCGCGCGTCGGTCGAAGACGTCGAGGACCGGCTCGGGGTCCGCAAGCCCCGGAATCCGGCGCTCCCCGTCGCGGAGTTCGATCACGACCGTCTCAGTCCCGAGCCGCCGGTCGAGCTTCCCCCGTCTCACCCGCAGGTCGGTCTCGTCCCAGGGCTCGACGCGCCACAGCGTCGTCTCGAACAGCCGGTCGTAGGCGACGAGCGCGCCGTCGCCGGCGCGGTACTCGACGGTGCCGTACCGGAGCCAGTGGTCGATCCCGAGGAGCAGCGCGGGGAGCGCGACGCCGGCCGCGAGCAGGAGCGAGGCGACCGGCCACACCTGACCGGTCGCGAACAGGAGGCCCCCGAGCAGACACAGAAGGCCGATGTACCCGACGCCCGGGTGTCGCGGGGCGGTCGCGAGCCACCCGAGCAGCCGGCTGCGGAGGGTCGGCCGCACCCGCCGCGGCGCGTCCGAGAGCGGGTCCTCGACGGGGTCGTCGGCGGGCGGGTCGTACGCCCAGCCGATCTCCAAGGCCGCCGACTCGTCGACGGCCGCGAGTCGGTCGCTGTACAGTCCGGCGAGGTCGAAGGCCGCCTTGACCCCGACGATCCCGACGAGCAGCGGGAGGCCCACCGCGCCGGGGTCGACCGCCGACAGCGCGGCGTCGGTTTCCAGCGTCGCCGCGCCGATCAGCGTGACGGCGGCGATCCCGCCGACCGCCACAGCGCCGGCCCTGAAAAAGACGCTCCGGACCGCGGTCTGCGCGCTGTGGTCGCGGTACGCCCCTTTATAAATGTAGCCGACGAGTGTCGCCGCGCCCTCGGTCGCGAAGATCGCGAGCACCGCGAGCGTCACCGAGTCGAGCGCGTCGGGGGCGAGCCCGCCGTCGACGGCGACGCCGACGGTGACCGTGCCGGCGACGAGCCACACGCCCGCGAGGACCGGGACGACGACCGGGAGCACGAGGAGCGTCGAGAGCCGGACCCGGAGGTCGGTTCCCGGGACGGGGAGCGCGGCGCGCCTCGCCGCGAGCGGTCCGACGATCAGCCCGTCGCGCTCGATCTCGGAGGGGCGTCCGGCGGAGAGCGCGCGGACGACCGCCCAGAAGGACGCGATCCCGAGTTCGAACCAGTAGAGGGACACCAGCGCGGCCGCGTTCCAGCCGAGCGCGACGACGCCGACGAGCGGGAGGACGTTGGAGACGAGGAACGCGAGCGCCCGGGGACGGCGCCCCCGAGCGAGGGCGCCCAGACGCGGAGCGCGGTCGGTGGAGGGCATGCGTTCGAGCGATCCGAGTTCGGGATTTATAAGCGGTCGGTGCGCGTCACCGCGCCGGTCCCGCGTCGCGGTGGAGGTACAGGTACGCCAGCACCGGAACGATCGTGAACACAAGCGTCGCGAGCGCCCAGACGATCGCGTAGCGGCTCCCGCGCGCCCTCGCGTCGCGGTAGATCCACACCGCGGCGGCGACGACGGTGCCGTAGATCACGAGCGTGAGCGGGAGCGACCACGGCAGGGCGACGCCGAAGAGGCTCACGGTTCCCCGCCGGTGAGGTCCGCGCTCATCACGAAGTCGGGTTCAGCCGCCACCGAAACCCGATTCGCGCCCGTGTCGCTCACGTGCTCGACGGTCTCCGGGATCAGCACCCGGGTGGCGTCGGCGTCGACCGAGGCGGCGTCCGCGGCGATCGCGTCGTACAGGGCGCCGGCCGCCCCCACGTCGCGCCAGGCGGCGGCGCCGTAGGTCGCGATCCGGGTCGTCTCGCCGTCCGCCTCGCGCTCCGCCACGCGCGTCCGGACCGCGAACCCGGCAAGCGCGTCCGCGTCGGCGACGGCGAGCAGTCGGCCCTCGTCCGCGGCGTCCCGGAGCCGCTCGCGGGTGAGTTCCGAGCAGGCCCACGACTCGTCGGGGTCGAGCGCGAGCCCGCGGAGGTGGTCGCGGGCGTCGCTGTCGCCCCAGAACGCCCACGCGGCGTTCGGGTCGGGGTCGGCGAGGGCGTCGAAATCGGTCGGGTCTACCCCGGACGCGTCGGGCTCCGGCTCGGCGAACCGGAACTCCGTGGTGGGCTCGAACCCGACCGCGCGCGACTGTCCGAGGCCCATGACGTTCCACGAGAACACCATGTTGCGGCACGCTCGCGCGCCGCGCTCCCGCGCCCAGTCGAGCGCGGCCTCCGAGAGCGCGGTCCCGACGCCGTGCCCCCGCGCGGCGGGGTCGACGCGGATCCCCTGCCCCCACGCCTCCCACTCGGAGAGCAGGACGCCTTGGATGCAGCCGACGACCGCCTCGGGCTCTCCCGGGGCGGCCGCGCCCGCGCCGTCGCCCTCGACGAGGGTGTCCCCCGCCTCGCGGTCGTCGGTGGTCCCGACCGCGTCGCTCTCTGCCACCGCGTCCGGGGGCAGCGTCGCGACGAAGGTGGCGCGGTCGGGGTCGTCGGACGCGGCCCACTCGGGGAACACGCGCGGGATGTAGTCGTCGTGGCGCTCGCCCCACGTGTCCCGTGCGAACGCGGCGACCGCGTCGGCGTCGGCGGGGCGGGCCCCGCGGACGACGGGAGCGGGTGCCGAGTCGGCGGTGCGCGCCGACTCCCCCGCCGCGTCCCCCGTCATCGCCAGGGCTGCGACTCCTCGGTGAGCTCGCCGGCGAGGTCGCGGCCCATCGCCTCGGCGGGGTCGGAGAGGTTCGCCAGCGCCCACAGCAGCTTCACCTTCGCGGTGCCGGGGAGGGTGTCGCCCGCCTCGACGACGCCGGCGTCGAGGAGGTCGCGGCCGGTGTCGTACACGCGGTCGCAGACGCGGCCGGAGAGACACTGGCTCGTCATCGCGACGACCGTCCCGCTCTCGACTAGCTCCTCGATCCGCGGGATGAGGTCGGTGTGGACGTGACCGAGGCCGGTCCCCTCGATAACGACGCCGTCCTTGTCGTCGAGGTACTCCCACGCGGCCGGGTCCATGCCGGGCGTGAACTTCACCAGCTCCACGTCGGCGTCGAGGTCGGTCGCGGTCGAGAGGTCGGTCTCGCCGCGCGGGAGCGGCTCGCGGTTCCACTCGATGGCGGCGTCGGCGGCGTCGCCGTCAGCGCCCGCCTCGGCCGCGGCCTCGTAGTCGATGCGGCCGAGGGGTTCGCCGCCGACCGTCTCGAAGGCGTCGCGGCGGGAGGTGTGGTTCTTCCGGACGCGGGTGCCGCGGTGGAGCGCGCAGGCGTCGTCGGACTGGCTCGCGTGCATGCAGACGAGCGTCTCGGCGTGGTCGGCCTTCGCGGCCTCGACGGCGCACACCGCGTTCATCACGTTGTCGGAGGAGGGTCGGTCCGCGGAGCGCTGGCTCCCGGTGAACACGATCGGCACCGGCGAGTCGAGCATGAAGGAGAGCGCGGAGGCGGAGTACTGCATCGTGTCGGTGCCGTGCATCACGACGACGCCGTCGGCACCGGCCTCGATCTCCTCGCGGACGGCCTCGGCGAGCTCGCGCCAGATCGGCGGCTCCATGTTCTCGGAGAGGATGTTGGCGACGACGCGCCCGCGGTAGTTCGCCCGCCCCGCCAGATCGGGGACCGCTCGAAGCACGTCCTCGGCGTCGAACTGGGCGGTGACCGCGCCGGTCCGGTAGTCGACCGTGGAGGCGATCGTCCCGCCGGTGGAGATGAGCGAGACCGTTGGGAGGTCGCCGTCGAAGGTGATCTCNTGGTGACCGCGCCGGTCCGGTAGTCGACCGTGGAGGCGATCGTCCCGCCGGTGGAGATGAGCGAGACCGTTGGGAGGTCGCCGTCGAAGGTGATCTCGGATGCCTCGCCGCCGCCCGCGTCGGCCCCCTCGTCGACGTCGCGGGCGCCGGATTCGAGCACCTCAACCTCCGACTCGTCGCGGTCGATACCGACGTTGTACCCCCCGTCGAGCTTGACGACGAGGTGGTCGCGAGTCGTCGAGGGGAGCAGTACGCCCTCGTTCGTGACGTCCCCGCGGTCGACGCGGACGCGATCTCCCGGTTGCATACCACCGGGTTCCCCTCCGGCGGACTTGAATCCAACCGTTCGGCGGTCCGAACCGGGCGCGGCCGCGGCGCGTGATATGCTTGTAAACAACGCGCATGGTTCAAAAGATTTATTTAGAATCGCAACCCTATGACTAACTGCATACGAGGTGGTCAGCAATGGCCTTACCGCGACCAGCCAGTTCGTGGACGCAAGGGCTCGACTTCCCGAGCCGACTGTTCGAATCCGGTAGCAACGACTACGAACTGTACGAGGAGGACGACGCGTTCGTCCTCACGGTGGAGCTCCCCGGGTTCGACCCCGAGGAGATCACCGCCTCGTGGGACAGCGGCGTCCTCAACGTCGCCGGCGAGCACGAGGACGAGGCGCGTGGGGCGCGCCGGACCTACCACCGCCGGTTCCGGTTCCCGAAGACGATCGACGAGGACGGTATCGAGGCGACCTACCAGAACGGCATCCTCACCGTGCGCCTCCCCGTGGTCGTCGACGCCGCGGTGACCGGCACCGAGATCGAGATCGAGAGCTGATCGCCGGCCCCGCGTCGCCTCTAGAAGCGACGGCGGAGTCCCGGCGAGACCGACCCAGTACGCCTTTTTACCCGCGCCACCGACCATGAGCGCATGGACCGCGACGCGTTCGCCGCCAGCATCGACCACACCGCGCTCGGCCCGGAGACGACGTGGGACAACGTCGAGACCGTACTCCGGGAGGCCGCCGACCACGGGATGAACGCCTGCGTCCCCCCCTGTTACCTCCCCGAGGCGGCCGACCACGAGGCCACTCCGACGACGATCGCGACCGTGGTCGGCTTCCCGCACGGCCAGCACGCGCCCGCGGCGAAGCGCGACGAGGCGGTCGCGGCGTGGGACGCCGGCGCCGACGAGATCGACCTCGTGATCAACGTCGGCCGGCTCAAAGCGGGCGAGGACGACGCCGTCGCCGCCGAGATCTCTGACGTGGTCGCCGCGGTGCCGGTCCCGGTGAAGGTCATCATCGAGACCGCGCTCCTGAGCGACGACGAGAAGCGCCGCGCCTGCGAGGCCGCCGTCGACGCCGACGCCGACATGGTGAAGACCTCCACCGGCTTCGCCGACGGTGGCGCGACCGTCCCGGACGTGGAGCTCATGAGCGAGTACCTCCCGGTGAAGGCCTCCGGCGGCGTCGGCTCCTACGAGGCGGCGACCGCCATGCTCGACGCGGGCGCGGTCAGGATCGGCGCCTCCTCCGGCGTCGCGATCGTCGAGGGGCACCCTGGAAACGGGTCCGAGGGCGGAGCCCGAAACTAGCGTCCGGGAGACGGTGGGCCCGCAGATCGCGTTCTCTCGCCGTGGGAACGACGTGTATCCATTTATATACGGAACCCCTACACAGGGGTATGAGTCACTCGACCGGACCGGAATCGGGAGGACTGGACCTCGACGCGGCGTTCAAGGCGTTCGGCGCGGTGGGAATCCTCATCTCCGTCGTGCTCATCGTCGGCGTACTCGCGCTGACGGACCCGTTCGGAGACTACGTCACGACCTCGCCGGCGGTGTTCGGGAGCCTGCTGTCGGCGGTGCTACTCGTCGCGGTCGGCTACGCGGCGTACGCGCTGCGGCGCCGCTGACGGGATCGGCGTCGTTCAACTCGGACGACCGGCGGAAAGCGGGAACACGGGGAACAGCAGCGGCGTGAGAACAGCGGCGAGGTGAGAACAGCGGCGACGTGGGAAGAGGTCCTGAGCGGCGTGAGGAAGCAGGCGGCAGAAACTGAAGCCGACGCGGAAGCGGTAGGCGATCGACGGCCGGCCGTCCGATCAGCTCGGCGCGGTCGCGGACTCGGTCTCCGACCGGTCGTACTTCTCCTCGAACTCCTGGATGAGCTGCCCCATCTTCGCGTACCAGTCGTTGAGCATGCGCTGCATCTCGTCGGTGATCTTCTCGGGGTCGGTCGGCGAGTACACGTGGTAGTAGCCGCCCTGGTCGTAGTTGATCTGCTCTTTGGTGATGAACCCCGTTTGGAGGAGCCGCTGGACCGACCGGTACGCGGTCGAGCGCTCGCGGTCGACCGCCTCGGCGACCGCGTCGATGGTCATGGGCTCGTCGCTGTCGACGAGCACCCTGAAGCACTCTCGGTCGAGCGGCTTGAGGCCGTGGAAACACTCGAGTAGCCCCTCGCATTTCATATCGCTCTGGAGCTGTTCGGACAAGGAATCCGGCATTGTATGACTAATTGGTACGACGCGTACCGGTAAAAGGCTTGTGTGTGGATGATACAATCTTGCGATGTCCTGCTAACGAGAGCGGAGGCCGAGTCGGGCGCGGAGCGGTGACGCCGGCGCGAGGCCGCCGGCCGTCGCGGAACGGGCCCGCTCGCTACGCGGTGCGCGGCGGGGGCACCAGGAAGACGTTCCCGGTCGCGCGGGCGACGACCTCCTCGGAGACGCTTCCCAACAGGAGCCGGCGGAGCCGGCTGCGCCCGCGAGAGCCGACGAGCAGGGTGCTCGGATCGTACTCCGCCTCGGCCGCGAGGATCTCTTCGGCGGGGTCGCCGCGACGCACGTCGGTCCGGGCGTCGAGGCCCCAGCCGTCGAGCCGGTCGGCGAGGTCGGCGAGACGCTCTTCGGGGTCGTCGCCGGCGCTCGCGTCGTCCTTCGGCGACTCGACGTGGACGAGCGTCACCTCCTCCGTCGCGTGCCGCAGGTACTCGAACGCCCGGAAGGCCCGCTCGGCGTTCTCCGAGAAGTCGGTCGCGAACAGCGTCCGTTGAAACAGGTGCCGTCGGATCGGGTCCGGGTCGTCGACGCCGCGCTCGATGCGGTCGACGAGCAGCGGGACGACGGTCGTGCGGGCGAGGTTGCGGGCGGTCGACCCTATCACGCGGTTCTCGAGCGGGCTCTTCCCGCGCGAGCCGACCAGGATCAGGTCGGCCGCGACCGACTCGGCGATCCCGTTGATCCGACGGTGCGGCGTCCCGCGGACGACGTGGGTCTCGACCTCGAAGCCGGCGCTTTCGATCGTCGACCGGTAGGTCCGAAGCGTCTCCCTCCGGCGCTTCTGGAAGTTCATCCCCGGCATCCCCGAGTGGACGTTCGAGGGGACGACCGTCACGAGGTGGATCCGGTCGACGCCGATGCGGCCGAGACAGGAGAGCCCCGTCTCGGACTCCACCATCGTCTCGCTCGCCGCGGACAGGTCGGTGGCTATCACCGCGGACTTCCCGCCCGGGGCCGACGAGCCGGGGCCCGCACTACCGGCCATTACCGCCCCCCGTCAGCGTTCGGTCGCCGCGCGCGTCCGTTCTCCCAACCGGTATTTTCCATACTGCACAATATTCACTCGCGGGCGATAAAACCCCCGGTCGGGTGGAGACGGGGCCGGACCGGCGAGGGGTATAACACGCCGGCAGTCGAACCGCCGGCCATGAGCGACGAGTCGATCGAGGCCGCCGTCAAACGGTTCCTCGACGAAACCGAGTCCTCGCTGGACAGCTACGATCAGGGATACGCGGACGCCGACGCGACGATCGCGGTGATCCGGACGCACATCGACGAGCTGGCCGCCGCCGTCGACGACGGCGAGGCGGAGTGACCGCGGAGCGGGAGCGGCGCTCGGGGGCCGGACTGCGCTCAGAGTCTCGCACCGCGCTCAGGGTCCCGCACCGCGTTCAGGGTCCCGCACCGCGTTCAGGGTCCCGCACCGCGTTCAGGGTCCCGCACCGACTTTCAGGGCATCGCGCCGATCAGCTCGCGCACGCGGGCGACGTGCTCGCCGAAGGCGGGGTCGCCGCGCTCTCGCGGGCGGGACACGTCGACGTCGACGATCTCGGCGACGCGGCCGGGGTCGGCCGCCATCACGACGATCCGGTCGGCGAGCGTCACCGCCTCGGCCACGTCGTGGGTGACGAACAGGACGGTCTTGCCGGTCGAGGCCCACACGTCGAGCAGCTCGCGCTGCAGCATCTCTCGCGTCTGCGCGTCGACTGCGCCGAACGGCTCGTCCATGAGGAGTAGTTCGGGGTCGACCGCGAGCGACCGGGCGATGGCGACGCGCTGTTTCATGCCGCCCGAGAGCGACTTGGGGTAGGAGTCGCGGAACTCGGTGAGCCCGACGAGGTCGAGCATCTCCTCGACCCGACGCTCGCGCTCGGCCTCGCTCCGGTCGCTCCGCTCCAGCCCGAACCCGACGTTCTCCGCGACCGTGAGCCACGGGAACAGGTGGTACTCCTGAAAGACGACGCCCATGTCCGTGGTGGGGCCGGTGACGGGCGCGCCGGCGAGTCGGATCTCCCCGTCCGTGGCGTCGGTGAGCCCGGCGATGATCCGGAACAGGGTGGTCTTCCCGCAGCCGGACGGCCCGACGACGCAGACGAACTCACCCGGCTCGACGTCGAAGGACACGTCGTCGAGCGCCCGGACTGGACTCCCGCCGTCGTCGTACGTCTTCCCCACCCGGTCGACGGCGACGCCGGCGTCGTCGGGGCCGTCACCGGATTCACTCTCCGACCCGGGGCTTCGGTTCACGCCTGCCATGCTAACACCCGCTGTTGGACCGCGCGGAACGCCACGTCGACGAGGAGGTACATCAGGCTCAACACGAGGATGTACGCGATCACCGTGTCGACGAGGAGGTTGTTGCTCGCCCGCAGGATCTCGCGGCCGACGCCCGGTACGCCGAAGATCTCCGAGGCGACCACGAGCATCCAGCACCGCCCGAGCCCGGTCCGGACGCCCGTCAGGATCCCCGGGAGCGACGCCGGGAGGACGATCGACCGGACCATGTCCAGACCGCCGCGCACCCCGAGCGTCCGGCCCACGTCGAGCAGGTCCTCGGAGACGCCCTCGACGGCGCCGTACGACGCGTAGTAGTTGATCCAGAACGCGCCGACGGCGATGATGAACGCCGCGCCGGCGTCGTTGATCCCGAACCAGGCGATCGCGAAGCCGATCAGTGCGAGCGGCGGGACCGGCCGGAGCGTTCGGACGAGCGGGGCGGTCACATCGTCAAGGAGGCCGCTCCACGAGAACGCGACCCCGGCCGCCACGCCGAGCGTCGTCCCCACGAACGTCCCGGGGATCCAGTGGCGGACGCTCGACCACAGGGCCGTCGTCATCGTGCCGGAGGCGAGCTCCTCGGCGAACGCGTCCGCGACCGCCACCGGCGACGGCAGGACGTACGCCGGCTGCGTGAGCGAGGCCGCGTACCAGAGGAGCACGAACCCGACGACTCCGAGGGCGCCGCGGCCGAGGCGCCGCGGGTCGTCGAGACCGAGGCCGATGCGCAGGTCGTCCCCGTCGAACCGGCTGCCGGTGTCAGTAGCCATCAGAGCGAGTCGTAAATCTCGAAGTCGAAGATCGCTTCGTTCGAGAGCTGTTCGTCGATCTGCCCGTTGTTCGCCGCGAACTCAGAGAACACCGGGGTCGCCTCGGCGATCTCGCGGGGGTCGGTGACGAAGTTCGACAGCGTCGAGTCGAGCGCGCGGCGCGCGCGGTCCGCGGGCATCCCGATCCCCGATTCGACGTGTTGGGCGGTCGCGTCCGGACTCTCGACGATGAAGTCGGTGGCACGGCCGTGCTGCTCGACGAACTGCGCGGCGATCGGGGACCCGCGGACCTGGTCGCTCATCAGAGTGACCGCCGCGGGCTGGCCGGGGAGGATGTCGGCGGCCGTCCGGAGCATCGTGACGGACGAGTCCTCCTCGGAGGCGATCGTCGGGACCGGCTCCATGATCGAGGTCCCGTCGATCTCGTCGTTGGCGATCGCCTGCCAGACGGCGCTGGCGCCGCTGATCTCGATAATCTCGACGGCGTCGCTCGATTCGGGGTCGACCCCGATCTCCTGGAGCCAGTAGCGGAGCAGCACGTCGGGTACGCTCCCCTGCGGGAAGGTGCCGAAGCGGAAGGGCCCGCCGTTCGCTTCGGCCCACGTCGCGAACGCGTCGGCGCCCTCGGCCTCGAACGTCTCGTGGAACGACTCCTCGGCCATGATCCCCATCGGCTCGCGGATGTTCGCCGCCGTCACCTGCGCGGGGATGTCGCGGTCGATGACGATCATCGCCGGCACGATCCCGAACATGGCGACGTCGATGTCGCCGCCGCCGATCGCCTGGACGATCGCCGTGCCGTCGGTGAACTCCTGTCCGGTGACCTCCGCGTCGATCTCGGCGAAGTACCCCTCGCCCTCCATCACGTACCACTGGAGGTCCGGGTAGATCGGCATGTGCGCGACGGTCAGCTCGTCGAGCCCGCCGCCGCCGCCGAGACAGCCGGCGAGTCCCGCCGTCGCCGTCCCGCCCGCGGCCGCGAGGAAGGACCGCCGCGAGGCTCCTGCGTTTCGCTCGTACATACCTCCCGGAGGAGTCGGGCGTGCAATACACCCGCGTCACCAGCAACCGGATCGCATACCGATGACACCACGTATGGGCCCGAGCGTCCGACATGCGGCCTATCTGTCGTCGTATGGCGTAATCCCCGGTCAGATCGGCGTCCTCGCTTAGCGCAATACTTGCGAGCGGGCGGGACGACGGTTCGCGTTCGCCCTCTCGTTCTCGACGCCTCCCTCTCGTTCTCGACGCCTCCCTCTCGGTCCCCACTCGGCTCTCGTCCATCGCCGCTGACCCGCCGTCGTTTATGAGGCGGCCCGCCGAAACGCGCGTATGGTCTCGGAGATCCTCGACCCCGACGCGTGGGAGCCGGTCACCGACGAGTTCGACGACGTCACCTATCACCGCGGCGTCGACGTGCCGGTCGTCCGGATCGCGTTCGACCGCCCCGAGGTCCGGAACGCGTTCCGCCCGGGCACCGTCGACGAGCTGTACGCCGCGCTCGATCACGCGCGCAAACAGGCCGACGTGGGGTGCGTGCTCCTCACCGGCAACGGGCCCTCACCTGACGACGGCGGCTGGGCGTTCTGCTCGGGCGGCGACCAGTCGGTGCGCGGCGGCTCCGGCTACGAGTACCGCGACGACGACGAGGCGGGCGACGAGGACGACCCGCTCGTGAAGGAGGCCCGGGCAGGTCGACTGCACATCTTAGAGGTCCAACGGCTGATCCGCTTCATGCCCAAGCCCGTCGTCGCGGTCGTCCCCGGCTGGGCGGTCGGCGGCGGCCACTCGCTGCACGTGGTCTGCGACCTCACCCTCGCCAGCGAGGAGCACGCGAAGTTCCTCCAGACCGACCCCGACGTGGGCTCCTTCGACGGCGGGTTCGGCTCCGCCTACCTCGCGAAGCAGGTCGGCCAGAAGAAGGCCCGCGAGGTGTTCTTCCGCGGGAAGACCTACTCGGCCGAGGAGGCCGCGGACATGGGGATGGTCAACGAGGCGATCCCCCACGAGGATCTCGAAGCCGTGGCGATCGAGTGGGCCGACGAGATGACGGAGAAGTCGCCGACCGCGATGCGGATGTTAAAGTACGCGTTCAACATGACCGACGACGGGATGGTCGGTCAGCAGGTGTTCGCGGGCGAGGCGACCCGCTTGGCGTACATGACCGACGAGGCGCAGGAGGGCCGCGACGCGTTCTTAGAGAAGCGCGACCCCGAATTCCGCGACTACCCGTGGCACTACTGAGCGGTCGGAGGTCACGCTTCCCCGTGCGTGTACCCGCGGTCGGGGAGCGCGTCGCCGTCGGCGGTCACCCCGTCCGCGGCGTCGACGACGCTCCCAACGCGGGTCAGCCCGCCCGGACACGCCTCGCGGGCGGGTTCGACCGCCTCCTCGGGGAGCGCGCAGACGAGCTCGAAGTCCTCGCCGAAGTGCGCGGCGAGCTCGAAGCGCTCGGCCTCGTCGCCCTCGGCGACCGCGTCGACGGCCGGGTGAACGGGGAGGCGGTCGCGGTCGAGCTCGAACCCGACCTCGCTCGCCTCCGCGAGCTGGTGGAGCGAGCGCGCGAGCCCGTCTGAGGAGTCCATCATCGCGGTCGCCCGGCCCGCGAGCGCCAGCCCGTCGGCGACGCGGGGCGTGAACCGGAACAGGTCGTTGGCGCGCTCGACCGCCTCGTCGGTCTCTCTTTTAAATAGGCGGAGCGCGGCCGCGGAGCGACCCCACTCGCCGGTGACGCAGAGCGCGTCGCCGGGGCGCGCGCCCGACCGCGTCACGACGCCCGCGTCGGCCGCGTCGCCGACCGCGGTCGAGGCCGTGGTGAACTCCTCGTGGGTGTCGAGGTCGCCCCCGACGTACTCGGCGTCGACCGCCTCGCAGACGTCGACCGCGCCGGCGACGAAGCGGTCGAGGTCCCCCTCCTCGAAGGTCACGTCGGCGTAGACCGCGACCGCCGCGGTCGCCGCCGCCCCCATCGCCGCCACGTCCGAGAGCGACGCGCCGACCGCACGCCAGCCGGCAGTGTACCGCGTCGTCCCGGCCGGGAAGTCGGTCCGCTCGTGGAGCATGTCTGTCGTGATCACGGTGCCGTCCACGACGGCGGCGTCGTCGCCCGCGTGCGGGAGGTCGACCGCCAGCGCCCGAAGCGCGTCTCGCTCGTTCACGATACGGCGGATCGTGTCGGAGCGATTTATAAGCGATCGATCCGGGAGGCGCGGGGTCACGTCTCGATCGCCCGCCTGAGTGAGGAGTGTTACCAAGAAACATTTAAAGGGGTAATACACATTAACGAATATTATCATTATCAATCATTATGTTTATTACCAACCCTCCGGTCGTACCGAGTGCAATGACAGTATCCGTACGCGGACACGCAGCAGCCCGACTCGACGACAGCGCGATCACTATACGACCGCCGCAACCCCCAACACGACCCGATGACGACACCTGACGACACCACACCCACGGCCGACCCGACGAACCGGACGACAGACCGAACGACGACGGACCGAACCCCGACCGATCGATCCGCGACCGATCGATCCGCGACCGACCGACGCGCCGCCGACGCTTCTCCCCGGACGATCCCCGGGCGCACGCCGATCACCGAAGAGGCGGGCGCCCCGATCGTCCCGACGACCCGTCCGACGAGCGCGGGGCCGACATCGACAGACGCCCCGCGCCGCCCGACCCCGCCGCCGACGGACGCGGAGCGGGAGGCCCCGCTGGTCCCCGACCTGCGACCGACGCGCCGCCCGCGCATCGACGGAGGGTCGCGATGAGCGCCGTCCCCATGGCGGGGTCCGGGCGCGGCCCGCGGCCCGACCCGACGACCTTCGTCCGGCGCGCGACCGATCTCACCGAGCGGACCGACCAGTTCGACGACGCGACCGACCAGTTCGACGACGCGACCACGGAGTGACATCAATGCATCCCAACGAACTCGACGACGACGTCTTCACGAGAGATATCGACAACCCGGCCGGCCGCCGGCTCCGCGAGCTGTTCGAGGAGCNGGAGTGACATCAATGCATCCCAACGAACTCGACGACGACGTCTTCACGAGAGATATCGACAACCCGGCCGGCCGCCGGCTCCGCGAGCTGTTCGAGGAGCAGGACTACACGTTCGCGCCCGGGATCTACCACGCGCTCGACGCCCGCCTCGCCGAGATGGCCGGGCTCGACGCGGCCTACATGAGCGGCTACTCGACCGTCCTCGGCCAGTTCGGCTTCCCGGACCTCGAGATGGTCACGATGAGCGAGATGGTCGAGAACGCGAAGCGCATGGTCGAAGCGACGAACCTCCCCGTCATCGCCGACTGCGACACCGGCTACGGCGGCGTCCACAACGTCCGGCGCGCGGTCCGCGAGTACGAGAAGGCCGGCGTCGCGGCGATCCACATCGAGGACCAGACCTCGCCGAAGCGCTGCGGCCACATCGCCGGCAAGCAGATCGTCTCCCGCGAGCAGGCGCGCTCGCGCTTCGAGGCGGCCGTCGACGCCAAGCAGAGCGAGGACACGGTCATCATCGCCCGCACCGACGCGTACGGCTCCGCCAACGGCGACTGGGAGGAGCACCTCGAACGCGGCCGGATCTACGCCGACGCCGGCGTCGACCTCGTCTGGCCCGAGATGCCCGACCCGTCCCGCGAGGACGCGGTCGAGTACGCCGAGACGATCCACGAGACCCACCCCGACCTGGATCTCGCCTTCAACTACTCCTCCTCGTTCGAGTGGGGCGCACAGGAGGACCCGCTCACCTTCGAGGAGCTGGGTGATCTGGGGTACCAGTACATCTTCATCACGCTGTACGGGCTCCACTCGGGCGCGCACGCCGTCTACGAGGACCTCTCGAACATCGCCGAGAACGACGAGGAGGCGCAGTTCGACCTCGAAGAGCGCTACATCGGCCACGAGACCGAGAGCCACCACGAGCTCTCCTTCGTCCCGCGGTACCAGGACATCGAGGCCGAGTTCGACCCCGAGGCGAGACAGCGGCAGGAGGAGTCGGCGGGCTTCACCGACGAGGAGAGCGACCCGATCACCGCGGAGCCCAACGACGACGACTGATCAGAGCGATCGACGACTGACCGCGTCGACCGACCGACGGCTGACCGCGTCGGGCTCCGGTCACCGGTCCGGAATCGCACCCCGTTTTTTCAGCTCGGCGATGTCGCCGTCGCCGTACCCGTGCTCGCCGAGGACCGCCTCCGTGTGCTCGCCGAGCGACGGTGGGTGCCGGCGGACCGTCGTCGGCGTCCGCGAGAAGTGCATCGGCGAGCCCGGCACCCGCATCGGCCCGGCGGTCGGGTGGTCGAACTCGGCGACCATGTCCCGCGCGGCCAGCTGCGGGTCGTCGAACACCTCGGCCATGTCGCGGACGGCGCTCGCGGGGACGCCACCCTCGTCGAGCCGGTCGAGGGCCTCTCGGGTCGTGAGCTCCGCGAACGCGGCGTCGAGCTCGGGGTCGAGCGCGTCCCGGTTGCGCACGCGCTTCTCGTTGGTCTCGAACCGCTCGTCGGCCAGCAGGTCGGGGCGGTCGAGCGCCTCGCAGAGCCGCGGCCAGAACGCGTCGGAGGCGCAGGCGACGACGACGTAGCCGTCACCCGTCTCGAACGCCTGATACGGGGCGATGTTCGGGTGTTTGCTCCCCATCCGCCCCGGCGGCTCGCCGCTCGCGAAGTAGTTCGCGGCCATGTAGCTGGTCCACGCGGCCTGGCCGTCGAGCAGGCTCACGTCGATCTTCTGGCCCGTTCCGTCGCCGAGCTCGCGCTCCAGGAGGGCCGCGAGGATCGCCTGCGTCGCGTACATCCCGGCCCCGATGTCGGCGAGCGCGACGCCGATCCTGACCGGCGCACCGCCCTCGACGCCCGTGATCGACATGAAGCCGCCGCGGGCCTGCATCACGATGTCGTACGCGGGCTCGTCGCGGTCCGGCCCCCACTCGCCGTACCCGGAGATACCGCAGTAGATCAGCTCGGGGTTCTCCTCTGCGAGATCCGGGTAGTCGAGGCCCCACTCGGCCATCTTGCCGACCCGGAAGTTCTCGACCAGCACGTCGGCCTCGCGGGCGAGGTCGCGGAACACCGCCCGCCCGGCGTCGCTCGCGAGGTTCAGCTCGACGGAGCGCTTGTTGCGGTTGACGCTGGCGTAGTAGGCGCTCTGCGAGCCGTCGTTTTCGTCGGCTCCGTCATCCTCACCGCCTCCGTCGCCCTCACCGCCTCCGTCGCCTTCGATGCTTCCGTCGCTTTCGCCGAAGGCCGGCGGTCGCCACGTCCGCGTCTGATCGCCCTCGCCCGGCCGCTCGATCTTGATCACCTCGGCGCCGAGATCGCCGAGCTGCATGGTGCAGAACGGCCCCACCAACACGCGCGAGGCGTCGAGCACGGTGATCCCGTCGAGCGGTCCCGCGTCGCCGTCGGGGTCGCGCGCCTCACCGACCATCCGGGAGCACCCCCGAGACCTGCCGCCGTGTCGCGTCCATGCCCCCCGACTCGCACGGACGGGTTATGAGCCTCCCGGCGCGGGTCGACGGCTCCGGCCGAGGGGCGGACGCCCCCGCCGGCGACGCCCGCCGCGTCGCGAACGGTTAAACCCCGCCGCGCCGATCGGGCCCGTATGGATCTCGACATCGAGGGGAACGTCGCGCTGACGACGGCATCGAGCAGCGGGCTCGGCTTCGCGTCCGCCAAAGCGCTCGTCCGCGAGGGAGCGAACGTGGTCGTCAACGGCCGCGACGCCGACCGCCTCGCGGACGCGAAGGCGGACCTGGAAGCGGAGGCGGCCGGCGACGCCCGCGTCGTCGCCGTCGAGGGCGACATCACGAACCCGGACGACCTCGACCGGCTCGTCGAGACGACGCTCGACGAGTTCGGTCGGCTCGACCACCTCGTCACGTCGGCTGGGGGACCGCCGTCGGGCGCGTTCCTCGACACCGACGACGAGGACTGGGAGGAGGCCTACGAGCTGCTCGTGATGAGCGTCGTCCGGCTCGCCCGGAAGTGCGCCGAGCCGCTGGCCGACGGCGACGGCGGGACCATCGTCACCGTCGCCTCCCGGTCGGTGAAGGAGGCGATCGACGGGCTGGTGCTCTCGAACTCCGTGCGGATGAGCGTCGTCGGGCTGGAGAAGACCCTCTCGAAGGAGCTCGGCCCGGACGTGCGCGCGAACGCGGTGTTGCCCGGCTCCCACGAGACGAGCCGGATCCGAGAGCTGGTCGATCAAGCGATCGAGCGCGGCGAGTACGACTCCTACGAGGAGGGGCTCGCCGACTGGGTCGACAACCCGCTCGACCGCATCGGCGACCCGATCGAGCTCGGGAACACCGTCGCGTTCCTCTCCTCGCCGCGCTCCGGCTACGTGAACGGACAGGCGATCGTCATCGACGGCGGCGGCGGGAGTTCGAACCTCTAGCTGAATCCCCTTGTCCGCCCGCTACCGCAACCGTCAACCGGCGGGATCGCTTCGCTCCGCGTAGATGGAGGTCCTCGTCCGGCTGTCGGGGCTGCTCGCGCTGCTTATCGCGGGGACGGGGCTCCGGCGCGTCAGCGTCCTCGACGCGGGCCGCACGGAGCTGCTCAACCAGGTCGCGTACTACGTCGCGCTCCCGGCGCTGGTGTTCGTGGCGACCTACGATCAGGCGATCGGCGAGATCGTCTCGTGGGAGCTGTTCGTCGCCGTCCTCGCCGCGTTCCTCGGAACCGTGATCGCGGCGTCGCTCGTCCACCGGAACCGGTCGCCGAGCGGGCGCCGCAGCGTCGCGGTCGTCCAGTCGTACCACTCGAACCTGGGGTACCTCGGCGTCCCGCTGGTCGCGGCGACGTTCGACGCCGAGGTGACCGCGATCGCGAGCGTCGTCCTCGGTATCGGCTCGCTGGTGCAGGTGCCGCTGACGGTGGTCCTGTTGGTGTCGATGAACGGCGCGAACGCCGAGGGCGCGCTGGGACGACACCTCCGATCGCTCGCGAGCAACCCCGTGCTCATCGCGCTCGTCGCCGGCATGGCGATCGGCTGGTTCGAGCTCGGCGTGCCGACCGCGGCCGCGACCGCCCTCGACTGGGTCGGGTCGCTGGCGCTCCCGCTCGCGCTGCTCTGTGTCGGCGCCACGCTGCAGGTCGACCCCGCGACGATCGACCGCGGGGCGACCGCCTCGGTCGTCGGGCTCAAGGTGGCGTGTATGCCCGCTATCGCGTGGGGCGCCCTCGCGCTACTCGGCGTCAACGCCGCGACGCTCACCGCCGGGGTCGTGATGCTCGGGACGCCGACCGCGGTGTCGACCTACGTGTTCGCGACCGAACTCGGCGGGGACGCCACGTTCGCGTCGCTGAACGTGTTCGTCACGACGGTCGCGTCGGTCGCGTCGCTGACCCTGCTGATCGAGCTGGTCGGGATCGCGGTGTAGGCCGGAGCCGGCGGTGTCCGGCAGATCCGGGAGCGACCCGGACGCGGGCGCGCGTCCCGCCGCGACCCGAACCGATTTGCACCGGGGCGCTCACGGACGACCCATGGAACACGTCGCGTTCGACGACGCGGAGACGTACGAGCCGGACGACGGGTGGGCGCGCGCCGCGCTGGCGGGCAGCGACCGGTTCACTTTCGAGTGGTTCGAGAAGCCGGCCGGCCACTCCTCGCCGATGCACGACCACGAGAACGAGCAGGTGTGCGTCTGTCTGGAGGGCGAGCTCGTCGTCCACACCGAGGAGGAGTCCGTCGCGCTGGCGCGGTACGACTCGGTCCACCTCGACGCGTGGGAGTCGCACCGGGTCGAGAACGCGACCGACGAGCGCGCGGTGGGCCTCGACGTGTTCGCGCCGGGCCGCGGCTTCGACTTCTGGACGGACCGAGAGGAGTGATGGCGGGCGACGCGTCGCGGTCGGGGGCGGGCGGAGACGACAAGGGGCCGATCCGGATCGCGCGGACCGTCGAGGGGCGACCCCTGCTCGGTGACGGGGACGGCTTCGTCCCGCTCGGAGCGGCGGGGTTCGACGGGGTCGACGACGCGCTCGGGGCGGCGACCGGGGCGGCGGCGTCCGGAGTGAGGGCCTCCGAAGCGTCGCCGCTCCCGTCGATCGACGACCTGCCCGCGACGCGGACGCCGGCGGACCGGCTCTCGTTCGGCGTCCCGTTCGACCCCGGGAAGCTCTGGGGGATCGGGCTCAACTACGCCGACCACGCGGCCGACCTCGACGCGGTCCGGCCCGCGGAGCCCGCGAGCTTCATGCAGCCGGCGACGGCGCTGACCGCGCCCGGCGGTCCGATCCGGCTGCCGCCGACCGAGGAAGCGTCTCGGGTCACGGCGGAGGCGGAGCTGGGGCTCGTGATCGGTCGGACCTGCACCGACGTCGACGAGGCCGCGTTCGGCGACGTGGTCGCCGGGGTCGTTCCCGTCATCGACGTGACCGCCGAGGACGTGCTGCAGCGCAACCCGCGGTTTCTCACCCGCGCGAAGAGCTACGACACGTTCCTCGTCGTCGGCCCGTGGGTGTCGGCCCCGGTCGGCGTCGACCGCCTCGCGGGGACGACCGTCCGGACCGTGATCAACGGCGAGACCGTCGCGGAGAACACCGTCGACCGGATGCTGTTCCCGCCAGCGGAGCTCGTCGGCGTCCACTCGCGCGTGATGACGCTGGAGCGCGGAGACCTCATCTCGACGGGGACGCCCGGCGCGGGCGTGATCGAGGCCGGCGACACGGTCCGCGCGGAGGTCGACGGGGTGGGGGTGCTGGCGGCCGACGTGGTCGGCGGCGAGTGACTTGGAGGGCAGGTCACGGAAAAATCGGGGACAGGGCGAAGCGGTATCCGGTCGTCAGGCCGCCAGCGTACTGATACCGTTGATCTCGACGTACCCGTACCCGCACTCGGGGCACCGCCACTTCGTCTTCTCGCCGAGGTGGAGCGTCATCGCCGCGGTCCGGTAGAACAGCTGCGTCTCTCCGCACGAGGGACAGTCGACGTCCTTTTCGAGCGCCATGTGCGCGGATCTGTCCGGCGCGGTTTTGAAGGTACTGATCCGGCTGTTCCTCGCCTCTCGTGAGCCCGCTCAGTCACGCCTGTCTGAGGGTCATCGCGATGAGCTTCTGTTCGGCGGCCCGGAGATGCTGATGGAGCGTCGCCGGGGAGATGTCGAACCGCTCGGCGAGCCTCTCGGCGGTGACCTCCCGCGGCCAGTCGTAGTATCCGGCGTCGTGAGCGGTCTCGATGACGTCCCGCTGTCGCTCGGTCAGATCGTCGTGGAGGGCTGCTTGGAGGCTCCGGCGTCCGAAGATCGGCGTCCCGTGAGATCGCTCCCGTTTGAGCGTCAGCTCGGCGTCCGGGTAGGCGTCGAGAAACCGCTCGGCTATCGCCTCGGCGTCCTCGGACGGCGGCACCTCCGCGCCGACGGTTCCGCTTCCGTCCCGCCCTTCGACGGTGCGGGGGAGCGCGCCCTCCTCACCGAGAAACACCGCGGGACAGTGGTCGTCCACGACGAACTCGAACAACCCCTCGTCGTCGAACCGCTCGACGAGGCGCGCGTCTGCCGACGGGTGGTCGGACGCGAGCGCGAGGACGGTCTCCGTCTCGACGCCGCTGATCGAGAAGAACTCGGCGTAGCTCCCCTCGCCCCGCGGAATGAACTCCGTTAGTTCGACCACCGCGCCGTCCGTGGCGGACACCGCGACGAACGGGTGGTCGTGACTCGAAAGGGAGAATTCGACGTACGTCACCCGCGCTTCCGTCCGACGGGGGTTCTGGGACGACATGTGGTAGCAGTTCTATCTCTTCGGGACTTTACTTTTCGCCCCGCAGGGACCGCGTCGAGCGACCGCCCGGGCGCGGCGTCGAACACGGCCGGTCCGACCCGGCGGCCGGGGAGGAACGGAGGGGTGTCAGATGTGTGCCTCTGACGATGAAACTGTGTGGCCGTGTCAGCATAATCGCACTCCCTAACGGATTAGGTATCGGCCCGTCGACAGCGGGCGGTTCACTTCTCGTCGACGTGCCGGACCTCGCTGGCGACGCCGCGCGTCGAGTCGACCATCTCCGGGCCGGACATCTCGGCGCGCCCGACCGCGAACGCTTTCGGGCCTTCGATGACGACCTCGTCACCGACGCGGATGTCGTCGTCCGCGTCGACGACGCCGGGCGCCAAGACGGAGCCGTGCGGGACGAACGGGTCGATCTGAACGCGCTTGGTGGGTGCGTCGCTCTCGGTCCAGCGGCGCGCGCCGGCGAGGGTGAACGAGAGCGTCCCGTACTGCGGCACCATCGTCGCGAGCTGTTCGCCCGGCTCGCCCTCGCGGCCGGCGTCGGGGTCGTCGCCCCACACCTGCAGCTTGGGATAGCGCCCGGTGGTCCGGATGTCGGCCTCGCCCGGCCCGCCGAACAGGTCGTCGCCGGCCCCGCCGCCGAGCAGGTAGTCGGCGAGCGCCCGGACCGTGTTGTGCTCGCGCTCGCGCTTGCTGTAGGCGGGCTCGCCCTGCAGCGCCGCGTTCAGCTCCCCGAGCGACTCGTCGCTCGTCGGGTGGCCGACGCAGGTGTACTCGAAGGGCACGTCGATCGCGGGGTCACGCTCGACGCGCTCGCAGATCTCGCGATAGCCGTCTTCGGGAACGTGCGCGACGACGCGGGAGTAGTCGTTCCGCGTCAGGTACCGCCGGAGCACCTCGGCGACGAAGCCGATCTCGTCCTCGCTCCAGTCGCCGGTGACGACCGCGTCGTAGTGCTGAGCCGGGTAGGTCGTCTCGAGCTCCTGGGGCACCACGCCGATCGGCGACGTCATCGAGACGGTGTGGCCGCGCCACTGGATCGCGTCGTGGAACTGGCCGTGGCTCTGCGAGTCGCTGTACGGCTTGGTCGCCGAGCAGGGGACGAGGACGAGCGGCTGGTCCGTGAACCGATTTCGGTACCGGCTCGTCACGCGGTCGGCGAACCGCCGGATCTCGACGCGGTCCAGCGTCTCCGCGGTCGCCGCCGTCACCTCGGCGTCGCGCATGAGGGGGGTCCGCTCCTCGAGGTAGCCCCACTGGTCGTCGAACTCGCGGAACGCGGCCGTGAGCCACTGTTCGTGGCGGGTCTGTCCCTCGATGTAATCCCGCAGGCGACCCGCACGAATTCGCTCGCGGACGCGGCGGAGCTCGGCGCGGAGCGCGTTGACGTTGTGCTCGGCGCAGTCGGCGCGGGTGAACTCCTCGCGGGGCCCCGCGCAGGCCGGGCAGGCGCACGGGAGCTCGTCGAGGTCCTCGAGGAAGTGCTCGGCGTCGGCGGTGCAGTACATCCCTTCCGTCCCCTTCGTCCGGGCGAGCGTCGCGTCCACGAGGTCGACCCCGGCGTACGCGAGGAGCGCGACGTTCAGCGGCGTCGCGACGCCCGACAGCAGCAGGGCGGTGTCGGCCGGGAGGGCCGCTTTCGCGGCCACGATCGCGTCGCGGAACGCCTCGCCGTGCCCGACGAATCCGGACGCGTCCGCGAGTGCGTACGCGTCGGCGCCCACGTCGCGGGGGCTCTCGCTGTCGACGACCGCCGCGGCGGGGAACTCGACCTCAGGGTGATCGACCGCGAACGAGTCGCGGACCTCCTCGCGGGTGCCCGCGGGGAACGCGCGGTGCGGCAGGACGGTGAGCGACGCCTCGTCGCCGTCGGGGACCTCGCGGTCGCCGGCCCAGAGGCTGCCGGCGTCCGCTAAGAACGGGTCCGCGAGCGCCGGCGTCGTCACCGAGTCGGCGAGCCGAAGCTCGCCGAGCCGGGCGGCGCCGTCGCGCTCGTGGACCTCGAAGTACTCGGTCATACCCACTCTCGCGTGGGGACGGTCAATTCTCTTGTGTTCCGCGGCCGCAGGGGAAGCCCCTCGTCGCCCCGGCGTCGGTCGCGCGGCACCTACTGTTTAGGTCCCCGCGCTCGTAGGACGGACATGGAGATAACCGGCCCGTGGGACCGCGAGCGCGTCGACGAGTTCCTCGACGGTGCGCGGATCCCGGTCCGTATCGGCTGTCGGACCCCGAGGGACGCCCCGTGGATCGTCTCGCTGTGGTTCTCGTGGGACGGGGCGATCAGCTGCGCGACGAGCGCGAGCGCCGACCTCGCCGCCTTCCTCGCGCACGACGACCACGTCTCCTTCGAGGTGTCGACCAACGATCCGCCTTATAAAGGGGTGAGGGGGCGGGGGCGCGCGACGGTGTCGCCGGACGAGGAGAAGGAACTGCTCCGCGCCCTGCTTGAGCGGTATCTCGGCGGCGTCGACAACCCGACTGCCGACCGGCTCCTCCGCCCGGAGCGCGAGGAGATCCGGATCCGGATCGAGCCGGAGCGGCTGCACTCGTGGGACTACAGCGAGCGGATGGCGGAGCCCGAGCGCTGAGTCTGCTCTCTCCTCACCGACCGAGGTGCCGCAGGTTCTCCGTCTCCACGTCGTCCGGCACCGCATCGAGGGCGCGCGGCACCCAGTCGTCGTGGCCGAGGGTGATCGCGGTGTCGGGGTTGGCGGCGGCGAGGCTCGCGACGCCCTCCGCGGCGGCGACCTGCGCCGCGCCGTCGACCCGCTCCGGGACCTCCGCGGTGAGCGGGTACGTCTCCGAGAGCGCGCGGGGGAAGGGACCGAACGGGGGTTTCACGCGCCACACCGCGCCGTAGTCGTGGTTCGACGGCGCGTCCGACTCGGTGAGCAGCAGGCGGTCGGGGACCGCGAGCCGCGAGAGCCGGTCGTGGTGCCGGCGGACCTCGGGGCGCCGGGCCGACTCGTGGGAGGTGTAGAAGAACGCGTCCTTCGAGGCCGGGTCCGTCCGCTCCAGCTCGTCGGCGTGGTCGAGGAGGGTCCGGAGCCCGTCGAGCATCGCGGGGTGGCCGCGGGCGCGGCGGTCGACGAGCTGGAGGAGGTTCCCGGATCGGATCGCGGCCTTCACGCGCCGCAGCTCCTCGAACGTGACGTGGAGGTTGTGCTCGGCGAGGAGCTCCTCCGTCGCGTCCGTCTCCCGGAGCTCCGCGGGCGTGTGCTCGGCGCAGACGGGACACGAGCAGGGGAAGTACTCCATCTCCTCGAGGTGTTCGGTCCCCGAGACGGTGAGGTAGCGCCCGTCGCGCGCCATCAGCGCGTAGGCGGCCGAGTCGAACAGGTCGCAGCCGGCCGCGACCGCCAGCGCGAGCATCATCGGGTGGCCGGCGCCGAACAGGTGGACCGGCGCGTCGGGGTCGAGTCCGCGCTTGGCCGCGCGCACCGCCTCGACGACCTCGGCGTAGCGGTAGGAGTTCAGGAGGGGGACCATCGCGCCGACCGGAAACACGTCGAGGTCGGTCGCGCTCGCGTGCCGCCCCGCCTCCTCGCGGAGGTCCGGGAACGTCGACCCCTGAACCGGGCCGTTGACGAGCATGTCGCCCGTCTCCGCCGCCTCCGCGTCGGCGAGGGCCCGCTTCGTCGTCTCCAGCTCCCGCTCGGCGCGCTCGCGGTCGACGTCCGGGGGCGTGGGCACGTCGACCGGGGTGGCCACGTCGCTCCCGATCCGGCGCTGGAACTCGATGATCTCCTCGGTGGTCACGTCGATGTCGCCGTACTCGGCCAGTTGGAAGGAGCCGGAGTCGGTCATGATCGCGCCGTCGAACCCGAGGAAGTCGTGGAGCCCCCGATCGAGGACCCGGTCGCGGACGCGGTCGGTGCTCCGGATGATGTAGGAGTTGGTGATCAGCATCTCCGCGCCGAACTCCTCGGCGAGCCGCCGCGGCTCGATCGTGAGGACGTTGGGGTTGACGACCGGCAAAAGCGCCGGCGTCTCGACCGTCACCCCGGCGCGGGGGACCTCGAGCCGCCCGATCCGCCCGGCGGCGTCGTGGTCCCGGATCTCGAAGTGGTCGCGCATACCCGGAGTCCGGGGACGCGGGCGGTAAGGGTTGCGTTCGGGGGCGACAGGAGGAGCTGCTTCTCAGAGCCCGGTCGGGTGGCTCACGTACGTCGTCTCCAGTCCCCACTCCTCCGTCAGCGCCTGCAGCGAACGAACGCCGAACGTCTCGGTCGCGTAGTGCCCCCCGAGGAACAGGGTGATCCCGGCCTCGCGCGCGTCGTGATAGGCCTGCCCCTTCCCCTCGCCCGTGACCAGCGCGTCGGCGCCCGCCTCGACCGCCTCGTCGAGCCAGTCGGTGCCGGAGCCGGTGACGACCGCGACGCGCTCGATCTCGTCGGGACCGAAGTCGATGACCCGCGTCGGGGACCCTTCCTCGCCCTCGCCGCCCGGCTGCCCCTCGAACCCGTCCAGCGTCTCTCGGATCGACGCGGCCGACCGCGGCGCGTCCGTCTCGCCGACCGTCCCGATCGTGACCGGGCCGATCTCGCCGAACGGCTCCCGGTCGCCGAGGCCGAGCGCCGCCGCGACGCCCGCGGCGTTGCCGAGGTCGGGGTGGCCGTCGAGCGGGAGGTGCGAGACGTAGAGGGCGATGTCGTGCTCTGCGAGCGTCGCGACCCGGTCGTAGGTCCGGCCCGTGACGCGGTCGATCCCGCCCCACGAGATCCCGTGGTGGACGACGAGGACGTCGGCGCCCGCGTCCGCCGCGGCCTCAATCGTCGCGTCCGCCGCGTCGACCGCGAACGCGACGCGCTCGACCTCCCCGTCGTCCGACCCAACCTGTAAGCCGTTCGCGCTAGCGTCGACGTCGGCGTACGCGGCCGTGTCCAGCCGGTCGTCGAGCCGCCGCACGTACTCGGAGCGATCCATACCGACGCGTGTGCCGGGCGGGAGATAAAGCGCGCGGCTCCGAGCGGCGGTTACGCTCTCTCCGCGACGAAGGCCTCGACGGCCTCGCGGTCGGGGAGCGCCGTCATCCCGCCGCGGTCCCGCACCGAGAGCGCGGCCGTCGCGTTGGCGAACGCGAGCGCGTCGCCGAGGTCGGTCGGGTCGCCGGGACCGGCGGCGTCGTCGGTCCCCGCCGCCAGCCGCGCGATCAGCCCGGACGTGAACGCGTCGCCGGCGCCGGTGGCGTCGACGGCCTCGACCGTGAACCCGCCGCGGCGCGCGGTCGTCTCGCCCCACGGCGCCGCGTCCGTGCTCGCCGCGACCGCGCCCGCGGAGCCGAGGGTGACGACCGCCGTGTGCGGCCCGAACTCGAGCAGGTCGCCGGCCAGGGCCGCGCCCTCGCGCGATGAGATGCCGGTCGCCGCCACGTCCTCGTCGCTGGCGAACGCCACGCCGGTGTCTCCGAGGACGTCGCGGATCGCCTCGACCACCGCGTCGCGCTCCCCCTCCGGAACCAGGTCCGGGCGGTAGTTCACGTCGAACGAGACCGTGCAGCCGCGCTCGTCGGCCGCGGCCGCCAGCCGGCGCATCGCCGTCCGGCCCGTCGGGTGCGTCAGGGCGACGCCGCCGATGTGGACCCACGAGGCGGACGCCAGCGCGTCGGTCGGGACCATGTCGGGCTCGAACCCGAACGTCACGTCCCGCGAGCCGTAAAAGCGGAACCGCCGGCCGTCGACGCCGGGCGGCGAGACCACGGCGAGGGTGGTGTTGCCGTCGACCCGCCGAGTCAGCGCGTCGGGGACGCCCTCCTCGTCGAGCGTCTCGCGGAGGAAGTCGCCGAAAGGGTCGTCGCCGAGTCGGGTCCAGAACGACGGGGAGGCGCCGAGCCGCGAGAGCCCGACCGCGACGTTGGCCGGCGCGCCCCCCGGTCGGTGCGTGAAGCCGTCCACGTCGCGAAGCGTCTCGCCCGCTCCGGGGAGCAGGTCGACGAGCGTCTCTCCGGCCACGAGGATGTCCGTCATGAGTAGAGGGAGGGACGCCGCCCGGTATGAAAGTTCGCGGTTCGCCGGCGGGAGCGGCGGCTCGCAGGCGGGCGATCGTCTATTCGTCGGCGTCCGAGTCCGACTCGTTGGCCGCCTCCGCTTCCGCGACCTCCGCCGCGACCGCCTCGAACGCCGCGAGGATGACCCGCTTGCAGGCCTGTCCCTCGGTGGTCCAGTGCTGCGCGTAGTCGAGCATGTCGTCGTAGATGTCGGGCTTGCAGCCGGCCGCCTGCGGGTGGCCGCCGCCGTTCACCTTCCCGGCGACCTCGTGAGCGTGTCGGAAGTCATCCGAGCCGCGGATCGACGCGGAGCCCGCGGGCTTGACGATCACCGCGGCGTCGGCGCCCCGCTCGCGGAGGTTCTCGGCGACCTCGTTCTGCGAGCAGCGGCCGTACGTCACCGCGACGGCCCACTCGCCGACCTCGTGGGTGACCGCGCGGTCGACGGCGGCGTCGATCCGGGCCTCCTTCTCGACGCGCCGCTCGGCGACGAACTCCCGGACGGTCTCGGGGAGGTCGGCGCCGTGCGCGCCCACGATCGCCGCGTACTCCTCGCTGCCGGCCCAGTAGGAGTAGTCGGCCAGGTCGTCGGAGCGCGGGTCCTCCTTGATCCAGAGGTCGTGGTCCCGCGTCACGACCGCCAGCTCGGCCCAGCGCTCGTCGAACTCGTGGTCGAGCGAGCGGAGCGCCACGTCCGCGGTACACTCCTCGTCGGACTCGCCGACCACGAGGTCGACGCCGAGATCGCGGACGGCCGCGGCGGTCGACTCGTCCCACTGGTGGTGGTCGAACCACCGGATCGAGGCGGTCGACTCCGCGAGCGCCTCCAGCGGCTCGGCGATCCACTCGTAGTCGTCGGGACAGAGGTCACAGACGAAGAGATCGACGTCGTCGTCGGCGTACGCGAGCACGCGCTCGAGCGACGTGTCGATCGAGTACGGTCCCGCGGCGACCAGCCCCACCGGCGACTCGGCGTGGGCGTCCTCGGTTGGGTCGTCGGCGTCCGACTCGTCCGCCTCGCCGTCCCTCTCTCCGTCGGCGTCCTCCCCGTCGCCGCCCTCCCCGTCGCCCGCTCCCTCGTCCCCGTCACCGAGCCGGGCCGCGATGGCGGCCTCGAAGTCGGCGGCGTCGAGCGCGGCGTCGTACGCCTCCCGGATCATCGCCGCGCAGGCGAGCCCGTCGGCGTCGCCGTCGGCGATCACGACCGCCTCGCTCCCCTCGATCGCCTCCTTCGCGCGCCGCTCGGCGCGCTCCTCGTCCAGCGAGTCCGGGTAGAAGAAGCCCTTGCCGGGCAGCCGCGTGTACCGCGAGCGGGGGATATCCCCCTCGTCGATGAGTTCGTCGTCCATACCGTCGGGCCGGGCGGGAGCGGGAAAACTCCGCCGTTCTCGGGCGGTCGGAGGCCGCGACCGGGCCGCCCGGCCCCTCAGATCGTCGTCCGGCGCGGGCTCTCGTCGGTGAGCTGGCGGACGGTGAGCACGGGGATCGGGCACGTCCGGACGACGCGCTCGGCCACCGAGCCGATGAGGAAGCGGTTCTCCCCGTGCCGTCCCCGGGTGCCCATCGCGACGACGTCGGCGCCGACCTCTCGGGCGTACCCCGAGATCTCCGGGGCCGGGCGCCCCTCGCGCACGTCGGTCGTGATCTCGAGGCTCGCGTCGCGCGCGGCCGCGGCGTCGGTCACCTGATCGATCGCCGCCTCTCCGTGGTCGTCGAGCGCATCGCGGAGGTCGTCGCGGACCTCGTCGGGCGTGGACTCGACCTCGCCGCTGTCGACGACGTAGAGGGCGTGGACCTCCGCGTCGAACCGAACGGCGACGTCGACCGCGACGTCGACGGCCCGCCGGACGCTGTCGGAACCGTCGGTCGCGATCACGATCGTGTCGAACATGTACACCCGTTCGCCGAGGCGGTAGTTAAAAACAGGCGGTCGGGTCCGACAACACACCGATCGACAGCGCGGGCTGGGACGTTGGGAGGTCGTCGCGGCTTGGGCTTCGGAGGTGGTCGCCGTTCTGTCAGCGGCAGCCGGTTATAAACGACCGGTCGCCTCGAAAGATGCTTAAAAAACCGGTCCGCGTACCGCCCCGCCTACGCCAGGAACACGTGCCGCGGCCGGTCGGCGAGCACCTCGCGGCCCCACTGGACCGTCTCGCGGAACTCGTCGGAGCCGAAGAACGCCATCGCGTCCTCCTTCGCGTGCCACTGGCTCGCGATGAACATGTCGTTCTCGTCTTCGACGTTCAGCATCAGGTCGGTCTCGACGTGGCCGTCCATCTCCGCGAGGACGTCGCCGACGTCGTCGAACGTCTCGGTGAAGTCCTCCTGGTGCTCCGGCTTGACGGTGTAGAACATCCCCATCGTACCGAAACCGGACTCCTCGCCGGCGCGGGCGACGACCTCCGGCAGCTCCGAGAGGAAGCCGGCCGCGGTCTCGGCGGCGGAGGCCGTGTCCCAGATGGAGACGACCGCGGCGCGGTCGGTGGCGCGCCCCTCGTAGACGGCCGTCTTCACGTGGGTGCCGTAGTGGTCGAAGTTCCCGCGGAGCCCCTCGACCTCGTCGAACAGCTCGTCCACGTCGGCCTCGCTGTAGAGGACGGTCGCGTACACGTCCTCGCCGTTGGGCTTGCCGGCGTAGATGTCGAGGTCGGCGAGCTCGCCGCGGATGTCGGCGTCGTCGACACCGTCGCCGCCCGCTTCCTCGCCGTGCGGGTGGTNGGTCGCCCTCGCCGCTCGTCTCCCCGTCGCCGTGGGGGTGGTCGCCGTGCGCGGAGCCGCCGCCGGAGCCGCCGTGGTCGCGGTCTCCGCCGTGGCCGTGCCCGTCGTCGTCACCGTGGTGGGCGCCCTCACCGTGGGCGTGACCGTGGTCGCCCCCGGCGTCGCCGGTGGGGCCGGCGTCGCCCTCCGGGGTCGGCACCGTCTCCCCGGCGAGGTACGCGCCGAGGTCCGCGGGCGGGAACCGGCGGCCGATGTAGAACTCGCCGAACTCGCCGTACCGCGAGGAGGCGGGGTCGAACCGCATCTCGTAGACGATGTCCTTGATGTCCGTCGGGTCCGACCCGAACAGCGTGACGCCCCACTCGTGGCTGTCGAAGCCGACCGAGGAGGCGATCACCTGCTTGATCTTCCCGGCGTACTCCTTGCCGACCTCGCCGTGACCGGCCATGAGGTCGGCGCGGTCCTCGAACGAGAGGTCGTACCAGTTGTGCTCCTCGCCGCGGCGCTTGCTCATCGGGTAGAAGCAGACGTACTCGTCGTCCGGGATCTCGGGCGTCAGCTTCCCCTCGATGTAGCTTTTGAGGCCCGCGTCGACCGATTCGGGGTCCTTGAAGTACTCGTCGGAGACGTAGCCGGAGACCTCGGTGACGGAGACGTAGGAGGTCGTCCGCTCCGTGAACTCCGCGAGCGCCGTGTCCTCGAACCGGCGCTCGATCGACGACAGGTCGTCGAGCGAGGGGCGGAAGTGGACGAACAGCAGGTCGGCCTTGTGTCCGAGCACGGAGAACAGGCCGGAGTCGCCCTCCTCGGCGTCGGCGACCAGCTCCCGGTGTTTCAGGAAGGCCTCGCCCTCCTCGATCGCGCGTTCTCGCTCTCGTTCGGGGGCGTCGCGCCACGCGTCCCAGTCGATGGACCGGAAGTCGTGCAGCGCGAACCACCCCTCTTCGGTCTGTGGTGCCTCGACCATACACCGGCTTGGGTCGCCGGGACTTAGGGGTTTGCGAGTCGCCTCAGTCGCTGGGAGTCGTCGACACCGCGGCCCGGCCCGATCCGGAGCGCCGGCCGGTCCAGCAGCGACGGTCCGACCGCCCCGTCGACGCCGGCCCCACCGCCCCGTCGATCCCGATCCGACCGCCCCGTCGACGTCGGAGTGCGCCGTTCCCGACCCGTGTCACGACCGAAACCCTTTCACGACGACTCAGATACGTAGAGACGATGCGGAAAAGCGGGCCGCCGAAAGGGCTGATCTCGTATCTCGTGTTGGAGCTGCTCGACGAGCGCCCCCGATACGGATACGAGCTGCTGGGCGAGATCACGGCGATCAGCGGCGGCCACTGGGAGCCCTCGTACGGCTCCGTCTACCCGATTCTCTACAAGTTCGAGGAGGAGGGCGTCGCCGAGCGCGTCGAGCGCGACGACGAGCCCGACCGCAAGTACTTCGCGCTCACCGACGCGGGCCGCGAGGAGCTCGCGGAGAAGCGCCGCGAGATCGGCGCCGAGGCGAAGGAGTTCGGCGACGTGGTGCTCGGCTTCTACCACCTGTACGCCGCGCTCGCCACCGACGACCGCTTCGAGGTCGACGACGGCGAAGGGGAGTGGGAGTACTCGGAGCGGTACAGCGCGTGGATCGTCGAGCAGACGATCCGCCACCACGAGCGCGACTTCGGGGAGTTCGACCGGATCGACGCCACGCCGGAGGAGTTCTACGCGGAGGCGGCCGAGACCGATGGCGACTCGGAGCAGTGAGGCGACGGAGCGCGGCGAGGTCGGCTTGACCCGGCGCTAGCGGTCGATGAGCCGTCCGAGTACGCCGCCCGGGAGCCCGGCGCGGATCAGCCGGTCGAACAGCCGGTCCGGGAGCACCGCGGCGACCCGCGGGAGCCAGCGCGCGCGGCGGCTCACTCGGTACACCGCCCGGGGGCGGTCCGTCGTGGCCGCGACGACGACGCGCTCGACCACGGTCTCGAGGTCGGTGGCGGCGGGCGCGTACCCCTCGAACGCCCGGTACGCGTCGGCGTAGGGGCCGTCGGGGTCCGCGTCCGCGTTCCGCTCCGTGACCCCGGCCGCCGCGCGCTCGTTGAACCCGGTCGGGACCGGCCCGGGTTCGACGAACGCGACCGTCGCGCCGCGGGGCTCGACCTCGCGGCGGAGGGCGTCGACGTATCCGCGCAGCCCGGCCTTCGCGGCGCTGTAGGCGCCGTGGTAGGGGAGCGCGGTCGATCCGACCATCGACCCGACGACGACGATCCGGCCGCCGCGCGCGCGGATCGTCGGGAGGGCGGCCCCGACGACGGTGTGGACCGCGGTCAGGTTCGTGTCGAGCTGGCGGCGGAACGAGTCGACGGTGGTGTCCTCGACCGACGCGATCTCGTACCCGCCGACGCAGGAGACGACGCAGTCGAACTCGCGGTCGGCGAGCAGCGCCTCGACCGCGTCGCCGTCGCGCAGGTCGAGGGTGTGCGTCGACACGCTCTCGGAGAGCGCGGCCAGCCCGGCGGCGTCGCGGTCGATCCCCATCACGTCGTGGCCGGCGGCCGCGAGCGTCCGCGCGACGCCGCCGCCGATCCCGCCGGCCGCCCCGGTTACGAGGACACGCATGCGGAGGGGTACCACCCGGGAACGGGTGACGCTGGCGGTTCGAGTCGGACCCGAGGTTCGGACCGGTCGGTCCGCGGGGACCGCGTGCCCGAAGGCATATACCGCCGACCCGCGACTACCCGGACGATGTCCACCGACGAACCGTCCGTCCCGATCGTGTGTACCGAGTGCGAGACGGAGACCGACGTTCCGCTGTCCGACGTGGCGGACGCGCTCACCAGACACAACGACGGGAAACACGACGGGGAGGAGATCGCGGAGGTCGACCCCGCGCTGAAAGACCGGCTCGCCGACCTCGTCGCCGAGGACTTGGGACTCTTCGACGAAGCCTAGCGGCGCTCCGGCCAGGGTGTCGGCGGGAACCGCGCGCGGATCCGCGAGCGGGGCCGCCGCGGTGACGTGGTCGCGGAGACGCGGTCAGTCGTCCTGCGCAAGCGCGCCCTTCGGGTGCCCCTTGTGCTGGAGGTTCCGGTTGTCCCGCTTCCGCGTCGCCGTCGCGGGAATGACCTCGTTGACCTCGGCTCGCGGACGCCCGGTGTAGCCGTGGTCCGGGTGTTCGGCGCAGTGCGCCATCGCGTCGTGAGACCCCTCCCACGGCCCCTCGTCGCAACCCTCTGCCGTGCACACGAACACTATTTCATCGGACATGTTATCCGAGCGTAGCGACCGGGGTTATAAAAACGTCACAGCCAAATTATCGGGATCGATAACGGTGGCGAGCGCGGAGCGGACGACCGCTCCGGACTCGGGAGTCAGTCGCCGAGGACCGGCGCGCCGGACAGTTCGACGTTCGTTCCGTCGTCACGGCAGGCTTCGAGCGCGTGTTTGGCCGCGAAGCCCGCCTCGTGGGCCGAGGCGCCGCGGCCGACGCCGACCTGCAGTTCGATGTCGGCGTCCGCAGCGACGTGCGCGACCGCATCGACGAACGCCCGCTCGGGGAGGTCCGGACAGACGGCGACCACGTTGTCGCCGCCGACGAAAAACGAGAGGGCGCCGTGGGTATCGCGGAGGTACCGCGTCAGCGAGCCGTAGGCGCGCTCGACGTTCAGGAACGTGTCGAACTCGTTGAGCCGGTCGGTGTACTTCCCCGTCACGTCCACCACGTCGAAGTGGGCGATCTGGAGGTCGGACGGGTCGGTCTCGGTGAGGTAGTCGCCGGCGAGCACCTCGGTCCGGCCCTCGTCCTGCGCGCTCCCCTCGGTCTGAAGCAGGCGGTTCGCCGACTCCAAGGCGTCGATCGGCCGCTCGGCGACCCCGGTCCCGAGGCTGACGCTCACGGGGTAGCGGTTCCCGACCGACTCCTGCAGCGCCGCGTGGGCCGCGCCGTCGAGCCCGTTCGTCACGGCGATCATGTTGTCGTAGCGGGTGGAGAAGACGTAGGCGTCCCGCGGACCCATGAACTGGGCCACGTCTGCGAAAAGCCGCGACTGAAGCGTCTGGAGGTCCATCTCCCGCCGGGGCTCCGGGGTCACCGTCCACGGCCCGTAGTTGTCGATCTGGACCAGCGTCACCTGAGTCGTCGTCACAGTGAGCGTGATTTGGGAACGGCCCCGCTTTACGCTTCCGTTATCCCGAAGCTGGAACCCGTACCGAATATGAAACACCGGCGGTCGAATCGCGAGGACGGAGCGGCGGGCGGCGGGGCGCAACTCCTAGGACCGTGGCGCCCCGAAGGAAACCATGGAGTTCAGCGGCGCCGTTCTCGACGTGGACGGCACGGTCGTGCGAGGCGACGAGCCGATTCCCGGCGCGCCGGCGGGCTACCGCCGGCTCCGCGACGCCGGGATCGAGACGCTGTTCGTTTCGAACAACCCGACGAAGGCGCCGCCGGCGTACGTCGACCGGCTCGGCGCCGCGGGCTACGAGGTCGACGCGGACCAGGTGTTCACCGCCGGCGCCGTGACGACGCGGTACCTGCGCGAGCGCCACGCGGACGACGACCTGCTGTGTATCGGCGACTCGGGGCTGCTCGACCAGTTCGAGGCGGCCGGGCTCTCGACGACCGACGACGTCGAGGCCGCGGACGCGCTCGTGGCCTCGATCGATCGAGGGTTCGACTACGACGACCTCTGTACGGCGCTGTGGGCGCTGGAGCGCGACATCCCCTTCATCGGCACCGACCCCGACGTGGTCATCCCCGCCCCCGAGCGCGACGTGCCGGGCTCCGGGGCCGTGATCAACGCGATCGCCGGCGTCGCCGAGCGCGAGCCGGACGCGGTCCTCGGGAAACCCTCGGACACGGCGATCGAGATGGTCCGCGAGCGGCTGCCGTATCCCCCGGAGGAGTGTCTCGTCGTCGGCGACCGGCTCAACACCGACATCGCGCTCGGCGAGCGCGCCGGCATGACCACCGCCCTCGTGCTGTCGGGCGTCACCGACGAGGCGGCCGTCGCGGACGCGAGCGTCTCGCCGGACTACGTGTTCGACGACCTCGGCGACGTCGACCGTCTCGTCGACTGAGGGCGCGGACGAGTCAGGGTGGTCGATCGACGCGGACGCGTCAGCGCCGTCGAACGGTGGGAACACGTCAGCGCAGTCGAACGGCGGGAACACGTCAGGATGGTCGATCGGCGGGAACGCCGACCGCCGGGAGACCACTTCCGCCGCGTGGCGAACAATTATATTGGAGAGTTGCTTCCGTCGGCGTATGGGAGAGGCTACCTCACACGAGGGCCGGACTGGCGACGACGAGGAGGACCCTGAGCGGGCCGTCCGCGTGATCGAGGGGCACGCAGTGCAGTTCAACGAGTACCGCTACTGAGACGCCGAGCGGCCGCGCGCCAGCGGCGAGGGTCCGCCGACGGCGACGGGCCGCTGTCGGGACCGTTAAGTGCGCGTCCCGGGTAGCCGAGGGTGTGAAACGGAGGCTTCGACGGGCGAGCGTCTTCGCCGTGACGGCCGCGGTCGCCGTCCTCGCGCCGGCGCTCGGCGACGCCGCCGCGGTGCCGTTTCTCGCCGCTGCCGGCCTCGCCTTCTTCGGGGTCCGCGACGGCGAGTGGTTCGAGACGCTCGCGCTGCCCGGCGATCGGGAGGAGGAGCGCCTCTACGGGTTCGTCGCGTTCGCGCTCGCGGCCGCCGGCCTCGCGCTGTTCGCCTCCCTCCCCCGCGCCCCGCTCCCGTACGAGGCGTTCGCCGCGGCGGCGCTCGCGGTCGGCTGCGGTCGCCTCGGCCGCGCGGTCGTCGCGGGACGCGCCACCGACGAGTTCCCCCTCGTGGCGGGCTACGTCGCCGGCGGGACGCTCGGCGCCGTCGCCGGTCAGGTCGGCGTGCTGCTCCAGACCGGCGGGTCGGGCCTCGTCGACGCCCTCCCCGGAGTCGTCTTCCTCGCGGCCGTGGCGGCGCTCGCGGCGGCGCTCGTCAGGTCGCTCGTGTTCGACCGGGACGCGCACATCACGATGGTCCTCGTCGCGTTCGCCGTCTGGGGGTTCGTCGCGGTGGAGCCGTCCGTCACCGTCCCGCTCGTCGCGTTCGGGCTGGCGGTGACCGGCGCGCTGGGCTACGTCTCGTTCGCGATCGGCACGGCCTCCGTCCCCGGCATGCTGACCGGGGTGTTGTCCGCGCTGCTGGCCGTCGTCCTCGGCGGCGTCGGCTGGTTCGCCACGCTCATCTCCTTTTACGCGATCGGCGGGCTGGCCTCGAAGTACCGCTTCGACGAGAAGGCGAACCGGGGCGTCGCACAGGAGAACGAGGGCGCCCGCGGCACCGGGAACGTGCTGGCGAACTCCGCGGTCGCGCTCGTCGCCGTCGTCGGCTACGCGGCGACCGCCCGCGTCGGCGTGCCGGGCGCGCTGTTCGGGTTCGCCTTCGCGGGGGCGACCGCCACCGCGATGGCGGACACCCTCTCCTCGGAGATCGGCGGCCTCTACGACGGCCCCCGGCTGGTGACGACCCTGCGCCGCGTCGAGCCCGGGACCGACGGCGCGGTGACCTGGCAGGGCGAGCTGGCGGGGCTCGCGGGGGCGCTCCTCGTCGCCGGGCTCGCCGCGTTCGGGATGCCGATCGGGGACCCGGTCGTCGGCGGGGGAATCGTCGTCCTCGCCGGCGTCGTGGGGATGACCGTCGACAGCATCCTCGGCGCGCTGATCGAGGGCGAGCGGATCGGGAATCAGGCGGTGAACTTCCTCGCGACGCTGTCGGGCGCGACCGTCGCCGTCTCCGTCGCCGTCGCCGCCACCGCGCTCGGGGTGGGGGCGTGAGATGACGGGGGGGTCGCCCGGGGACCGTGGCGGCGACGGCGGACCCACCGGGGACCGCCCCGCCGCCGATCCCCGAGTCCGCGCCGCCCGGCCGGCCGACGCCGACCGGATCCGGGAGCTACAGGACCACCTCCGACAGCCCAACCCGGACCTGTTGGAGTACGGGCTCGCGGTCGGCTCCGCGCTCGTCAGCGTCGCCGACGGGCGACCGGTCGGCTACCTGCTCCCGGTCGACGCGCCGAACCGCCCCGGCGTCCACCTCGCCGAACTCGTTGTCGACCCCGACTACCGCCGAGAGGGTCGCGCCCGCGGGCTGCTCTCGGCCGCCGTCGGCGACGCGACGGGCCCTGTGACGCTGCAGGCGCACCCCGACAACGACGCCGCGCTGTCGCTGTACGAGGGGCTGGGGTTCGAGGTCGTCGACCGCCGCGCCGACGCGTACGCCGACGGCGACGCGCTGGTGTTGCGGCGCGGGTAGGAGCCGGTGACGAGTGGGGACAGACAAAAGGCCTATTCGAGCCCCACGCGTCCGGCGAGACATGACCGACGCCGACGCGGGAGAGGGAGCGATCGAGGTCGACTTCGGCGAGGACGGGCTCGTCCCGGCGGTCGCGCAGGACGCCGACTCGGGCGAGGTGCTGATGCTCGCGTACGTCTCGCCGGCGGCGCTCGAACGGACTCGCGAGACCGGCGAGGCGCACTACTACTCGCGGTCACGCGACGAGCTGTGGCACAAGGGCGGCTCCTCGGGGCACACCCAGGAGGTCCGCGAGGTGCGCGTCGACTGCGACGCCGACACCCTGCTGTACCTCGTCGACCAGAACGTGGGGGCGTGTCACACCGGCCACCGCTCGTGTTTCCACCGCACGATCGACGGCGAGCACGTCGGCGAACGCGTCTTCGACCCGGACGAGGTGTACTGAATGAGCGGCGCGGGAGCGACGGCCGGCGCTGACGAGGGCGATCCCGTCCGCGAGGCGGGCGAGGCGGCCGCGACGCTGCGCGAGCGCTACGACGAGCTCGCCCGCATCGAGGGGCGGATCGCCGACCTCGGACGGGACCGGATCGAGGCCGCCGCCGACGCGTACCGCCGGGCGCACCGAGTGCTCGACCAGTACGAGGAGGACGCGGTCGGCACCGGCGACTTCGGCTCCTACGTCCAGTTCCGGGGGCAGTTCGGCGAGGCCGTCGACGTCGGCGACGACGCGCTCGCGGCCGACGCCTTCGCCGCCGCCGACGCGGCGGTCGACAAGCGCCGGCTCTCGGAGTCGGACTTCGCCGCCGCCCGCGAGGCGCTGGAGCCGGCCGGCGAGTACGTCGACCTGCTCGCCGACCGCGACGAGGCGGTCGACGACTACCGGGCCGCGCGCAAGGCCGCGCGGGACGCGCGCAAGGCGCTCGACGCCCGCCTCGAGGGGCTGCGCGAGGTCGCCGACATGGCCGACGCGGACCTCGACGCCGACGTGGACCGGCTCCGCGGGCCGATCGAGTCGTACAACGACGCGGTTCGCGGGGCGTTCCGCGAGTTCTACAAGTCGGCGTCGGCCCGGGAGGTCTTCGCCTTCCTCGACCGCGCCGACGGCACCCCGTTCGTCGACGCGGACGTGCCACCGACCGACCTGCGCGAGTACGTCGACGAGTACGAGGCGGGCGAGGAGCCGCTACCGACCCTCTTGGAGTACGCCGACTACTCGAACTCGAAGCTGGAGCACTACGTCGACGATCCCGGCGCCCTCCGGACCGCGGTCGCGGTCCACCGCACCTACGTCGAACGGCTCGACCCCGAGCCGCTGACGCTCGACTGGCCGCCGGCGGGGGGCGACGAGCTGGCCTACGAGATCGACGAGCTGATCCCCCTCGTCTCGCGGGTCGCCGACGACGAGACGGTGGCGACGCTCCGGTCGGTCCGCGAGCTCGCCCGCGGCGAGGAGTACGAGCGGCTCCGGCGCGCGGCCGCGGTGCGCGACGCGCTCGACGACGCGGAGCTGGACCTGCTGGAGCGCGGCGTCATCGAGGACCGAGTGCGCGAGGCGGAGCGGACCCTGTCGGTCGTCGAAGACGTGTTGGCGGAGACGGAAGACGGCGCGTAGCGGGAGCGGGTCGACTCCCGCACGCACCGCGACCGCGTCAGCCCCGGAGCCCGTCGCTTATCATCCGCAGGTTCCGCTCGATCCCCCAGTCGAACTGCCGTTCGAGCAGATACGCGACGGCGAAGTACACTACCGCGCCCGACGGAACCAGCACGAGGAACTCGACGAGCGGAGTCAGGTCCGTTACGAACGCCGCGTACGACAGGCTGAGGAACATGATCGAGGCGGCGATGAACGGGTAGAGGTACTCGGCGTACAGCTGCCTCTGTCGGGCCTTGACCATCCGCGACGAGAGGTACACGTCCACCGGGAGCATCGGGAAGACGTACACCCCGACGACGACCAGCGCGGTCCCCTCGATCCCCCACCGCGCCGTCGCGGGCCAGATGAGGACGGCGATACACCCCACCCGGAGCAGCCCGGTCTTGACGACGAGGTCCGGACGGTTGAGCGCCTTCCAGATGGCGCCGAAGTTCCGGGTGATCGCGTGCAACAACCCGTACATCGCGAGCAGCTGCATCGCCGTGATCATCGGGCGCCACTCGTCGCCGAGGATAGCGGGAACGAAACTCGGTGCCACGGCGGCGATACCGAACGACAGCGGAAACGCGACGAACGCGGTCAGGCGGGTCGTCTGAAGCAGCGCCCCGCGGAGTTCGTCGAGGTCGTCCTGAAGCTTGGAGTACGCCGGGAACGTGATCTCCGAGATGACCCCGGAGACCTCGGACGCGGGCATGTCCCCGATCCGGTACGCGTACTGGTAGAACCCGAGGGCGGTCGCGGAGAGGAACCACCCGACGAACGCGTCGTCCCCCTGGCCGTACACGAAGCTGATGATCGACGCGCCGGTGATCCACTTCCCGTAGCTGATGAGGCGCCGCGCGACAGCCAGCTCGAAGCTCGGCCGCGGCCGGTAGTCGTGGAGGACGTACGAGAAGACGGACTTGAACGCCGACCTGCTGACGGTCGCGAACACGAGCGCCCAGACGGTCGGCGAGTACAGCGCGTAGCCGACGCCGACCGCGAACTGCACGAGCGATCCGACCGACTCGAAGACGAACTGCTTGTGGAAGGAGAGCTCCTTTTTGAAGTAGACCACGCCGGGGTTGCGAATCCCGTACAGCAGCGGGCTCAGGCCGAGCACTCGGATGAGGTTCGTCGCGCCGGGCTCGTCGAAGACGCCGGCGATGTACGGCGCCGCGACGATCAGCACGCCGAAGAGGAGGGCGCCGCGCGCGGCCTCCAGCGACCACGTCGTGTTGAGGTACTCGTCGACGTTCTCCTTTTTGTCCTGAATGAGGGCGGCGTTGATCCCGATTTCGGTGAAACTCTTCGTTGCGGCGAGCACGAGCAGGGCGATGCCCATCAACCCGAAGTCGCGCGGATCGAGCAGCCGCGCGAGGATGATCAGCATCAGGATCTGCGAAAGTCGGATCGCCATCTTCGTCGCCGTCACCCAGATCCCGCTTTTGACGGTTCGCTGGACGACGGAGCCCGTTGGGATGGCACGCTCGACGAGTTCTCGAAGGCGGTCCTTCATGGACTGCCACGCCCGGACGGCCCGGGGCGTGCGGCGCCTTTCCTAGAACGGTTCATGCCCCAAATGCCGGGCGACGAGGGGATTGTTATGCCGCTTGTAACGCCCGGACGCGACCGGACCGCGACGACCGTTTCGGGACGGAATGCGGTATCCCACGTTTACTTATCCGGGCGCGCGTCCTGCGCCGACACGTCGTGACACACCCACGGAGCGACCGACGCGCGTCGCAGTTCAGCACCGGCGGGGCGTCTGTCGAGGAACCACGCGGTCGGTCCCGGAGCCGATGACCGACGACGACCTCACGCTGCTGTTGATGAGCGGGAGCTGGTACCCGGAGAACGCGTACATGACGCTGCTCGCGGACGCCCTCCGCGAGGCCGGCGTCGACGTCCGGACGCCGCCCCTCCCGCTGTTCTTCCCGCTCACGCGCGCGGTCCTCGCGAACCGGGACGCCGACGCGATGCAGCTCGACTGGATCTACGACTACTACGTGACGACCGGAACGGGGTTCGGTCCCGCGAACGCCCTGGTCTCGTTCCTGCGGGCGGCCGCGTTCCTCGTCGACCTCGCGCTCGTCTCGCTGCTCGACGTCGGCGTCGTCCGGACCGTCCACAACGAGCGCCACCACGAGGGGCTGTACCCCCGCACAGAGCGGGTCGTCAACGAGTCCGTGTTCGCCGTCGCCGACGCGGTCACGGTCAAGTGCGGCGCCGCTGCCGACGCGGTCGCCGCGGCGTATCGCGTCCCGGAGGCCGACGAGATGGACGTGGTCCCCGACGGGAGCTTCGTCGCCGCGTACGAGAACGACGTGTCCCGCGAGGCGGCGCGGCGCGACCTCGGGATCGACGACGACGCCTTCGTGGTCCTCTTCTTCGGGCTGATCCGCGAGTACAAGGGAGTCCCGGACCTCGTCGAGGCGTTCGCCGCCCTCGACGCGCCGGACGCGGAGCTGTGGCTGGTCGGGAACCCGCACGACGACCGGACCGAGGCCCAGGTCGCGGCGCTCGCACGGGGCGACCCGCGGGTCGAGACCCGACTCGAATTCGTCCCGGACGAGCGGATCCAGTACTTCCTGAACGCCGCCGACGTCCTCGCGTTACCGTACCGCAGGATACTCAACTCGGGGACGGCGCACCTCGGGCTCTCGTACGGCCGCCCGGTGATGGCGCCCGCGATCGGCTGTCTCCCGGAAACGGTCCCGCCGGAGAACGAGCTCCTCTACGACCCGAGCGACGCCGACGGCCTCGCGGAGACCCTCCGGCGGGCGTACGATCATCCGGACCTCGAGTCGATCGGGCGAGCGAACCACCGGCACGCGCGGTCGCAGCGCTGGGCGCGAGCGGCGGCGGCGCTGACCGACATCTATCGGAATGCCGCCGACGGCCGGCGGCGCCGCGACCGTTCGACCCGGGCGACCGATAGTCGTTGAATTCGGCGATAAGGGAGTAATAGGCCGCTTTTTCCGTCGTTTCAGGGGTTGCTCGATGAGTTTTACAGAGGTCGCTTGATGAGTTAACCGCGGAACTAACTATACATCTCAACGACATGTTTTGGCGTATGGCGATGTCTCGCATACTCTCCGCGATCAAACGCCGGCCGGTTGTCGTCCGGACCGCGTGGTGGGCCGGCAAGATCGTCAACCACCGAGTTCCGAGGCTGCTCTCTCGGGCGCTGAACGGCGCGGAACCGGCGAGGACCGAGGTGCACCCGCCGGTTCGCGACAACCACACCGTTCCGGACGGCGGCCGGCGGGAGCTCCCCGAGCCGACGGCGTACACGGGAACGGGAGAGAACCCGGTGTTGGTCGCGGAGGACGTGACTGACTTCGGCGCCGTCGACTTCGTCGCCGACCCGTTTCTCTTCCCCGGAGCGGACTGCTGGCACCTGTTTTTCGAGGTGTGCAACACCTCCCGAGACCCGGACGCCGTGATCGCCCACGCGACGAGCCCCGACGGGCTCCGCTGGGAGTACGATCGGGTCGTGCTCCGGTCCGACGAGCACCTCTCGTTCCCCTACGTGTTCGAGTGGGAGGGAACCCGCTACATGGTGCCCGAGGAGGGCGGGTCGGACGGGCGAGCGATCCGGCTCTACGAGGCGACCGACTTCCCCGGCGGCTGGGAGCCTCGGGCGACGCTCGTGTCGGCGGATCACCACACGGACGACACGGTCGTCTTCCGGTGGCGCGACCGCTGGTGGCTGCTCGTCGGCGACGACGAGGTGGCAGGGTTCCGAGTCTACCACAGCGACTCGCTCGTCGCCGACGACTGGGAACCGCACGAGGGGAATCCCGTCGTCACGGGGCGTCCCACCGCGTTCCGGCCGGGCGGGCGTCCGGTCGTCGGGTCCGACGGCGTCGTCGTCTTCTTCCAGGACTGCGAAGGGCGGTACGGCGAGGCCGTCCGCGCGTTCGAGATCACGGCGCTGGGGCCGGAGACCTACGCGGACGAGGAACTCACGGAGTCGCCGGTCCTGGAGGGGACCGGCGCGCGGGTCGGGTGGAACTCCGGGCGGATGCACCACGTCGACCCGTGGTGCGTCGACGGGCGCTGGCTCTGCATGGTCGACGGCAACGTGAGCCATCCCGAACTGTTCACGAACGACCACTGGTCCATCGGCGTGGTTGTCGCCGACTCGGACTGAGGGGCCGGCCGGAACGGAGCCGTCGCGGAGAGGAGAGGTGCGAGAGCACGAGGTAGGAAATCGGATCGGCCTCTACGGTACGCATTACTTCAGGGGGACGGAGCGGACACCGGACAATGAGCCAGTCGGAAGCGGCCGAACGGGCGACGGAGTCGCGTCCGCGATCGGCGATACAGCTGCACACCCTCCGAGACATCGACGAGCCCCTCCCGGAGACGATCCGGCGGGTGGCCACCGCCGGCTTCGAGGGGGTGGAGTTCGCCGGCGCGTTCCTCGAAGCGGACCCGTACGCGGTCCGGGAGGCCCTCGACGAGACGGGCGTCGAGCCCGTGGCCGCGCACGCCGACCTGCTCGCGCTGGAGGGCGACCTGGAGTCCATCGCCGACCGCTGTCGCCGCGTCGGCTGCGACCACGTCGTCATCCCGCACCTCGGCGCCGGCTACTTCCGGACGACGACGCACGTCGACGCGCTCGCGCGCCGGCTCGACGGCCTCGCGGGCCGGCTCGGCAGCCACGGGCTCCGGCTGTCGTATCACACCTCCAGGCACCCGTTCCTCCCGCTGCTCGACCGGTTCGGGCTCGGCTTCCCCGCCGGCCTCCCGTCTCCGGGGTTCCTCTGGGAACGGGTGGCCGAGGCGGCCGACCTGACGGTCCGCGGGCCGGACCGGACCGTGGAGACGACCGGGCTCGCGCGGCTCGCGTCCCAGACCGACGACCTCACGTTCGAGGTCGACGTGGGGTGGGCCGCCGCCGGCGGGTACGACCCGGTCGACGTGTTCGAGCTGCTCGGCGACCGCCTGTCGCTGATCCACGTCGCCGACGTGGAGCGAACGCGTCGCTTCCCGCCGGCGTTCCGGTCGGTCACGCCCGGCGAGGGGCTCCTCGACCTCGACCGAGTGCTCCGGGCCGCCCGGGAGACCGGCGTCGACTGGCTCGTGTTCGAGGACGACGACCCGTCCGACCCCGAGGCGGCGGTCTACCGCGGTCGGGCGACGCTCGACCGGATCGACTGACCGCGAGGGGTCGTCCGACCGCCCCGCCGCCGACGCGGGCGGGACGACCGCCTCAGGTCCGAATCAGTCTCAGGTCCGAATCCGCCTGAACGCGCGCCGGACCGTCCCGGTGACCAGCGAGAGGCCGGGGCGGCCGTCGGCCAGCCACAGCGCGGTCCCGAACAGCACCGAGCCGAGTTGGAGCGCGATGACCGGGCTGAGTTCCAGCGTGAGCAGCCGCGCGACGTACTCGGTCAACAGCCCGTAGACGCCGTCGACGAAGGAGCCGCGGTCGGGCAGCGGCACGTAGTCGGCGATCGGCCACAGGACCGGAAACAGCACCAGCTCCCCGCGAGACAGCGACGCCGGCAGCACGTCGCCGACGAGGTGGAGCACGTACCCCGTCAGGAAGGCGCCCCCGACCGCTCCCGCGTGTCGGCGCTCGGCGAGCGCGTACACCGCGAACGCCGCCGGAACGCCGAGAAACACCGAGTGGGCCGCCGCGTACCCCGTCGCGAACACGTTGAACTCCCACGCCAGCGGCTTGTCGATCAGGTCCGGGAGCACGGCGCCGAACGCGAGCGCGGCCGTGGGGAGCTCCCCCGGTCGCGACCGATACCTGCCGTGGACGTACGTCGAGTAACACACGTAAGCGAACAGCACGTGCTCCCAAGGCCACATGTGTTCAGGGACCAGTCGGTCGGGGGTAGTAATGGATGGGGTATCGGGCGAGCCGGCCCCTACCGACGGGGCGGACTCGCCCCGCTCTCACGCCGCCCGGCTACCGCCCGAACGGCTCTCCGTCGAGCGAGACCTCGGCGTCGCCGTCGACGGTGACGTCGTGGAGCTCGCCGCGAAACCGGTATCCGCGGTCGTCGCCCGTGACCGCGCCCTCGGCCGTGGACCCGGAGACGTGACCGGCGACTCCGCTCGTTTCCTCGTCGGCGACCAGCTCCCCGCCGACGGTCACCTCGTACGTGGACGGGGTGCCCGACCCGCGGATCCGGATCCGACGCTCCGAGCCGTCGGCGTCGTCCGTCGACGCCGCGACGACCCCGTTCGTCCGACCGGCGAGCGCCGCGAGCGACGCGAGCGCCGCCCCGCTGAGACGCGTGTACCCCCGGCGCGTGAGGCCGGTGGATCCGGAGTCGTTGCGACCCGTGTCAGGGGATCCGTCCCCCGCCGACTGCAGCCTGTGTGCCAGCTTGTGTGCCATTGCGGCCGTTAATCACCCATTACCGGCAATAAGTATTTGGTTTGTGATATATTCGATCTGCGATGACTGTCCCGGTTCCAGACACGTGTCGGCGGCACATCGCTGCCGCGACGAACCGACAGACAGCGCCGAGCTACGGCTCGTCCGGCCAGTCGTCCATCCCGCCGAGCTGTTCGGCTTCGTACATCTCTTCGAGCGGATTCCCCGTGATGTCCAGCGGGAGATGGACGCGTCCCCGTCGCCGCGCGGACTCCCAGCTCGCGAACACCAGTTCGGTGCCGCGGAGGACGCGCCGCCCGGAGAACGCCGGCTCCGTGTCGGTCGACAGCGCGTCGACGAGGTGCTCGATCGCCTTCTCGTAGTGGGTCGGCGGGTCCGCGGGCCACGTCACGCCGGGGAGGGCCCCGGTGACTTTGCTGAGGGCCGCGCGGGCGAGCCCCGGCGTGGGCCCGTACACGTTCTCGTCCGTGTCGACGGTCCGCCACTTCCCGTCGGTCCGGATCCGGAGCGCCGTCCCGTCGTCCGCCTGGATCTCGATGGCGCCGTCCTCGCCGACGAGCCGGAGGTAGGCGTCGACGCTGGTCGCTCCCTCCTCCGCCGTCGACGCGACGCCCATGGTGCCGTCAGCGTACCGCCACTGGGCGATCGACCGCGTCTCGTTGAGGGCGCCGAACCACCGGTTCTCGTGCGAACAGTCGATCGCCGCGAGCGCCCACTCCGCACGCGCGCCGTCCACGAAGAGGTCACAGAGGTCGAACAGGTGAGAGCCGGCGTCGAAGAGGTTCACCTCGGACCACTCGAGCCGTTCGAGCTCGCCGATCTCTCCGTCGTCGAGCAGCTCCTTCGCCCGCACGACCGGCTCGGCCAGCCGGCGCTGGTGGTCGATCGTCAGCTGGACGCCCTCTCGGTCGCAGACCTCGACCATGCGTCGGCAGTCGCCCCACGACGTCGCCATGGGCTTCTCGCAGTGGACCGCGTCGACGGACGGCGCGCCCGCGCAGTCGACGACGAGGCCGGCGTGGACCGCGGGCGGCACGCAGACGCTCACGATGTCGGGCTCGACCTCCTCGAGCATGGCCTCGTGGTCTTCATAGACGGCGTCGAGGCCGTGGTGCTCGGCGAACGCCTCCGCGTTCTCCGGGATAATGTCCGCGCAGGCGACGAGCGAACACGAGTCGAGCCGCTGGTACCCGGCCGCGTGGCGGTAGGCCATCGCGAACCCGTCTCTATCGCGTGTTTCTGGGTCCTGCCCAGTCCCGATTATGGCGACACGGTATGTCATTGTAGCCATCAGGCGAGGCCGGAGGAAGAGTATACGTCTGCTAACGGAATCGCCGGTCGCCGGACCGCGCGATCGAGTGCGCAAATCGGCCGGCAAACGGGGTGATTAGTCGCGAAACCGAGGTGTCGACCCCGATCGCGTCGACGGTCGACGGCGGACCGCCGCGTCCCCCGATTCGATTCATTCCCAAATTGTTAGAACGCCTTAACTTCATTATATCTAAGGTTGTGTGCCGTGTCGGTGGTTCCATGAGTGCGGGAAATTCGGGGTCACTTAGCGGGGAACAGATGGGGACCAGTCCCGGGGAATCGGCCGACGACGTGTCGAACCTGGATGAGATCGGGAAGTCATCCCGGTCGAACGGGTCGGAGCTCGAGAAGGGCGAGATCTTCGATCTCCTCAAGAACAGCCGCCGGCGCAGCATCATCCAATACCTCCGAGCGAACGACGGGTATGCAGAGCTGAACGACGTGGCCGAGCACATCGCTGCCGAGGAGAACGACATCACCGTCCGGGAGCTCTCGTCCGACCAGCGGAAGCGGGTGTACATCGGCCTCTACCAGTGCCACCTCCCGAAGATGGACACGCTGGGAGTCGTCGAGTACGACAAGAACCGCGGAACGATCGAACTGCAGGACTCGGTATCGCAGCTGTTAGCGTACATGGACCCCGTCGACACAGACGACGACGAGGAACCGGCCCCCGACCGTGACTGGCTCGCGCCCGCGATCGCCGCCGTCGTCGTCGCCGTCGTCGGGCTCGGGACGCTCGGGGTCGGCGCCTTCGCGGCCGTTCCGGCGGCAGGCTGGACGCTGCTGTGCGTCCTCGGAATCGTCGCCATCGTCGGCGTTCAGTACCTCGAGTAGCCGCGCGGTCCCTCCGTCCCGCCCCAGCTACCGAAGAATCAGTCGCTTACCAGCCGTTCGAGAAACGTGTACTCCCCGCGTTTGACGGCCGTCTCGTAGTACTGGAACGCCGCCAGGGACATGACGGAGCCGGCGAACACGAGGCTCGGGAGCGCCGACACCGTGCTCAGGAGCTGCGCGACGCCGATCGCCACGCCCATCAAGGCGAGCGCGCCGTAGTACACCGCCCACTGGCGGTCCGGCTCGACGTCCTCGTTCAGCACGCGAGCGACGTCCTCGACTCGGTCGGTGAGGGTGACGGTCTTCTCGTCGCCGTCGTACTGCACGAGCCCGACCTGCTCCAGCTTCGGGATGTGCGTCTGGTACAGCGAGATGTAGAACCGCTTCACGACGTCGCTGTCGACGGGTTCGTCCGTCCCGCCGGTCTCTTCCGTCGCCGTGTCACGGGCCAGGGCCCGGAGGTCGGCGCTCCCCCCGCGGCGGTGCAGGTGATACAGGATCTGCCGTCGTCGTGAACTGCTCAGTACCTCGAACACTTCGTCTTTGGTGAGTTCCTCCGTCGAGTTCATAGGGTTGTGTCGTGATCGGACAGCGGCTTTCGCCCCCTCTCTCGACGGGGACGGGCGGATAGCAGACACGTGACGCCTCACTTAAATTGTTATCACGTCCATATCGGCGCCCGACCCGGACGGCGGGGCGCGCGTGGGGCGTTGGTCTCTGACTATGGTCGCCCTTCGTCCCCGGGCGTTCCCGTTCACCCGTCCATAACGAAACTCTTGGGGGGCCCACAGACACCTCATGACAGACCCCCTTTTCGAGCTGACCAGCTTTCAGCGAGACCTCCTCTACGTGGTCGTCGGCGAATCGGACCCGTCTGGCCAGGAGATCAAGACTGAGCTCGAGACGGTGATGGACGAGATCACCCACGGACGGCTGTATCCGAACCTCGATACGCTGGTGAAGAAGGGCTACGTCGAAAAGGGGGAGATCGACAGGCGAACCAACTTCTACCAGGTGACGGAGAAAGGGTTCGAGGCGCTGCAGGCGCGGCGGAACTGGGAGGACCGGTACGTGGATCTATGAGCCGTCGATCCGCCGGACGGCCGGGTGATGCGGTGTATAACGAAGCCCGCTTCCGTCGGATGTACAGTCAGCCGACCCGTGCTGCGTCCGGCCTCGCACGCGGGGGCACTCACACGCAACTCATGATCTCACGTAACGTCAGAACCGCCGACGGACGCCGCCGACAGCTCCGGGCCCGACGGACCGGGGCGACCGCGGCCGGGGGGAGCGAGACCGGGAACGGGAGGAGGAGCTGACGATGTACGACGGACGGAGCGTCGGGGTCGTCGTCCCCGCGTACAACGAGTCGGGACACGTCGGCGAGGTGATCGAGACGATGCCCGACTACGTCGACCGGATATACGCCGTCGACGACGCGTCGACCGACGGGACGTGGGCGGAGGTCCGCGACTGCGCCCGGCGGGTCAACGGTCGGGCCGCCGAGTCGTCGCCCGATCGCGGCGCCGACACGCGCGTCGTCACGATCCAGCACGACCGGAACCGCGGCGCCGGCGCGGCGGTCAAGACCGGCTACTCGCGCGCGCTCGACGACGACGTCGACGTCATCGCCGTGATGGACGGCGACGGACAGATGGACCCGGACCACCTCGAACGGATCATCGCCCCCGTCGCCGCGGGCGAGGTGACCTACGCGAAGGGGAACCGGCTCAGCTCCCGGCGGGACTACGAGCGGATGTCGCGCTGGCGGCTGTTCGGCAACGTCCTCTTGACGGTCCTGACTCGCGTCTCCAGCGGGTACTGGGAGGTCTCCGACCCGCAGAACGGCTTCACCGCGATCTCGAACGACGGGCTCCGGCGGGTCCGGTTCGAGCGCCTCTACGACGAGTACGGCTTCCTCAACCACCTCCTGTTCGCGCTCAACCTCGACCGGGAGCAGATCGCCGACGTCGCCCACCCGTCGGTGTACGGCGACGAGACGAGCACAATCCGGTACTCGACGTTCGTGCCGCGGGTCTCCGCGCTGCTGGCCCGGAACTTCGTCGAGCGCATCGGGCGGTCGTACGTCCTCCGGCAGTTCCACCCGCTGGTCGTCAGCTACGCGCTGGGGGCGACGGTCACGCTCACCGGGATCTTCGGGGGGATATACGCCCTCTCGTCGGCGAGCGTCGACGCGTTCCTCGGCGGCATGCTGTCGGTTTCCGTGGGCGCGATCGGCGGGCTGCTGTTGATCCTCGGGATGTGGTTCGACGTCTCGGAGAACGACGGCCTCGTCCGGTCCGTCCCCGAGCCTCCGGCGCCGGAGCCGAGGCCGGAGGTCGACGCCGACCGGGAGGTCGGGAGCGGCCAGCGGTTCCCCGTCTTCCAAGACGGCGGTGAAGTGGCCCGGCCGACGGAGGGGGAGTCCGAATGACCGACATCGCCTTCGTCCTCGGGACGCGTCCCGAGATCATCAAGCTCGCGCCCGTCATCCAGGCGTGCGAGCGGCGGGGGATCGAGTACGTCATCGTCCACACCGGACAGCACTACTCCGACAGCCTCGACTCGGTGTTCTTCGACCAGCTCGACCTGCCGGACCCCGACTACGACCTGGCCGTCGGCTCCGGGTCCCACGGGGAGCAGACCGCGGAGATGCTCGTCGGGGTCGAGCGCGCCCTGGAGGAGACCGCGCCCGAGGTCGTGCTGGTGCAGGGGGACACCAACAGCGTGCTCGCCGGCGCGCTCGCCGCCAGCAAGATGGACACCGAGCTTGGCCACGTCGAGGCGGGGCTCCGGAGCTTCGACCGGGAGATGCCGGAGGAGACGAACCGGGTGCTCGCCGATCACGTCGCGGACTACCACTTCCCGCCGACCGACCGGAGCAAGGGCTACCTCCTCCGCGAGGGGATCTCTGCGTTCCGGATCACCGTCACGGGGAACACCGTGGTCGACGCGGTCGAACGGAACCTCGACATCGCCCGCGAGAAGAGCACGGTCGTCGCGGACCTCGACCTCGACGACTCCCGGTTCTTCCTGTTAACGGCCCACAGAGCGGAGAACGTCGACGACGAGGAGCGGTTCCGCGGCCTCCTCGAGGGCGCGCAGCGGGCCGGCGACGCCCACGACGCCGACGTGGTGTATCCGATGCACCCCCGGTCCCGGAGCCGCGTCGAGGAGTTCGGCATCGACCTCCCGCCGCGCGTCCGGGCGGTGGAGCCGCTTGAGTACCTCGACTTCCTGCAGGCGGCCGCGTCGGCCGACCTCATCCTGACCGACTCCGGCGGGGTCCAGGAGGAGGCGTGCGTCCTCGGCGTCCCCTGCGTGACGATGCGGGACAACACCGAGCGGCCCGAGACCGTCGACGCCGGCGCGAACCGGCTCAGCTCGTGTGACCCGGGGCGGATCGAGCGGAGCGTCGCGGCGATGCTCGGCGCGAGCGACTGGGAGAACCCGTTCGGCGACGGCGACGCCGCCGAGCGGATCCTGGAGGCGCTTCCGGTCGAGGCCCCGTCGACGGAGGTGCCGCAATGAGCACCGTCTGCGTCCACGGGCTGGGGTACATCGGGCTGCCGACGGCCGCGATGCTCGCCAACTCGGGCCACGACGTCCGCGGCTACGACGTCGACGAGGACCTCCTCGCGGCCCTCCGCGAGGGCGACGTCGGCCTCGGGGAACCGGGGCTCTCCGAGTTCGTCGAGCGCGCGCTCGACGACGGCGGGCTGACGGTGGTCGACGAGGTGGCGCCCGCGGAGTACCACCTCGTCTGCGTCCCGACGCCGTTCGACGAGGCCGAGCGCCGGGCGGACCTGACGTACGTGCGGGCGGCGGCGGAGGCCGTCCGCCCCGTCCTCCGCGAGGGGGACACGGTCATCCTCGAATCGACGGTGCCGCCCGGAGCGACTCACTCGCAGATGCGACCGATCCTGGAAGAGTCGGGGCTGAGCGCGGACGGCGAGTTCGGGCTGGCGCACTGCCCGGAGACGGTCCTCCCCGGCGACATCCTCGCGGAGCTGCGGGCGAACGACCGCATCGTCGGCGGGCTGACCCCCGAGGCCACGGCGGCGTCGGTCGCGCTGTACGAGTCGTTCGTGGAGGGTGAGATCCGGACGACCGCCGGGCCGACGACCGCCGAGTTCGTCAAGCTCGTCCAGAACACGTTCCGAGACGTGAACATCGGGTTGGCCAACGAGGTCGCACGGCTCGCCCACGACTACGGGATCGACTCCCGGGAGTCGATCGAGATGGCGAACGCCCACCCGCGGGTGGACCTCCTCCGGCCCGGCCCGGGCGTCGGCGGCCACTGCCTCCCGATCGACCCGTGGTTCCTCGGCGACGGCTCCGACGAGCTGGACCTGATCGCGGCTGCGCGGCGGGTGAACGACGGGATGATCGGGTTCGTCGTCGAGCTCCTCCGCGAGCTCGTGCCCGACCTCCGCGGGAAGCGGATCGCCGTCCTCGGCGCGGCTTATAAAGGAAACGTCGACGACACCCGGATGAGCCCGGGGCTCGCGCTCGCTCGGGAGCTCCAGCACGGGCCGGAGGCGTTGGCGCCCGCCACCGACGGCGGCGTGTCCGACGCGGCGAGCGTCGCCGTCCACGACCCGCACGTCGAGGACGCGACGCTCGACTTACAGTCCCTCGACGAGGCGACGCGGGACGCCGACGCGGTCGTCGTCGTCACCGACCACGACGAGTTCGCCGACCTCGACCCCGCCGAACTGGCGGGGCGGATGGCGGAGCCGAACGTCGTTGACGCCACGGGCATGCTGGATCCGGACCGGTGGCGGGACGCCGGGTTCTCGGTCCGGCGAGTGTAAGCGAGGTTCGACGCTCGCCTTTCCGGCTCTGGGATACTCGCTTTGGGAACGGACCTTCGCATACGACAGTCGTTCACCGAAGCCAACCCTTGATCGACAGCGGGAGCACCGGAGCAGATCGGTCTGGGTATTGTTTATAAATCGGTTCACGTGTTGCTGTCGGCTGCGTACGCGCGATCGACGACGCTGCGATGACGACCGCCAGAGCCCCAGCCTCGTCGCACCGGGGCGCGCCACCGCATCTTCCTTTATACGTGATCGTCGCTGTCGCTCGGTTCTATTTAAATACCGTTCCGCTGCTGCCGAACTGCGACACTCACTCCCGGAATCGCTCGCCGGCGTTCTTCTACGACGGCGATCGCTTTGCGACGGTCCCTCAAGCGGCCAGATACGGCTCGCAAACCCACTCGATCCCCGACTCGAAGTCGACGTCGGCCTCCCACCCCGTCGCGGCGCGCAGCTTGGAGGGGTCCGCGCAGGTGTCCGAGACGTACACGCGCTCCGGGATCGGGTTCTCGACGTACTCCGGCTCGACGTCGGCGTCGAGCGCGCGGTTCAACAGGTCGACGACGGTGTTGAACGAGTGCGCCTCCCCGGTCCCGACGTTGTAGACCCCGTCGAGCTCGTGGTCGGCCGCGGCGACGAGGGCGTCGGCGACGTCGTCGACGTGCGTGAAGTCCCGCGTCTGGGTGCCGTCGCCGTACAGCGTCGGGGAGCGCCCGTGCGCCACGTCGTCGGCGAACTGCGCGATCACGTTGGCGTACTCGCCCTTGTGCGCCTCGGCGCCGCCGTACCCCTGGTACACCGAGAAGAACCGCATGCCGGCCATCGCCATGTCGTAGTGGTTCGAGAAGTACTCCGCGTAGCGCTCCCGCGAGAGCTTGGAGGCCTCGTAGCCCGTGTTCACCGTCACCGGCATGTCCTCGGGGCACGGCTCCGTCTGGCTCCCGTAGATCGAGGAGGTCGACGCGTAGACGACGGTGTCACACCCCTGCTCGCGCGCCTGTTCGACGGTGTTCACGAACCCGTCGACGTTGACGCGCGCGCCGGCCACCGGGTCCTCCTCGTGCATCGCGTACGAGGAACGCGCCGCGAGGTGGAACACGACGTCGACGTCTGTCGGGAGGTCCTGCTCCAAGACGTCCCGCTGGAGACAGCGAACGCCGGGGTCGATATTCTCCTCGGTGCCGAGGTACCCGTTGTCGATGACGGTCACCTCGTTGGCCGCCGCGAGCCGGTTCGCCAGGTTCGACCCGATAAAGCCGGTGCCGCCCGTCACTAACACGCGTTTGTTCCGCATGCGGGTGCGTTCGCCGGACCGGCACTATGCTATACGGCGGTTAACTCCCCGTCCCCGGATTCCGGGGACGATGCGGGGTGAGGGGCGGCGGATCGGGGCCGATTCAGGCGTCGTCCCGGTCGGCGGCGTCGAGCCACCCGGTGACCGCCCCTTCGATCGCTCCGGTCGTGCTCCCGAGGTTCAGTATCTGGTACCCGTTCTCCGCTTTCTCGTTGACGTCGTCCATCCCGAACCCGAGGCCCCCGACGGGGACGTCCGCTTCGACGGCCTTCGATCGGACCGCCTCGACCGCCTCCCGTACCTCCGGATGGTCGATCTCTCCGGGGCGGCCGAGCGAGACCGAGAGGTCGAACGGGCCGATGAAGACGAACCCCAACTCCGGGACGGCGAGGATGTCGTCGATGTTCTCGACGGACGCCGCGGTCTCGACGGTCACGCCGACGAGGGTCTCACGGTCTTCGGCGGCGACGTAGTCGTCGGCGAGCCCCCAGCGAGCCGCCCGCGGCGACGCCAGTCCCCGATCGCCGGGCCCGCCGTCGTAGCGAAACCGAGCGGACCGGACGGCGTCTCGGACCTCCTCGGCGGTGTCCACTCGGGGGAGGAACACGTTTCTCGCGCCGAGGTCCAGCGCCTTCCGGACGAGCGTCGGGTCGGTGTCGGGGAGCCGGACGAGCAGTTCCACGCCGGTCCGCTCGGCCGCGCGGAGCAGGTTCTCCAACTGGGTCGCGTCCCACGGGTCCGGGCCGCCGTGCTCGAAGTCCAACCAGACGAAATCGACGCCCAGTTCGCCGTAGAGCTCCACGAGCGTCGGGCTGTACGCGTTGTCGAGCACGCCGAGAGCGACGTCGCCGTCTCCGAGGGTCGCGGAGAGGTCGTTAGCGGGCCGTGAATCGGTCATGCTCGGAGGGGCGGAGCCGGGGTCCGGTTGGCGGCGTCGCGTCCCGTCGGCGGGTGTTCCGATCGCGGCGGTCCGCGACCGGCCTCGCCCGGCTCCCCGGCGGTCCGTCTTTCGGTCGCCTCTTCGGATGAGTTCGGTCGATCCATCCCGTGTCCCCAGGGGGTTGAGACGATTTGTTATGAATGGCGTATCCCGGCGCGAAGCCGACGTTCTCCCGAGACCGGCGCGGACCACCGCGTCCGCCGATTCCGAGCCCGAACGCCGATCTCCCGGTCCCTTCGGACCGGCTCAGTTGAGCGTTCGATCCAGCGGATTCCAACAGAGCTATTTTTATCCACACCGAACCGCAGGCATAGTGAGACGCTACTCGCGGAGAAAAAGTCCCTCCAACCGGATCGGGTGGTCGTCGCTATGACCGGCGATCACCTCGTCAACAGGGAATACGACTGGAGCGACGTTTCACCGGTGGTCGGCGTCGTCGAGGCACTGAGCGACGCCGACGACAGCGACCCGAACGCGATTCCGACCCTCGCCGAGACGGTCCCCCCGGAGTCGCTCAACGACCTCTGTACGAACGCGTCGACGGCGCGCCCGGTCACGGTCTCGTTCGTCCACGCGGGCTACGACGTGACCGTTCGCAGCGACGGGAGCGTCGCGGTCGACTCCGCGTGACGGAGACCGGCGCGTTCGCGACCGTGGCGGCGGAAGAGGGAGCGCCGGTCGACCCGCGAGCCGGACGGTGAACAGGGGGAGGACCGCCGCGGGACGACGGGCGCGTGTGACCGCGTTCCGCGACGGTGTTCGTTATGACGGGATACCTCGCCCGCCGGGGGCCGTCGCCGCGGCCGCTCGGCTACGCCCCGCCTAACGATACCCGCCGCGCGCCTTCGCCGAGCGTGAGACGCGACCAACCGCGCGTCGCCGAGGCCGTTCGATCGCTCGTCCGGCTCGGTCGGTCGATCGCGGCGTTCGGTCGTTCGGCGTTCGTGCTCGGGCGTGAGAGCGAGCTGTCGTTCCTGGCCGGGAGCATCGCCTTCTTCGCCTTCTTCTCCGTCGTGCCGGCCCTCGTCTTGGCGGTCGCGGTCGGGTCCGCGGTCGGGGGCGAGCGGTTCGCGGCGGCCGTGCTCGCGCTGTTCGAGGCGTACCTCTCCGCGGAGGGGTCGGCGGTCGTCAGCGCGGCGCTCACCGACCAGTCTGGGATCGCGGGCGCCACGGCGGTCGGGACCCTCGCGCTCGCGTGGAGCGCGCTCAAGGTGTTCCGGGCGATCGACCTCGCGTTCGACCGGATATACGGCTCGGAGACGGTGACCCCGCTGGGGAGACAGCTGCTCAACGCGACGGCGGTGATGACGACGATCGGGGTCGGAATCGCCCTGCTCGTGAGCGCGCAGTTGATCCTCGGGATCCCGGCCGTCGAGCGGGTGCTCCCGTCGAGGGCGGCCGGGATCGCGGTGCTGTTCGGCGGGCTTCTGGTCGCGCTGCTACCGGTGTACTACGTCTTACCGCCTCGGCGCGTGTCGCTTCGGGAGGTCCTGCCCGGGACCGTCGCGGCCGTGGTCGGGCTGGTCGTCCTGGAAACGCTGTTCCACCTCTACTCGGCGTTCGCCGGCCAGTACCGGGCGTACGGCTTCCTCGGGATCGTGCTGCTGTTCCTGCTGTGGCTCTACTTCGGCGCGCTCGCGCTCCTGTTCGGTGCGGTCGTCAACGTGGTGGCCGAGTAGTCACGCGTCGGAAACCGCCGCGAGGCGTCCGCCCTCAGCGGCAGGACGATATCGCGAAGTAGTACCCGGACTCGGCCGTGATCCACTCCGTCAGTCGGCTGTCCTCGTCGGGGTCCGCCGGGTGAAGCGTGCACTCGTCGGGGTGATCGTCGTACCGAACGATCGTCGCCCGGATCGGCGGTTCGTGGTGGTCGGGTTCCCCAGTCGGCATCATCTGTGTCCCCGAGTGGGACTCGGGTGGGCATCGTAATGCGACTCGTAACGGGGGCCGAGTCAGCCGTCGGCCGGTTCCTCGGCCTCGTCGGCGGCGTCCGCGGTGTCGGCGGTGTCGACCGCGTCGGGCGCGTCGACCGCGACCCCCTCGTCGAGTCGCTCCTCGGCGCGGTCGCGGTCCTCGGGGTAGCCGACGTCGATGCGCCAGCCGTCGAGCTGGACGGCGTCGATGGTGCGGCCGGACTGGATGAGCAGGTCGATCGCGTCGGGGAGCTCGTACTCGCCCCGGTCGGAGGGCTGCACGAGGTGACACGCGTGGAAGATCGCGGGCGTGAACGTGTAGAACCCCGTCATCACGAGGTTGCTCGGCGGGTCCTCCGGCTTCTCCACCACCTCGACCACTTCGCCGTACTCGTTGGTATCCAAGACGCCGTAGCGGGACGCCTCCTCGTAGGGCACCTCCTCGACGAGGAACGCCGCGTCGGCGCGCTCCTCCCGCTGGCGGTTCGTGACGTCGCCGAGGTTCCCCCGGAACACGTTGTCGCCGAGCATCAGCATGAACTCGCCGTCGATGTGCGGCTCCGCTTGGAGGATGGCGTGAGCCAGCCCCAACTGCTCGCGCTGGTGCGCGTACGTGATAGGCGTGTCACGGTACTCGTCGCCGTACCGGTCGATGATCTGCTCGGCCTTGTAGCCGACCACGACGACGAGCTCGGTCGCGCCCGCGCCGATCAGGTTGTCGAACACGTCCTCGATCAGCGGCGTCCCGTTCACCTCGACCAACACCTTCGGCTTGTCGTCCGTCAGCGGGCGGAGCCGCGTTCCCTTCCCCGCCGCGAGTACCACTGCTTGCATGGCTCACCGGTCGGATCCCCGAGCCAAGGGTATACGCTGCCTAACGCGCGTCGAGGCGATCGCGAACTCGGCTCGCCGAGGTGTCGCGCGGCGGCGAGTCCCCCGGCGCTACTCCACCTTCGACAGGAGCCCGGTGGACATCAGCCGGCGGACGATCGCGACGAGCCCGTTGTCGAACCCCCGGCCGAACACCGCCTGCTCGTGGTCGTGACCGCTCCCCGTCGACTCGTGGAACGAGCTCACGAGGATCGTGTTGCGGTCGACGAGGAGGAGCCGACCGATCACCGTCTCGTCGCCGGTCTCGGCCGAGCTGCTCAGCCACTCCAGCTCGGAGACGAACACCTTCGCCTCGGGGAGCTCGCGCTCGACGCGCTCCCGCAGCGACTCCTCCGCGATCCCGATCACGACGCTGACGCCCCGCTCCGCGGCGGCCCGCAGGCGGTCCCGCAGCTCCGTCGTGTACGCCGACTCGTCGCCGATCACGAGGATGACCTCGCGGTCCGACTCGTCGACCAGCTGTCGGGTCCGACTCGTTATCGCCGAGGCCCCGGACAGCGCCCACACCTCGTGGGTGATCTCCGTCTCCTCGGTCGGGGCCGCCGGCTCGATCTGCCGGAGCGTCGCGCGGAGCGAGTCGGTGCGCTCCTCGTACTCCCGCCTGAGCGTCTCGGCCGCCTCGTCGACGGAGACGGCGCGGAACCGCTGCGGGTTCGCGTGCTGGATCTCGACTAACCCCTTCGTTTCCAAGACTCGGACCGCGTCGTAGACGCGCGTGCGGGGGACCTCGGAGATCTCGCTGATCTCCTTCGCGGTCCCTTCGGGAAGCCGAGAGAGGGCGACGAACGCCTTGGCCTCGTACTCCTTGAGCCCGAGCTTCTGAAGCAACTCGATCGCCAATTCGTGACTCGATAGATCATCCATGGGTCCCAACCATTCCGCTACTGACAATTCGGTAGCTACTCCGGGTTTGAGCCCCCAGGTGAAAATGGCTTCCCCTTCTACCACCCTCGCCGCCGGCGGTCCGCACCGGACGGGAACGACGAACCGCCGTCTCTCGTCGCTTCGGGCCGCGAAGCGGGGCCGCGGCGGGTGCGGCGTCGGCGACCGGTCGCACCCGCGCTCGGTTCACCGAGATCGACGAGCCGCGAGTCGACAGCTGTTCACTCAGATAATCACAATAAGAATATATCCCGGGGTCACAAAGGACGCGATGGCGCGCGTGAACGGATCGGGTCCCAACCACTCTGTGCTCGCGCGCCGAACTACCCTCGCGGGTAGTTTCCGACCGGTACGTCACCACCTCAGATGAGTTTCAACGATTCGGACGACCCGCGGTCGACCGCCGTCGAACAGCTCGAAGCGTTCGGTCTGAGCGCCTACGCGGCCAGGACGTTCGTCGCGCTGACCGGCCTCGGCGAGGGGACCGCGAAGGACGTGAGCGCGCTGGCGGAGGTCCCTCGCACGCGCGTGTACGACGCGACCGCCGAGCTCCGAGAGCACGGCCTCGTCGACGTCCAGCAGTCCTCGCCGAAGCGGTTCACCGCGGTGTCGGCGGAGACCACCGGCCGGCGGTTCCGTCGGGAGTACACGCGGCGGGCGGACCTGCTGGCGGAGGCGCTCGACGAGATCGAGCCGGTGACACCGAACACGGAACAGCGCGGCGTCTGGACGGTCACGGGTCGGGAGATGGTGTCGGACCGGGTCGTGGAGTTCGTCGACGACGCGAGCGAGGAGGTCGTCCTCGTGACGCTCGAGGCCCTCCTGACCGACGACGTCGTCGACGCCCTCGGGACCGCGGCCGACCGCGGCGTCGCCGTCAGGGTGTCCGGGATGGACTTCTCGGCGGGCGACGAGGAGGGCGGTCGCCTGCCGGACGGGTGCGGGTTCGAGTCCCCCCGGGCGTGGAGCGGCGTCCCCGCCGGTCGCCTCCTGATGGTCGACCGGCGTCGGACCCTCGCGAGCGTGCTGGTCGACGGGAACGGCGAACATCCGCCGAGCGCGCGCGACGAGACCGCCATCTGGGGCGCCGGCGAGACCAACAGCCTCGTGGTCGTCCTGAAGGCGATGTTTTCGTGGCTCAACGGCGACCTCGGCTGACGGTCACGATCTGTTACCCGGATCCTCACAAACGTTCTTGACCCTCGGGGATATAGTCCGGCCATGATGACAGGCAGTGCCCTCATACGGAAACCGGTCGACCGAGGCGTCGCCTCGGCTCGGCGCGCGGAGCGATCATGACGTCCGACGACGCGACCTCGATGGAAAACGAGGAGACCGGGGGATCGGCGGGGCCCGTTCGGGCCACGTGGGACGGCTCGACGGCCCCGAGCACGGCGGTCGTCGAAGCGGTCGCGAGGGCGACCGGACGGGACCCGTTGGAGATGCCCTGCCTGTACGACGTCCTCGACGTCGACGCGCTGGACCGGATGCTGACCGCGGACCGGACCCGGGCGCTCGGAACCGTCTCCGTCTCGTTCACGTACGGCGAGACGTACGTCTGGGTCGACAGCGCCGGCACGGTGGAAGTCGATCCGGACGCGGCGACGTCCGGGTGAGTGCGGAGGGGCCTCCGGTCACGAAACGCGAGGGACGCCGGGACCATCGCCCGGCTCGCGAACGATGTCGAGCCCCTGAAACGGCCGATAATCGCATGTTAACCGCATCGAAACCGCTTCGCTAGAGACGCTAACCCCTCGCAACGGCCCCCTCTCGACCGGAGTCGACGGTCGCCCGTCCGGTTAGCGATCTGAACAGTCATCAGATGATGAACATATAAGTAACGATACACTTATTGCGGTTAGTGTTCGATTACCACTTGCAATGGCACACAAGCTGGCACACAACGGCGGTAGCGACCGCTCCGCGGCGGATTCTGATACTGACGGGAAACGTCAACTTAATCGTCGACAGTACGTCAAGCTCGGCACCGCGACGGCGGCGAGCCTCCTGATCGGCGGGGCGTCCGTCGGCTCGACGGGCGCGACGACGGACGCCGGCGACAGCTTCTGGACCGACTTCAGCGAGGGAATGTGACGGTCCTGAACGTCCGGGACTTCGGCGCGGTCGGAGACGGCTCGACCGACGACACCGCCGCGATCCAAGACGCGCTCGACGCGGCGGGCGACGGCGACGAGGTGTACGTCCCCGCGACCGAGGACGCCTACCTCGTCACGGGTTCGGCCGCGATCGTCAGCGTGGGGCCGTCGATGGACAACGTCAGGCTCTACGGCGACGGCGAAGGGAGCCGGATCAAGTACGGCGGCGGCAACGGGGGGCGAAACGTGTTCCTGGTCAGCGTCGACCCCCGCGGCGACGGCCTCGACGGCTTCGTGATGGAGCACCTGACGCTCGACGGCGGCCGGGAGCACGTCGAGGGCGACCCGAACGTCGCCGCGGCGGTCCAGGTGCGGAGCCCCGACGCGGAGGCGGAGGGCGCCGTCGACATCTCGATCCGGAACGTGCGAGGGACGAACTGCTACGGGAACGGCATCGACGTCCGGTCCGCGGGGACGACCGTCACCGACTGCACGGCCGACGACAACCGGCAGCACGGGTTCGGGATGCACACAGCCGGCGACCCCTTCCAGGACCCGCCGGTCCGGTTCGAGCGGTGCCTCGCGTACGGGAACGGGTTCGGCGGCGGGTACTACGGCATCGACCTGTCGGCCGGGAAGGCCGTGGCCGAGGACTGCGTGATCCGCGACAACGAGGGCGCGGGCGCGACCAAATGCTCCGACGGCGCCGAGAGGATCGTGTACCGCCGCTGCCGGCTGGAGAACAACGCGGGCCTCAGCTTCCAGAACACGTCCGGGCGAGACGCGACCGTCGTCTTCGACCGGATCGTCGCCGCGGGCAACGGCGGCTGCATGCGGCTGACGGAGAACGGCGTCTACCGGATCCCGGCCGACTCCGAGCTCGTGGTCGCCGACAACGGACCGGACGTCCGCGGCGGCCTGTTCCTCACCGACGAGTCGGTGCTGGAGGCCGAGGACGCGACGCTCTGGGTCAACGGACAGACCGATGGCCCTGGGGTCCGCCCGAGTTCCGACGGGCCCGCGAGCCGCGTCGGGACGTACTACCACGCCGACAACGAGGACGGCGCGCTCTCGAGCGACCGGAACATCTCGTTCGGGACGGTGGCGAACGACCTGAAGACCGACATCGACGACGTCCCGACCGCCGATCAGGTCGGCGCGTGGACCGACACCGAAACCGACACCAGCGACGGCGACGAGACGACCGACGACGGCGCCGACGACTCGCCGTTCGAGGCGTGGACGCCGCGCTGGGACGCCGACGCCGACGACTGGGGCGTCGTCGCGGGCGACGAGTACGAGGGCGGACACGCGCTCCGGTACGACCACGACGGGACGGACGCGGCCCGACGGGCGATCTCGTGGGACGCCGTCGGCACGCCGTCGGACGTCGAGGTGGTCGACAAAGTCCGGGTCCCCTCGTTCGAGACCGACGGGGACCTCGGGTACCACGCCCGGGTGCACCTCCGGTCGTCGTCCGACGGCGGGGAGGAGCGCGGCTACTGGATCGAGCTGGAGGACGCCGAGGACGCGTTCCGCCTGGCGAAGTACTCCGCCGACGGGATGGCGACGCTGGCACGGTTCGGGTCGCCCGCCGAAGACACGTTCTTCTACCGCCGGTTCCGAGCCGAGGGGGAGCGCCTGCGGGTCAAGGCGTGGGAGGCGACCGAGCCCGAGCCCGACGCCTGGGACGTGGACCTCACCGACTCGGACCACGCCGACGGGTGGGTCGGGCTCGGCTCCTTCGACCCGGGCGCGTTCCAGACCGACGTGCTCGGCGTCGCGACCGGCGGTGAGACGGTCCGACTCGAAACGGAGGACTCGTCGGACGACGAGACGACCACCACAACCGACCCCGAGGTGGTTTCGCTGGAGGCGCGGGAGGTGACGCCGGACGCGGCGACGCTCGCCGGCGACCTCCGCGACCTCGGCGGCGCGGACGAGGTGCGCGTCCGCTTCGAACTGCGCGCCGCGGGCGCGGCGGCCTGGACGACGGTCGGCGGCGAGGCGCTGACCTCGCCGGCGGAGTTCACGCACACCGCATCGGGCCTCGACGCGGAGACCGCGTACGAGTTCCGCGCCCTCGCCGACGGTCCCGACGCGTCCGTTACCGGGGAACCCGTCTCGTTCGCGACGCTCGCCGAGCCGGTGGAGAACGGCGGGCCGGCGGTCGATCGGTTCGACGTCACCGACAGCAGCGGGCGGAAGTGGACCCGATTCGACGTCGACTGGGCGGTGACCGACGCTGACGGCGACCTCGACGCGGTCGTCTCGACGCTCGAACGGAACGGCCGAACGGTCGCCGCGGAGAGCACGGCGGTGTCGGGCGACGCGGCGAGTTACACCCACGTGCTCCGCGTTCGCGGGGCGGTCGACGCCGTCCGCCTCTGCGTGAACGACACGTCGAACGCGACGGCGACCCGAGAACACGAGGTCTGAGCCGGTCGGTTCGATCGGCCGGCCGCTCGCGGCGTCGAACCTGCGGTGTCGACCGCGCGGCGGCGGACTCGCGGCGTCGAACCCGCGACGGCGAACCCGCGGTCCGGTCGTTTGGCTCCCGCTAACTTTGCCTCGCTGCCGTGAACGGTGGCCAATGGTATCTCGCCGTCGCGCGCTCTCCCTCCTGTCCCTCTCAGCCGCGGCGCTGGCGGGCTGCAACGCGAGAGACGGCGATACCGGTAACGAGACCCCACCCGGCTCGCCCGACCCGGATGCGGAGGAAGAGGAACCCCCCGAAGGGGTCGTTGACATCCGCGATTTCGGGGCCGCCGTCGACGGGACGACCGACGACACGCGGGCGGTCCGGGACGCGATCGACGCGGTCGGCGAGGGCGGCACGGTGTACTTCCCGACGGGGACGACGCTCGTGTCCGCGGACGACAGGACCGAAGAGGGGGCGACCGCGATCGAGATCCGCGGGGACGACCTCCCGGACGACGTGACGTTCCGCGGTGAGGGCGAGGCGTCCGTGGTCCGGCTCGACGGGGGCCACGAGGGCAACCACGGGACGTTCGCCTGGCGGCCGGAAAACGGGATCTCCGGGCACGTCGTCCGCGACCTCACGGTCGACGGCAACCGAGGCGAACAGCCCGCCGACCCCGGAAACAACGACAACGGGCTGAACCTCGCCGTGACCCACGCCGCCGTCGACGACGCGACCGTCGACGTCGCCTTCCGGGACGTGTGGAGCGTCGACGCCAACACCGAGTGTTTCACCTTCCTCCAGGGCGGCTGCGTCGCGGAGCGATGTACCGCCCGCGGCGCCGGGAAACACGGGTTCGGGATAGACACGTACAACAAGGTCGGACCGGTCCTCCCGCCGGTCGTCGTCCGGGCCTCTCACGCCACCGGCTGCGACCTGTACGGGATCGACTGCTCCGGAGGCACCACGCTCGTCGAGGACTGCGTCCTCGAGGGGAACGGCTGGGGCACGAAGACGACCGGCCAGGTGCTCGAGGCCACGTTCCGCCGGGTGCGGCTGGCCGACAACGACAGGATCGGCTACCAGCGGAACGACACGCCGACGGAGACCGGCGAGGTCGCGCGGGTGCGGTTCGACCGGGTGGTGGCCCAGTCGAACGGCGCTCAGGGGTTCCGCTTCGGGCGCGACACCGAGTACGCGGTCGGGGCCGTCGCCGCGCTCGGAAACAACGGCTCCGGCACCGCGAGGGGGAACATCACCATCTTGGACAACGCGAGCGTGACCGCCGACGAGATCCGCTCGTTCGGCGCGGAGTTCGGCGTCGGGATCCACTACTGGAGCTCGGCCCGGTCCGCGGTGTCGCTGTACGCGAACTTCGGGAACCGGGACGGGCCGTTCGACGGGAAGGTCGAGAACCTCACCATCCGGGCCATCGATCTCACGGAACCGGACCGCGCCGACGGCGGTCTCGGGTTCGACGCGGTCCCGGACGCGACGGACGTCGGCGCGGGAACGGGCGGCTGACGTTAACCGATTCGTACCGGTCGGTCTCGGCGTCGAATCCGCCGGCGGACCCGCCGGCGCGATCTCCGGCAGACGGGACGTTCCGCGGGGCGCTACCGGCAGACGCGCGAGCGCCGAGTCGTTCGGGCGGCTCGGCGGCGACGGACCGCCCACCGTCGGGGAGCGCGCCGCCGCGCACTGCGGTGAGCCGCCCCGTTAGGTGCTGATTTGCTATAGTGCTCGTCCGTCGTTGATCGGTATCCACATGGCAGGCTCGGACGACGAACGAGCGAACATCACCGGGCGGCAGAAGCTGCGGGCGCTCGTGAGAGTGGCTCGCTACCGCCCCAGACGGACGCTCGCGATCGCGGTGTTGAGCATCCTCGCCGCCGGGTTGGAGGCGATCGGCTTGAGTTTCATCTTACCGATCGTCGAGATCGCGGAGGGCGGAGCGGCCTCCACCGAGAACGCGGACGGGATCATGAGGGGGTTCGTCACCGCGTACGACTTCGTCGGAGCCCCGCTGACGCTCGAGACGGCGGTCCTCGGCGTCACAGTGGTCATGTTCGTCCGGTACGCGGCGAGTTTCCTCGCCAGCTGGGCGCGGAAGATCCTCCAGAACGACTACCGTCGCCATCTGACGAGCCGGACGTTCGAAGGGACGCTCGACGCCCGGGTGTCGTACTTCGACAGCATGGGCTCCGACGACATCATCAACTCGGTGATCACGCAGACCAAGTACGGGGCAGCGGTGCTGACGCAGTCGCTGTCGACGCTCGAACGGACTGTGATGGCGCTCGCGTACCTCTCTATCGGGCTCTACCTCGCGCCGGAACTGACGGTGCTGATGGTCGCGCTCCTGGGGCTCGTCACCTACCTCGTTCGGAACGTCATCGAACCGGGCTACGTCGTCGGCGGGCGCGTCGCGGACGCGAACGAGCGGCTCCAGAACACCGTCCAGCGCGGCGTACAGGGGATCCGCGACGTCAAGGTCTTCCGGATGGACGGCGAGGTGAAAGACCGGTTCCGCGACGCCATCGACGGCTACGTCTCCGCGAGCGTGCGGCTCGCGCGGAACAAGGCGTTCATCGACAACGCCTACCAGTTTCTGCTCGCGGTGTCGCTGTTCAGCATCATCTACCTCGCGCTAACGTTCTTCCCCATCTCGCTCGGCGAGCTCGCGGTGTTCCTGTTCGCGATGTTCCGCCTGGCGCCACAGGCGAGTACGATCAACAGCCTCGTGTACACGATCGAGGGGAACCTACCGCACCTGGTCCGCACGTTCGAGCACGTCGACACCGTCGACGACCTGCGGGAGCCGTCCGGCGAGGACGCGCCGCCCGCCCCCATCGACCGGATCGCCTTCGAGGACGTGACGTTCACGTACGGCGACGAGCCGGTGCTCCGGGGGGTCGACCTCGAGGCCGAGCGCGGGGAGTTCGTCGCGATGGTCGGGCCGTCCGGGGCGGGGAAGTCGACGATCGCCTCCCTCCTCGCGCGGCTCTACGAGCCGGACTCCGGGAGGATAACCGCGAACGGTCGACCGATACGCGACTTCGACCTCGACGCGTGGCGCTCCGAGATCGCGATGGTGCGACAGCACCCGTTCATCTTCAACGAGACGCTAGAGTTCAACCTGACCATCGGCGCGCGGGACGCGACTCGGGCCGAGATCGACGAGGCGTGCGAGATGGCGCGCGTCGACGAGTTCCTTCGCGAGATGCCGGCCGGCCTCGACACCGTCCTCGGCGACGACGGCGTCCAGCTCTCCGGCGGCCAGCGCCAGCGGGTCGCGCTCGCTCGGGCGCTGTTGACCGACGCCCCCCTCCTCGTGCTCGACGAGGCGACGAGCGACCTCGACTCGCATCTCGAGGCGGACATCCACGAGTCGATAGAGGCGACGGACGACAGGACGGTCGTCGCGATCGCGCACCGGCTCTCGACGGTCTCCGACGCGGACCGGATCTACACCGTCGAGGACGGCCACATCGTCGAACGCGGCACGCACGACGAGCTCCTCTCCGACGAGGGGACGTACGCGTCGATGTACGCCAGCCAGCGGGCCTGACTACCGCCTCGGCGACCGCTCGCCGGCCGCCGCCGCGTCCTCGGCGGGGGTCGCACGCAGGAGGAACGTCCGGTCCGACGGCAGGTCGACCGCGTCGACGGGTCGCCATCCCTCCCGGGCGGCGTCCCACTCCGCGTCTGCGCCCCCGCCCCCGCCGGCGAACTCGTCGACGTGGTGGTCGACGAAGGCGGAGAGCTCGTAGTCGAAGTGGCGGAGGCGCTCCGCCACCCGCGACACGGAGACGCCGCGATGGGGGTGCATCTCGACGAACAGCACCGGTCGGTGGGTCCGGAGGACGGACTCCGCGCCGCGGAGGATGTCCCCCTCGGCGCCTTCGGTGTCGACTTTCACGACCGTCGGCGGCGCGTGCGCCGCGGCGTACGCGTCCAGCGTCGTCCGCCCGCGCCCGCTCTCCTCGCCGACGCGCACCCGATTGGTCACGACCGACTCGCCGCGGTGGTTCTCCGAGAGGACGTGGTGGGCGATGGTCTCCGCCTCGAAGCAGTGGACGTTCGACGGGACCGCGCCCGCGGCCACCGCGAGCGCGGAGTAGTAGCCGTACCGCGACCCGACGTCGTACACGACGGCGTCGACGTCGATCGCCTCCGCCATCGCCGCGGTCAGCGCCGGCTCGTACACGCCGTTGCTCCGGACGAGGTCGACGAGGATCGACTCCGGCGGGGCGCGCAGCGAGAGCGGGCCTACCGGGGAGTCCGCGGTGACGGTGACCAGGGGGACGGTGTGTTTCTGAACCTGTCGGAACGCGGTCTCGACAGGCGTTCCGAGCATCGCGCGCCGGACGCGCGTGGGAATCAGCCGCGTCACGGATTCCAGTGAGTTCATACACGCAACTCGTCGATCGGCTACAAAGGTTTACGCCGCCTTCCGCGCCGCGCCGATCGGCTCGGCCCGCCGGGTGCGCCGCTAAGCACTGCATAACCGGTCGAACGCGACGGACCCGCGGGCCGCGCCGCTCAGCTTCGGGTCCAGATGGAGCGGACGCGACTGAGCGTGTACCGGATCGACTGCCCGGCTTCGTGGGCGCTGCGCCCGCCGAGAGCCACGATCAGTCGGAGGAGCACGCGGAGGGAGAACGGCCACTGGCAGTACGCCAAGAAGAGGTACCACCGAGCGTCACGGTATCGCCCGGAGTACAGCGCGAACGAGCCGATCCACGCCAGCAACGACGCCTTGAACTGGAGCCGGCAACGCAGCCCGATGTCGCTCGCGGCCCGCCGGTGGCGCTCGTATATCCGCGGGTACGCGACGTCGCGCAGCGCCTCGTAGCGGTCGCTGATCTGCTCGTGGCCGCCGACTCGCCTGGAGACGAGCGGCTCCTCGATGGCGGCGAGCTTCGTGTGCTGTGACAGCCGCAACAGCCACTCGCGGTCCTGGAGTATCGGCAGTTCGGGGTCGGGGTAGCCGGCAGCGTGGATGGCCGCCCGACGGACCAGCAGGCAGGAGAACGTGATCACGTACTGCCCGGCGAACAGCTCGCGGGTGGCGTCGCCGGTTATCGAGGGGGTCTCCCGTTTGACGCTGGTTCGATCGCCCGAGTAACGCTGTCCCGTGTAGCTCACGCCGAGGTCCTCGTCGGCCTCGAGGGCGGCGACCTGCCGCGCTAGCTTCTGCGGCTCCCACCGGTCGTCGTCGTCGAGGAACGCGACGTACTCGCCGCTCGACCGGCGGATCCCCTCGTTGCGAGCGACGTTGGCCCCGCGGTTGTGATCGAACCGGTGGAACACGGCGTCCGCGTCGAACGACTCGACGACGGGCCGTGCGGACGTCGGTGAGCCGTCGTCGACGACCACGAGCTCTATCGGGGCGTACGTCTGGGCGAGCACGCTCTCGATGGCCTCGCGAAGCATCTCCGGGCGGTCGTACGTCGGGATGATGACGCTGACGGTCGGGGCCCGCCCGTCCGACGCCGCCGACCCATCGGTCGCGTCCCCAAGCTCGTCGGCCGGGTCTCTCGGCTCGCCGGCCGCGGTCTGACGCGAGTGGTGTCGGTTCACGGCGTTCTTCCCGTAACTGGGGACATAGCCATCTTTGTAAGCGAGTGGTTGTCGGCGGCCGCGAATCGGTTATTAACTGATTACTCAAGCGGGGCGGGGCGGAACCACGAGTCGATGGAGGTGTGTATGATCCTCGAAGGCGAGTACCCGCCGGACGCCCGCGTCCGAAAGGAGGCGAAGGCGCTCCTCGCCTCGGGACACGACGTCCGCGTCCTCACGGAGCGGGCGGGCGAGCCCCGGCCGAGCGACGGCGACGTGGTTTCGCGCCGGACCGTCGACGGGGCCGACGTCGTCGTTCACACGGACGCGAGGTCGCCGATGGAGGAGCTACGCGGCACCTACCGCTCGGTGACGGCCGGGACGTACCCGCGGTGGGCGAGACGGATACGCGACCGGATCGCGGGGGGCGCGGACGTGCTCCACGTTCACGACCTCCGACTGGCGCGGACCGCGCTCGGCGTCGCCGAAGGCGTCCCGGTCGTGGTCGACCTCCACGAGAACTTCCCGGAGGCGGTCGTCCAGTACCGCCGCCGCGACACGCCCGTCGAGACGCTCACCTCTCCCACGAAGGTCGCCCGGCGCGTCCTCAGACCCAAGCGGCACTGGGACGAGCGGCTCGCGGAGGCGCTGCAGGCGGCCGATCACGCGCTCGCCGTCGTCCCGGAGGCGCGGGAGCGGTACCTCGAGGCCGGGGCCGCCCCCGACCGGGTGTCCGTCGTCTCGAACACGGTGGACGTCGAGTGGTTCGACGACTGCGTCGACCGCTTCTCCCCGCCGGAGACGGAGGGGTTCGTGCTCACGTACACCGGCACCCTCTCGGGCGAGCACCGCGGCGTCGACACGGCGATCAGGGCGCTGTCGGTCCTCCGGCGGTCGGTCCCGGACGCGACGCTGCGGATCGTCGGCGGGCGGTCGAAGGTGAAAGGGCGCCTCGAGGAGCTCGCGGCGGACCTCGGCGTCTCGGACGCGATCGAGTTCACCGGCTGGGTGGACGAGCGGACGATCCCGGGACACATCGCGGCCGCCGACGTGGGGCTCGTCCCGCACCGGGCGACGCCGCACACGAACACTACCGTGCCGCACAAGCTGTTTCAGTACATGGCCGGGGCGATCCCGGTGTTGGCGACGGAGACGACGGCCGTCGCCCGCGTCGTCCGCGACGCGGAGGCGGGGGTGGTGGTTCCGCCGGAGGACCCGGACTCGCTCGCGCAGGCGGCGCTGGCGCTGGAAGGCGAGGAGACCGCGCGGCGGTTCGGTGAGAACGCGCGCGAGGCGGTGCAGACGACGTACGGGTGGCACCGGGACGCCGAACGCCTCCGCGGCGTGTACGACGAGCTCGGGGTCGCCGGCTCATGAGCGGGAACGCCGCCCCCGACCGTCCGGCCGCAGACTCCGCCGGTACCTCGTCGGCGACCGAGCTGACCTTCCGCTCGGTTCACGAGCGGTTCCTGGAGCTGGAGGCGGAGCTCGACCTGTTCGACTGGCTCATCGACGGCGTTCCGGTCTGGGAGCGGGTCCGGTTCGACGTGAACAAGCGGATACTCGAAGGCACCGGGCTGTTGGGCGCGGCGCACGAGCGCGACGACGGCGGGTCGACGCGCGCCGCGGTCGCCGACATGCTCCGGTCCGTCTCGACGCGCAATCCGTACCTCACGCCCGCCGCCGACGTGGCGTTCTTCACGCACCCGCGCCGGAAGCGCCTCGAAGACGGCCTGTGGTGGAACATCCGCTGTGACCCGGTCATCGAGCGGCTCGGCTGCGACGTGGCGGCTCTCGAGAGCGGCCGAGAGCACGGCCACCGGCGGCCGGCCCGGACGGACGACCTCCGGTACCTGGACCCGGTCGAGCGGCTGGCCGACCTGCGGCGCCGGTTCGCGGGCGACTGGTCGTTCGACGCGCGCGACGAGAAGCGGCTCGACCGGCTCGAGGCGGCGATCCGCGAGCGGTTCGGCGTCGACGTCGACGTCGGCGAGATGGTCGGACACTCGCTCTCCTCCCGACGACGGCTCCGCCCGAGCTACGAGGCGCTCCTCGACCGGATGGACCCGGACGTCGCGGTGGTGACGGTGAGTTACGGGCGCGAGCGGGCCATCCAGATCGAGGCGTGCAAGCGGCGGGGCGTTCCCGTCGCGGAGCTCCAACACGGCGTGATAGACCCGTACCACGTGGGGTATTCGTTCCCCGGCCCCGGCAGGCGGAAGCGGATGTTCCCGGACTACCTCCTCGTGTACGGCCGGTTCTGGCGCGACGCGGTCGAGTACCCGATCCCGGACGAGCGGGTGCTCCCGGTGGGGTACCCGTACATCGAGTCGCAGCGGCCGACCGACGAGCGGTCCGCCGACCGGGAACAGATCGTGTTCGTCTCGCAGGGGGCGATCGGCGAGCAGCTGTCGCGGTTCGCCGCGTCGCTCGCGGCCGACCCCGCGTTCGAGACGGACATCGTGTACAAGCTCCACCCCGCGGAGGTCGCGCGGTACCCCGAATCGTACCCGTGGCTCGCGGCCGCGGACGTCGCGGTCGCGGACGGCTCGGACCGGTCGCTGTACGAGCTGTTCGAGGCGTCGACGGCTCAGGTCGGCGTCTACTCGACGGCCGTGTACGAGGGGCTCCGATTCGGCCTCCGGACGTACCTCTACGACCTGCCGGGGTCGGCCAAGCTCCGTGCGCTCGTCGACGAGGACATCGCCACGCCCGTCGCGTCCGTGACGGACCTCGTCGACGCCGAGCGCTCGGCGCGGGGAACGGTGCCGTTCGACACGGACCGGATCTTCGAGCCGACCGCCCTAGAAGCGGTGCCGCGAGCGATTGAGCGGATCCGCACCGCGGACCGACCGGACGACCCGCGAGACGACGCCGAGAGCGACCCGACACCATGACCGACGACACACCCGCCGACGACCGGACGCACAGCCTCTCGACAGACAGCGCACCGGCCGACTCCCGCCGTTCCGAGAGCGGCGGCGACGTCGTCGCCGTCATCCCCGCTCGCGGCGGAAGCAAGGGGATCCCGCGGAAGAACGTCGTCCCGTTCCTCGGGGCGCCGCTCATCGCGCACACGATCGACCAGTCGCTCCGGAGCGAGCGCGTCGACCGGACGTACGTCTCGACGGACGACGGGGAGATCGCGGCCGTCGCCCGCGACGTCGGCGCGGCGGTCATCGACCGGCCCGACGACCTGGCCGGCGACCGGTCCCCGACGGAGGACGCGCTCCTCCACGCGCTGGGCGTGGTGCGAGACGACGGCGTCGAGCCGGCCGTCGTCGTGCTGTTACAGTGCACGTCGCCGCTCCGCCGCGAGGGGGACATNCGACGACGGGTACGACAGCGCGCTCAGCGTTCGTCGCGACCACGGGTTCTACTGGCGCGACGACCCGGACGCCGACGACGGCGCCGAGCCGATCAACTACGACCCGAGCGAGCGGGCGATGCGGCAGGAGCTCGACCCGCGGTACCGCGAGAACGGGTCGATATACGCGGTCGAGACGGCCGTGCTCGAGCGCGAGTCGTGTCGGGTCGGCGGTGACGTCGGGCTCCACGTGATGCCGAAGCCGCTGAGCCTCGAGATCGATACCCCGGAGGACCTGGCGCTGGTCGAGGCGATCGGGCGCGAAACCGAGTTCCAGTCGAGCGTCGCCGATGTCTGACCCGCGAGTGTACTTCGTCAACGACACGACGACGAGCAGCAACTGGGGGTGTCGCGGGACCACGCGCGCGCTCCGCTCGCTCGTCGAGTCGACGGGCGCGACGATCGGCGACACCGCGTACCTCGACGACCTCCACCACTCGGACCGGCTGTTGACGCGCGTCCCCGGCGTCACCGACTGGATGGCGCGCGTCGCCGGCGACGTCACGGACGCCCGGCGGCGGACGCTCGGCGCGTTGCGGCTCACCACCGGCGGCGACAGGCGCGAGGCGTGGAAGCGGTACGAGTCGCTGACCAGCCGCTGGGACGCCGTGCCGCTCACGGTGGACGAGTACGACGGCGCGGCGGAGCGCGTCGTCGACGGCGAGCTGTTCGCGGCCCAGCGCGACGCGATCGAGGCGTGCGACGCGGTGGTTATCAACGGCGAGGGGAGCGTCTACGACCGCCGACGCAAGGGGCGGGTGCTGTTGTTCCTCGCGTACGTCGCCGCGGAGCACCTCGACACGCCGACGGCCCTGGTCAACCACACCGCCGACGTGAGCGACCCCGTCGTCAGGGAGGCGGTCGCGACGGTCTACCCGCTGCTCGACGACGTCGTCTTCCGGGAGCCGCGGTCGGCGGAGGCGTGCGAAGCGTTCCTTCCCGGCGCCGTCGGCGATCACCTCGGCGCGGACGCGGCGTTCAGACGCCGGCCGATCGAGGACCGGGACGCGTGGGCGAGCGTCGCGGAGCGGGAGGAGTACTACGGCGTCTGGCCGGACTCGGCGGCGGGGTTCGACCCCCGCGAGCCGTACGTCTGCGTCGGCGGCAGCTCGATATTCGACCGCCCCGACCGCCCGCAGTACGACCCCGAGCCGGCGTACGCCTCCCTGTGTCGGAGGCTCGAGCGCCGGGTCGCCCCGGTCGTGCTGACCGCCTCGTGTCCGACTGACGCCAGGCTGTTTCGGCCGATCGCCGACGAGCTCGGCCTCCCCCTGATCGGACCGCGGACGCCGGTCACGCAGGCGATCGACGTCCTCGGCAACGCCGACGCGTACGTCGGCGGTCGGTGGCACCCCGGGATCTACGCCGCCACCGGCGGGACGCCGGTCGTCACGCTGACGGCGAACACGTACAAGACCGCCGGGCTCGTCGACCACCTCGAACTGGACGCGCCCACCTTCGACGCGCTCGCCCTCCACCGCCACGTCTCCGAGATCGCGTCGCTCGTCGAGGAGTACGTCGACCGGGGCGAGCCGCTCCGGCGGCGGCTCCGCGAGCGCGCGGACGAGCTGGCGGAGCTGGCGACCCGGAACGTCGAGGCGCTCCCCGGCGAGGCCGACGACCGCTTATAAATGGCTGACGGGCGAGACCGACGGCCATTTATAAATAGCTGACCGGCGAGACCGACGACCCCTTATAAATGGCGACGGCCGAAGCCGCCTCACCCGACGAGCGACCGGAGCCGGCGGCGAGCCGACTCCGGAACCCGGTTCCACACCGACAGCGACGCGACGCGCCGTGTGACGCGGTCCGAGAGGGGCGGTCGGCGGAAGCGCTCGAAGCAGGTCCGCTCGTACTCCCGGTCCCGTTCGAGGTCGCTCGGGCCCGTGAGCGGGAACTCGACCTCTCGCTGGGGGAGCGCGGCGAGGGGCGAGGCCGAGTCGGTCGTGTGGACCGCCCGCGGACCGAAGCCGACGTTCGTGATCAGGTTCCGCGAGGGGACCGCACAGAGCCCGTCGTTCGCGAGCACCGCGAACCGCCACATCCGGCTCCACGCGGGGGAAACGCCGTCGTAACTCCGCTGAAACCGGTAGGCGTAGTACGCGTAGCGCTCGTCGTCGCCGAGGGTCGCTCGGATCCGCTCGCGCACCGAGGGGTCGACCCACGCGCTCATGTCGGGGTCGTACTCGCTCCACGCGTCGCGCCACGTCGCCCAGCCCCAGACGTCCTGAAACGTGGCGAAGTGATAGTCCCGCTCGTCGTCCCGCCACGATCCGAGCCGGTTCGTCCCGTTTATCATCATCACCGACGGCTCGTCCCGATACCGGTCGAGGAGGGTCTCACAGAACCGGAAGAAGGAGTCGCTCGGAACGGTGTCGTCCTCCAGGATTATCGCTTCGGGCTCCCGCTCGAACACCCAGTCGAGCCCGGTGTACACCGCCTCCGGCAGCCCGACGTTCGAGTCGCGAAACAGCGTGTGGACCGGACACCCCCAGTCGGCGTCGCGGATCGCCCGGCGGGTCTCGGCGCACCGCTCGCGCTCCGCCGGGTCGTCGCGGGGGCCGTCGGCGATCGCGTACACCGCGGGCGGCTCCGCCTCCGCGATCCGGTCGACGACCCGCCTCGTCGCGTCCGGCCGGTCGTACGCGAACAGCGCGACCGGCGTCGCGAGCCCCGAATCGTCCGTCATGTGATCCGGTCCGCGACCGTTCGCTTGAGCGAGTTCGGGACGAGCGCGAGCGCCGGATTCGGGACGAGCGACAGCGCGCGGAGCGCCGGGTGCGTCCGGCGGAACCGGTCGAAACACTCCCGCTCGTACTCCCGGTCCGGGATCACCGTCGCTCGCTCCTCGTAGGGGCCCCGGAGGTCGCGTCTGGGCAGTCCCGCCAGCGGCGAGTCGGGGTCCGTCGCGTAGTGGCCGCGCTCGTCGAAGCCGACGTTGGTGACGAGGTTCCGCGCGGGGACGACCGACAGGCCGCCGTTCCGGAACATCGCGAACCGCCACGCCCGACTCCACCCCGTCACCCGCCCCTCGTACAGCGAGTCGAACAGGTCGGCGTGGTAGTCGGCTCGGTCGCCGTCGGCGACGTGGTCGGCGATGCGGGCGCGGACCTCCGGATCGCCCCACGCGTCGATGTCGGGGTCGTACTCGCGCCACGCGTCGCGCCACGTCGCCCAGCCCCAGACGTCCTGCCACGTCACGAAGTGGTGCGTCTGGTCGGCGTCTCGCCACGTCTCGAGCCGGTTCGTCCCGTTGACCATCATCACTCGGGCGTCGCCGCGGTAGCGGTCGAGCATGGTCTCGCAAAAGCGGAAGAAGTCCGCGTTCGGGACCGTGTCGTCCTCGAGAATTATCGCCTCCGGCACGCGCTCGAACACCCAGTCGAGCCCGGTGTACACCGCCTCCGGCATCCCGACGTTCGTCTCTCGGTACAGGCGGTGGACCTCGCAGTCCCAGTCGACGCCGTCGAGGACCGTCCTGACGGCCTCGCAGTTCTCCTCGTCGTCGGGGTGGTCCGGGCGCGGTCCGTCGGCGACGAGACACAGTTCGGGCGGCTCGGCCGCGCGGATCTGCTCGAACACCTGCGCCGTCGTGTCCGGCCGATTGAACGCGAACAGCGCGACGGGCGTGGAGAGCGATCGCTCCCCGCTCATCGGGATGCCGTGGGGTCGCGGTCGGTCGGCTCGCGGGTCCGCCGAGTCGCCCCTGAATCCCCCGCGTCCCGGTCCGAGGCGCGTTGGTGATAGCCGAGGTCAGCGAGGCGCTCGGCGACGGCCGCCGACGGTCGGGTCGTGCTCTCGGCCGGCGCTTCGCTCCGGGCCCGGATGCGCCCCCCGCCCTCGACCACCAGCCACGGCACTTTGCGGAGCACGTCGACGTACAGCCCGTACGCGTGACCGTATCGCGGGCCGTCAAGCGGCGCGACCTGCTCGCCGAGGAGGTTTCCGTGGTCCGACGTGACGACGGTCCGACCGTCGAACGCGTCGAGCAGTCGTTCGACGTGCGGGAACGCGAGCTCCAGGTTCTCGTCGTAGGCCTGCCGAGCGGTGGCTTCGTCAACCTCGCCGCTCCACACCAGACTCCAGATCCGCGGGTTGTCCCAAGACCCCGTTCCGGTCTCGACGAGGCGCCGGGTGCGTTCGTAGCCGGAGTGCGGGATGGCGCGACCCGTCTCGCCGATAAACGGGTAGTGCGGCTGCATAAAGTGCACGAGGAGCCGCTTCTCCGGGAACCGCTCGCGGGCCTCGATCGCCGCCGCCGCCATCGCGTCCGGCGGGACCGTTTGGAGGTCCTCGTCCCAGTCCGTCCGCCAGACGTCGACGACGTCGTGGAACGCGTCGTCCATCTCGACGGTTCTGTGCATCGGGCTCGCGGTGACGTACACCGTGTCCCAGTGCGTCTCGCCGACGAAGTTCTCCCTGAGGAACTCCTTCGTCGTCGACCCGAGCGAGACGCGGGACTCGAGCTCGCCGGGCAAGGTGTTGAGTCGCTCGAACTGGTCGTACCGACAGCCGTCGAGGAGGACCAACGCGTCCCAGTCCTCCTCCATGAGTCGCGTTTCGTCTCCGGACAAGCGGTACTTCGTCCGGTTGACTCGCTGTCTGGCGGCCGCGAGACCGGTTCCGGCGGCGTCTCTCCCGAACAGCGCGGTCCGCCGCAACAGGGACTCGACCCCCTCGTCTCTCAGCACTTCGAGCGCCCGCCGCGTTTTCGACATACCGCGTCCTCTCGAACGATCGACTTAGTTACGCAGCTACAAATCGGCGCAGATGGCGCGGGAGGCCGCCCTCTTGGGTGGGGAACCGCACGTTCGCGCGATTCCGCGTCAGTCAGCTCGGGCCGTCGAGCGAGTTATCTGAGCCATAACAAATACCGCAGCCGCCGCTCTCGGGATAGTGGACGTCACAAACGTCTGGAGTCGGGCCCTCTCCGCGTTCCCGTCCGCAGCCGCTCAGGCGGCCGTCGGTCGGATCGTCTTCGACGCGTCGGTCGGTCACCGGTTCACGAGACCGCTCTACTGGACGGTCGCCCCGCGCCTGTACCGGTACCGGTACCCGACGGACTTCGACGTCGACGCGGCGGCGCCCGACCCGTTTAAAATAGAGCGCGTCGATCCCGACCGAATCCGCCGGTTCACGCGGCGGTGGTACCCTCCGTGGCGGCAGCGCCGGGCGCTGTTCGGGGCCGTCATGGACGGCGAGTGGGACCGGCGCCCCCACGACGCGGCACCCACCTACGGCGGTCCGCCTGAGGACCTCTTTCACGCCGAGCGGATCGAAGACGGCCTGCTGTACCGGGCCTTGGAGTCGCACTTCGTCGACGGCGTCCCGTGGCGCGATACCGCGTTCGTCACCCGCGCGGTCGAGTACATCGAGGCCGGTCGCAGCGACGTCTGGCACGCCTGTTCGTCGCCAGAGGACGTGTTAGAGCGGTGTTCGCACCTCGAGGACGTGTACCGAAGCCTCCGGCGAGACGGCTGCCTCAGTTACCGGAAGCGCACGCCGCCGGCCGAGCGCGAGGTGGGATTCCTCAGGAGCCTCGAGCGGGAGATCATCGTCGACGTGGGACGGGACGGCGAACTGCTTCTCGTGAGCGGGAAACACCGGTTGAGTCTCTCCCGGATCCTCGGCCTCGAATCGGTACCGGTCTGCTTTCTGGTGCGGCACGCGGACTGGATGGAGACTCGGCGCGCCGTCGCTCGGGGGACCGCGACGGTCCGAGATCACTCCGATCACCCCGACCTCCGGGACCTTCCCGGGGGCACCGGGTGAGTCCGATCGACACGGCGCCAGAGCCAGTGACGAAGCCGGCCGGTCCCTCCCCGTCACCGTGGTGGGATTATAAGTACGACGAGAGCCGCTCGGCGCCGAGTTTGAACCCCTTCCCGCGGCGCTCGTGGCCGCGCCAGATCTCGGTTATCACCGGGCCGTCGAAGTCCGAGAACGGTTCGAGGGCGCGCCCGAAGTCGATCTCTCCGTCGCCGATCTGGATCCCCTCCCCGTCGACGCCGACCGCGTCGGCGACGTGGAGGTACGCCGTGTACGGCCGGAGCGTCCGGGCGTGTTCGGCCAGGTCGACGTCGGCGTAGTTACACCAGAGCTTCGCGTGCGAGGTGTCGTAGCAGATCTTCGCGTCGTTACGCTCGCAGAACGCGGCGATCTCGTCGGCCCGCATGAAGTTGTTGTGGTACTGTTGGCCGCCGTAGATCCACGGGAGCGGCGGCATGTTCTCGAGGAGGAGCGTCACGCCGTCGGTGTCAAGCTCCGCGAGGCTCCGTTCGAGCGCCGCGTTCAGCTCCGGGACGGACTCCAGCTGCATGTGGTCCCGCGTGACCCCGCCGGGGTGGACGACGATCGGCGGCGCCTCCGTCTCGAAGTGCGGCGCGATCTCGGTCCGCGTGCGGTCGATCACGCGCTGTATCACCTCGACCGCCTCCTCGCGGGTCGCCTCGTCGCGCGCGCTGGGGTCGACAAGGTCGTGACCGACCTGCTCCGGGGCGTGGATCCCGAGCCCCTTGTCGTACCCCGCGAGGTCGAGCGACGCGTCCATGTCCGCCCCGTTGACGCGGAACTCGAAGACGTCCGGGTCCCCCCAGTCGTGCTCGTCGATGTCGGCGAACCGCACGACGACCCCCCACCCGTCCAGGTCGATGTCGTACTCCTCGTCGGTGACCTCCTCGACGTCGTCCCAGTGGATCGGAGCGTCCGCGGACAGGTCGGTGAGCGCCTCGCTCCCGACGACCGTGTACAGCTCCTGCGGCGAGATCCCCTTCGACGGGCTCTTGGCCGTCACGTCCTCCCGCCGGATCGTCTCGCCCGCGGCGATCGGCCGAGTCGTCGCGAGGCACTTCCCCAGCGACCGGCGGTTGTTGTACTCGCCGCGGGTCAGGTACCGGACCGGCTTCCCCATGCTCTCTTCGACGTTGCGGATGTCGCGGACCTGCTTTTCGAGCCCGTTCGGTTCGAGGCTGGCCGCGTGGTCCGGCCCCTCCAGGTCCCGCGAGAGCGTGACGTGGCGCTCGACGACCGCGGCGCCGGTGGCCACGGCGGCGGTCGTGACGGCGATCCCGCGCTCGTGCCCGGAGTACCCGACGGGAACGTCGTAGCGATCGCGGAGCTCGTCGATGAACGCGAGGTTGAGGTTGTGGTACGGGGCCGGGTAGGTGCTCCGGCAGTGTAACAGCGCGTAGGCGGCGTCGTGTTCCTCGAGGAACTGCACCGTCCGGTCGATCTCGTCGGCCTCGGACATCCCGGTCGACACCAGCAGCGGCTTGCCCGTCTCGATGAGCCGCTCGAGGAGGACGAAGTTCGTCATGTCGGGCGAACCGACCTTGTACGCCGAGAGGTCGAGCCCCTCGAGGAACGCGACGCTCTCCTCGTCCCACGGCGAACAGAGGAACCGCACGTCGGCGTCCCGCGCGTACGCCGCGAGCTCGCGGAACTCCCCGTCGGTCAGCGAGACCTCCTTGAGGTTCGAGACGGTGTACTGGACGCCCATCTCCGAGCGCGACGGGTCGTCGACGGTCTCGTTCAGATACGTCTCCCGGAGTTTGCGCTTCTGGAACTTCACCGCGTCCGCCCCGGCCTCCGACGCGACGTCGACGAGCCGCTTCGCCCGCTGCAGGCTCCCGTTGTGGTTGACTCCGGCCTCTGCGATGATGTACGTCGGGGCGTCGTCGCCGATCTGCCGCCCGCCGACCCCGATTGCTCTCGACATACCCCGGACAACGGGAACGGTTCCTTTGACTAGTCTCGGGCTAACGCCGCGGAACGGCGCGGCCTCGTCGATCGGACGCGGGGCCCCGGTCGTCGGGGCTGGGCCCCGGTCACGACGGAGCGCCTCGGCGGACGGTTCAAGAAGCCGGACGAACGGTTCGAGCGACCGAACCGGTCAGGACGCTCGGATCACCCTCGTTCCCGTGCGTCTCGCCGTCGCGGCCGGCTCGTTGCCGCCGGAATCGGTCTCGGTGGTCGTATCAGTCTCATTGGTCCCATCGGTCTCGTCGACCGTATCAGTCTCATCGGTCTCATCGGTCTCATCGGTCTCATCGGTCGTATCCGCCGCGTCGACCGCATCGGCCGTCCCGCTCACGCGGTAGACGTTGAACTCGCCGTTGTCGTACACCCGGTGGACGGTCGGGTCCGTTTCCACCCGCTCGAAGTCCTCCGGGGTGAACTGCCACTGGTCCTCGTAGTCGGGGAACCGCTCTTGGTACTCGATGCGGGCCAGTTTGGTGAGGATCATGTAGCGGTCGTCGTCGTAGCTCCGTCCGAGCGTGTCGTGTTCGGTGTAGTTGAAGTGGGCCGGCGGCGACGCTCCGCCCCACCGGATCCCCGGGTCCTCGTCGTCGACCCCGTAGTGGTAGTGGTAGTACCGGTAGTGGTAGATCCCCCGCTCCTCGATGAGGAGCTCCTCGTTCCGCTCTTCGAACAGCCACTCCGAGCCCTCGATCTCCATGTCGGTCACCTGCGAGTTGCGCTCGAACACCAGCGGCGACCCGAACATGCTGAACACGATCAGGAACACCAACACGAACAACACGAGCGAGTACGACCCGGAGACGGCCAGACGGCCGCGGTACGTCCGGGCGCCCGCCCAGAGCGTATGAAAGAGCGCGCCGACGAACAGCACCGCGAACACCTTGCCGAACAGCAGCGGCCGCCCGTATCCCGCGATCAGGTCCGTCGTCAGGAACACCGTCGCGATCCCCCCGAACGCCATCGCGGTCAGCAGGAACAGGAGCCGGAACACGTCCGGGCGGTCGCCGTGCCGGTACCACGTCAGCCCGACGACGGCGAGGAACAGCGCCGCGAACCCGTAGATGAGAAGTTCACTGCCCCGCTGGAGGATCGCGATCTGGAGGATGTCGGCGAGGTCGGGGCCGGTCGACGAGACGGTCTGGACGGTCGCGTCGAGCTGGGATTCGCTCTGGGCCTGGCCGAGAAAGTCGTTGGCGATGTTCCGAAACCGGATGATGATCCCCGCGTACTGCATGTACCACGCGCTGAACACCACGATCGTCAGCGAGGTGACGTTCGGGATCAGCGACCAGTCGGCCGACGGGATCGGGGTCCGGCCGAGCACGCTGTACATCGCGGCGACGACGAGGAGGAACACCGCCGTCAGCGGGTGGTACACGACGACGCCGATCATCGCTAGGATGAGCAGAATCCGGATTTTGACGGCCTGCGTCTCCTGCTCTTTGAGGAACAGGAAGAGGACGAGCGGGACCAGCAGCACGCTCATCAGGAACGGGATCACCATCAGGAAGCTCGCTCCCATGATCGGCAACAGCACCGCCGGAAGACAGAACAGGGCCCGTCGACGCTCGAACAGGTGCACGGCGACGAGCGCGTTCGCGCCGAAGAACAGCACGGTGAACACCACGGGAATGAGGTTGGCCACCTCGCCGACGTCGATCCCGGTCGCACCGGCCAACGCCTGCGTCATGATGTGTGCCGGCGGATAGATGTTGTCGGCGATGCCGATGGTCTCGAGGTCGCGGATCAGTCCGATGTGGGTCAACACGTCTGCACGGCCGTAGATCGGGTACCCGCGGACGGCGGGGAGGAGGACGAGAGTCGCGCTGGCCATCACCAAGAGGCCGACGCCGGCGATCCAGCCGTCGTCCCCCTCGCCGGCGACGGCGCTGGAGAGGACCGTGAGCTGTCCGAAGCAGAACACGCCGATCAGCAGGGCCCAGAAGTACCCGGGGAACGCCTCGTACATCGAAATCTCGTACCCGGAGGCCGGCGGCGTCAGGATCACGGTCCCGACCGTCCCCAGCAGACACAGCGTTCCGATGGCCGCGAGCGCCCTGATCGTCGTTCGAGATGGCTGATCCATGGTAGTGGTGGAGATGCCCGGACGGGACCACCGGTCTCCGAACGGGAGGCCCGTGCGAGCGGTTCGTCACAGTACACCGCCGTTCGGGTCGTAGTAATGGCACTGCTAATACGCGAACGAGGGGCGCGGCGGGGCCGACGGCACCGGGAAACCGACCCGGCCCACCGGGGGACCGCTTGGGGATAACCGCAAGCCGGGAGCCGCGGGCCGCTCCCGCCGGAATGTCGCGTCCGAGCCGTCGACGTCGTCGGTCTGTCCGCCCGGCTGACCCCCGCGTGGGGCGCTTATGACGAGTATAACAACGACCCAGGACGCCGTTGCGTCGGGCGTGTACGCGTACAGCTTAGAGGAGGTCGCCACGACGCAGACGATTTGGATGCTCTTCGTCCTCGGTGCGACGCTCCTGCTCGGTCTGTTCTCCGTTGAGGCGTTCTTCACGCTGAGCTTCGTCGGCCTGCTGGCCGTCACGCAGCTGTATCACCCCACGGGAGAGTCGCCGGGGTGGTGGCGGTGGCTCCGCCTCCTCACCGGCGTCTGCTTCCTCGTCTTCGGCTACGTCGTCTACCGGCAGGTCCTCTCGGTGATCTGAACGCGGGAGCGCTCGGGGCCCGCCGTCGGTCCCGATGGGGTCACCCGACCAGTCCCGATGGGGTCACCCGACCAGTCCCGATGGGGTCACCCGACCAGTCCCGATGGGGTCACTCGTCCGTGTCGATCCACAGGTGCGTGGTTCGGTACGCCGAGTCGACGTCGGGGTCCGCCGGCGGATCGCCGACGTACAGCAGGTACGCGACTCGCACGTCGCCGCCGCGGAGCGTGGGCTCGAACGTGACAGAGCGCTCGACGGTCTCACCCCGTTCCACCGTCAGCTCAAACCGGTCCGTCTCGTCGGTCTCGACGACCGACGCCCCGGCGCCGGTGCCGTCCGTCCGTTGGACCTGTTCGACGACGGTGTACGTGCGCTCCTGCCCCTCCTGATTGGTCACACCGAGCACCGCCGTCCCGGTGTCTCCCGGCCCGAGGTCGGTTTGGTAGCCGTCGGCCACGGTCCCGTTCTCTCCCTCGTTGAGGAGGTAGAGCTCCGTGTACTGCTCGCCGTTTGGGGTCAGGACGGCGGCGCCGCCGATCCCGACCGCCGCGATCAGGAGGCCCGCCACGACGAAGGCGCCGAGAGCCACTTCCCGGCCGTCGTCCGCGCCGAACACCCACGCGTACACTCGTCGAAGCGGGGCGACGGACGCGATCCCGAAGCGCTGATCGCGCGGAAGCCGGAGGCGAACGGCCATCGCAGCGAGCGACAATCCGACCGTCAGCGCGCCGACGAGCGCGACGACCGTCTCGGCGGTGACTCCCCACCCCGAGAAGTGAGCGACGACGCCGAGGAACGGAACGAGAACCACGCTCGTCCCGAGCGAGAACACGATCCGCTCCGTGGCCGTGATCGTGTTCGGCCGCTCGCGGTGAAGCGCGATCCGGGACAGGCTGTTGCTCGACTCGGTCGAACGGGACGGGAACAACACCGCCACGAACGCGTATCCCGGGAGAAACACGACGAAGAGCGCGCCGGCGACCACTTGCAGCGGGTTGGACGCGGCGCCGAACAGGACGAACCCCCAGACGGCGACCGTCATCGCGATCACGAGCCACAGATCCAGAGAGAACCCCCACGCCCGGTGTCGGGGGGACGACTCATCGAACATTGAGCGGCGGTTGGCGGCGACGGGACAAGACTATCCGGCGGTTAACGCCCCGAACGGGCGTGCGAACTCCCGAGACCGGCCATCACGTCGGACCGGCGGTCGGCACGCTTCCCGGCCGCACGCGCTCCGACGCGGCGCGCGGTGGGATTAGCAGACGTATATACATAGCCGGTCGGGCCGACGGCCACAGGTATGGAACCACCTCTGTGCGGCGACCGAACCCGGACGGCGGACCGCGACGACCGGCCGCGTCCGAGCTCGTAACCGACATGTTCGACGGTATTAGCGGCGTCTCACGCAGTCTCTCAGCCGGAGTCGCTCGGGGGCGCTCCGCCGCCCACGCGGCGCGGCGCCAGCTCCCGGCGCTCGCGGACACCGGAAGCGACGAGGAGCACCTGTCCGCGGCGATCGACTGGCTGTTCCGAAGCCAGGACGCGACCGGCGGGGGCGGGTCGGCCGCCACGTACAACCTCGTGCTCGGGTGGGAGCCGCCGTACCCGGAGACGAGCGGCTACGTCGTCCCCACCCTCTACGCGTACGGCGACGACCACCCCGAAAGCGAGGCGACCGACCGCGCGACCGCGATGGCCGAGTGGCTCCTGTCGGTCCAGCGGGACGACGGGAGCTTCCCCGAGGGGACCGGCGAGCGCGGCGAGCCCAACGTGTTCAACACCGGGCAGGCCGTCTTCGGGCTCGTCGAGGCGTATCGCCGGACTGGCGATGAGGCGTACGCAGACGCGGTCCGCGCCGCCTGCGACTGGGCCGTCGTCGCGCAGGACGACGACGGTGCGTGGCGGCGGTACGACTACGAGGGCGAGGTGCACGCCTACACGACCCGCATCGCGTGGGCGCTACTGGAGGGGGCCTCGGTCCTCGACGACCGAGCGGAGACGTACCGGAACGCCGCAAGACGGAACCTCGAGTGGGCGCTCGAGAGCCGACGGCCGAACGGCTGGTTCGAGAACGCGGCCTTCGTCGCCGGCGACGACCCGGACCTCCACACGATCGCGTACACGATCCGGGGGCTCTTGGAGGGCGGCGTCCGGCTGGACGACGACGAGCTGATCGACGCCGCGAGGGGATCCGCGGACGTGCTCTTGGAGCTGCAGCGGCGCACCGGCGCCCTGACGGGGAGGTACGACGCCGACTGGGACGGGACGTGGTACCACTGTCTCACCGGCAACGCGCAGATGGGGCTGGTGTGGCTCCGGCTCTACGAGCTGACGGGGGAGGCGGAGTACGCGATGGCGGCCCGGACCGCGGCCGAGTTCCTCAAGCGGCACCAGTCGCTGGACGGTCCCGACCCCGTTCGCGGGGCGATCCCGGGGTCGTACCCGCACGTCGGCGGCTACCTCTACCTGCGGTACCCGAACTGGGCGACGAAGTTCTTCGCCGACCTCCTCGCGGGGCTGGCGACGGTCTCGCCGGGCGAGGCGACGGTCGAGACGGACGAGACCAACGGGGAGACCGAGACCGGCGAAGCGCCCGTGACGACCGGAGAGAACGCGAGCCCCGAGGCGATCGCGACGGCGTGGGAGAGCGCGGTCACCGGAGCGACCGCGACCGGCGACGACGCCCCCTTCCGCGTCTGCCTGCTGTTCGACGGCGAACACACCGAGCGGTGGGTCGCGGAGGCGATCGAGACGATGCTGGCGGAGACGAACGCCGAGATCTCCCTCGTCGTGATCAACGAGGACGCGGGGCTGCTCGGGAGCGGGAACGTGAAACGCGGCGTGAAGTACCCGGCGTACGCGGCCTACTGGATCGCGTCGGCGCTGCGACCCCGAGGGGGCGGGTCGGAGCGATACGACGACTCGGTCCACATCTCGGAGCTCACCGGGGTCGACAACGTCGAGTGGATCCGGACGTACCCGACCAACGTCAGCGGGCTCTGGAACGAGGTCCCGGAGGAGGTGGTTTCGGAGATCGGGGCGCGGTCGGACGTGGTGTTCCGTCGCGGCTTCGGGCTGGTGCGGGGATCGCTGCTCTCGGCCACCGAGTACGGCGTCTTGAGCTACCACCACGGCGACCCCCGAGCCTACCGCGGCGGCCCCGCCGGGTTCTGGGAGTACATGCACGACGAGGAGACCGCGGGCACGATCGTCCAGTCGCTGACCGACGACCTCGACGCCGGGGTTGTCCGGTCGTACCGGGACGTCGACATCGCCGACTGCGACACCCTCGACGAGATCCGCCGCGAGCTGTACGAGGGGTCGACCGGCCAGCTGGCCGAGGCGGTCGAGGCCGTCCAGGACGAGAGACAGGATCCGATGATCGTCGACGACCTCGGGCCCGTGTACCACCCGCCGGACCTCGGCGAACTGGCGGCGTACGCGCGGAAACGCTACCGATGAGCGACCGACGGGAGGCGACCCGATGAGCGACCGGCTGGAGACGCTCCGGCGGGTCCCGTTCGTCGCCGACGCCGCGCGGTCGGCGGGGAAGCTGGTCAACCACACGATCCCGGACCTGCTGCGCCCCGACCTCGACGCCGCCGCGGTCGACCGGTCCGCGGTCGACCCCGCGACCGCCGCGCCGGCGGTCTCCCTCGGACTCGGGACGCGCGACGAGGCGGACCTCCCGTTGACCCCCACCGAGATCGCCGCCGCGAGAAACCCGGCGTTCACCGCGGAGGACGTGACGGACTTCGGCGCCGTCGACTTCGTCGCCGACCCGTTCATGCTCCCCGGAGCGGACCGCTGGCACCTGTTCTTCGAGGTGTGCAACTACGCCCGCGACCCGGACGCCGTGATCGGCCACGCGACGAGCCCCGACGGGCTCCGCTGGGAGTACGACCGCGCCGTGTTGAACACGGGCGAACACCTCTCGTTTCCCTACGTGTTCGAGTGGGAGGGAACCCGCTACATGGTGCCCGAGGAGGGCGGGTCGGACGGGCGAGCGATCCGGCTCTACGAGGCGACCGACTTCCCCGGCGGCTGGGAGCCTCGGGCGACGCTCGTGTCGGCGGACCACCGCACCGACGACACGGTCGTCTTCCGGTGGCGCGACCGCTGGTGGCTGCTCGTCGGCGACGGCGACGCGGCGGGCCTGCGGGCCTACCACAGCGACTCGCTCGTCGCCGACGACTGGGAGCCCCACCGAGACAACCCGGTCGTCACCGGTCGGCCCGCCGCGTCCCGGCCGGGCGGGCGTCCGGTCGTCGGGTCCGACGGCGTCGTCGTCTTCTTCCAGGACTGCGAACGACGGTACGGCGAGGCCGTCCGCGCGTTCGAGATCACGGCGCTGGGGCCGGAGACCTACGCCGACGAGGAGCGACCGGAGTCGCCGGTCTTGGAGGGGACCGGTGCGCGCGTCGGGTGGAACTCCGGGCGGATGCACCACCTCGACCCGTGGTACGTCGACGGGCGATGGCTCTGCGTCGCCGACGGCAACGTCGCCAACAGCGCGGTGTTCACCGGCAGACACTGGGCGCTCGGGATGTACGCAGCGGATTGATCGCGGCGCTCACCGACCGCGACTGGCCCCGGCGCTCACCGACGAACCGCGTCGGCGACCCGCGACCCGAGCGTCGCAGCCATCCCGGCGGCGGCGGCCGCGAACGGCAGCGGGTCGTCCGTCGAGAACAGGTCGAAGTTCGGGTTCCGGTACAGCGAGGTCGCCAGCGCGGCGACCTCGCCCCCGATCGGGGGCGGGTCGCCGTGGCCGTCGGCCCGAAGCACGTTGTAGAGGTACGCGAGCTCTCCGCTGAGCAGGTGCGAGCCGACGCCGACCTCGTACTCGACCGCGGCCGGGTCGGGGCGTTGACCGAGGGAGAGGGCGGCGTAGTGGCGCGGGAAGTCGACGCCGGCGTGCACCGGTAGCGCCAGTGACCCCCAGAAGCGGGGGTTGATCTCCATGAGCCTGAAGCTCCCGTCGCGCGCGTCGCGCCGGAACTCCACCATCGCCGGCCCGTGCCAGTCGAGCGCCGAGAGGAGGGCGGTGCCGTGCTCGCGCAGCGCGTCGATATCGACCGCCTCGCGGTAGACGCTCGCGCCGCCGGTGTAGGTGAAGCTCCGAATTCGGTGGTGCTGGAACGTCGCGACCGGCTCGCCCCGGTCCATCAGCGCGAAGAACCCGTACTCGCCGTCGCTCGGCACGAACTCCTGTGTGACAGGCACGTGGCCCATCTCGTCGACGACCGACTCGACCGGCGGGCGCTCGCCGGCGTCGAGGAGCCGAACGTCCGGCTCGCGAGAGCCCCGCCCGTCCTCGTCCACGAGGATGGTGTACCGCGGCTTGACGACCAGCGGGCCGTCGTCGTCGGCCGGCCAGTCGGTGAGCAGCCGCGTTCGCGGGACCGGGACGCCGAGGTCCGCGGCGACCGAGAGGAGGGTCCGTCGGTCCTGCGCGCTCCGGAGCGCGTCGAAGCCGGGCCACACGGGGTCGAGGTGTTCCGAGAGCTCCCGGCGTCGCGACGCGAGGGCGTACGCGTCCGCCTCGCGCAGCGGGAGGATCGTTATCACGTCGTCTCGCGCGGCGAGGTCGACGAACGCGTCCGCGTACCCCCGCATCGATGCGGTCGGGTCGGGGACGTCGACGACCTCCGCGCAGTGCTTCGACGAGAGCGCCGGGGACCGCTGGCCGTCGGACGCGAGGACGGGCGCGACGCCCGCGCGGGCGAGCGACCGCACCGCGACGACGCTGCTCTGAGTGCCGATCGCCGGGACGACCGCCGCCGGCCGGTCGTCGGTCATCGCGCGCCCTCCAGCGCCTCGGCGAGCCCGTCCACCGAGCGGACCACGTCGGCGTACAGCGTGCGGAACCGGTCGAGCCCCTCGCCGTACGGGTCGCTGATCTCGTACCCCTCGCCCGCGAAGACCCCGAGGAACCGCGTCTTGTCGTCGAGGTCCCCAAAACCGCGGCGGAGGTCGTGGTAGTTGAGCAGGTCCATCACCACCACGAGGTCGCTCCGGTCGAGCTGTTCGGCCGTGACCGGCTTCGACCGGTGGTCGGAGAGGTCGACGCCGAGCTCGTCGGCGACCCGGACCGCGTCGTCCGGGCTGGCGCGCCCGGCGGTCGTTCGGAGCCCGGCGGAGTCGACGGAGAGCCCGTCGATCCCGCGGTCCTCCGCGACCGAGTCGAGGTACCGCTCCGCGAGGGGGCTCCGACAGATGTTCCCGTAACAGAGGAACAGCACGTGCAGGTCGCCGGACGCGGCGCCGTCCGGCGGCGACGCGTCGAGGACCGACGGCGACCGCGCGAGCGCGAGGCGCAGGCGCTGGGTTTCGATACCGGCGTGGTTCCGTGCGGCCGAGAGGTATGAGCGGATCATTGGTGAGCGGACCGTCGGTCGGGTGCGGCGACCCGACCCCGGCGGTAGATACCGGAGAAGAGCGGCCGCGGAGGCTTCGTTACCGAGACGCTAATCCGCGGACGGAGGGGCGTGCCGGCCGTCGAGAGCGCCGCCGATCCGCCGATAACCGGTGGATACCTTTATCAGCTCCAGACGGAGGGGCGGTCGAGCCGTCCCGAATGTACTCCATCCTCGCGAGCGCCGTCAACCACCCGGACACGATCGAGCGCTACAACGGCCTGTTCAACCACCGCATCCTCCGCTCGCTCGCGGAGAGCGGCGTCGGCGTGAACGCGGTGTCGCCCCGGCCGTTCGCCCCGCCGGTCGGCCCGCACGCCGAGTACGGGTCGATCCCGACCGTCGAGGACTGGGGGGCGTACGCGGTCCACCACCCCCGGTTCTGGTACCTACTCCCCAAGCGGTTCTTCTACGGGCTGGCCGGCGACTCCTTCGCCCGCCGGGTCCCGCCGTACGCGGACCGGGCGTTCGAGACCCCCGACGTGGTCCACGCCTGCCACATCTACCTCGACGGGTACGGCGTCCTCCCGTACGTCCGCGAGCACGACCTCCCGCTGTTCGTCGTCGCCCACGGCACGATCCTCAACACCTACGACGACCTCGCCCGGGGGGTCCGCGAGCGCGTCCGCGAGACGCTCGACGAGGCGACCGGCGTCCTCTGCGTGAGCGACGCGCTCGCCGAGCGAGCGGGCGAGCTGACCGACTCGGCGAAGGTCTCGACCGTCCCGCTTGGAGCCGACCCGGAGCGCTTCCCGGTCGACCGGCGCGAGGCGCTCCGGACCGAGCTGGGCGTGGCGCCCGACGCGACGGTCGTCCTCTTCGTCGGGCAGTTCCTGAAGCGCAAGGGGGTCGAGGAGGCGGTCGACGTCGTCCGGCGCGTCGACGACCCGGACGCGACGTTCGTCTTCGTCGGCAACGGCGGCGACCTCGCCGACAAGGTGCGCGACGCGCTCGCCGACACCGGGCGGTCGCCGCGGCTCGTGTTCGACGGCCTCCCGCCGGTCGCGCTCCGCCGGTGGTTCGCGCTCGCCGACGTGCTGTGGCTGCCGAGCCACACGGAGGGGCGCCCCACCGTCATCTACGAGGCGATGGCGAGCGAGACCGCCGTGTTGGCGTCGTCCGTCGGCGGGGTTCCGGAGCAGGTGGTCGACGGCGAGACCGGCCTGCTGGTCGAGCCGACCGACGCCGACGGGCTGGAGGCCGGCCTCCGGTCGCTGCTCGCGGACCGGAACCGCACCCGAGCGATGGGCCGGGCGGGCCGCGACAGGCTCCTCGAACGGGGATGGACGTGGGAGGCCCACGCCGAGCGGGTCCGGCGGCTTCACGAGGAGGCGATCGAATGAGGGACGCGGACGACGGGCGGGCGTCAGACGGTCCGACCGGCTCGGACAGCGAGCCGACCGACCTCTCCCTCCTCGTCTTCACCTCCCACCGACCCGAGGAGGTCGTGGAACCGCTTCGCGAGACGGACCTCGACGTCGCGGTCGTCAGCGTCGACGACGGGGGGTCGCTCCCCTCGCGGGCCGCGACCACCGTCCGGCGGACGCGCCGGGCGCTCGCGGCGCACGAGCCCGACGCGGTCCTGCTCGACTGCTACGAGGCGATGGGCGCGCTGGTCACGCTGCTGGCGGACCGCCGCGGCGTCCCCGTGGTCGACCGGCTCGTGGGCGACACGTGGCTGCGGTTCGAGAACGGGATCCGGGAGGCGAAACGCGAGGGCGAGTGGGGTCGCGCCGCGGGCTACCGCGCGATCCTCGGGGTCGACGAGTTCGTCTTCTCCCGCGCGAGCGGGTTCGTCGTCGTGTCGGAGCAGCTCGGGGAGGTCGTCCGCCGGCGGACCGGGTGTCCCCCCGAGCGCATCGGAAACGTGCCCGTGCCGGCGCCGGGGGGAGGCGCGGGGGCGGGAGCCGGCGAGACGGAACCGGCAACCGGCGGCGACCGGTTCGGGATCGACGCCGACCGCGTCCTGCTGACGGTGACGAACCTGAAGTACCGGGCGAAGCTCCGGGGAGTCGAGACGGCCTTGGAGGAGCTCCTCCCGCTGCTCGAAGCCGACCGGGACCTCGCGTACGTCGTCGCCGGCGGCGGCGAGTACGCCTCTGAGCTCCGGTCGGTCCTCGACGAGCGCGTGGACGACCCGGACGCGCGGCGGCGGATCCACGCGCTGGGGTTCGTCGACGGCGTCGCCGACCTCTACGCGCTGGCGGACGCCTTCGTCTACGTCTCGTACCTCGACGGCTACCCGCGCGTCGTGTTGGAGGCACAGGAGGCCGGGCTCCCGGTCGTCGCGAACGACGCGTTCGGGATGCGCGAACAGGTCGAGGACGGCGAGAGCGGCTACCTGATCGACCCGGAGGACCCCGGGGCGCTCCGCGAGGCCGTCTCCTCCCTCCTCGCGGAGCCCGAGACCCGGCGCCGGTACGGGGAGCGCGGCCGCGACCGCGTCGCGCGAGAGAACGCGCCCGAGGTCGTGGGACGACGACTGGAGGCGTTCCTCCGGCGGCTGGCGGCGGAGCTCGGCTGAGGCGGCCCGGCGTCCCGACTCGGCGTTGACACGTCGGCCCGCGGCTCGTGGACGGATTTAAATAGGCTCGCGCTAAGAGGAGGTAATCCCTTCATAATGGGCTCTTCACCGGCCGTCGACGTCGACTCGGACCCGCGCCTCACCGGCGAGCACGTGCACCGGGTGCCGAGCGACGCGGGGACGGTCACGCTCGTCGGGGTCGTCCACGACCACCCGGCGAGCGCGTACCGCGTTCGACAGGTGGTGACGGCGCTCGACCCGGACGTGCTCGCGCTGGAACTGCCGCAGATCTCGATCCCGCTGTTCGAGCAGTACGCGGACACCGACCGCTCCCCGCCCGTCTTCGGCGGCGAGATGAGCGCGGCGATTCGGGCCGCCGCCACGGACGCGACCGTCGGTATCGACCGGCCGAACGCCGGCTTCTTCCGCCGGCTGGGGGTGACGCTGCTCCGGGAGCGCCCCTCGCGACGGACGGTTCGGAACGTGCTATCGAGCGTGGCCGAAACGACGAGACACGCGCTCACCTGTCGCGCCGCGGCGGCGATCGGCGACCGCGCCGCGATCCGACTGGAGGTCGACTCGCCGGTCCCGCACGACGTCGACCGCGCTGACGCGCCCGCCGAGCAGGCGCGCGACGAGCGCGCGCAGGTGCGCCGGGCCGACTCGTTCATGCGCGCGTTTCGGACCGCGAGCCGCTCGCGGGCCTCTCGCCTCGAAGACGCGGCCAGGGAAGAGGAGATGGCCGATCGGCTCTCCCGGCTCCGGGAGGCGAACGACGTCGTCGCCGTGGTCGGTATCAGCCACCTCGACTCGGTGGCCGAGGGGCTGGACCCGGTCCGCGAGGCGACCTCGTCCGGGGACGACCGCGACCGGTGAACGGCACCGCCTCAGCGGTGCGATTCGATTTTGATGACCGGGTTTCCGTCCCTGTCGGCGATGATCGTCGCCGTCGTCGAGTCCGCCTCGAACCGGAGGGTCATTTTGAGGTTGCGTTCCTGGAAGAGGCCGTCGAGCGCGTTCGTGTTGATGTCGTCGCTGATGATCCACTCCTGGTCGATCACGTCCTCGTCGTGAGCCCTCGCGATCGCCGTAACGACCTCCGTGCTTAGCTCCTCGTTCTCGTCCGGCTCGTAGTAGAACTCTCGCGTATCGCCCATCTGAATACGGACGTCTCCAGTGGTAAAAAAAGATTTTATCGTATTTGGTGATAGTTAAGTTTTAAATATAAACACAGAAAAATGTATAAGATTATGAGAATATAAATAAATGCTGGCCGTCGCAACACGGGTCGATTCTTCTTGTGAAATAGCTATTCTCTTTATAACTATATGCACGTGAGGAATATATTCGGACGAGATGGAGCGAGATCACATCACTAACGACGACGAAGGCAAAGCGGTAGTCGACTCCCACGGCGAGAAGGTCGGGATGATCACCGAGGTCAAATCCGGCACCGCGTACGTGGACGCTGACCCGGGCCTCACCGACACCATCCGCTCGAAGCTCGGCTGGGGCGACGCCGACCAGGACGACTATCCCCTCGAGAAGAACCGCGTGCACACGGTGACCGACGACGAGGTCCGGCTCAAAGACGAGTTCTAGACGCGACGCCGCGGAGTGGGGACCATTTTATCGGACCCGTATCGGACCCTATCGAGCGTGAGCGCTTCGTGATCGATGGCGGGAGTACGTGTCTCGAGGTCGCGGGGTGGTTGCTTATCTCAGAACGAGCGGTGTCGGGCTACCCCTCTTCCGGGTCGATCGACAGGATCGTCCGCACCTCGTCGCCCGCCGGCTTCGTGACCGCGATCATCGGCCGGAGCCGCTCCCGGCCGTACCGGGGGAAGTACGGCGACTCCGCGAGTCGCACGCGCTCCGTCCCGGGGAATCGGATCGACGCGAGCCGGTCGCCGTCGGCGCGGATGTCGAGGCCGTCGGTCCCGGAGCGAAGCTCGCCGTCGGGGTCCGGCTCGGCGTCCGTCGCCGCCTCGGCGCGGGCCACGGGCTCCCCGCGCACCTCGACGCCCGGGTGGAAGTGGTAGCGGACCGTGTACGTCGCGTCCGGGTCGCCCGTGACGCGGTCGACGATCCGCCAGCCCGACGGCGTCGCCCCGCCTGACCCCGGCGCCCCGCCTGACGCCGACGATCCCGACGCCCCCCTCGTCGCCACCGACCGCCGGTGTTCGTACGAGGGGCCGCCGAGCGAGCGCCGGGCGTGACTGGCGGCGATCCGGTCGCCCTCGTCGGCCTCGACGGCGACGCTCGTGCGCTTGCCCAGCATGTAGCTGCCGGCGGTCGGGATCGGTTCGATCCCGTCGTACTGGGCGGTGTTGTGGGCCGCCGCGCTGCGGGCGTACTGGCGGCGCGGGTTCGCCCCGTAGTCGTACACGCCGGTGTCCGCGAGCACCTGTCGCCCGTCGACCCACAGCAGGACCCCGAGCTGGTCGTTGTGCGAGTGCGCCGGGAGGTGCGGCGGCCCCACGTCGCCGACGTCGAAGAGCAGGGTCCCGTCCCCCGCGGTGAGCGTCCGGTAGCCGGAGCCCGCCGGGTGGTGGCGCGACCGGACCGTCGGCGTCAGCGAGCACGCCCGGCAGTACGCCAGACAGGATCGCGCGCGGATCGCCTCCCCGCGCACCGAGTCGTTCAGCAGGGGGATCTCCCCCGAGGGCTCCGCGAGCGACGAGAGGAAGCCCATGGCGTGTTCGGCGACCGTCCCGACCGCGGTCGTCGGGTGCCCGACCGCGGACAGGAGGTCGGTCGCGGTCGCGTACCGCCGGAGGACCGTGACGTGGTACATCGGGCTCCGCTCGAAGTGACCGCCGTCGGCGAGGAACTGCTCGTTCCCGGCGCGCTTGAGCAGCTCCCGTCCCGTCCGCACCCACCCGGTGTCGTGGTCGCGGAAGAGCACGCCGGCCGCGATCAGCGCCGCCGCGTTCTCGATCAGGTGGTTGCCGCCGATCTCGTGTTCGACGTGGTTCGCGAGGAACAGCGCGTTCCGGTAGGTCATCCGCACCAGCCGGTCGGGGACCTCGGTCCCGTCGTCGCCGTCGCACCAGGCGATGTAGCGGGCCCAGTGGAGGATCCGGAGCGACACCGAGTGGGGGGTCCACGAGCGCCGGAGGTACGCCGCCTCGCCGATCGGGCTCGACGCGTCCCAGTCGAACGCCTCCGCTTCGAGCCGCGACCGGACCTCGTCGAGCCCGGTCGTCGACTCCCACCCGAGGACGAGCCGCTCGAACCCCTCGAACGAGGCGAGCTTCAGCCGCCAGAAGATCGGCTGCTCGTCGATCTCCTCGCGCTCCCAGTCGATGCGGTCGCCGAACGCGATCGTCCGGTCGAGGAACGTGTACCGCCCGTCTGCCGCCTCCTTCGCCGCCTCGCGGGCGTCCGCGCGCTCGGCCTCGGAGAGGCTCGCCCGGAGCCGGTCGAGGTTGGCGCGGATCGGGGCGGGAGCGATCGAGGGATCGTCGGGGACGCGCCGGTCGTACCGCTCGTCGAAGTCGATCGGCAGCCGCGGGACGACGGCGTGCCGGAGGCGGCGCTCGAGGATGCCGGCGAGCTGGACCGCCTTCATGTTGGAGATCGTGTGAGCCGCGACCGACCAGTCCCCGGGGCGCCGGAGCAGCCCGCGGCCGTCGTCCTCGCCGCCGCGGTTCCGGTCCGAACCGCCGCGGTCTCCCGCCGGCGGTGCCGGCGCGTCGTCGGCGACCTCGCGCCGCTCCGCCGGCGTTCGGAACGAGTCGCTCATCGGCCGGCCACCTCGTCGAGGACCCGGCCGAGTTCGCGAGCGACGACCCCGCGGTCGTACCGCTCGACCATGTGCGTCCGCCCGCTGTCGCCGAGCGCGGCCCGCCGCTCCGGGTCCGACAGCAGGTCGTCGAAGGCGGCCGCGAGCCGCTCCGCGTCGTTGTCGACGAACAGGCCGCCGCCCGACTCCTCGATCAGCGTCTCGACCTCCCCGACGCCGGTGGCGACGACCGGGAGCTCGCAGGCCATGTACTCGTACGCCTTCGTCGGCACCGCGTACGCCAGCGTGTCGTCGCGTTTCAGCGGGGCGACACCGATCATCGCGCCGTCGAGGACCTCCGGGATCCGCTCCCGCGGCACGAGCCCGGTGAACTCGACGCGGTCGCCCAGCCCCTCCTCGGCGACCAGCCGCTCCAGCCGGTCCCTCGTGTCGCCGTCGCCGACGATCCGGAGGGTCGCGTCCGGCGTCTCGACCGACGACATGGCGCGGACGCAGGCGTCCAGGTCCTGCGCGTGGCCGACGTTCCCGGCGTAGACGATGGTCGGCTCCCGGTCCGCCTCAGTCGGTCGGAACGTCTCGGTGTCGACCCCGTTCGGCAGGTGCCGGACCGACCCCTCGTCGATCCCGTACCGGTCGACGAGGTCCTCGCCGAGCACCCTCGTCGTGACGGTGACGCGGTCCGCGGTCCGGAGGACGAGCGCCTCGTACCACCTGCTCGCGCGCTCGACCGCGCTCCCCTCGTCGATGAAGCCGAGGCCGACGGCGGCGTCGATCCAGAGGTCGCGGACGTCCACGACCCACGGCGTGTCCGCCAGCAGGCCGAAGGGGAGCCCGGCCAGCCCGGTGAAGATCGGCGGGGAGGAGGTGACGATCGCGTCGTACTCGCGGTGATGAACGAGCAGCCAGCAGAGCGCGTGCAGCGGGAACAGGAGGTAGTACGCCATCCGAGCGAGGAAGCCGGGGTCCTCCGACGCCGGCTGCCACGCCCAGAGCCGGTGCGCGGTGACGCCGTCGACCGTCTCCGTGGTCTCGCGCGTCCAGGAGCGGGAGAACTGGCCGTGCGGGAACGTCGGCGGCGGGGCCAACACCGTGACGTCCCAGTCGCCCTCGGCGAGGTGCTCGCAGGTGTCGCTCACCCGCGAGGCGTTGCCGGACCGGTCGGGCGGGTAGTGCTGGGAGACGACGGCGACGCGCGGGGAGTCGTCCGCCATGCGCTATCGCGCCGGGACCCGCGGTCGAGTCGGCGAGGACCGTCGGGTCGCGCGTCGTTCAGTTGCCGTTCCTCGACCGGTCGGCCCATCGGCCGGGCGACCGGTCGACCGGTCGGCCCGTGGAGCCGTCCGTCGTCGGGTCGAAGCGAGCTGTGGGTTCATGATCGGGGCGATCGCCCGTCCCGGTCGGACGCGGCGTGTCACTGTCCCGGCGTACCGCGCTCGGAGGTATTGTTACGGACTCGCTAAGTCCCCGCGGCGGTCGTCGCCCTACGCCCCTCGGGTGAGCGTGTCGAGTCCCGCGGCGAGGTCGACGGTCGGCTCGTAGCCGAGGTCGGCCCGCGCGCGGGAGATGTCCGCCCTGCTGTGCCGAACGTCCCCCTCGCGCGCGTCGGTGTGGACGATCGGCGAGTCGCTCCCGACGGCCGCCCGCACGCGCTCGGCGAGTTCGGCGATCGTCACCGACTCGCCCGTGCCGACGTTGTAGCCGGCCCCCACGGCGTCGGTCTCGGCCGCGAGCCGGTTCGCCCGGACCACGTCGTCGACGTGGACGAAGTCCCGGGTCTGCCCGCCGTCGCCGTGGACCGTCAGGGGGTCGCCGGCGCGCGCCTGTTCGAGGAACGCCTCGATGACGCCGGCGTAGTCCCCCCCGGTCTGGCCGGGGCCGTACACGTTGAAGTACCGGAGCGCGACGGTCTCCACGCCGTACAGCTCGTGGTACAGCCGGGCGTAGTGGTCGCTCGCGAGCTTCTGGAGCCCGTACGGCGAGGTGGGGTCGAGCGCCGCCGTCTCCGCGACGGGAACGCCGTCGGGATCGCCGTAGATCGCGGCGCTCGACGCGAGGACCACGCGCGCGTCGTGCGCCCGGGCGGCCTCCAGCACGCGAAGGGTCCCGGTCGCGTTGACGGAATGGCTCTCCAGCGGTCGGGCCACCGAGTCGGCGACGCTCACGAGGGCGGCCTGGTGGAACACCACGTCGACCCCGGCGACCGCCTCGTCGAGGGCCTCTCGGTCCCGGACGTCGGCCTCGATCGTCCGGACGTCGGTCGGCACGTCGGTCCCCGGATCCGTGTCGAGCACGGTGACCTCGGTGTCACCGCGGAGCGAGTCGACGAGCGCCCCGCCGATGAATCCGCCGCCTCCCGTAACGAGCACCCGCTGTGCATCCATGATGGCTCCCGGTTGGCCCGACGCCCGGTTTAGTAGGCGGTGCCTTTCGGGCGGGAGTACGGGCGAAGTCGGCGGGAGTACGGGCGAAGTCGAGAGCGAGTGCGTCGAGCGGTCCGGAGTGTCGAGCGACGTGGCTGTCGCTCGGCGGGTAAGAGAGGGACCCCGGACGTCGCAGAACACAGGTGCTGGCACACAAGCTGGTTTGCGGTTGCGACCGGCGTCCCTACACCGTGTTCGCGGCCGAGGGGTATTAAACTGCTGGAAGCGAGGGGCGCGTCACTCGACGGTGACGCTCTTCGCGAGGTTCCGAGGCTTGTCGATCGGCCGCGAGAGCTCGTTCGCGGCGAGGTACGAGACGAGCTGGAGCTGGACGTTCGCGAGGACGCCCGCCACGTCGGGGTGGGTGTTCGGGATATCGAGCACGTGGTCGGCGTACTCCTCGATCCGGTCGGTCCCCTCGGCGGCCACCGCGACGACGGGCGCGCCGCGGGCGCGGATCTCCTTGACGTTGTGGAGCGTCTTCGTGTCGTCGCGTCCGGTGAACACGGCGAACACCGGCGTGTCCTCGGTGACGAGCGCCAGCGGCCCGTGCTTGAGCTCCGCCGCCGAGAACCCCTCCGCGTGGTCGTAGGTTATCTCCTTGAACTTCAGCGCCCCCTCCAACGACACCGGGTGCCCGACCCCCCGGCCGATGAAGAAGTACGAGTCGCTGTCGTGGTACTCGGTCGCGACGGTCTCCGCCGTCGACTCGTCGAGGATGCGCTGGACGTCGTCTGGCAGCACCGAGAGCGCCTCCAGCAGGTCCGCGGTCGCCCGCGGGGTCCCCCCGACGATGTCGTGGCTCAGCCGCTCGCTCAACAGGACCAGCGTCGCCACCTGCGAGGAGAACGACTTGGTCGCGGCAACGCCGATCTCCGGGCCGGCGCGGATGTAGACGGTGTCCTCGCACTCGCGGGTGACCGTCGAGCCGACGACGTTCGTCACCGCCAGCGTGTGCGCGCCCGTCCCCTGCACGCTCCGGATCGCGGAGAGCGTGTCGGCGGTCTCCCCGCTCTGGGTGACCGCAACCACGAGCGTGCGGTCGTCGGTCGGCGGCGGGTTCGACCCGTACTCGCCCGACAGGAACGCCTGCGCGGGGATCCCCCGGTCGGCGAGCAGCGCCTGCGTGTACAGCGCCGCGTGGTACGACGTGCCCATCGCGACGAGGTGGACCGACTCGATCCCCTCGAAGGCGTCGTCCGCGAGCTCCTCCAGTTCGGCCCGGCCCTCGAGCGGGTCGCTCCGCCCCCGGATCGCCTGCCGGAGCGCGGTCGGCTGCTCGTAGATCTCCTTGAGCATGTAGTGGTCGTACCCCCCTTTTCCGGCGTCCTCGGGGTCCCAGTCGACAGTCTCGACCTCGCGCTGGACGGCCACGCCGTCGGTGTCGGTGATGTCGTAGCCGTCCGGGTCCATCACGACGACGTCGTCGTCCTGGAGGTAGACCACCTCGTCGGTGTACTCCAGGAAGGCCGGCACGTCGCTCGCGAGGTAACAGCGGTCGCTGGACCGACCGAGGACCAGCGGCGAGCCGGACCGGGTCCCGTACACGGCGTCGCTCCCCTCGAAGACCGCGGCGATCGCGTAGCTCCCGGAGATCCTGTCGACCGCGCGCCGGAACGCCTCTTCCGGCGGGTAGCCGGCCGAGAGGAGCTCCTCGATCAGGTGCGGCACGACCTCGGTGTCCGTGTCGCTCGTGAAATCGTGGGTCGAGAGCTCGTCTTTGAGCTCGGTGTAGTTGTCGATGATCCCGTTGTGGACGACCGCGACCTGCCCCAGACAGTCGGTGTGGGGGTGCGCGTTCGCGTCCGTCGGCGGACCGTGCGTCGACCACCGGGTGTGGCCGATCCCGGTCGCGCCGCGCACCGCGGTCGCCTCGACGGCCTCGCACAGCTCGTCGATCTCGCCGGAGCGCTTGATGACGTCGAGCCCGTCGGGCGTGACCGTGGCGACCCCGGCGGAGTCGTAGCCGCGGTACTCGAGGTTGCGGAGCCCCGAGAGGAGTTCGTCGACCGCGTCCCCCGTCCCGACGCGGGCGGTGATGCCGCACATCAGCCCATCACCTCCGCGCCCTCGGGGACGTCGTGTCTGAGCGCGACGCCGGAGCCCACCGTCGCCCGCGGGCCGACCCGACAGCCGGGCGTGACCGTGACGTTCGACCCGACCGTCGCGCGGTCGGCGACGATGCCGCCGAGCCGACGGTCGGTGTACTCGACGCCGTCCAGCACGAGCGTCGCGGACCGGCCGGGCGAGACCGTGCCGTCGCCGATCGTCGCGCCGCCGCCGACGATCGTGTCCCGCAGGACCGCGCCCGCGCCGATCCGGGCGTCGGGACCGACGATGGACCCCTCCAGGACGGCGTTCTCGCCGACGGTGGTGCTCGCGTGGAGGCACGTCCCGTTCCGGACGACCGCGCCGGCCGAGACCTTGCAGTCGGGACCGACGAGGACGTGGTCGCCGATGACCGCCGACTCGTGGACCCGCGCGGAGTCGTCCACGGGCCGGTCCGCGGCGACGAGGTCCGGGTGCGAGTACAGCAGTGTCTCGTTGGTCTCCAGCAGGTCCCACGGGTACGAGGAGTCGAACCAGACGCCGTTCGGGGCGGCGGCGACCACCGGCCCCCGAAGCTCGTCGATCGCGGCGGTGAGGGGCCGCTCGCCGCTCTCGAACCCGGTCCGGTCCAGCGCGTCGAATATCGACTCGTCGAAGGCGTACACGCCGGTGTTCACCCGCCCGGACCCGCCGTCGTCGCTCTCGTCGATCCGGTCGACGAGGCCGTCGCGGACGCCGACCGTGCCGTACTCGGTCGCGTCCGACGCGGAGGTCACGGCCAGCGCGGCGGTCGCGCCGGACTCCGCGTACCGCTCCGCGGTCCCGCGCACCATCGCCTCGTCGATGACGTTGTCGCCGTTGACGACGAGGAACTCGTCGCTCACGTGGCCCGCGGCGACCTGAAGCGCGTGACCGCTGCCCAGCTGGCTCTGTTGGGTCAGGTAGGTGAGGTCGAGGCCGCGGTAGTCGTCGCCGAAGTGGTTCTGGATCCGCGTCTTCGCGTGGCCGACGACCATCGCGACCTCCTCGACGCCGAACGCGTCCAGCGCGTCGAGCGGGTACTCCAGTATCGGCCGGCCCGCGACGCGGAGCATCGGCTTCGGCTGGTACCGAGTCAGCGGCCGGATGCGGCTCCCCTCGCCCGCCGCGAGGACGACCGCCTGATCGAACGAGCTCACGGACACGTCGCGGTCCCCCGAACCGTCCGCGAGCGATCGGCCGCAGCGATGCGATCGGCTGCCCGGCTCCGGTGGCGGGCTCCGAAATAAGGTCGGACCATGCCCTGCCTGTGGCGCCGGTACTGATTGTAATGCGGAACCTTTCGGTCGACGCCCGTCGAGAGACACGCGCCGCGGATCTCGCGAGATTCGTTAGGAGCGACCTACCGAGCGGGCGCCGACCGGCTACCCGGCGGCGCCCGTCCACCACGACGCGAACGCCGAGTGACGGGCGGAACGACGGACGCAGAAGCCCCTTCGGGCGTTACCGAACGTCCAGCTCAACGACGTCGTCGGTGACGGTGGCGACGTAGCCGCAGTAGTCGAACGAGAAGCGGACGCCGGACCGACCGGCGCGGTCGTCGTCGAACAGCGCGTCGAACGCCTCGGGATCGATCACGTCGCTCAACAAGGGGAGATCACCCGGCGACGCGCCCTCGGCCTCGGCGACGGCGCGCACGACCGCGACTGTCGCAGAGGTCTCGTCGCCCATCGGAACTCGAGTGACCGGCGACCCGCGGGTCGCGGCTGACGGCTGTCGACGTTCTGCATCGGAACTGGTCATGAGATGTGTGCCTTGCCGTAGTCAACGCCTCCATTTTATAAACAGTGTCGATTTGGCTGAGAGATAGCGGAGGATTCCTCCGGTTTTCACGTCTCAAACCAGTAATTTCGGACCTGTCTGCGTGAAAGAACCGGTCGTGAGCCGGCGACGCCCGACCCGTCGGAGCTCGCGACATTCATGTCAGGTCTGATAATTATACCATATCGGTTTTAGATGTTATATAGCAAAGTCCTCCCGAGTTTAATCGAGAGTCGTACCGCAGTCGGACGTGAACGTCCATGACCCCGGGCGGCCCGCCTCCGCTGTGGTACCGGTCCTCGCACTTCGTGCTCCCCCTCCCCTTTTCGGGTCCGCGATTCGGTCGTTCCGCAGGCAGACCGAGAGCGTCGGCGCCGGCCCGACTCGGTAGCGGCGGCGGGGCGGCGCGCTCGCGACCGGGTCGACCCCATGCTCACGACTCGGTCGACCCCACGCTCACGACCCGGCCGGCGGCGTTCGCCGTTCGGTCGTCGCGGTGCGGTCGGTTCGGACGGCCTCCGTACCGGCGACGAACGCGCGGTCGACGGTCGGCGTCTCGCTGGGATCGACCACGATGAGGTCCGCTCGCGCACCCTCGGCGATCCGGCCCCTGTCGTCGAGCCCGGCGGCCGCCGCCGGGTTGCGAGTGACGCGGTTCACGCGCGTCGACAGCGATTCGCCGGTGTCGACGAACGGCGCCGCGAGCAGCGAGGGCGGGTGGTAGTCGGCGCACAGCACGTCGACGAGTCCGTCGTCGATCGCGTCGCGCGCGCCGAGGTTGTCCCAGAGGCTCCCGCCGCGGACCAGGTTCGGGGCGCCCATCACGGTGGCGAGCCCGAGGTCGGTCGCGCGCCGCGCTGCGCCGCGCGTGAGCGGGTACTCGCTGATGTCGGTGCCGTGGTCGGCCATCCGGTCCACGTCGCGCGCGGACTCGTCGTCGTGGGACGCCAGCGGCACGCCGGCGCGCCGCGCGAGCCCGGCGATCCGGCGGATGCGGTCGTCGCGGTCGGCCGGGTCTAACGACCGCCGGGTCTCGATCACGTCGTCGACGCTCTCCGCCGGCCAGTTCCGGTCCTCGACGTAGTGGCGCTCGAACTCGGCGTCGTCGTACTGCCCGTCGCCGGGAGCGTGGTGCATCACCGAGAGGAGGTCGATCCCGAACCGGTCGATGACGCCTTCGACGGCGTCGGCGCTCTCGCCCGCCAGCTCGCACCTGGCGTGCAGGCGGTTGTCGCCGAGGGTGTACTCCGCCCGGCTGATCTCGGCGGCGACCGCCTCCGCGGTCCGGAGCGTCCGCCCGTCGTCCGGCGACTCCTCGAACGCGACGGCGTGGAACTTGGTCGTGATCCCGTGGAGGACGTTGGCGCGGTCGGCCGCCGTGAGGGCGGTCCGGGTGTCGACGCTGGCGCCGGCCCGGGGAGAGCGGTGGTGTTCGATGTCGTCGCCGTGGAGGTCGACGATGCCGGGCATCACGACCCGACCGTCGGCGTCGACGGTCGTCGCCCTCGCGGAGTCGCCCGCGGACCGCCGATCGACCCGGACGATTCGGTCGCCCGCGATCACGACGCGCCCGCCCTCGAGGACGCCCGAGGGCGTGACGACCCGCCCGTTTCCGATCTCCGTGATCCCGGTCATCGCTCCGTCACCTCGGCCGGCCGGCTCGCCTCGGCCGCCTCGATCGACGGGCGCGTCCCGACAGTCGAGACCCCGGCGGTCGCGTTCGCAGCGGTGGAAGGGCAGTGCATGACCTCACCGTTATCCCACCCAAATATTTGTTAAGCGGTGACAACCCGAGACCGACGACGCGACGCGAACCGGTAGGCACGGCCTATCCTCTCGGATGGGTGTGATGATCGAGGTGAATACCCCCCATTATCAGGTCACGAACGAACAGTACGGTATCCATGTTCCTGCGAGCGACTGTCCCGTCCGAACATGGTGGGACACAGAATGCACACAGAAACCCAGACCGCCTCGACCGAAACGCTGCTCCGAGCCGTCGCCGACCCCGAGCGTCGGGCGATACTCCGCCACCTGCACGCGACCGATAGCCGCGCGGTCGGCGTCGACGACCTCGCGGAAGCGATCGAATCGCGCGACCGACCGACCGACGACGGGCAGACCGCCATCGAACTGCACCACACGCATCTGCCGATGTTGGCGGACGCAGAGGTGATCGAATTCGACCGGGAGCGCGGGGCCGTCGCCTACCGCGGCGACGACCGCGTCGAAACGCTTCTGGAGTTCGTCTCCGATCGGCTCGAGTGAGGCGTCGGCCCGCCTCGGCGAGGCACGCTCGGCACTGTTCGGTTCCCGTCCGACTCTTGTTCAAATCTTATGCGGTTCCCGTCCGATTCCCGTCCGACACTCGTTCGATCGATTATAACTGCGCGAGCGGCGTCGCCGAGCGGCGCCGTCCCCGGATCTTCGGCTCACACGCGAGCCCCGTTCGCTCCCGGGGAGACGGAGCCCGTCGGCTCGGCTGCGACACGTCGACGATGTCGCCGCGGGCGGTCACCCGAGCGACCGGGAGATGCCGCGCGCCAGGAGGTGCGTGGGGCGGCCTCCCAGCGACGCGAACAGGTACGTGAAAAAGCGCGGCTCGAAGGGGTACCGCGCGACCGCGGTGGACAGGAGCCGGCGCGCCTCGCCGTAGTTACCGGTGTACAGCGCCGACGACCCGGCTCGGAACGCGGCCCACGCGCGCATCTTCCGGCGGAAGGGCCGGCCGTACGCCGCCGCGACGTCGTCGAACCGCTCGAGGAAGCTGTCGTAGCCGCGGCGCTTCTTCTCGAAGTCGTCGCTCAGTCGACCGTGCGACGTGTACTCGTAGACGACGAGCGGTTCGGGGAGCCGGACGAACGCGGTCCGTTGGGAGACGCGGATGAGCCACTCCAGGTCGGCCCACGCCTCGAACTCCTCGTCGAACGGGATCGACTCCGCGATGTCGGCCCGGACCGTCACGACCGACATCGACCCGACCACGTTCCGACACAGCAGGGCCTTCGTCAGGTCGCCGTCGATCCGCGGCGGCAGCTCCTCGCTCTCGCCGTCCTCGCGGATCGCCTTCATCCCCGAGTAGACGGCGCCGACGTCGTCGTCGGCCGCCGCGAACGCCTCCACGTGCCGTTCGACCTTCTCCGGGACCCATCGGTCGTCGTCGTCGAGGAAGGCGACGTACGCCCCGTTCCCGGCCTCGATGCCCGTGTTCCGCGCGGCGTTGACGCCGCGGTTCGTCCGGTGTCGGACGCACCGGTACCCGGCCAGCGCGTCGGTGTCGACGCCCGCCAGCGTCTCGCTCGCGGGGGTGTCGGAGCAGTCGTCGACGACGACGAGCTCGATCGGCTCGTACGTCTGGTCGAGCACGCTCTCGACGCAGTCGCGGAGGTACGAGGGGCGGTTGTACGTCGTGACGACCACGGTGACGAGCGGATCGCTCGCGTCGGCGGCGGAGCGGTCGCCGGCGTCCGAGTCGGCATCGGAACGGTCGCCGGCGTCCGAGTCCGCGGCGGCCGGTCCGCTTTTAAATATCGGCAGCCGCTCGCGGAGCGTCGCGTTCGGGAACATGTTACGGGCGATTGTACCAGACGTCGACGTGCGCGTGCGGCTCCCACGACTTCCCGAGGAGGTCGGGCCGCCCGTTTCCGGTGACGTCGACGGCCTTCGCCTCGTGGGTCGGCACCCCGCTCTCCACGACGGTCTCCCTGAACTCCCCGCCGCCCTGATTCCGGAACAGGACGTGCTGTGCGGTCTCGTCGTTCTCCCCGGCGCCCATCTCCGCGACGTAGATGTCGAGCGATCCGGTGCCGTCGAAGTCGGCGAGCTGGACCGTGTGCGGGCAGTACAGGTCGTCGTGGAGGACGTGCGCGTCCCAGTCCGGCGGGTCGAACCACCCGACGCGGCCCATGTGCTCGCCGAGCAGCGGCGAGTCGCCCTCCGCGAACACCAGCTCCGGCTCGCCGTCGTCGTCCACGTCGCCGACGGCGACCCGCGTCCAGTCCCACCCGGTGACCACGTGTTCCCGGGTCCAGCCGGCCGACACGTCGGACGCGCCCTCGGAGGCGTGGTCGGACGCGTCCCCGGAGGCAGGGCCGGACGCGTCCCCGGAGGCGGGGCCGGAGGGAGCGGCCGACTCGGAGCCGGAGACGGAGGCGCCGCCCCCGGCGTCTCCGCCGGCGACCGCGTGCTGTCCGTTCGCCCGCCCGCTCCCGTCCGCTTCCATCGCGTCGTCGCGGGCGGGGTCGCCGACCCCGGCGCCGGCGGCCGCGTCCCCGTCGACCTGCCGGTAGACCGCCGTTCCCGCGACGAGCTCGTTGTCGCCGTCGCCGTCGAGGTCGGCGATCGCGAGCCCCTCGACGTTGGTGTTCCGGCTCACGACCGTGAGACAGTCGCTCGGCCACGGGGAGCGCGCGGGGTCGTCGGGGACGTCGTAGTAGAAGACCGTCTCGCTCTCCTGTGACGCGCCGACGACCTCGGGCTCCCCGTCGTTGTCGACGTCGCCGAACGCGAGGTCGTGGTACTTCGAGAAGTCGTCGGCGATCAGGTGTTGCGTCCACGTCTCCCGCGGGTCGGCGGGCTGTTCGAACCAGTAGACGTCGCTCCCGCCGAACCCCTGACCGACGATGAGGTCGAGCCGCCCGTTCCCGTTCACGTCGCCGAGCGTCGCGCCGAGCGCGTGGAGGTCCGAGGCCGACGAGATCGTGTGACGCGTCCACGCCGCGTCGCCGTCGTGGTTCCCTCGCCCGGGGTTCTCGTACCAGAAGAGGTTGTTCTCCAGCCGCCGGAACAGCCGTCCCACGAGCGGCACCGACCGGTCGCCCAACACCGGGAGGTCCTCGGCGCCCATCCCGCCGACGATGAGGTCCGGGAGGCCGTCGCCGACGAGGTCGACGGGCTCGCACACGAAGAGGCGCCCGCACGGGGGAGAATCGTCGATCGTTTGATGGTCGAATCGCATCTCGTCGGAGAGGACCGCCCCGCAACGCCTTACTATACGCAGGCTAACCGCCTCGGCGGGACGGCCGGTCGGCCGCGGGCGCGTTACCCGCGGGTTATCGACGGGGGCGCCGGCGGAAACGGTCGACGCCTACATATCCGTTCGGACGGTTGTCGACCTCATGTTCGGAACGAGCGGGATCCGGGGCCGAGTCGGCGAGTCGATCACCGCGTCGCTCGCGCTCGACGTGGGACGAGCCGTCGGAACGGACGCCGACCGAGTGCTGGTCGGACGGGACGCGCGCGACTCGGGGCGGACCCTCCGAGACGCGCTCGTCGCCGGCCTCCAAGAGACCGGGACCGACGTGGTCGACGCGGGGCTGGCGGCGACGCCGACGGTCGCCCGGGGGATCGCCGACCGAGACGCCGACGCCGGCGTGGTGGTGACCGCCTCGCACAACCCCCCGGAGGACAACGGGATCAAGCTCTGGACGCCGTCGGGACAGGCGTTCTCGACGACACAGCAGGAAGACGTCGCCGAGCGGATACGCGAGGCCGACTTCGACCTCGCGGCGTGGGACGAGCAGGGGACGCGCCGAACGTGGGCGGACGCGACCGCTCGCCACCGCGAGGCGCTGGTCGAGGCGGGCCGGCGCGACGCGTCGGCGGGGACCGCAGAGCTCTCCTCGCTGTCCGTCGTCGTCGACGTCGGGAACGGTATGGGCGGCGTGACCGCCGAGGCGCTGTACGAGCTCGGCGTCGACGTGGAGACGATCAACGACCGGCCGGACGGCAGGTTCCCCGCCCGCCCGAGCGAGCCGACGGCGGAGACGTGTACGACGCTCGCGGCGACGGTCCCCGCCGTGGGCGCCGACCTCGGGATCGCCCACGACGGCGACGCGGACCGGATGATGGCCGTCGCCGACGACGGCGAGTTCGTCTCCGGCGACCTGCTGCTCGCGCTCTTCGGGCGGGAGGAGGCGGGTTCCGGGGACCGGGTCGCCGCCCCGGTCAACACGAGCCTCGCCGTCGACGACGCCCTCGCGGCCGTCGGCGCGGAGGTCGTTCACACCCGCGTCGGCGACGTGTACGTCGCGGAGCGGACCCGCGACCCCGCCGTCGCGTTCGGCGGTGAGCCCTCCGGGGCCTGGATCTTCCCCGGGGAGACGCTCTGTCCCGACGGCCCGCTCGCCGCGGTGAAGCTCGCGGTCCTCGCCGCTGCGGAACCGATCTCGGACCGGCTCGCGCGGATCGACCGGTACCCGATCCGCCGCGAGACGGTCGAGACGGACGCGAAAGACGCCGCGATGGACGCCGTCGACGGGCTGGTCCGCGAGCGCTACGACGACGTCACCGCGCTCGACGGCGTTCGGGTCGAGACCGCGGACGGCTGGTTCCTGGTCCGCCCGTCGGGGACGCAGCCTCTGATTCGGCTGACCGCCGAGGCCCGCGACCCGGAGGACGCGTCGGCGCTGCTCTCGACGGCGCGGTCGCTCGTCGAGACTGCGGTCGAGTCGGCGAAGTAGTCGAGTTGGCGAACTAACCGGCGTGACGGCCGAGGGACGGCTCGCGGACGCGACGACCGGCCCCCCGGTCCGGTCCGCGGTGCGGCTTTTTAAGAGCCGGCGGCGACGACGTGCGGGCATGACCAGATTCGACGCCGCGACCGAGGGAGAGCGGCTGAAGCTGTACGCGGACGCGGCGACCGCCCACCGCGCGCGGTCGAGCGAGGTGATGACCGTCGACGCCGACCCCGACAGCGACACCACCGAGGGCGGCGAGGTGCCGCCGTGGGTCCAGCTCGCGGGCACGGAGCTCGTCCTCGACTGCACCGACGACGAGCTGGACCGGCTGAAGGCCCTGCTCGGCGAGTTCCCGGAGTTCCGGATCGACGAGCTGGTGAGCCCGGAGGAGGCCGAGGGGACGAACGCCGTCGTCACCGCCCGGTCGGACGCGAACCGCGTGGCGGGGTTCATCGAGCGCGCGTTCCGCGAGGTGTACGAGCTCGACGACGACTACCGGGCGTGGGTGACGGCGGTTTAAAAGAGAGACACCCGGCCGCCGCCCGACGGAAACGGCTATCCGCCGGGGCGCGTTCGGTGAGGTATGCCCACCGAGACGGAGCGGATGCTCGCGGGAGAGCTCTACGACCCGAGCGCGTCCGAGCTGGTCGCCGATCGGGAGCGCGCCCGCGACCTCGCCCGGCGGTACAGCGCGACGAGCGAGGCGGAGTCGGCGCACCGCGAGACGCTCCTGCGAGAGCTGTTCGACGCGGTCGGCGACGACCCCGCGGTCAATCCGTCGTTCCGGTGCGACTACGGCTACAACGTCGCCGTCGGCGACGACTTCTTCGCGAACTTCGGCTGCGTGTTCCTCGACGCCAACCGGATATCGTTCGGCGACCGGTGCCTGCTCGGCCCGGGCGTCCACGTTTACACGCCGACGCACCCGATCGACCCCGAGGAGCGCGCGACGGGCCGCGAGCGCGCCGAGTCGGTGACGGTTGGCGACGACGTCTGGATCGGGGGGCGCGCCGTGCTCAATCCCGGCGTGACGGTCGGCGACGGCGCGGTGATCGCCTCGGGCGCGGTCGTCACGAGAGACGTGCCGGACCGCGTCGTCGTCGGCGGGAACCCGGCGCGAGTGATTCGGGAGATCGAGTAGCGACCTCCGTCGAAATCCGCCAGAAGAGAGAAGAGGATCTGTGGATACAGAAGGTGTAGTCAGCAGGAGGACGGGGTTATTTTCTCTAACTGAACTCTGAATCAGCCGATAGAACGCGCCTGCGAATCTACTGCTAAGAGTTATATCAGATACTGTTTCTGATGCCAAGCCCCTGCTGAATACAGGGCGCGAATGCGGCATGAGGTGATAGCCTACGGGGCCCCGGTGAACGATAATCCAATAGAGCGTCTCGCATAGGGAAAATCAACACTCACTTCCATTGAACTCCATTCCTGTCTCGCTCGTCGTAGGCCCATCGGGGTGGCGGATCTGGAAGAACCAGTTGTTTTCGGCGTTCTCACTTCTGTTGCACGTCACTTCGTATGTGTCTTCAAACGTTTCGCCGTCAATCTGTATTCGAGCGTCGATTTCGTCACCATTGGTGACTCGAATGAGATCGGGGAAATCCAGCACGGTATACTCCCCCCCATCGGGAGGTCTAGGTGCGATATCAACGGAGCCGTCGATAACGATTTCACCGGCGTCGTCCCAGAGGGTGTACTCGACGTGATATGACTGTTCTCGACGGTTAACGATGCCAAAGTTGAACGGCCCCGGCTCTTCTCTAATGGCGGTACATCCGGCCGTGAGGAGGGCACCTCCAACTGCTAATTGTTGGAGGAAGGGGCGGCGATTCATACGACATATAGCTATTCTGATCAGAGCCTTTTTGATCATTTTGGTTTCTATCCGATTCATACGCAATTCTACTAACCTGATGATTCAGCACGGATAACTTGGAAGAAACCGTGTCGGTTTGCTCCATCCATCCTCTGTATCTCGCACGGCGTTCCTGACACATATCAGGAGAGTCAGGGGGTTACCGGTACGTGAGTTACCTGTCTTGAGCGATCCGTGAGTCACCTGTACTGAACGATCCTATTGGCTGGGGCTGATCACTGCGTTGTGCGAGATACACGCGGTGTATTCAGCACGGAACACCGAAGCCGATCGCCAGTCGGGGGAAGCCGACGGAACCGAGGAGACCTACTCGAGCGCGTCCGCGAGGACGGGCGCGACGCTGACGACGCTGCAGCCGCGTTCGAGCGTGTCGCTGCCGACGATCCGGTCGACGCCGGCGCCGCGGAGCTTCGTCACGGCGTTGGCCGCGAGCATGGGGTGGACGCAGGCCGCGAGCACCCGCGCCGCGCCGCGCTCGTTCAGGACGGCCACAGACTCGCTCATCGTCGACCCGGTGGCGACGATGTCGTCGACGACGACCACGTCCCGGCCCGCGACGGCGGCGTCCGAGGGCGACACCTCGATCGCGCCGGTGTCGCGGTCGCGGTGCTTCTCGAAGTAGTCCGTCTCGCCCGCGCCGTACGCGTCCCGGACCGTCTCCGCAATGCCGACCGCGCCCTCGTCGGGCGCGAGGAACAGCGGCTCCGCGAGGTCGGCCGGGAGCGGCGCCGCGAGGACGCCCGCGGCGTCGACCGTCTCGACCGGCACGTCGTAGAACTCGGCGACGCCGGCCTCGTGGGGGTTGACGAGCACGACGCGGTCGGTCCCGGTCGAGACGGCCCGCGCCATCGCCCGCGCCGAGACCGGCTCGCCGTCGCCAAACGACTGGTCCTGTCGGGCGTACCCCATGTAGGGGATCACGGTCGTCACGCGCTCGGCGCCGGCCTCGCGGACGGCGTCCTGCAGCTGGAGCAGTTCGACCCACGCCTCGTCGGCGTCTGTCGAGGCGACGATCGTGGCCTCGTCGCCCGCGAAGTCGGGGACCGCCGCGAGCCCCTCGCCGTCCGGGAACCGGTCGTAGGTCGGCGTCGCCAGCGGCCGGCCCGTCTCCTCGGCAAGCGCCGCCGCGAGCAGCTGTGAGCTGGATCCGGGTACGATCATGGGCGACCGTTCCCCAGACTCCGATAAACCAGTTTCCTTACTCGCCCGCCCCGGGGACCGACCCCGGAGCGAGGCCCACGCGAGCGTGTGACGCACCGCGGCCACAGGGGCGGATATTTACGCGAGCGGCGGATACGACGCCGTAATGACCGAAACCGGAGACCGAGTCGGTCTCGTCTGTCCGTCGTGTTCGTCGGGCGAGGAGACCGTCCACGAAGTGCTGCGCCCCGGCGGGCAGGCGACCGTCCGCTGTACCGACTGCGACCACACGTACAAGACCGAGATCCCGGAGGAGGAGACGGTCGGGCTGACGGTCATCGTCTCGCAGGACGGGGAGTCGTTCTCGACCGAGATGGACGTGCCCGCGGACACCTACGTCGCGACCGGCGAGGAGTTCGTCGTCGACTCCCCCGACGCCCTGATGCAGGTCCGGGTGACCGGGATCGAGGTCGGCCCGGAGCAGCGGGTCGAGGAGGCCGACATCGAGGCCGTCGAGACCCTGTGGACCCGCGCGGTCGACAACGTCACGGTCCCGGTGACGCTCCACCCGAAGGACGGGAACGCGGACCAGACGCGCTCGCTGCAGGTGAACGTCCCCGGCGACTACGAGTTCACCGTCGGCGAGACCGAGACCTTCGGCGAGGAGGAGTTCGTCGTCGAGGGCGTCCAGATCCGCGAGGACGCCCCCGAGTACCGCCACGAGAAGCTGGATCACGAGGGCGACTTCGCGTACGCCAAGGATCTCAAGCGGGTGTACGCCCGCGACGAGAGCCTGACCGCGTGGTCGGCCTGGTAGGTGGGAGTCGGGTTCGGAGCCGAGCGGTCGCTCGGCGGGACGAGTCGTCCGAAAAAACGGTGGCACCGATGGGGGTGACCCACATCGAACACCGTCTGTGAGTGCGGCCTCGGCGTGGTCGAAGCGGCGTTAGATGACGCGGTTCTGCAGGTAGTCGAGGTGTTTCGCGTTGTAGACGATCTTGACCTCGTCGGCCGACGGGCTGCCGATGCAGGTGAGACGGACGTTCTTGTCTTCGACCTCCTCGTCGGAGAGGATCTGCTGCATGTCCATCTCGATGTCGCCTTCCTTCACGATGGCGGCGCAGTTCGCGCAGGCGCCGGCACGGCACGAGAAGGGCCAGTCGTAGCCCTGGGCCTCGGCGGATTCGAGGATGTACTCGCCCTGGTTCACTTCGAGGGAGCCGTAGTCCTCGGCGTCGAGGTCGGCGTCAGCCGCCTCCTCGAACAGGTCGTCGTCGTCCATCGACCAGCCGTGGTCGTCGAGCACTTCGTAGTTGAGGTATTCTACTGTGGGCATCACCTGTCGGTTTGATGCCCACCTCATTAGGCTTTGCTGTTCCTCGCTTTTACCGCGCGATCGAACCGGCCCGAGCGTCCGAACACGTTCGTTCTCGATTCGTCGGTTTGTTATCACGACTGATACAGCAGGAGTAACAGTAAATACCGGAGAGGCGCAAGCGAAGTTCGATGGAAGAGTCCGTCGTCGCTGACTTCGTCGGCCGCGTCCACACCTCCGACCTCGGACGCGACGAACCAGTGTCGGGCCGCGTCCTCCTGAGCCAGCGCCGGCTCGTGCTCGCCACCGACGGCGCGAAGACGACCGTCCCCCTCTCGAAGGTGTTCGACGTCGTCGTCGGCACCGTCCCCGGAGACCTCCAGTCGTTTTTCAGCGACAGCGTGACCATCGCCTACCGGGACGGCGGGGACAGGCGCACGGCCCTCGTGGAGGGCGAGCCGGACGACATGGAGCGGTTCACCCGGCTGCTGTTCAAGGTCCTGTTGCGCGGCGTGACGGTGACGGTCCGGCACCCGGCGAAGCTCGGCGGGCGCGTCACGGACGCGTCCGACCACACCGCGTCGATCACCCTCTCGCCGGGCGCGATCGGCTTCGCCGACTGCCCCGACCCGTTCAGGGTGGAACTGTCGAGCGTCATCGACTACGAGCGGACGAACCGCACGATCGCCGACAAGAAGCGCCCGGCGCTCGTGTTCCGCCACGTCCCGGACACCCAGACCGTGACGTCGATCGCGACCGTCCCCGACAAGCGGATCCTGAACGTGCTCGGTCGGTACATCAAGCTGGAGTACGACGAGGTGATGGAGGACGTCGAGGCGTTCGATCCGACGGAGGAACAGCTGGAGATCCTCGTGTCGATCTACTCCGCCGGGGGCGAGGCGAACATCGCCGACGTGGTCACCGGCGACGTGACCCAGACGGAGATGGTCCTCGAAACGCTCCGCGACGAGGACCTCGTCGTCGACGGGGACGCCGGGGCCGCGCTCACGCGGAAGGGACAGATGATCGTCACCTCGTACATGGAGTCGGTCAACTCCTAGCGCTCGCTCTCAGGCGACCCCGGTCCGCGCGGCGAGCTCGCCCCCGGACCGCCTCCGAACGGGGGAAGTTTCATGCCGATACGGGTGTATGTGACGCACATGCCAGACGACCACCACGGGCGGGCGACGCGGCTTGACGCCGTGGTCCGCGATCGGGGGATCGACGCCCCGACCGGCGAGACCGCGGCCGACGCGTCCGATGGAAACGCCGGACCGCGGGTCGCGCGGGTTCCCGAGCCGCACGTCCACGACACCTTCTCGGTGGAGGGGATCGACACGAAGCGCCGGGAGGGGCTGTTAGAGGCCGTCCTCCGCGACCGTGAGGGCGTGAGCGCCGCGTCGGCGACCGGGCGAAACGGCACCGTCGGCGTCCACCACGACCCGTCGGTCTCCCGCGACGACCTCCGGGAGACGCTGGAGGCGTGTGGGCTCGTCGTCGACCCCGTCGACCGAGCGTTCGAGGCGCGGCGGGCCTCGCAGTTCGCGTCGGCCCGCGTCGCCGTCGCGGTGTTGTTCGGGCTGATGGTCGCGACGCCGTACATCGCGGTGCTGTACCCGACCCGGATCGAGTGGCTGTTCTACGACCCGCTCACGGTCGCGTACCTGCAGTCGCTGCTCGACTCGCGGATGGCGACGCACTTCTTCGTCAACCTCGGCGCGCTCTCCGGGATCGCGTTCCTCGTCGCCTGCGGCCCGATAATCAAGCGGTCGCTCGCGGCCGCGGCGGCCGGGCGGGTCACGAGCGAGAGCGTGTTCGTCGGGAGCGTCGTCGCCCTCTTCGGGTACAGCACGCTCGCCGCGTTCACGGCCTTCGAGGGCGCCGTTCACTACGACCTCGTCGCGTTCGCGGTCGCCGGCGTCACGCTCTGGAACCACTTCGGCGTCGGCGAGACGACGCCAGACACCGCGGGGGTCGAGGAGCCCGCCCGCGACGGGAGCGGCGCTCCGGCCGAGACGGCGGACGACGAGCCGGTCGCGATGACCGACGGCGGGCGCTGAGCCCGGCGTCCGCGCCGCAGTCCCGCGTTCTGACTCTGACTCACCCGACGACCGAGAGCCACCGCTCCGCGAACCACGGGAAACACAGCGAGAGCAGCGTCGCGGCGCCGGCCGCCCACGCGAGCCCGGCGGCCACGCCGAGTCCCCCGCTCGCCGGAGCGACGGTCGCGACCGTCTGCTCCACCCGGAGACCGCCGAAGATCGCCAATGCCAGTCCGCCGTTGAAGTACGGGACCCGCGCGAGCAGCAGCGACGGCGAGAGGGTCACCCACCCGGGGATCGGAGTCGCTATCGGGCGAACGAAGCCGCCCCGGACGAGCGTCCCGACGACCACCGCGGTGAGCCAGGCCACGATCCCCGTCGCCTTCGCGTCGAACCACCCGGTAGCCGGGTACTCCATCACGAGCAGTAACACGGGCAGCGAGAACACCGAGATCTCCGCGAACAGCCGCGTGGTGTCGTGGAGGAAGACGCCGAAGCGACTCTTCTCGGCGCGGGTCAGCTGACCGTACCCGTACCAAATCCGTCGCTCCGTCGACCGAGCGGCCGCGCTCTCCCGACCGGGCGTCCCCCGTCGAGTCACGGGTTCTCCCTCGTCTTGGTCGCGGCGGTCCCGTCCTTCTCGGCGACCTCGACGGTCCCGTCCTCCTCGGCGATCTCGACGACCCCCTCAATCGTCAGTCGGTCGCCGACCGCGAGCGTCGATCCCCACTCCGACTCGGGGACGACCGTGTTGACCATCAGCCGGAAGTCGTGGTCGAACCGGTCGCTCTCGGTCCACTCGGGGAGCGTCTCACGGCGCTTCCGGAGAAACGTCTCGCGGAACCCGTCGATCGGCTCGCCCGTGTCCGGGTCCCGCGAGGGGACGACGCAGCGCTGACAGGGGTTGACGCCGAGCAGCTCGGTCCCCCCGACCGAGACGCGCACGGCCTCGCCGCGGTCGGCGAACAGCCGGTCCTCCCAGAACGCCGGGCAGTCGTCGAGCACGAGGTTCGGACGGAGCCGACGGCGCATCTCCGTGGCGTCGGCGACCTCGTCGAACCACGAGGCGACCGCCTCCAGCGTCGCTCGCGAGACGACCGTCGGCCCCGGCGCCGCCCGGTCGTCGGGGAGGCCCCCGTCCGGCTCGCGGACGAGGTCGACCGCGTAGCCGAGGTACTCGCCGACCCACGCCTCCAGCGCCTCGCGGTCCCCGGGGAGCGCGAAGGTCCGCGTGTCGGCCTCGGCCCCCGTCTCGGAGCGCGCCGGGCGCGAGAGGGTCACTTCGGTCGGCGTCGCGTCGGTCGGGCCGGACGGTTCGTAGCTCGCCGAGAGCCCGTGGACCGCCGGCTCGCGCTTCCCGTTGACGTAGCCGCCGTCGCCGCCGACCGAGGTCGCGTGCGGGTCGACGCCGGCCTCGACGAGGGCGTACGTGCGGTCGCCGCGGAGGGCGCCGTTCGGCCCGAGGTCGGCGCGGTCGACCGCCGCCCCGTCGTTCGACTTCAGCGGGTACGCGACGAGCTCGCCAATGCGTGCCATACCCGCGGTTCGGGGGGCGACGACAAAAGGGTCCGGGAGTGGAGGGCGAAATCGAGAGAGGAACTGCGCGACGGGAAACGACGAAGAGAACGGAAAACGGGGGACGAGGAGAACGGAAACCGGGGGACGAAGAGAACGGAAAACGGGGGACGAAGAGAACGGAAAACGGGGGACGAAGAGAACGGAAAACGGGGGACGAAGAGAACAGAAACCGAGAGGCGAGCGAATTACTCCTCGTCGTCGGCGTCAGCGTCCTCGCCGTCCTCCTCCTCCTCGTCCTCCGTCGTCAGCCCGGCGGCCTCGAACGCCTCGGCGATCTCGTCGACGGGGAGGGTCCGGTAGCCGTCGGCCTCGGTGACCGTGGCGACGGCGAGGTCGGCCGGCTCGAACTCGTCGTCGTGGGCGGCGAGCGCGGCGATCCCGAGTTCGACGCCCGCGTCGAGCGAGAGCCCCTCGGTCCACTCCTCCTCGAGGTGGCCCTGGATGTCGGAGCGGCCGCCGCCGATGACGGTCGCCTTCCACTCGTTGGGGGTGCCGGAGGGGTCGGCGGCGAACAGGCGCGGCTCGCCCTCGTCGATGCCGCCGATGAGGAGCGCGGCGCCGTACGGGCGGGTGCCGCCGCGCTGGGTGTTCTCCTGGATGTGGTCGGTGACGAACTTCGTCAGCGTCTCGACGCCGACGGGCTCGCCGTAGCGGAGGCGGTTCCCCTGCGACTGGCGGCGCGCGAGGTCGATCAGCTGGCGGGCGTCGGCGACGTGGCCGGCGCTCGCGGTGCCGAGGTGGTCGTCGAGCTTGTGGAGCTTCTCGATGCTCTCGGCCTCCATCAGCGTCGAGGACGCGCGGGACATCGCGACGAAGACGACGCCGTCGGCCGTCCGGACGCCGACGCTCGGCGCGCCGCGCGAGACCGCCTCGCGGGCGTACTCGACCTGGTAGATCCGACCGTCCGGCGAGAACAGCGACGTGCCGCGGTCGTACGCCTGCTGGTCGTTACCGCCCATCATCGTCGATCACCCGCTCTCGCGGTGTCGCGTCGGCTCATTACCCCCTCTTACGCCGGGCGGTTGAAAAAGCATCCGTAACCGGTACCTGCGGTCCGGGACCCGGTATCATATACGTCCGCGTCGGTCAGCGGCCCGGGGCGGCGCTCGGCCGTCGCCGCCGCGACACCTCCGCCTACGACGGATATATCCCGGCCGGTCCCGTAACACTGGTGACATTGATATCGACGAGAACGACAGCCGTGCTGGTGGCCCTGCTGGCGCTGATGGGGGCCGTCGGCGCGGCAGCGGCGGTGCCAGACGCCCGGATCGCGATCGACGGGGTCGACGCGAGTTCGACCGAGCCGGTCGTCGGCGAGCGGGTAGCGGTGAACGTGAGCGTCTCGAACTCCGGCGGCAGTCCGGCGGCGGCCGACGTGACGAGCGTCCGGCTCCTCGACGCGGGCGACGGGGACGACGACGGGAGCGACGGCGAGGACGGTGACGCCCGCGACGAGGCGACCGCCGTCGGGGCGCTCTCGGCGGGCGACGCGACCGACGTGGTCCTGTGGACCCGCTTCGACGAGCCGGGTGAACACCGGCTCACGGTCGAGGTCGTCGCCGAGCAGGAGGCGACGGGCGGCGAGGAGGACGGCGGGACCGTCACGGTGACGCGCGACGTGATCGTCGACGTCCAGCCGGCCGAGGTCGCGCTCGACGTGCGGACGCGCGCGCTCTCGCCGGAGGACCTCCAGAGCGACGACGAGGACCAGAGCGCCGGCGGGATCGACCTGGGCGGCATCGACGGCGTCTTCGGCGGCGGCGGTGGCGGCGGCCTCCAGGCCAACGAGGACGGCGAGAGCGAGGCGGTTCAGTCCGCGGACTCCCCGGTCGCGGTGACCGTCGTCAACACCGGGACCTCGACCGCTGACCGCGTGAGTCTGACCGCCGTCGGCACGCCGGTCGGGGCGGGCGATGGTGACGGCGGGGACGGGGCCGGAGACGACGAGACCGAGCCGGACGTCGGCCCCTTCGTCGTCGAGGACGTCTCGCCCGGCGAGGAGCGGCGCGTGATCGTCGACCTCGGCCCCCTCGACGAGCGCTCGAACGTGACGGTGACGGCGGCGTTCCGGTCCGAGCCCGACTCGCGGACGGGCGCAAGCGCGAACCGCACGGCGGTGTCGACGCTGCAGTACCCGCCGCGGGAGGGGAGCCCGACCGTCACCGACGCGACCGTCCGAACGACCGACGACGGCGAGGTGGTTGTCGACGCCAACCTCGGCAACGCGGGCACCGGCGAGCTGGAGGGGGTCGTCGTCTCCGTCGCCGACGCCGACGGGATCGAGCCGACGCCGGCCGGGCGGGAGTACTTCGTCGGGAGCGTGGGCGCGGGCGACTTCGTCGCCTTCGACCTCCGGACCGCGGCGAACGCGTCCGTGGCGAACGAGATCCCGATCCGGATCGCGTACACCGAGCGCGGCGTGCGGTACACCGAGACCGCGACGGTGGCGCTCCCCGATTCGGGCGACAGCGGAGGGGATAACTCCGGCACCGTCGGCACGCTCGGGACGCTCGGACTCGTCGGGCTCGTCGGCGTCGCGGGCGTCGCGATCGCCGGGGCCGTGATCCGTCGGCGCGATGTATAGCGTCGAACTGCGCGGGGCGACCAAGCGGTACCCGGGCGGGGGCGCCGAGCCGGTGGTCGCGCTCGACGACGTGGACTTCGCGGTCGAGCCGGGGGAGTTCGTCGCGGTGGTCGGGCCCAGCGGCTCCGGAAAGTCGACGCTGCTCAACGTGCTCGGGCTCCTTGACGACCCCACCGAGGGGTGGCGCCTGCTGAACGGCACCGACGTGACCGAGCTCTCGGTCGCCGAGCGCACCGCGGCCCGCAAGGAGTCGATCGGGTTCGTCTTTCAGGACTTCCACCTCCTGCCGACGCTGACCGCGGTCGAAAACGTTGCGCTCCCGACCGCGTTCGATCCCGGCGACGAGCGCGACCGCGCCGCCGACCTGCTCGCCCGGTTCGGGCTCGGCGACCGGCTCGACCACGAGCCGTCGGAGCTGTCCGGCGGGCAGAAACAGCGGGTCGCGATCGCCCGGGCGCTCATCAACGAGCCCGCGGTGCTGCTCGCGGACGAACCGACGGGGAACCTCGACACGGAGACCGGCGAGTCGATCCTCGCCGAGTTCGAGCGCGTGAAGGAGGAGGGGGTCGCCGTCATCGCCGTCACGCACGACCCGCTCGTCGAGGAGTTCGCGGACCGCGTCGTCGAGCTCAGAGACGGGGTGTTGAAGGGCGGAATCGCGGGCGAGACGGACTCGGCCGACGGCTCCCCCTCGGACCGGAACGCGACCGCCGCGCTCGCCCCGGAGGAGCGATGAGCGACGGCAGCAGCGACGGGACGGCGAGCGACGACAGCAGCGACGGGACGGCGAGCGGCCGCGGAGTCACCGGCTGGCTCCGGGGCTGGCGTCCCGCCGTCTCGATGGCGTCGCGGAACCTCCGGCGGAACCGCGTGCGAACGGTCCTCGCGGTGCTCGGCGTGTGTATCGGCGTGCTCGCGGTCGCGGCGCTGGGGATCTTCGGGAACGTGCTCGCGCTCGGCGCCGACGACGCCATCGGCGACATCGGCACGCAGGTGGTGGTGTCGCCGAACGCCGACGCCGGGGTGGAGTCGCTCTCGGCGGCCGACGTGGCGGCGATCCGGCGTGCCGTCGACGACCCGGCGGTCGGGGACCCGGCCGTCGTCCCGCTGTACTCCGACAGCGCGGTCGTCGAGGGAGCGAGTTCACAGACCTTCGCGACGGTGTACGGCGTCGAGGAGCCGGGGCTCGCGTTCGAGGCCGCGGAGGGGAGGCTCCCGGACCGCCACCGGCAGGGCGCGATCGTCGGCGCGGGCGTCGCCGAGGACCTCGGCGTCGGCGCGGGCGACACGGTCGGTATCGCGGGGACGCAGGTCCGCGTCGTCGCCGTGCTCGCCGAGAGCCAAACGTTCAGTCCGGTCGCGCCCGACGACGCCGTCTTCCTCCCGGAGTCGGCGTTCTCCGCCGACGGCTACGCGCAGGCGCTGGTCGTCGCGGAGTCGGGGGAGACGGCGCGGGCCGCCGCGGACGCGATCCGCGAGGACGTGAACGCCCGCGAGGAGCGCGTCGACCTGTTCGAACTGGCGGCGATCGTCGACGAGATCAACGAGTTCTTCGATCTCCTCAGCACGTTCCTGCTCGGACTCGGCGCCATCTCGCTCGTGGTCGCCGGCGTTTCGATCCTCAACGTCATGCTGATGAGCACCGTCGAGCGGAGACAGGAGATCGGCGTGATGCGCGCTGTCGGCGTGACGCGCCGGGACGTGTTGCGCGTGCTGTTGGCGGAGGCCGGGCTCATCGGCGCCGCGGGCGCGGCGGCGGGGACGCTGCTGACCGTGTTGCTCGTCGCCGGGCTCGTGGCCGCGACGCCCGCGGTCGACGCCGCGCTCGTGATCGACCCGACGAACGGCTACTACCTCCTGTTGGCGCTCGGGTTCGGCGTCGGCGTGGGGCTCGTCAGCGGGGCCTACCCCGCGTGGAAGGCGGCAAACGAGCGCCCCGTGGAAGCCCTGCGGAGCTGACCGGTCTGCCTCGGGGCCCGGCGACCGCGTCGTGTCGTTGTCATTCCGCCCAGCCGCCCCGCACGGTTTCCTCACCCCGCCCAGCCGCCCCGCATGTCGTCGCTGACGCGGTCGCGCCACGTGTCGAACGCGTCGCGGCACTCGGGCTCGTTCTCCACGTGACGCATGAATCCCGCACCAGGGGACGCGATGTCCGACCCGCAGAACGGGCAGCGCTCGGGTTCGGTCGCGGCTTCTGATAGTGCCATGAGAACACATAACATGGTCTGCACTCAAAAATGTTGTCACGATCACCGTTTTCGATATATTTGCAGTTTTTCAGATAATATCTCGGCGATAGGTGAGTGGATGCGCAGAGAGACGACTAATTTGAGACCGTATCGGTACACGTCAGTTCCCGACCGGACGGCGGGCTCGGGGTCTCCCGCTTCAACCGCCGGTCCGTTCGTAGGTGACGAACGCGAGGTCGCCGTCGCCGCCGGCCTCGTCGTCGCTCTCGGAGTCCCCGTCCTCGGACGCAACGACCTCGCGCTCCGTTTCCGACCACTCCGCGGCGTCCCAGTCCGGGAAGCGCGTGTCGCCGTCGGGTCGCCCGGGGACCTCAGTCAGGACCATTCGGTCGGCACGATCGAGGAACTGCTCGTAGACGGTCGCGCCGCCGATGACGTACGCCTCGTCGACGCCGCGCTCGGCGGCGTCCGCGGCCGCGAGGTCGACCGCCTCGTCAGTGTCGTTCGCGACGACCGCGCCGTCGGGGAGATCGGGGTCGCGCGTCGTCAACACGACGCTGGTGCGGTCGGGGAGCGGGCCGCCGATCCGGTCGGCGATGCTCTCGTAGGTCGCGCGGCCGACGATCACGGGGTGACCGGTCGTGAGCCGCTTGAAGTGCGCCAGATCGGCCGGGTAGTGCCACGGCATGCCGCCGCTATCGCCGATGACGCCGTTCTCGGCGACTGCGGCGACGAGGACGAGGTCGACGTCGGCGGCCTCGACTGCGTCGGCGTCGCCGCCGGCGGACGCGTCGCCGGCCATCACTCGGCGACCGCGAACGAGATGCCGTCCGCGGAGTCGTAGTCGACGACCTCGACGTCCTCGTAGGTCAGCTCGTCGAGCGGCACGTCGGCGATCTCGATCCGGGGGCGTTCGCGCGGCTCCCGCGAGAGCTGTTCGAGCAGCCCGGGCACGTGGTCGTACCCCTCCTCGCCGTCCGCCTCGTCGGGAGCGGTGCGCTCGACCCAGTCTTTCACGTCGAGGTAGTCGGCCTTGCTCTCGACGGTGGCGAGCCGGTCCTGTACGTATCGGAGGTTGTTCGCGTACCACTTCCCGCGGTCGCCGCGCCCGCAGTAGACGTGCGCGTCGACGACGGTGTGGCCGAATTCGCCCACCTCGAACCCGGTCCGCTGCGCGAGCGCGTTCGCGAGCAGGGCGTACGCGGCGATGTTGAACGGGACCCCGAGCGCGATGTCGCCCGAGCGCTGCGTGAGGTGGAGGTTGAGCCGGCCGTCTTGCACGTTCACGACGAAGGTGTAGTGACACGGCGGGAGCGTCGAGGTCGCGGCGTTGGCCGGGTGCCACGCGTTGACGACCATCCGGCGCGACCGGGGGTTCTCCTCGAGGGTGTCGAGCACGTACTGGATCTGATCGAACGTCCGGCGCTCGGCGCCGTCGGGACCCTCCTCGACGGTGACCCAGCGGTGGGCGTCCTCGGGCCACGTCTCGCCCGGGAGCGCGGCGTCCTCGTCCGGGACCGGGTACCGGCGCCAGAACCGGCCGTAGGCGGTGTCGAGGCGCCCCTCGTCGTCGGCCCACGCGTCCCAGATCTTCGTCTCCTCGCGGAGGTTCCGGACGTGCTCCTCGCCGGAGAGGTACCAGAGCACCTCGTGGATCAGCGAGTTCCAGCGGTAGCCGTCCATCTTCTTGGTCGTGAGCAGGGGGAACCCCTCGGCGAGGTCGACGGTGTACTGCCCGCTGAACGTCGCGATCGTGTCGACGCCGGTTCGGTTCGGCTTGTACGTGCCCGTCGACAGGGTGTCGTCGACGAGATCGAGGTACTGTTGCATGGTGGGGTCGGGCTCGCCGGCGCGGCCGCCGGCGAGACGGGTTTACGTGTTCAAACGAACCGGCGAACCTAACCGTGACGGTATGGGGTTCGGATCGGTATGTGGGAGGGGTCGGCCGTGGTTCGATCGGAAGCGCGTTCGCCGGCCCGATCGATCGCTTATAAATGGTTAGTAACGTATCAACGGTAAACACATCCAAAGCCCCAGCCGGGAGAGCGGCGCACGCTCGCTGTGCTCCTCGCTCAGTCGCTACCGCTCCTTCGCTGCGGTGCTTACGTCGTCATCAGAACGCTCTGCGTTCTGGTTGGCTCACGAGAGCTTTTCTCTCGTGAACGCCTGCGCCGCCCTCTCGACTGCCCCTTTGAGTCCCACCCGACCGCGACCGCACAGCACCTCACGCCTCCCCAGCCTCGTCGGCCGGCGCGTATACGCGCCGGCCGACTCCCTCGCACGCGCTCCTCGTGACCGCCGAGCGCGGCCACTCGGAGGCGCGCGCCAAACCCTGATTAGGAAACCTGTGACTATCCAACTAGACCGATTAGAGAAAGCACCGGCCGAGACTCCCGTGAGCGGAGCGAACGGGAGGCAGGCCGGTGTATCTTCGAGCGTAGCGAGAAGATGCACCGGCCGAGATTTGAACTATGGAAAGACGGTCCTGCTCGCTCACTTCGTTCGCTGCGCGGGCTGCACCTTTCTGAGTTCAAATCACTCGGTGATTTCTCTCACTACGTTCGAGAAATGCACCGGCCGAGATTTGAACTCGGGTTGCAACCATGGCAAGGTTGCGTGATACCACTACACTACCGGTGCGGGCTTCGCATCTGACAGTTGGTCGGACGATTACTTAAACCTGTCACATCCGACCGACTGCGGGCGGGCAGGGGCGACGAATCACGGGGAGGGCGGCGGTGCCCGGCACGGCTCAGTCCCCCCGCGTCGCCGCGATGTCGTCGGCGTGAGCGCGCACGAGGTCGGCGAACGCGGTCGCCTCCGCGCGCTCCTGCGCCTCGTCGTCGCGCCGGTCCCGCACGCGGCGTTTGATCGCGCGGAGCGCGTCCGGCTCCCCGGTCGCGATCGCGTCCGCGACGGACCGCGGATCGTCGACGATCCGGGAGACGAGCCCGGTCCGGAGCGCCGCGTCGGCGTCGAGCACGCGTCCCGAGAGCGCGAAGTCGAGCGCGTCGCCCTCGCCCATCACCCGCGGCAGGCGGACGGTCCCACCCCACGCGCCGAACAGGCCGAACGCGACGCCGGGTTCCGCGAACGTCGCCGCGGGCGTGGCGACCCGGAGGTCGGCCGCGAGCGCGATCTCGACGCCGCCGCCGCGCGCCGGGCCGTCGACCCCGCAGACGACCACCGTCTCCGCGTCGGCGATCGCCGCGGTCGTTCGCTGGCCCGCGCGGGCGAACGACGCGGGGTCGTCGAGGCCGGCGACCACGTCGAGGTCGGCGCCGGCGCAGAACGCCTCGCCGGCGCCGCGGAGGTAGGTCACGGGCGCCTCGGCGTCGGCGACGGCGGTGCGGAGCGCGGTCAGGTCTTCGGGCCGGAGGGCGTTCCGGCGCGCCGGTCGGTCGATCGTCACGACGCGGACCGCGTCGCCGTCTCGGGTGCGGATCACAGTGGAGTATCCCGTTCGTTTCCAAAGGTCTTTGCCCCTCGATCGACTACCGTTACCTAATGGACGATGCCGCGCGAGCGCGTGACGCCGCGTGTGAGGCGCTCGCCGACGTCGAGCCCGAACAACTGCGTGAGACCCTCGAAGACCGGATCGCGAACGCCGCCGTGACGCCCGGGGTGCTGGCGCTGGTGACCGCCCGCGCGGTCGACCCCGACGTCGACCCCGATGCGGTGGTCGACCGGGCGGCCGGCGTGCAGCTCATCTACGAAGGGCTCCGACTCACTCGGTCGGTGGCCCACGAGGAGCCCTGGGTCACCGCGGCGACGCAGGAGTCGGACATCGACGCCGACATGGACGTGTTGACCGCCGACGTGCTCGTCTCGCGCGGCTTCTCCCTGCTCGCGTGCACCGACGCCGCAGCCGCCGCGGTCGAAGTCGTACGCGCGTTCGGCCGCGACCAGACGGTCCGCGAGCGCGAGGGGACCGACCTCGCCGCGGCGACCGCGCTCGACCGGAACCTGGAGATCGACGCCCTCGAGCTCGCGGTCGTCGCCGGCACCACCGCCGTCGGCGGCGAGCCGCCCGAGGAGCTGCTGACGTACGCCCGCGAGCTGGCGGCCGACTACGACGGCGAGTTCCCGCCGCCGGGCCGCGCGCTCCCCGAGACGACCGCCGACCGGATCGCCGACATCTCCGAGCGCGCCGTGAGCGCGACCGACCGGTGAGGTCGCCCGACGGCGCCGGGACGGTGTGTGTCTCCGTGACGGGTCGCCCCGAATCGAAACCCCTAAAGTCGACTCCCGTCAACGACTGATTGCGCCTGGGTAGCTTAGCGGTAAAGCGCGTCCTTGGTAAGGACGAGACCCCGAGTTCAAATCTCGGCCTAGGCTCTTCTCACGCTTTCTCGAACGAACAGCCTCGGCCCCGACACCTCTTCCCCCCACCGGCCGCAAACCCGATACCCGTGGCCGTCGACACCTCCCGTATGACCGCGACCTTCGCCGATCTCTTCGATCGAGCCGCCGAGTACGACGCGGACGCCGAGGCGGTGAGCGAGGCGCTGGCCGAGCGTCGGTCGGCGTCTGCGGGCGACTCCGGAGGCATCCCCGAGAGCGACGCCACCGACGACCTCCCGCCCGTCGACCGCGATCCGAGCCCGGCGCGCGTCGTCGCCGATACCGACGTACTCGCGGCCGACCTCCTCGGCGGCGGCTCGGCACGCGACGCGCTCGACGCGCTGCGGTCGCACGCGTGGACTGCGCTCGTCGCCAGCGACCCGCTCCTCGACGAGGCCGAGGCGGTGATCGCCGCGCTCGCGGACGACGAACTGGCGGCCGACTGGCGCGGCGCGGTCGAGGCGTGGCGCGAGCCGGTGGCGCACCCCGCGGGCGACCACCCGGCGCTGGCGTCGGCGTACCGCGGCGGCGCGATGCAGGTCGTCAGCCTCGACCCGTCGCTTACCGGGCCGGGAGCCGCCGCCGGGCTCCGAGACCGGATGGCGGTGAGCGTCCGCGAGCCGCGCGCGTTCGCGACCGTGTTCTCCCCGGCGCGGCTGTACCCGGAGGCCGTCGGCGGCGACTACCCGGGCCCCGACCGCGACCCGCGCTCGATGGAGCCGGTCGCGTCGGACGCGGACCGGCACCGCGGCGGGGACGACCGTCCCGACCCGGACCAGCACTGATAAACGACCGCCGACCCGACCATCGGTAATGACCGATCCGGACGCGGCGGGAGTCGGCGTCGGCGACGACGTGTCTCTCCGCACCGACGGCGGCACCGAGGGACTCGCCGACGGCGACGCTCCCGGGCTGCCGGCCGACCTCGACGCGGTCCGCGAGGCGCTCGTCGACTGGTACGAGGCGGACCACCGCGAGTTCCCGTGGCGACGCACCGAGGACCCCTACGAGATCCTCGTGAGCGAGGTGATGAGCCAACAGACCCAGCTCGACCGGGTCGTCCCAGCGTGGGAGGAGTTCGTCGAGGAGTGGCCGACGACCGGCGACCTCGCCGACGCCGACCGCGGCGACGTGGTCGCGTTCTGGTCGGACCACTCGCTCGGCTACAACAACCGCGCGAAGTACCTCCACGAGGCCGCGGGGCAGGTCGAAGACGACTACGACGGCGAGTTCCCCGAGTCGCCCGCGGAGCTGCAGGAGCTGATGGGCGTCGGCCCCTACACCGCCAACGCGGTGGCGTCGTTCGCGTTCGACAACGGGGACGCCGTCGTCGACACCAACGTGAAGCGCGTCCTCCACCGCGCGTTCGCGGTCCCGGACGACGACGCGGCGTTCGCGCGGGTCGCCTCGCGTGCGATGCCCGACGGCGAGTCTCGCGTCTGGAACAACGCGATCATGGAGCTGGGCGGCGTCGCCTGCGGGACGACCCCGCGCTGCGACGAGGCCGGCTGCCCGTGGCGGGGGTGGTGTCACGCCTACGAGACCGGCGACTTCACCGCGCCCGACGTGCCCGAACAGCCGAGCTTCGAGGGGAGCCGCCGGCAGTTCCGCGGGCGGGTGGTCCGAGTCCTCGGGGAGTACGACGAGCTGGCGCTCGACGACCTCGGGCCCCGCGTTCGCGTGGACTACGCGCCCGACGGCGAACACGGTCGGGAGTGGCTCCGCGGGCTGATCGCGGACCTCGCGGACGACGGGCTCGTGACGGTCGAGGAGCGCCCGGCGGACAAGGAGCTCCCGGCGGACGAAGAGCGCCCGGTAGACGAGGAGCGCCCGGCGGACGGAGGCGCGAGCGAGGTCGTCGTCTCGTTGCGTCGGTGAGTCCCGGAGAGCGGGAGCCGCGGAGAGCGCGGGGAACCGTCACCCGTTTATCGCGGGAGCCGGAACGATCGGCTATGAGCGAGACCGTCGATTCCGACCTCTACACGCGGACGAAGGCCCTGCTGGAACCGGGCGACATCGAACTCGCGGGCTGTATCGTCCACACGACGCTCGGGGGGCAAGAGGACCTGGAGATGCACGAGCTCACGGTCGCGATCAACGACGTCATCGCCGAGCACGCCGGCAAGGGCGAGGCGTACATCGAGGCCGGCAACGACGACACGAACTTCTCGTCGAACCAGTTCCAGGGACTCACGGTCGACGACGAGGAGTTCGTCTGGGAGTGCCAGCAGCTGCTCCGCGACGGCACCTTCGACCTCGTCTTCTACTACGAGGCGACCGTCGACCAGGAGGCGCTCGCGGACGACTTGGCCGCGCTCGACGACGTCGAGCGCGTGACGCAGGTCCCCTGACGGGGCGAAAAGAGGTGTATCCGTGAGCGACACCGTTCTCGTTCCCGGCGGCCGCGACGTGCGCGCCACCCTCGACACCGCCGCGAGCGACGGCGACGCCAGCGACGACGGCCCTCGCGCCGACGCGGTCGTCGTCGCCTGCCCGCCGCACCCGCAACACGGGGGCCACCGCGGCGACGAGCGCCTCACCGCCGTCAGCGACGCCCTGACCGACCGAGGGATCGACTGCCTCCGGTTCGACTACGGGGACTGGGACGAGGGGTACGGCGAGAGCACCGACGCCGACAACGCGGTCGGCTGGGCGGCCGAGCGCTACGAGCGCGTCGGCCTGTTCGGCTTCTCGTTCGGGGGGACCGTCGCGCTCGTCGCGGCCGCCTCGCGGCCCGGGCTCGCCGGGGTCTGCGCGCTCGCGCCGACCGCGCGGCTGAACCCCGAGGTGGACGCGGTCGCGGCCCTCGACGACCTCGTCGCTCTCGACGTGGCGACGCGAGTCCTGTACGCGACCCGCGACTCGACCGCCGACTGGGAGCCCGTGGTGGAGCGGGCGGAAGCACTGGGGATCGAGACGCGGGCAGTCGAGTCCGACCACTTCTTCGTCGGCCGGTCCGGCGACGTGGGAGAAGCGGTGGCGAAGTTCCTCGGGGCGAGGCTGGAGAGCGATTCGTGAACCGCCTCGGGGTCAAGCCCCGAGGCACTCGGCCTGCCCCGCCTGTAGAGAGCGGTCAGTTGTACCCTCTCCACCGGTGCCCGCACTCCTTGCATTTAAAAAAGCGCGTCGGAGGTTCGTCGGCGGCGCCGGTCTGTTTGATCGTGTACCACGCCTCGCCGTGGCCGCACTCGTCGCAGACGACGTCGTTGGCGGTCGGCTTCCCCTCGAAGTTCGCGCCCTCCTCCGTCTCGATCACCTCGTCGCCGGTCTGTTCGGTCGTCGACTCGAACTCGGCCGCGAGGCCCTCGTCGCGCTCGGCGGTGCCGCCGCAGTCGTCGTTCTGACACACCATCTCCCCGTCGCGAGAGACCATCATCGAGCCGCAGTCGTCACAGAACTGCATATGTGGCTGGATACGGCGTCGAGCGGTTTATTTTCCGTGACTGCGCGCCGACATGCGGATCCGGTTCCGCCTCCGGAACGCCCTTGGGGTCCGGCCGACCAGTTGGACGCGAACATGAACCACCGAACGCTCGGCGACGTCGGCGCGGTCAGCGAGGTCGGCTACGGCTCGTGGCAGATCGGGAGCGACTGGGGCGACGTGAGCGAGTCCGAGGCGGTCGAAGCCGTCGAGGCCGCCCGCGACGCCGGGATCGACTTCTTCGACACCGCCGACGTGTACGGCGACGGGCGCTCGGAGCGGATCCTCGGCGACGTGCTCGACGCCGACATCGCGAGCGACGACGTGACGGTGGCGACGAAGGCCGGCCGCCGGCTCGACCCCCACGTCGCCGACGGGTACGACGAGGCGAACCTCCGCCGGTTCGTGGACCGGTCGCGGGAGAACCTCGGGGTGGAGACGCTGGACCTGGTCCAGCTCCACTGTCCGCCGACGGACGTCTACTACCGACCGGAGACGTTCGACGCTCTCGAGACGCTCGCCGACGAGGGGCGGATCGCGAACTACGGGGTCAGCGTCGAACGCGTCGAGGAGGGGCTCAAGGCGATCGCGTACCCGGGCGTCGAATCGGTCCAGATCATCTTCAACCCCTTCCGACAGCGCCCCGCCGAGCTGTTCCTCGAGGAGGCCGCCGCCCGCGGCGTGGGCGTGATCTGTCGGGTCCCGCTCGCCTCCGGCCTGCTCACCGGCGCGCTCTCGCGGGACAGCGACTTCCCGGAGGACGACCACCGCAACTACAACCGCGAGGGCGACGCGTTCGACGTGGGCGAGACGTTCGCCGGCGTCCCCTACGAGGTCGGCCTCGACGCGGCGGACGCGCTCGGGGAGCGCGTCGACGCGGTCGCCGAGGACCCGAGCGACGCGACCGGCGACGACCTCTCGCTCCCGCAGCTCTCGCTGCGCTGGATCCTCGACCACGAGGCCGTCTCGACGGTCATTCCGGGGTCGACGACGCCCAAACACGTCCGGGCGAACGCGGCCGCGAGCGACCTCACGCCCCTCGACGAGGCCGACCGGCGGGCCGTCGCGGACGTGTACGAGGAGTTCGTCCGCGAACACGTTCATCAGCGCTGGTAGCGTATCTGTCGGCGGCGGAACGAGTCGCTTTTCTCCCGAGCCGGACCACGTCGAGGTGACTCGTGAACGACCGATCCGGTGCCGGCGGCGACGGGTCAGCCGATTCCGCGAGCGGAGCCGACACCGTCCCTGAAGACGCCGTCCCCGAAGACGCCGTCCCCGACGACGAGCGCGAGGCGCTCCTGACGATCGCGGGCGGCGCGGTGATTACCGCTGGCGGCGTCTCCGGCCAGCGCGCGCTCACGGCCGCGACCGAGTTCGCGCTCACCCGGGGGCTCGGCCCGACCGCGTACGGCGTGTACGCGCTGGCGTGGCGGATCGCCCAGCTGCTCTCGCGGCTCGTCACGTTCGGGAGCGTCCCGGCGCTCCAGCGCTACCTCCCCGAGTACGCGGACGACTCCGGTCGACAGGGGGTCGTCGCCGGGCTCGCGTACGCCACGACGCTCGGGTTCGGGGCCGCCATCGCCGCCGGGGTCTGGCTGGCCGCCCCGCGGATCGGCGCGCTCACCGTCGAAGACCCCGCGTTCCCGCCGACGATGCGGGCCTTCGGCTTCCTCGTCGGCCTGCTCGGCGTCGTGATGGTCGCGTCCGCGGTATTCCGCGCGGTCGGCTCCGCTCGCGGCGAGATCGCCTTCAACAAGCTCCTCCGACCCGGCGTCCGACTCGTCGGCGCGGTCGCCGCGCTGGCGCTCGGCTACTCGGTCGTCGGCGTCGCCGGGGGTATCGTCGTCGCGACCGCGCTGCTCGCGGCCGTCGCCGCGCCGCTCTCCGCGCGTGTGACCGGTGTCGTCCCGTCGCTGCGAGGGTTCCGCCGGGAAGCCGGGCGGTTCTACAACCACGCGGCGCCGGTCGCGATGAGCAGCCTCGGGAAGGTGTTCCAGAACCGCGTCGACGTGCTGCTCGTCGGCGCGCTGCTGACGGCGACCGCCGCGGGGGTGTACAACGTCGTCCTCGTGCTGATCGCGATCGCGTGGATCCCGCTGCTCTCCTTCAACCAACTGCTGCCGCCGGTCGCCTCCGACCTGTACGCCGACGACCGGGTCGAGACGCTCAACGCGGTGTACGCGTCGGTGACCCGCCAGATCGTCACGACGGTGATCCCGATCCTCGCCGTGCTCGCGGTGTTCGGCCGGGAGCTGCTCGGGCTGTTCGGGGAGCCGTACGTCGCCGGGTACCTCCCCCTCGTCGTCTACCTCGGCGGGGTGTTCGTCGGCAGCGCGGTGGGCGCGACCGGCTGGCTCCTGATGATGACCGACCACCAGTACGCGCGGATGGCGCTCGACTGGCTGCTCGCCGCCCTCAACGTCGCGTTGACCTACGCGTTCGTCGTCCGGTACGGGCTCGTCGGGGCCGCGCTCGGCACGTCGCTGGCGATCGCGGTACAGAACGCGGTTCAGGTCGTCCTGCTGCGACACTTCGAGGGGCTGTGGCCGTTCGACCGCACCTATCTCACGCCGCTCGCGGCGGGCGGCGCGGCGCTCGTCGCGATGCGGGCGATCCGGGAGGCCGTCCCCGGGCGGGCCGCCGTCGTCGTCGGAGCCGCGGGCGGAATCGCGGTGTACGCGGGCGCGCTGCACGCGATCGGCGTCGATCCCCGCGACCGGCTCGTCGCCAGAGAGCTGGCGGGGCGGTACCGCGCGGCCCTCGCGGAGCGGCTCGGTCGGTAGGTCGACGGCCGATCGGTGGCGGACCGTGACGGCCGACGGCCGACTCCGACGGAGGGCGAGCTAGCGCTCCGGCTCGGGGTCGGCGAGGAGCCGATCGAGGTGCGCGTCGAGCGCGGTCCGCGTGCCCCCGATCGGGAACCGCTCGTGCGTCGAGAGCCGGCGGGTCCGGGCGCCGGTGAGAAGGGAGACGAGGGCCTCCGCCTCGGTGTCGGGGTCCGCGTCGGCTGCGAACGCGCCCGACTCCACCCCGCGGCTGAGCACGTCGGCGATCGCCGATTTGAGGCTCTCGTCGACCACGGCGTACTGCTCGCGGAACCGCTCGTTGTGAGGCGTCTCGCTGCGGAGCTCCAACAGCGCCACCTGCAGGCGGTACTCGTCGTCGTCGAGCGACTCGGGGACGAGCCGGTCGACGAGCGAGCGGAGCTGCGCCTCCGGGTCGTCGGTCTCGACGTCGATCTCCCGGCGGAACCGCTCTGTCGCGAACCCGAGGAACGACGCGAGGAGGTCGTCTTTCCCGTCGTAGTGGTAGTAGAGCAGGGACTTGCTCTTGGGGAACTCGTCGGCGATCGACTGTATCGTGAGGTCGCTGTACCCCCGTTTGACCAGCGCTCCGTAGGTCGCGCGCATGATCTCCGCCTTGAGCGGGTCGTCCGTCGAAGTCCCGACGGCTCCGGCGGGTTCGGTTCCGAGGTCGGCGGCGACTTCGGGATCGTCGGCGACTTCGGGATCGTCAGTGTTCTCGCCGTCGACGGCGGTCTCGGCGTCGACCACGTTACCGACTCACCTCGCGGCGGGCGTTGGGTGCGTGCATCGATCCGGTCTGATCGCTGCCCCTCGTTAAGCGCGCGGATCGCGTCCCGGCGGCGACCCGACCTGCGTCCCGGCGGCGACCCGACCTGCGTCCCGGCGGCGACCCGACCTGCGTCCCGGCGGCGACCCGGCTTTCACCCCGCGCTGCTCCCCGACGCCTCCGATCGCTCCTTTCAAGAACGGCGACACTTTATGCGGACCGGCACGTAGTGGGCCTATGGAAACGATCGACCGCGGGTCGGCGGGGTCGGCCCGCGTCGCGATCGTCGGCGGGATCCACGGCGACGAGCCCGCCGGCGAGCGGATCGTCAGGCGACTCGCAGACGAGCTCGGCGAGGAGGGAGCGGGGTCCGGCGACGGGATCGTTCGGCTGATCGTCGCCAACGAGCCCGCGCTTTCGGCCGGAACGCGGTACACGGACACGGATCTGAACCGCGCGTTCCCCGGCGACGCCGACAGCGACGAGTACGAGCGGGCGCTCGCGCCGCGGCTCGCGGACGAGCTCGCGGGGATGGACGCGGTGCTCGCGCTCCACACGTCCCACAGCGCGCCGCCGCCGTTCGCGATCTTCAGCGAGCTCACGCCGTCGGTCCGGCGGAGCGTAACGGCGATGCCCGTCGACTACGTCGTCGACGCGAGCGGCCTCCGCGGGACGACGCTGGACTCCACCGTCCCGCACACCGTCTCGATCGAGGTCGGGAAACAGGGAAGCGAGGAAGCGGTCGCGTTCGGCTACGAGGCCTGTCTGGCGTTCCTCCGGGCGCACGGGGCGATCGACGACGAGCCGCCGACGTTCACCGAGACGACGGTCGTCGCGGGCGACGAGGAGGTGCCGAAGGGTGGCGGCGTCCCGCACGTCAACTTCGCCAACTTCGAGGAGATCCCCGTCGGCGCCGTGTTCGCCGAGGACGACGTGTACACCCACCGCGTCGAGGAGGCGGGCGTGGTCCCGATCCTCGCGAGCGAGGAGGGGTACGAGGAGATATTCGGGATCTACGGGCGGGTGACGGGGACGCTGGAGCCGCCGGCGTCAGCGGGAGAAACGGTCGGAGAAGCGGAGAGTGAGTGACCAGGGGTCACTTCGCGGTCGGCGTCACGTCGCCGACCGCGTCCATCACCTGCATCGCGGCGCTCGCGGCCAGTCCGCGAGCGACCTCGTCGGTGTCGGCGTCGGCGATACCGGCGTCCAGCTCGTCGGGGTCGGGCGTGAACCCGGCCGAGACCGGGTGGCCCGCCGGCGGGTTGACGGCGACGGTCGCCTGCGGCCCGTTCGCGCCGACCGACAGCTCGGAGCCGACAGCGTAGCTGTTCGGGAGATACGACTCGGTTCGCGAGACGATTCCGGCGACCGCGCGCCGGAGGCGCCGTTCTTGGTCCGGAGAGAGGTCGACGGCCGCGGGCTCGCCCGCGTTCGTCACACCCGGTGCCCCGGCGTACGGGTTGTTGCCGTTCATCGAAGACACGTCTGATACGCGGAGACGGTTCAAAAAGGCGTCGACGAGGGTGATCCGCGTGGGGGCGCCGCGAGGCGCCGCCTGGGCGCCTACAGGATCGGCTCGGACTCGCCGTACGCCGCGATGACGACCGCCGTCGTGAACCGCTCGGGCGCCGCGGCCGCCGTCTCCACGCGGACCTCGCGGTCCGGCAGGTCCCAGTCGCGGAGGTCGCCGCCCTCGTCGAGCCCGGCCGTGATCCGCTCGCGCACGTCATCGGGGTCCTCGCCGGTCACTTCGTAGAACAGCCCGGGCCCCGGACCGGTGGCCCAGCCGAGCCCGGCGACCACGTCGGGGCGGCGACGCGGCGCGCGCTTCGAGTCGGCGTCCTCCGCGCCGGCGCGGCCGCCCTCGCGGAAGTCGACCTCGTCGCCCGGTCCGACGGTGCGACGCGCCTCGACGACCGTGAGTCGGTTGCCCGCGGGGCCGAGGTCCGGCGCCTCCGGGACCGCCTCGACGGTCGCCTCGGCGGGAACGACAGAAGAGACCGCGACGAGGTTGTAGTTGTGGAGGTTGGCGTCCGCGAGCGCGGCGTCGTAGGAGGCCATCGCCGTGTCGGCGACCCCGACGCCGCCGGCGACGTGGATGGTGTTCATTACGATCGGATCGGCGGCCCCCGCGCTAAGGGGTTACGAAGCGATCGTCTCTCGGCGGACTGCCGACACGGGTACTTAAAAATCGACCGCCGATCAGTGCCGCTAGTACTGGTAGTTGATGACCTGCTCTTCGGTCTGCTCGGCGTCCTGCAGCTTCTCGCGTGCGGCCTCGAAGTCCGACTGCCTGACCTCGGTGCGCCCGTCGCGGACCGCGAACATCCCGGCCTCGGTCGCCAGCGAGGCGATGTCGGCGCCGCTGTAGCCGTCGAGCTCGCGGGCGACTTCGCCCACGTCCGTGTCCGCGGCGACGTTCATGTCCTGGGTGTGGATCTCCAGGATGCGCTCGCGGCCCTCGGCGTTCGGCTCGGGCACCTCGATGAGCCGGTCGAAGCGGCCGGGACGCAGGATCGCCTCGTCGAGCATGTCGAAGCGGTTCGTGGCGGCCATGATCCGGACCTCGCCGCGGTCATCGAAGCCGTCCATCTCGGAGAGCAGCTGCATCATCGTCCGCTGGACCTCGGCGTCGCCCGAGGTCTTCGAGTCCGTCCGCTTGGCGGCGACGGCGTCGATCTCGTCGATGAAGATGACGGCGGGCTCGCGTTCGGCGGCGAGCTCGAACAGGTCGCGGACGAGCCGGGCGCCCTCGCCGATGAACTTCCGGACGAGCTCGGAGCCGGCCATCTTGATGAACGTCGCGTCGGACTCGTTGGCGACCGCCTTCGCCAGCATCGTCTTCCCGGTGCCCGGCGGGCCGTGTAAGAGGACGCCGCTCGGCGGCTCGACGCCGACCGCCTCGAACTGCTCGGGGTCGTCGAGCGGGTCCTCGACGGCCTCGCGGACCTCGCGGATCTGGTCGTCGATCCCGCCGATGTCGGCGTACTCGACGTCGGGCGACTCGGTGACCTCCATCGCCTGCGCCCGGGAGTCGGTCTCGTCGTCGAGCACCTGCTGGACCGCGAAGGAGTCGTTGATCGCGACGCGGTCGCCCGGCCGGAGGTCGGACTCCAGCGTGGTGGACGCCTGCGTCAGCACCTCCTGGTTGTTGCCGTGCTGCTTGATGACGACGCCGTCCTCGGTGATCTCCTCGACCGAGGCGATGTACAGCGAAGAGGTCTTCAGCACCTCGTTCTCGCGTTTCAGCTCGTCGACGTCCGTCTTCAACTCGCCGCGCCGGTCCTGCGCGTCGTCGAGTCGGTCCTCAAGCTCGTCGTTCACCTGCAGTATCCGCCGGTAATGCTGGCGGATCGCCTCGAGCCGCTCCGTCTCGCTCATTTCCGGATCGAGCTCCAGACGGGGACGGTCGGGCAGTGAGGGGCTATGAGACATTCGTTAATGCCGGTTAGGAAGCGCGCGTAAATGTGCCTTTGGGTCACGGTGGTCTCCCGATCCGACCGGGGAGGTCGACCCCGCAAGATACACGGAGGCGCCTCGCTGAGTCGTCGGGAATCCGCTATCGGGTGATCTCTCCAGTATCAGTTCTGATATTCATAGGTCAACGTTTTAACGGGTGCCGCGGGTAGCACGGGTCATGAGCGCACGAACGGCGGTCGACCGCGGCGGTCCGGGAATCGCAGCGGGCGATCAGCGGACTGCGGTCCTCCGGTCATGAGCGACGCCGAGACGCCGCCCACGGTCCTCGCGGTCGACGACGAGCCCGACCTCGCCGAGCTGTACCGGGTGTATCTCGACGCGGCCTACGAGGCGCGGATCGCCACCAGCGGCGAGGAGGCCCTCTCGATGATGGACGAGTCGGTCGACGTAGTCCTCCTCGACCGCCGGATGCCCGAGATGTCGGGCCACGAGGTGTTGGAGGCGATACGCGAGGATGGGTACGACGCGCGGATCGCGATGCTGACCGCGGTCGAGCCCGACGTCGACATCGTCGAGATGCCGTTCGACGACTACAAAACAAAGCCCGTCACGCGGGAGGACCTGCTCGGGCTCGTCGAGGTGCTGCTCCACCGCGCGGAGTTCGACGAGCACAGCCAGGAGTTCTTCGCGCTGGCGTCGAAGAAGGCCGCGTTAGAAGCCACCGACACTACGGACACCGACGAGTACGAGGAGCTCATCGACCGGATGGAGGCCGTCCGAGACCGCGTCGACGACACCCTCGACCGCCTCTCGGCGCGAGACGCGTTCGTCGAGATCCCCGGCAGGGTCCCGTAGCCGACGTTCCGTCGGGCTACTCGATCTGTAACTCGCCGCCGTCGCCGTCGCCGTCGCCGCCGCCGTCTTCTTCCCACTCCAGTTCGAACTCGACGCTGAGCTCGCCCGGCCCGTCGCTCGGCCCCTCGCGCTCGGCTTTGACCTCGAACGTCGGTCGGGCCGGCGGCTCCATCGTCACGGACTGCTCGCCCTTCTTCAGGGTGATCGCGTTACCGGACTCCAGCGTGTCCGCGACCGTTCGGAGGTACGCGGCGATCTCGTCGCGGCTCCGGCGGCTCTCCGACTTAAAAAGGACTTCCTCTGGCATACGCCGAGATACGCACCCCGACGACATAAATACCGCGTGCGTCACGATCGCGACGCGTTCCCCCGACCGTTTTGTGGGGGCCGCCCGAACCCGCACGTCGTGATCGCTCCCGACTGGCTCCGTACGGTCGTCGCCGTCGCCGTGTACTGGACGGCGATCGCGATCGGTGGGAGCGTCCTCCTCGCCGACCCGACGAGCCCGCTCGTCGCGGTCCCGGTCCTCGGCGGCGGCGCGGTCGTCGCGCACGCGGCGCGGACGGACCGGCTCGTCGAACTCGGATACGCGGTGGGGACGATGTGGCTCGCCGTCCTCGCCGCTTCGGTTGGAACCGGCGTCGTCGACCTCGTCGCGGCGCCCGAGGGTGAGATCGCGCCGCTCGCCGGTTCTCCGGGCGCCGCCGCGCTCGGAACCGTCGGGCTGTTCGGCGTGCTCGTCGTCGCGTACGCGGCGTTCTCCCGCCGGCGTGCGGGGCGCGACGCGTCCGGTCCCGAGTGACGCACCGCCCTCAGATCCGTCCTCAGACCGCCCTCAGACCGCCCTCAGAACCCGTCTTCGAAGACGAACGTCCCGTTCCGCTGGACGACCTCGCCGTCGACCTCGATGACGGAGTCCTCGCTCATGTCGACGATCATGTCGACGTGCTCGGCGGACTCGTTGACCTCGTTGCCCTCGCCGACCGTCTCGGGGTACGCGGAGCCGACCGCCATGTGGACGGTGTCGCCCATCTTCTCGTCGAACAGCATGTTGTAGGTGAACCGGTCGATCTGGCGGTTCATCCCGATACCCAGCTCGCCGAGCCGGCGCGACCCCTCGTCGGTGTCGAGGATGCCGGAGAGCAAGTCCTCGTTGCGCTCGGCGGAGTGGGAGACGACCTCCCCGTCCTCGAAGCGCAGGCGGACGCCGTCGATCTCGCGGCCGTAGCGGTACAACGGGAGGTCGAAGTGGACCTCGCCGTCGACGCCGTCGCGCGTCGGCGCGGTGAACACCTCGCCGCCGGGGAGGTTCGCCTCGCCGTAGTCGTTGAGCGTGGCGTTGCCCGACAGGTCCATCGTCAGGTCGGTCTCCTCGCCCGACGTGATGCGGACCTCGTCGGCCTCGTCGAGGATCTCGACCATCTCCTCCTGGAACGCGCGCTGTTCGTCCCAGTCGAGCGAGACGGCGTCCCACACGAAGTTCTCGTACGCCTCGGTGCTCATCCCGGCGAGCTGAGCGTGGCTCGCGGTCGGGTACTGGGTGAGACACCACGTCTTCGAGAGGCGCGTCCGCTTGACCTCCTCCATCGCGCGGTTGTAGGCCGCGTTGGTCTCCGGGTCGATGTCGGCGTCCTCGGTGGCGTTCGCGCCGCCGCGCGCGATGACGAACACGTCGGCCTCCTCGTAGAGCGCGCGTCGGTGGCTCGGCTCGCTGAACTCGTCCGACGAGCGCTTGAAGGCGCGCTGCGCGCGCTTCGAGTAGTTGAGGTAGACGGGGTTGGCGCCGCGGTCCCCGCAGACCTCGTGGAGGGCGACCGCGAGGTCCTCGGCCTCCTTCGGCAGCTGGATGACCACGTCGTCGCCCGACCCGATGTCGGTGGAGTGGTCGGCGATGATCTCCGCGTGTTCGCGAACGCGTGCGTCCATGGGAGCCGTTTCGCGGCCGGGGAATTACCGCTTTTCCTTCCGGCGGCGCGGGCGAGGGAGCCGACCGGGGCGCGTTCCGGGTGGGCGACGACGCAACGGGTTTGACGCCCCGCCCCGTACGGTCGGATATGTCCCGGCTCGCGTTCCGCGCGGCCGCGGCCGTCGTCGGCGTCGCGCTGCTCGCGATCTACCTGACTGCGGCGCTGTTCGTCGCCGACGCGCTGCGGTTCCTCTGGGCCGCCCGCCCCGACCTCCCCGTCCTCCTCGCGCTGCTCGCCGCCGTCGCGGTCGGCTCGGCGTACCTCAGCTACCGGATCGGCACCGCGCAGATCCTCGCGAGCCTCGACGGCGACCGGCTTCCCCGCGATCGCGCGCCCGACCTCCACCGCCGGGTCGACGCGCTCGCGGCCCTGATGGGCGTCGACCGCCCGGAGCTGTACGTCACGGACGCCCGGACGCCGAACGCGTTCGCGGTCGGCGGCGGACCGGGCGGCGGCGCCCTCGTGATGGACCGGTCGCTGTTCCGGATCCTCTCGGCCCGCGAAGTGGAGGCGATCGTCGCGCACGAGCTGGCGCACCTCGAGGGCAACGACGGGCTGGCGCTCGCGATGGCCGACGGGATCGGGCGCGCGCTCGTCGGATTCGCCACGGCGATCGCGCTGCCGGCCCTGCTGGCGCTCGCCGGGCTCGCCGCCGGCTCGGCGTGGATCCGCGGGCGACCGGGCGACCGGTCCGGCCCCTTCGCGCGGCTTCACCGCGCGCTCGCGAGCGGGCTGTTCGCCGCCTTCGTGCTCGCGACGCTCGTCGCCCGGTCGCGCTCGCGCAAGCGGGAGCTCGCCGCCGACGACCGCGCGGCCGAGGTGACCGGGGACCCGATCGCGCTCGCGCGAGCGCTCCGCCGGATCGAGCGCGCCGCGGAACCCTCCTGGCCGTTCGCGCCGCTGTCGACGTATAAACGGACCGAGAACCCGGCCGAGCGCTGGCTGTCGACGCACCCGTCGATCGACGAGCGGGTCGAGCGCCTCAGAACGAAAGCCGAGTCGCAGGGGCCGACGAGGCGGATCCCGGCGGGGCCGTCGCGGCGGGCCGCCGGACGCGGGCGGTCGCGGTGGTGACGAGGCGCGCGACACCTGATTCGGACGGCAGTGCGGTCGGCGTCGCCGGCGCCATTTCGCGCGGCGACGGCGTCTTACAGCCCGTACTGCTGTCTCGCCGCGTCGCCGAGTCCGCGCTCGTCGAGGAGGTCCAGGGGCGCCAGCAGGTCGAGCTGGACGACGCCCGGGAGGCGACCGATCTGGACGCCGCCGGTGAAGGTACACCGGGCGCGGATCTCGCCCTCGCTCATGTCGAGGAGCTGACCCGCGCGGTCGAAGGCGTTCTGCGTGGCGTCGTTGACGGTGGCGCCGGAGCCGACGACCTGTATCGGGGCCATGTCGGTGTCGACGTCGACGCCGTGTTCCGCGCCGAGGTCCCGCCCCGCCGCGACCTCGTCGTCGTCGTACGGCCTGCTGATGAAGGGGAGGTCCTCCTCGTTCGGGAGCAGCACGGGACCGTCGAGGTCGAGCCCTTCGATCACCTCCACGTCCATCGTGACCGTGCCGCTCACGTCGGTGGTGTGGAGGGAGAGCTCGCCGTCGCCCTGGTTCGCGTGGAGGTCGCCCACGTACACGCCGCCGCCGTCGACCTCGACGGGGCAGATCAGCGTGGCGCCCGCGCGGACCTCCGGGATGTCCATGTGGCCGTCGGTGCGCTTCTCGAGGTCGGCCTCGGTCTCGACGCCGTAGTCGTGGTCGGCGCCGATCAGGCTCTGGCCGAAGTCGCCCGCGTTGTGCGAGTCGGGCATCGTCACCGACGGCGTCGTCCCGATGTTCCCGATGAAGGGTCGGAGTCGCCCGAGCGTGCCGGGCATCCCGTCGGGCTCGTACAGCAGGATCGGGTGTTGGCGGGCGTTCTCCGGGATGTCCATCACGCGCTCGGCGTCGAGCGCGAGCTCGTGGGCGCCGTCCTCGTCGAGGGTGACGCCGACCGCGTTCTCGTGGTCGAACGCGACTGTGTAGCCGTACTCGAAGCCGAACGAGGAGGCGTTGGCGCCGCACTCGGCACAGCGGATCGCGTCCTCGCCGGTGCCCTCGACGACGGAGTCGGGCCACGTCGTCCCGCACTCGGGGCAGCGGTGGTCGACGAATGGGTCGTCGCCGAACGCGCCCTCGCGTTCCGCCATCGAGCCCGTGCTGGTGGCCATACTGGTCACGGTCACGTCGCGGATGCGGATCGCGATCGCGTCGCCGACCTCGGCGCCTTCGACGCGGATCGGGCGGGTCACCTCGTGGCCGCCGCGGAACGAGGGCGTCACCATCGGCCCCCAACACCCCGGCGGCGTGTACGTCTCCACCGTCCCGCCGTCCGCGACCGTACCGGCCCACTCCTGGTCGGGCCCGACCAGCCCGAGCGTGTACTGGTCGACGTAGAGTTCGTCTTGAACGCCTTGCTGTGACATACCACATTCGAATTGGGGCGTCGAGCGAATAACGCTACTGCTCGCGGAAGCGTTCGATCGGGACGGCGGGGTCGCTTGCGGTCGTTTATAACCGCGTCCCGCCAAACGCTCACTCATGCAGACCCACATCGTGCCGGTCGGCTTCGACTACGACCGCATGATCGCCCCGCTCATCCGGGACCAGTTCGACGTCGACCGGGTGATCCTCCTAGAGGGGACGGTCGGCAGCGAGGCCAACGTCGAGTACTCGCGCAACATCGCGCGCAAGCTGGAGCAGGACTTCAAGAACCTCCTCGGCGCGGAAACGGTGCGCGAGCGGTTAGACGACGTGTACGACTACGACGCCGCCTTCGAGCGCGCCTTCGACCTGATCAACGCGGAGCTCGATCGGGACGAGGGCGACGGCTCGGCGGGGGACGGCTCGGCGGGCGACGACTCCGGCGATCCCCCCGACGAGCGCGAGGTGTGGGTGAACCTCTGTTCGATGCCCCGCCCGGTCTCCTTCGCGTTCGCGACCGCGGCCCACTCGATCATGGTCGAGCGGCAGGACGACCGCGACCGAATCCACACCTACTACACCGCCCCGGAGAAGTACCTCGAGACCGAGCTCGCGGAGGAGCTCCGGGCGAACCGCGACCTCCTGCGAGAGCTGGTCGCGGACGACGCGGTGGCCGACGACCGCGTCGCCGACCGGCTCGCGAGCACCACTGACCTGCTCGCGGAGTTCGACGAGCGCGGCACCACCATCGGCGCGAAAAAAATTGGCGACAGCCACGTGATCGAGCTCCCGGTCGCCTCCTTCCAGAACGTCAAGCCGTTCGAGGAGCTGGTGCTGTTCACGCTGGGCGAGCACGGCGAGTTCGAGTCGGTGTCGGAGCTGGCCGAGACGCTCGCCGCCGACCTCAACGAGGAGTACACCGACTCGTTCCGCTCGAAGGTGATCTACAACGTCGACCGGCTCGGCCCCGGCGGCAAGGGGTACATCGAGCGCGAGGAGCGCGGGAAGTCCTATCGGACCACCCTCTCGCGGATCGGCCAGCTGTGGGTCCGGGCGCACGCCGACGAGGATCGGGAGTTGGCGTAATACTCGTTGGATCTGGTCGTTTATTTATAAATACTCGTTGCTGGCGGAGCGACGACGAACATCTCCGAAGCCTCACCCGTGAGGCCATACGCGGTCGACAACTCTGCGGTGAACACCTGCAAAGCCCCGCACAGCACCGCAGCCTCACACCTCCCCAGCCTCGCGGTTCGCGCTCTCCGAGCGCTCACCGCGTCCAGCGAGAATCGAAGATTCTCTGGCAGCCGGCGGCTCCGCCGCCGGCGACCTCGCGCGCGCTGCTCGCGGCCGATGGCCGCTCGCAGGCACGCAGGACGAGAGCAAAGCTCTCGCTTGCAGCCGGCGCGTAGCGCCGGCGACGCCACCGCGGTGATTTAAATACGAAACCGGGCGCCCCTCGTTGATTTATAAATCACGTCGCCGTCGAGGGGTCGAAACCCCGTTGCCGCCACACATCGCGCGTGCGACCGCATCACGGTTCTGAGAGGGGGTGCCGTGACCGTCCCGTTTTTATCCGTGGGACGGGGAGACACACGCGATGAATCCGGCGCGGGACCCCGACGCGACAGACCGCGACGCCGCCGACCTCGACGACGACTTCGGCTTCGCCGAGCCGTCGACCGACCAGTCGTTCGAGAACGCGCTGGCGAAGGCCCGCGACGGAACTCGACTCTCAGTCGACGACGCGACCGAGCTGCTCGCGACCGGCACGGACACCGAGGGGATCGACCCGGTCCGGAAGGAGGAGGTCCTCGAACTCGCCGACCGGCGGCGCCGCGAGGAAGTCGGCGACGAGGTCACGTTCGTCGCGAACCTCAACAACAACGTCACGACCGCCTGCAACACCGGCTGTCTGTTCTGCAACTTCAAGGACTCCGCGCACGCCTTCGAGGCCGACAGCGACGCCGACCACGCGGGCTTCACGAAGACCCCCGCGGAGTCGCGCGCGATCGTCGAGGACGCCCTCGACATGGGCGTCTACGAGGTGTGCTCGGTCTCGGGGCTCCACCCCGCGCTCGCGCTGAACGAGGAGCACCACGAAATCCTCCGGTCGTACGACGACCCCGAGAGCGCGGTGAACTACAAGCCGCCCGAGCGGTACGCCACCGATCCCGGCACCTACGTCGACCAGATCGAGGCGATGTCGGTCGGCGGGGTCCACGTCCACTCGATGACGCCCGAGGAGGCGTACCACGCCGCCCGCGGCACCGACTGGGACTACGAGACGGTCTACCGCGAGCTGGCGGCCGCGGGGCTCGACTCCGCGCCCGGTACCGCCGCGGAGATCCTCGTCGACGAGGTCCGCGACGTGATCTGTCCGGGGAAGATCCGCACCGACGACTGGGTCGACGCCATGGAGGGCGCGATGGCGGCCGGCCTCGACACCACCTCGACGATGATGTACGGCCACGTCGAGACGGTCGCCCACCGCGCGGAACACCTCGGGGTGATACGCGACCTGCAGGACCGCACCGGGGGGATCACGGAGTTCGTCCCGCTCTCCTTCATCCACCAGAACACGCCGCTCTACCGCCACGGCGTCGTCGAGTCCGGCCCCTCGCGCGACGAGGACGAGCTCGTCGTCGCGGTCGCGCGCCTCTTCTTAGATAACGTCGACCACGTGCAGGCCTCGTGGGTGAAGTCGGGCGACGCGCACGGGCTCAAACTGCTCAACTGCGGCGCCGACGACTTCATGGGCACCATCCTCTCGGAGGAGATCACCAAACGCGCCGGCGGCGACTACGGCGAGTTCCGCTCGTTCGGCGACTACGTCGAGATGATCACGGCGATCGGTCGCACCCCGGTCGAGCGCTCGACCGACTACCGCGCCCGCCGCCGGATCGACCCCGACGACGGCCCGCACGGCCCGCGGCTCGGCCCCCGCGCCGACGGGACGCCGATGCTCGCGAACCGGTCGGGCGAGGGGCCCGCCCCCGATGGCGAGTCGGCGGGCGCCGACGACTGACCGGGCGTCACAACGGAGCCCGTAGGGTCTCGAGTCGACCGCGCTCTCTCGGCGCCTCCCAGCGAGCGAGAACTACCGGAATACTCTTTATATTGGTAACCATTAACACGGACGACATGCCCGCGTCAGACGCACCGACTCCAGGTTCGGAGGGAGACGCGTCGCCCGAGGACGGCGACGGCGACCCGGATCCCCCGGCGACCGCGCTCACCCGCACCGACGAGCGGGTGCTCGCGTATCTCGCCGACGTCGGGACCGACTACCCCGCGTTCGTCGCGAGCAACACCGGGTTGTACGTCGATCACGTCGAGTCGCGACTGGACGCGCTCGACGCGTCGGGGCTCGTCGAACGGGTGACCGGCGAGGAGGTCTTCCGGGTCACCGACGCCGGTCGCGACGCGCTGTGCGAGGACTGCGCGGCCTGGTCGGACTGACCGAGGCCCGTTCGCCCCGTTTCCGGACCTACCGTCCGAGGTCAGCGTGCGCCGAGGAGAGGTGTCGGGAGCCGAGCGCCGCGAGCAGCGAGAGCTCGCCCGCGAGCGCGCCCACCGCGATCGCCTCCGCGAGCGCGTCGCCGTTGCTGCCGGCGGGGTCGCCGCCGCCGCGGACGCCGAGGACGTCCAGCCCGGCGGCCTGCGTCGGGAGCTTCGTCCCACCGCCGACGGTGCCGACTTCGAGGCTCGCGAGCGACACGGAGAGGTAGAGGTCGCCCTCCGGCGTCGTCTCCGCCGTCGTGATCGCGTTCGCGCCCTCGACGACCTGCGCCTCGTCCTGGCCGGTGGCGAGGAACATTGCCGCGACCGCGTTGGCGACGTGCGCGTTGAAACCGAGCCCGCCCGCCTTCGCGGAGCCGACGAGGTTCTTCCGAGTGTTGATCTCGGCGATCGACTCCGGCGTCGTGTGGAGCCGCTCCTCGACGACCTCGCGCGGGATCTCCACGTCGGCGCTCACGGAGCGCCCGCGCCCCTCGACCGCGTTGATCGCGGCCGGCTTCTTGTCCGAACAGAGGTTCCCGGAGAGCGCGACGAGCGAGGCGTCCGTCTCTGCCTCGATCGCGTCGCAGGCCTCACGGGTCGCGATGGTGACCATGTTCATCCCCATCGCGTCCTTCGTGTCGTAGCGGAACCGAAGGAAGACGTTGTTGCCGACGACGTACGGGGTCACGTCCAGCAGCTCGCCGTGGCTCGTCGTCGACTCGGCGGCCTCGCGGAGCGTCTCCTCGTTGTCCCGGACCCACGAGACGAGCGCCTCCGCCTCGGCCACGTCGGCGACGCGGAAGACGGGCGCCCGGGTCATCCCGCTCTTCGTCACGCGCGCGGTCGCGCCGCCGGCGTCGTTGACGACCGAGCAGCCGCGGTTGATCGAGGCGACCAAGGCGCCCTCCGTGGTCGCCATCGGGAGGTAGCGCTCGCCCGAGAGCGCGCCGCCGTCTACCGCGACGGGACCGGCGACGCCCATCGGCACCTGCACCGCGCCGACCATGTTCTCGATGTTCGACCCGTGGGCGTCGGCGGCGTCGAACGCGTACTCGCCCAGGACCTCGACGTCGGCGTCCGCGGTCTCGCTGACGAGGCGCCGGCGGGCCGCCGCGGCGACGTCTTCGTCTGCGTGCTCTTCGAGCTCGTGGAAGCGAAGCTCGCCGTCGCGGACGCGGTCCGCGAGCGACGCGGGGGTGGCGTCTGTCATGTCCGCGTCTCCTCGCGGCGCGTGCTAATGGCTATCGGTTCCGGCGGGGTCGGAGGGTTGCGGGGGCCACTCCGCGCTTCCGACCCTACCGGCCGACGAACCCGGAGAGCCGCTCGCGGAGCGACTCGCCGCCGAGCTTGAGGTAGTAGGCGTCGCCGCCGTCCTCGTAGTAGTCGTCGATCCGGCGGACCACCTCGAAGCCGAGGTGTTCGTAGAAGCCGAGCGCCCGCGTGTTGGTCGTGCGGGCGTGACAGGTGACCGACCGGTGGTCCTCGGCCACGTCGGCGATCAGCCGCTCGGCGTGGCCGCGCCCGCGGTGATCGGGGTGGACGGCCAGAAAGAGGATGTAGCCGTCGCGTCGCACGGAGGCGAACGCGACGATCTCGTCGTTCTCGACGAGCAAGTGCGTCGTGGACCGGCGGTAGGCGTCGACGAAGAACCCCCGTCGCTGTCGGAGGACGCCCTCCGCCGACCGGATCCGCTCTTTGAGCTCCCACGCCTCGGTCGCGTGGTCGGCCTCGCCGGGCGGTTCCGTCCGCTTTTCCACGTTAACGCTCACTGCAGGAGGCTAACACGCCAACGGAATATAACTCCACCGCCACCGGGGACGGTTGCGGTCGGAGGGGCGGGAGGACGCGACTCGGAGGCGGGGCTCCCGGAGAGACGATCGAGAGGGTCGGACCCGGCCGCGGTCGCACGAAGACCCGAGCGCCCCGCCGACCCGAGCGCCCCGCCGACCCGAGCGCTCCGCCGACGGAAGCGTTTTGTCGCGCTCGGACCTCGGTGTGCGGTAATGGACCCGTCGCAACCGGGCCGGCGGCGACTCCGCCGCGCGTCCCCGACCCGCGTCGCCCTCGACCGCGCCGCGACCGACGCCGACCGCGACGGGGGAGGCGGCGAGCGGATCGCGCCCGACGATCGGGGTGACGACCGATGAGCTACGCCCTCCGCGATCACACGGCGGACGTCGCGGTCGAGGCGACCGCGCCGACCCTCGCGGCGCTGTTCGAGGCCGTCGCCGACGGGCTCACCGCCGCGAGCTGCGAGGCGGTCCCCGAAGGTGGCGACCGGTTCGAGCTCTCCGTGACCGCCGAGAGCCGCGAGGCGCTGCTCTTCGACTACCTCGACCAGCTGATCTACGAGCGCGACGTGCGGCTCGTCCTCCCGGCCGACCACCGGTGTACGGTCTCGGGACCGGACGATACCGAGAGCGGTGATGACGCGGCGTGGACCGTCGAAGCGACGGCCCGGGGAGTCCCGCTGGGCGACGTCGCGGCCCGCGAGATCAAGGCGGTCACCTACTCGGAGATGACCCTCGACCGCCGAGACGACGGCTGGTACGCGTACGTCGTCTTCGACGTGTGACACGCTCCTGCGAGCGAACGGGGGGACCGCCAGGCGCCGCCGCACCCGCGCCCGCTGACGCAACGCCCTTCTCCCCCGGCGACGAACGCCGGGTATGACCACGCGCGAGTTCGACGGGATCCGACTGGAGAAGGTGCGCGAGCACGTCTGGGAGATCCCCCGCGAGGGCGACATGAACGTCCCCGCGCGGGTGCTGGCCAGCGAGGCCCTGTTAGAAGAGATCGGTGAGGACGACTCGCTGCAACAGCTGAAAAACGCCACCCATCTGCCCGGGATGGCCGAGCCCGCCCTCTGCATGCCCGACGGCCACCAGGGGTACGGCTTCCCGGTCGGCGGCGTGGGCGCGATCGACGCCCGAACCGGCTGTATATCGCCCGGAGCTGTCGGCTATGACATAAATTGCGGTGTTAGAATGGTGAAAACTAATCTTAGCTACGACGACGTTCGCGGTCGCGAGTCGGAGCTGGTCGACGCGCTCTTCGAGGCGGTCCCCTCCGGGCTCGGCGGGGGCGGCGTCATCGACGGCGACGCCGACGCGATTGAGGGCGCCTTAGAGCGCGGCGTCGAGTGGGCGGTCGAGCAGGGGTACGGGATCGAGAGCGACCTCGCGCGCTGCGAGGACGAGGGGCGGCGGCCGGACGCGCGGCCGGAGTACGTCTCCCAGAAGGCGACGGACCGCGGGCGCAACCAGATGGGCTCGCTCGGCTCCGGGAACCACTTCCTCGAGGTCCAGCGCGTCACCGACGTGTTCCTGCCGGAGGTCGCCGAGTCGTACGGGCTCGAGGAGGACGGGATCGTCGTCCTGATCCACTGCGGGAGCCGCGGGCTCGGCCACCAGACCTGCAACGACTACCTCCGGCGGATCGAGAAGGAGCACGGCGACCTGCTCGCCGAGCTGCCGGACAAGGAGCTCGCGGCCGCGCCCGCCGGCTCCGAGCTTGCCGACGAGTACTACGGGGCGATGGGCGCGTGCATCAACTTCGCGTGGGTGAACCGTCAGCTGATCACCCACCAGGCCCGCCGGACGTTCGGCGAGGTGTTCGACGCCGACCCGGTCGAGGAGCTCGGGATGGAGCTGCTGTACGACGTGGCGCACAACATCGCGAAGAAGGAGACCCACGAGGTCGGCGTCGACGCCGACGGCCGCCCCGCGGTCGGCGACGAGGCGGTCGACCGCGCCGAGCGGGAGCTGTACGTCCACCGCAAGGGCGCGACGCGCGCCTTCCCCGCGGGCCACGAGGACGTGCCCGAAGTGTACCGCGACGCCGGCCAGCCCGTCATCATCCCCGGGAGCATGGGCGCCGGGTCGTACGTGCTCCGCGGCGGCGCCGAGTCGATGTCGGTGTCGTTCGGCTCCACCGCCCACGGCGCCGGCCGGCTGATGAGCCGGACGCAGGCGAAACAGGAGTTCTGGGGCGGCGACGTCCAGGACGACCTCGAGGACGGCCAGCAGATCTACGTGAAGGCGCAGTCCGGCGCCACCATCGCCGAGGAGGCGCCCGGGGTCTACAAGGACATCGACGAGGTGATCCGCGTCAGCGACGAGCTCGGCATCGGCGACAAGGTCGCGCGGACGTTCCCCGTCTGTAACATCAAAGGCTGAGCGGCGTCCCGGACTCACCGACGGTTTATGCGCGATACCGCGGCCACTCCGCGCCGTGATGAGCGACCACTCACGGAACGGCGGTTCGTCCGAATCGGTCTCCAGACGGTCCCTGATCGGTAGCGTCGCGGCCGTCGGGGGCGCCGCACTCGTCGGGGCCGGAGCGCTCACCGCGTCGAGCGAGCCGGCGGCTGCAGTGCAGGGCGAGCCGGCGGCCTTCGAGGCGGGCGACGCCCCGACGGTCACGAGCAACGACGGCCGGATCGAGTCCGTCTACCTCTCGCCCGCCGTCGAGGTGTCCTGGACCGACTTCTCCGAGGGCGTCGAGCGCGTGACGCTCACGCTCGCCGTGGGGAGCGACGCCGGGGTCGACGAGGTGTACCGCGAGACGCTCGCGGCGACCGACCCGGGCGCGACGCCCGGCGAGGTCGCGTCGGTCGGGAGACCCGATGGCGAACAGTCCGACGGCGCGGCGGACGCGCCGCCCGACTTCTCCGCGGTCGACGGCGGCCTGACCGCGCGGTTCGAGCGCGCCGACGCCACCGCCCGGGGCGACGCGGTGACGAGCGAGACCCTCTCGGCCGCCGACCTGTCCGGCGGCGAGACGGACACGACGACGCTGGACGTGGTGTTCCGCGCGGACGTCGCCGGCGGCGGCGACGAGGCGACCGTCGTGCGCACGACGACCGTCGACCTGACCGTCGAGAACCCCGCGGGCGACGCGACCGCGGGCGGGTCGGTCGGGGTCGACGCCGCCTGAGAACTGCCACCGTCCGGAGGCCGACGCGCCATCCGGGGGCCGACGCGCCGTCCGGAGGTCGACGACGGCCCCCTCGGCCGGTCAGCGCTCCCCCTTCGGCTCCCTCCCGAGCTCCTCCTCGACGGCCTCGACCTTCCGGTCGGCGGTCGTCTCCACAGCCCGCTTGTCGTCGATCTTCAGCACCGTGGAGACGCGGTCGCCGTCGACCGCGTCGTGTGCGGCCGCGGCCGCGGCGAAAACCGTCTCGGCGTCGTCGGCCTCGATGACGGTCCCCATCGGGTTCGTCTCGTAGCTCACGTCGAACTCGTCGAGGGCGGCGACGGCCTTCGCGACCTCGCCCGCCATGCTCCCCTCGGTCACCGGCGCGACGCTCAGCAGCGCGACTGTGGTCATGGCCGAGCGTCCGGGCCGCTGGCACTTAAAAACGGACCGCGGTGTGGCGGCGACTGCACAGTCAGTCGAGCGCGTCCCGCAGGAAGGAGAGCTGATGGCCGATCGCCGGCTCGAAGTCCTCGCCGAACGGCGAGAAGTGGTCCGCGGGCATCGAGACGACCGTGCCTCGCGACAGCCGCTCGGCGGCGTCGACGACCGCCCCGCTGTCGACGATGGCGTCGTCGGTGCCGGCCAACAGCAGCGTCGGCGCCCGGACCTCGTCGAGCCGCTCGACGGGGCGGTAGTTCGCCACCCGCAGCAGGGACCGGGCGGGCGTCTCGTTGCGCCACGTCGACTCGCGGTCGACCAGGTCGAGGTACTTCCGCTTCGTCCCCGGCTCGGTGATCGCGGCGAGCTCCTCGGTGCCGCCGACGATCGGGACCGTCCGCCCGCGACCCACACGATGGCCGAGCAGGTCGCGGACGCCGGCGGCACCCGAGCGCGCGAGGTACCGTCCGCCGCGTCGGCGGGCGATCGCTCGCCCGTCGAGCATCGGGACCGCGCCGATCACCGCGTCGGGGTCGCGCCGCTCCGCGGCGAGCGTGAGGACGTGCGCGGCCGACAGCGACGCGCCCCACAGCACCAGCCCGCGACCCACGGCGTCCACCCGGCGGACGCGGTCGATCGCGGCCGCGTAGTCCGCGCGCTGGCCCGCGGGGTCGACGAGCTGCGAGTCGCCGTCCGACGCCCCGAACCCGCGGTAATCGAAGAGGAACGCCGCGTAGCCGGCGTCGGCGAACCGCTCCGCGACGGCGGGGTAGCCGAAGCTCCGCTCCGCGCCGAGCCCGGGCGCCATCACGACGACCGGCGGATCCTCGCCGTCGCCGCCCGGCAGGTAGAGGGTGCCGCGGCAGGTGTCGCCGTCGGCGTCGAACGCGAGATCGCGGCTGGCGAACCGCTCGCGCGGCGGTCGAGTGAGCCGTCGCTGCGCGCGGTTTATCGGGTCTCTGCGGGTCACGCTTCGTCCCCGGCCTCGGCGGGCTCGCCGTCCCCGGCCTCGGCGGGCTCGCCGTCCGCGGCGGAGCCGTCGGCCTCGCCGTCCGCGTGCGTCAGCGTCTCCAGCACGCGCGTCGAGAACTCGGTCTCGCTGATCTCGTACCCGATCAGCGCCTCGAACCACGCTGCCTCCGCGTGCCAGGTCCCGAGCACGTCGCCCGGCGAGCGGACGACGGTCGCCTCGACCCGAACGGGGTCCCACGCGTCGGCCTCGGCGCGGTCGATGAGCGCGTTGAGCGCGCGCCCGATCTCCCCGTGGTGCACCTCGCGGCCGGGGAACGCCGTCATGTACGTGAGCTCCAGCGGGTCGCCGCCCTCGACGGCTTCGACGCTGATCCCGTAGCTGCGGAGCGTCGGCTCCACCTCGGTCGTCCGCTCGTCGCCGGTCATACGCGACACACGTCCGGACGAGATAAATCGGTACCGGCGTCGGGCGGCGCTGTCGCTCGGTGCGCGAGAACGAGCTCGTTCGAAAGCCGCGGACGGGGGAAGGCCACCGCGAACGGCGGCCGGGATCGGTTCTGTCAGAGGCACACGATTGTCCCGCGCGGCCGGCTAGTAGTACTCTACGAAATTATATAAACTCTCGGGAGGGTCCGCTCGCTGAGCGGTTCGGTCGAATCTGACGGTGAATCGACGCGGCCGTTCCGGGCACCCTTTATCAGTGTCGCGCGACAGGATCTGGTATGCTCCGGGGGACGGCGACCGCGCTGACGCGCTCGGCCGACGCGGCGGGCGTCCTCGTCGTCGGCGCGCTGCTGACGCTCCTGACGTGGGTCGTCACCCCCCTCTGGGTCGGCGGATCGCTGGTGTTCCCCCCGGTCGTTCTGCTCGCGCCCTTAGCGCTCGCGCCCGCGTTCGTCGCCCGCGGCTACTTCGTCCGCGTCCTCGCCGCCGGCATCGCCGACGGCAACGTCGCGGGCGCACCCCCGTTCGTCGCGTGGAACGAGCTCTACCGGACCGGCCTCAAGTCCGCGCTCCTCAGCGCCGTCCTCCTCGCGCCGCTGGCGGCGGGAGCCGTCCTCGCGGCGCTCGCGACCGGCGCGCTCGCGACCGGCGTCGTCGATCCCGGTCCCCTCGCCGACGCGGTCCGGGCCGCCCTCGGGGATGGCGGCGCGGTGGCCGTCGTCGGCGTCGCGGGCGGGCTCGGCGGGGCCGCCGCGACCGCGTACCTCCTCGCGTTCGCGTACGTCAGGCCGGCGGCGCTCGCGGCGTTCGCGGCCTCCGGGCGGCTCCGAGACGGGCTCCGCCCGCGACGGGTCGGCCGCGTCGCCGGCTCCGGCGCGTACGCCACCGCGTGGGTCGTGGCGGCCGCGACGCTGAGCGCCGGCTACGCGCTGGCGGGACCGTTCGTCCCGCTCGTGATCGGCGTCGCGTTCGCGTTCGTCGTCCGGGTCGCCGCGTACGGGCTGTACGGGCGCGGCGCGGCGCCGACGCTGGAAGTCGCCGAGAGGGCCGACGCCGCCGCGTCTGTCGCCGACGCACACGCGTCGGACCCGGCCCGCGTCGACCGGCCGGACGAGCCCGTACGCCCCCCGACTCCCGAGGTACCCCCGACGGTGCAGACGGGGCGGTCGGTTCCGGTGGGCGGGACGGGAGCCCGTCGGACTGACGGGGACGGGACCGTCTCCGAGGGAGCCAGCGGCGCCGTCGGGGCCGACGGCGGGTTCGACTGGTACGCGCCCGACGGCGAGCCGGGGGACCGCGACCGGGCCGTCGCTGACGAGGCGCTCGGCGGCCGCGACCCCGACGACGAGTTCGAGTGGAGCGTCGACGTCGCCGAGCCAGAAGACAAGAGTTGATACGCGGCCGGGGCGACGTGCGGACATGCGCATCACCGACCGGGGCTACGGCGAGGAGGGCCGAGAGCGGCTCACCCTCGTCCCCGAGAACGTCGACGACCTCTGGCACCTCGCGCACGTCCTCGAACCCGGGGACCTCGTCGAGGGCGACACCACGCGTCGGATCCAACGGAACGACGACCAGATGCGGGACACCGGCGGCCAGCGCGAACACCTCTTCGTCACGCTGGAGGTCGACGAGGTGGAGTTCGCCCGGTTCGCCAACCGGCTCCGCGTGTCGGGCGTGATCGTCGGCTGCTCCCGCGAGGACCAGCTCAACGCCCACCACACGATCAACGTCGAGGAGCACGACGAGATCACGGTGGAGAAGCGCTTCAAACCGGACCAGACCGAGCGGCTGGAGGAGGCGACGGAGGCCGCCGAGAACCCCGACGTGGCCATCGCGACCGTCGAGGAGGGGGCCGCCTACGTCCACACCGTCCAGCAGTACGGCACCGAGGAGTACGCCTCGTTCACGAAGCCGACCGGGAAGGGCGACTACTCCCGGCCGCGCGAGGAGCTGTTCGCCGAGCTGGGCGAGGCGCTCGCGCACCTCGACGCGGACGCCGTGATCCTCGCCGGGCCGGGGTTCACGAAGCAGGACGCGCTCGACTACATCGAGGAGGAGCACCGCGACTTGGCAGACCGGATCACCACCGTCGACACCTCCGCGGCGGGCGACCGCGGCGTCCACGAGGTGCTGAAGCGCGGCGCGGTCGACGACGTGCAGAAGGAGACCCGGATATCAAAGGAGGCGACGCTCATCGACGACCTCACCGCCGAGATCGCGCAGGGCGCGAAGGCGACGTACGGCCCCGAGGACGTGGCCGAGGCGGCCGAGTTCGGCGCGATCGAGACCCTCCTCGTGGTCGACGAGCGACTCCGGCAGGAGCGACAGGGCGAGGGGGACTGGTCGATCGACGTCAACGAGGTGATCGAGTCGGTCGAACAGCAGGGCGGCGACGTGGTCGTCTTCTCCTCGGAGTTCGACCCCGGCCAGCAGCTCTCGAACCTCGGCGGCATCGCCGCGATCCTGCGTTACAGGCTGCAGTAGCGAGAGCGGCGCGGCCGCCGACCGCCTCGTCTCCCCCAAAAAACACTTATTGACCGTGTGGGTACTCACCACACGACGGCGTACCCTCCACCCATGAGACGGCGTACCCTCCTCCGAGGAGCGGCCCTGGTCTGCGCGGGACTCGCCGGCTGTGCGGGGCTTGGCTCCGACTCTCCGATGCTCTCCATCACCGTCTTCAACGGCTCTGAGAGCCCGTACACGGTCGAGATGACGATTTCGCGGGCGGGCGACGGCGACACCAGAAGCGACGCGAGAGCGTTCTCGGGAGGGCTCGACGTCGAGCCGGACGGCCGTGCCGTGCGCGAGGACGTCGCCGAGCGACGGCCGTCCCTCATCGAGTACGGCCTCTACGACGACGACGGCGAGCTGACTGACCAGGACCACGTCCACTACTACCCGGGCGACGAGGACGAGAGCGGCGCGCTGGCGTTCGACATCGATACGTCGGGAGTGCTCACGCGGCGGTGGTGACCTCCACTCGTCACGCGGCGGTGGTGACCTCCGCCCCGTCGGCGGCGTCCATCGTCGGACGACCGCTTCGGCGTTACCGGCCCGTGAGCGCCTCGCTCGCGGGGGCGAAGTCGATCGTCCGCCCCCGGCCCCTCTCGCTCGCCCGCTCGTAGAGCATGTGGGCGGCCGCGACGGTCTCGATCCCGCTCCCGCCGGAGTCGAACACGGTCACCTCGTCCTCGCTCGTCCGGCCCGGATGCTCGCCGGCGACGACCGCGCCCAGATCGGCCGCGACGTGGCCCTCGTCGATCAGCCCGGCCTCGACCGCCGCGAGGAACGAGCCGGCGTCCTGCGCGGCCCGTGCGGCGATGTCGGGGACGTACGTCGCCCGCGCGACGAGTTCGGGCGGGAGCTCGTTCTTCTCCGGGTGGTACTGCCCCATCGCGGTGACGTGCGTGCCGGGCTCGACGTCCACGTCGTCGATCACGGGGTCGCTCGCGGTCGTCGCGGTGACGACCACATCGGCGCCGTCGAGGGCGTCGCTCGCGCTCGCCACCGCCGACACGTCGGCGTCGAGCCGGTCGGCGAACTCGTCGGCGAACGCCTCGCGGTTCTCCGCGGTCGGGGAGAACACCCGAACGGCCTCGAACTCGCGCACCGTCGCGGTCGTCGCGAGCTGGCCGCGGGCCTGCGCGCCGCTCCCGATCACGGCGATCTCGGTCGCGTCCGCGCGAGCGAGGGCGTCGACCGCCGTCGCTCCCGCGGCGCCCGTTTTAAACGGGTTCATCGAGGCGCCGTCGAGCAGCGCGAGCGGCTCGCCCGACGCGGCGTCGAACAGCGGCGTCATGAACCACGCGTCCTCGGCGCCGAACCCCGCGGAGTAGGTGTACCCGCCCATCGCGCCCGTCTCCGGCAGCACCGCGGCGTAGGTCGTCAACATGCCCGGCGGGTCGCGGTTGAGCAGCTTCGTCCGCGGCTCCGCGGGCGCGCCCTCACCGATCTGGCGGTAGGCGTCGCGGACGACCGCGACGTAGTCGGCCGGTTCGGCGAGGTCGTCGACCTCGGCGCTCGTCAGAAACAGGGCGTCGGTCATACCCGCCCGGTCGGGCGCGAGGGACTAAATCCTACAGGGAACCGGAACCGCCGGTCGGGCGAGCGGTCGGAGCGGCCAGCCGGCGATTCGCGGTCAAACTGGGTCGCGTTGCAGCGCCGAACTTCCCGTCAGTCGGCGCCGCCGGTCCGCGAGCGCCCGGTCGAGCGACCCCGGCGCGGACCGCTCGACCTGCCGACGGGACCGGTCGCCGCGCTGTCGGTCCCGGCGCGCGTCTCGCTCGTGACTGGGGCCTTGACGAACATCGCGTGGGCGATCAGGCCCGCCGCGACGAGGGCGCCCCCGGGAACGGCGACAATCGACGGCAACCCGACCAGTCGCAGGACGGCGGTCACACCGAGCAAGGCGGCCGGAATGAGTCCGAGGACGTAGTCGTAGTACCCAGTCATATTCCGGGAGAACGTACGTGAGAATTTCTATTAAATCTTTTCCGTGGTTCGCTGTGGCTACCGAACTGATCACTTCAAAGGAATCCATAAGTTATGAGAAGAGCGGGCGGGCGGACAGAAGGCGAGAGGTGGGGGAAGGGAGCGACGACGGCGGAGAAGCGGCGAGGGCGGAGAAGCGACGACGGCGGAGAAGCGGCGAGGGCGGAGAAGCGACGACGGCGGAGAAGCGGCGAAGGCGGTGAAGCGGCGAGAGCGGAGAAGCGGCGCGGGAGCCGGTAACGACTTAGCGTGTCTTGATAATGACCTACCGGATCTTGAAGTACACCGCGCGCCAGCCGCCGAGCGCGAGCGATCCGAGGACGAGCATGACGACCGCGAAGGAGAGCGCGGCGCCGCCCCTGAAGACGAACTGCCGGAGCGCCAACCCGACGACTGCGGCCGGGATCCACGACCGGATCGCGAGCGGGACCGACGACTTCGCGGTCTCGACGGCGCCGGCCGAGTACGCACCGACGAGCGGCGCGACGAGGGCCCATCCGATCAGGAACGGCGCGTACACTTCGAGCAGGTACAGCGGGTTCGCAGACAGGAACTCGACGGTGCTGTGGTTGAGCGCACCGACCGTCAACAGGACGATCAGCGCGATCAGGTCGCCGACCGCGAGGGGAACGGCGGCGCGGTCGAGGCGTGTTGCGAGGAACGACGAGTCGGCCATACCAACCCGTCAGAGTCCCCCCCACTTTGTACGTACGGATTCCGTCCGGCGGTCGCTACGTCCCGACCCGAGTCACTCGTACAGCGGGTGCGCCTCGCACAGCTCGACGACGCGCTCGCCGACCTCGTAGATCACGTCGTCGCTGTCGACGTTGTCGATGACGCGGTGGATGAGGTCGCCGACCTCCTCGATCGCGTCGGCGTCGAAGCCGCGGGTCGTGAGCCCGGCGGTGCCCGCGCGGATCCCCGAGGGGTTGAACGGCGAGCGGGTCTCGCCGGGGACCGTGTTCCCGTTAAGGACGATGTTCGCGGCCGCGAGCGCGTCCGCGGCGTCGCCGCCCGGCAGGTCCGGGTGCGACTCCCGGAGGTCGACCAACACGAGGTGGTTGTCGGTGCCGCCGGAGACGAGGGAGTAGCCGTGGCCCTGCAGCGTCTCGGCGAGCACCTCGGCGTTATCGACCACGTTCTGCGCGTATTCGTCGAACGAGGGGTCGAGCGCCTCCTTGAACCCCACCGCCTTACCGGCGATGTTGTGCATGAGCGGCCCGCCCTGCCCGCCGGGGAACACCGCCTTGTCGATGTCGTCGGCGAACTCCTCGTCGCACATCACGATCCCGCCGCGGCCGGCGCGGATCGTCTTGTGCGTCGAGCCGGTGACGAAGTCGGCGACGCCGACCGGCGAGGGGTGGACGCCCGCCGCGACCAGCCCCGTGATGTGAGCGATGTCGGCGAGGTGGTAGGCGTCGACGGCGTCGGCGGCCGCCTGGATCTCCTCCCAGTCGACCGTGCGCGGGTACGCGGAGTAGCCGGAGACGACGATGTCCGGCTCGAACTCCTCGGCGGCCTCGTGGAGCCCCTCGTAGTCGATGTAGCCGGTGTCGGTGTCGACCTCGTACTGCTCGACCTCGTAGATCTGCCCGGTGAAGTTCGCAGGGTGACCGTGCGAGAGGTGACCGCCGTGGTTCAGCTCCAGAGAGAGGATCTTGTCGCCGGGCTCCAAGACGGAGTAGTAGACGGCCTGGTTCGCCTGCGTCCCGGAGTGCGGCTGCACGTTGACGTGGTCGGCGCCCCACAGCTCCTTCGCGCGGTCGATCGCGAGTCGCTCAACCTCGTCGGCGTACTCGCAGCCGGCGTAGTACCGCCCGCCGGGGTACCCCTCGGCGTACTTGTTCGTGAGGACGCTCCCCTGCGCCTCCAGTACCGCCTCGCTGACGTGGTTCTCGCTGGCGATCATCGCCAGTGTCTGCTCCTGCCTGTCGCGCTCCCCGGCCAGGGCGTCGGCGACCGCGGGGTCGACCTCCCGGACGTGCTCGTGGTCCATGTAGAAACCCCAGGTCGATCACGCATTAATCCTTGCGTCACGTCGGTGGGTACGAGGGGTCACAGCGGCGGCAGCCGGCGAAACACCGAATCCGGCCATTTCGGGGGTTTCGGCGGCTGAAAACACGTTGTTCACTCTCCAAATCCCGTTAATATTAAATACGCAACTGGCTTTTATCCGAAGAGATAGATGGTATCGAATTTACTGGAGGCAGACGTCGAAAACGTCCTCAACGCGGCGTTCGCGGGGGACGACGAAGCGCTGTTCGTCGTCGACCCCTCCGCCGAGACGATCGTGTCGTTGGTCGAGGCGGCGGTCGGCCGCGACGACCTGCCGGAGATGTCGATGCTCGTCGACGAGGGGACGCTGAAGCACGTGATGGAAGACTTCCTCGTCGCGTCGAAGGCGGCCGATCTCGTCGCTGACGGCGCGCTCGACCTCCGGGTGCTCGAGGAGACGGTCGACAACGCGCTGTTCGTCTCCCCGTCCCGGGTCGTGGTGCTCGTGAGCACCGACGACCACGTCGCCGCGCTCGCCTCGGACGACGGCGAGTTCGTCGACGAGGTGTACGAGACCCACGCCGACGCCTTCGACGACGCCGAGACGTACAGCCTCCGCACCCCCGCGATCAGTCGCGTCCGGGAGACCTTGGAAGCCGAGATCAGCGAGGCGGCCCGCGAGGACTTCGACGCCGTGCTCGCCGCGATAGACTCCGCCCGCGGCGACGACGGCGGGCTCGACGAGGTGACCGTCTCCCTGCTCGTCGCCGCGAAGAACGACGTGCTCCTCTACGACATCTCGAAGTGGGGCGAGGACGTGGGGATCGCCTCGAAGGCGACGTTCTCCCGCACGAAGACACGGCTCGAAGACCTCGGGGTCATCGACACGGAGAAGGTCCCGATCGACGTCGGCCGCCCGCGGCTCCGTCTCAAGCTCGGCGATGAGCGGCTGCACGACCTCGACGCCGACAACCTCGCCGACGAAGTCGCGGCGATGCTGGCGTAGCCGGGCGACCGCACCGCTCGGACGCGGCCCCTTCCGAGGGCCGTCACCCGCGGCTTTTTTTCGCTCCTTCGCCTCGGAGGTGACATGGACATCGGACTTGTCGGTGACGGCCCCGCGGTCGAGGCCGTCTCGGCCGCGCTCGGCGACGTCGACGTGAACGTGATGCCCGTCGAGGCCGGGCTGCTCGACGGGTTCGACCTCGCCGTCGTGGTCGACACCGCCGGCTCGGAGACGTTCGCGACCGCCGACGACCTGCTCGACCGCTGGGTCGCGGTGGAGGTCGGGGGGGTCGGCGGCGTTCCCGTAGCGCCGGTCGACGCCGCGGTGACCACCTTCGACGAGACCTGCTATGACTGCCTCCGGCGACGCGTCGCGAGCGGGGGGGCCGAGGCGGCCGACGCGCCGACCGGTCGCCGGTCCGCCGTGCGCTACGCCGGGGCGGTCGCCGGCCGGCGGGTAATCCGACTGCTCGCCGGCGACCCGGTCGCCGACACGGTCGTCGAGGTACCGGGCGCCGAGCGGACCCTCCTCCCGGTCCCCGGCTGCGGCTGCGGCGATGACCCGGGCGACGCGCTGCCCCGCGAGGGGAAATCGCGGTCGCTGTCGGACGCGCTCGACCGCGCGGAGCGGGCGGTCGACCCCCGGATCGGCCCGCTCTCGGAGGTGGGCGAACAGGAGTCGTTCCCCGTGCCGTACTACGTCGCGCGGGTCGCCGACACGACGCCCTTCTCCGACGCGCGGGCGGCCGAGTTCGGCGGCGGCGTCGACGCCGGCTGGGACGCCGCGTTCATGAAGGCGCTGGGCGAGGGGTTAGAGCGGTACGCCGCCGGCGTGTACCGCGAGGGGTCGTTCACGCGCGCGCCGGCCGCGAACGTCCCGAACCCCGTGTCGCCCGACGCGTTCGTCCGCCCCGAGAGCGCCGAGGCGTACGCCCGCGACGACCGGCTCCCGTGGGTGACGGGCGAGCGCCTCGGCGCGGGCGAGGTCGCGAGCCTGCCGGCGGAGTTCGTCCACTTTCCCCCGCCGGAGAGCCGGTACCGGCCCGCCATCACGACCGGGCTCGGCCTCGGTAACTCCGGGCCACACGCGGCGCTGTCGGGGCTCTACGAGGTCATCGAGCGCGACGCGACGATGACGAGCTGGTACTCGACCGCCGACCCGCTCGGGATCGAGGTCGACGACGAGGGGTTCGCGGAGCTGGAGAAGCGCGCCCGCGCGGAATCGCTGTCGGTGACGCCGCTCCTCGTCACGACCGACGTCGACGTTCCCGTCGTCGCCGTCGGCGTCCACCGCGAGGGCGAGTGGCCCCGCTTCGCGGCGGGCTCCGGCGCCGACCTCGACCCCGCCGCCGCGGCCCGGAGCGCGCTCGCCGAGGCGCTCCAGAACTGGACCGAACTCCGGTCGATGGGCCCCGAGGCGGCCGCGGAGCAGGGCGCGGCGATCGGCCGCCACGCCGACTTCCCGAACGAGACGGCGGCGTTCTTCGACCCGGACGCGACCGTGCCCGCCGAGTCGCTCGGCGAGCCGGAGCTGTCGGGCGCCGACGAGCTGGCCGCCGTCGTCGACCGCGTCGAGACGGTGGGGCTGGAGCCGTACGTCGCGCGGACGACGACGCGGGACCTCGCCGCGCTCGGCTTCGAGGCGGTCCGGGTGCTCGTCCCCGGCGCGCAGCCGCTGTTCACTGGCGACCCGTTCTTCGGCGACCGCGCGAGCGACGTGCCCCGGTCGATGGGGTTCGAGCCCGATCTGGAGAAGGCGTACCACCCGTTCCCGTAGGCGCGGACGACCGCCGCCCCACCCGCCCGGTTTAAGTCGTTCCCGCTCGCCGGCTCTCCCATGGACGTACTCCCGGACGCGGACGTCGAGGCGGTGGAGGCGGTCGACGGCGTGTTCCTCACGCAGGGCGCCGCCGGCGCAGAGACGAGCATCCAGCGGTTCGCCATCGAGTCCGGCGCCGAGGTGCCCGAACACGACCACCCCCACGAGCAGGTCGGCGCGATCACCGAGGGGACCATCACCTTCGTCGTCGACGGCGAGGACCGCGTCGTCGAGGCGGGCGACACGTACGTGATCCCGGGCGGCGAGCCGCACGCGGCGCGCAACGACGGCGACGACCCCGTCGTCGGCTACGATATCTTCTCGCCGCCGCGGACGAACCCGGACTGGCAGGAATGAGCGAGAGCCGGGGTTTCGACGGGGGACAGAGAGCCGCTCGACGACCCGACCGTTTATAAATGGACGTGCGGTGGCGCGCACCTCCGAGCGCCCCCCGGGCGCGAGGAGCGTGCGCGAGGGAGTCGGTCGCCCGAAGCGAAGCGGAGGGCGACCGACGAGGCTGGGGAGGTGTGAGGCGCTGTGCGGTTGCTGTGCGGTGCGGGGTGGGACTCAAAGGGGCAGCCGCGAAGCGCGCGGAGGCGAAGCAAGCACCACAAGGAGGGAGCGGAGCGACCGACTGAGGAGCGCAGCGAGCGTGCGCGCGCTTCGCGGCTGGGGCTTTGGCGGTGTTCTCCGCCGATCTGCAAGCAACTATTTATAAACGCGCGGTTGGCGGCTCTGACGGCGTTCCTTTTCGATCTGCTACCGACCGTTTATAAGCGATAGACGACCGCGAGGACGCATCGCCGCCGGCCAGTTATAAATGCCAACGTCGACCGCAGACCCCGACCGCAGACACGTCCGATCACCCCCGCGGCCAATCAGGCCAGCCGCTTGTCCCGGAACGCGCGGATCACGTCTTGGCGGGCGATGATGCCGACGATCCGGTCGTCGTCGTCGACGACCGGCACGCGGTTGATGTCCGGGTCGTCGCCGGCGAGCAGGTCGAGCACCTCGTCGACGTCGGTGTCCGGCGTCACCGTCGCCACGTCGGTGCTCATCACGTCCGAGATCGGGCGGTCCGCGTTCCGGACCATGTCGACGCCCAGATCGAGGTCGCCCCACGGCGCCTTCACCTGATAGGTGAGCGTGTCGACGAACGGCGGGAGCCCGATCGGGATCCACAGCGTCTCGTCGTCCGGTTCGAACAGGTCGACGAGGTCCGACTCGGTGACGACGCCCACCAGCCGGTCCCCGTCGTCGACGACGGGGAACCCGCTGAAGTCGTACCGAGCGAACTTCTTGAACGCGTCGGCCACGTCGTCGTCGGGACCGACCGTCTTCACGTCGGACTCCATCAGGTCGCGCGCTTGCATACGGTCGCCGTCGCGTCGCTGCGTGGTAGGCGTTTCGGCCGATCGCGCTGCGGTCGGGACGGGTCGGCCGATCGCGCTGCGGTCGGGGCGGGTCGGTCGGAGCGCTTCGGCCGGAACGACCCGGACTCTGCCCCCGCGCTCGCTTCCGCCGTTCAAGCTGAGCCTCGGCGGGGAAGTTTATACCATTCGACACGAATAGGGGAACCATGAGCTCGGCAGATCCCCAAGGCCTGCAGGCCGTCCCCGAAGAGCTGCAGAGCCGCGAGGCGTGGCTCGAACCGTTCGACTGGTACGCGCGGATGCGCGAAGCGGCCCCGGTCCGGTACGACCCCGAGCGTCGGACGTGGGACGTCTTCCGGTACGACGACGTGAAACGCGTGTTGGACGACGACGACGTGTTCTCGGTTGACCCCCAGAAGGCGGACGACTTTGTCGAACCCGAGGGGCCGGGAGAGGGGCTGATCCTCGACACGATGCTGTTCGAGGACCCGCCCCGTCACGACGAGCTCCGGGGCGTCGTCGACGAGTGGTTCCAGCCCCGGTCGCTCGCCGACCGCGAGCCCCACTTCCGAGAGCTGGCGAGCGAGTTGCTCGACGACGCGGTCGGGGCGGACGGCCAGATGGACGTCGTCGAGGACCTCGCGTACCCGTTCCCGGTGACGGTCATCGCCGAGCTGCTCGGCGTCCCCGCGTCGGACCGTGACCGGTTCAAGACGTGGTCGGACACGCTCGTGGAGGCCGCGAGCGACGACGAGAGCGCGGACGCCTTCGCGGACCGCCAACAGCAGATCCAGATGGAGATGGCCCAGTACTTCCTGGAGATGATTGAGGACCGCCGTGAGAACCCTCGGGACGACCTCATCTCCGTGATCGTCACCGCCGAGTCCAGCGAGGGAGGACGGCTCTCACGCGAGGAGGCGCTCGGGATGTGCATCCTGTTGCTCGTCGCGGGGAACATCACGACGACGAACCTCATCGCGAACGCGGTCCGCTGTTTCGCCGAGGCAGACGCCGACCTGTTCGACCAGCTACGCGGGGACGACCGCGCGCTCACGAGCGCCGTCGAGGAGGTGCTGCGCTACCGGTCGCCAGTGCAGGCCATGAGCCGGGTCGCCACCGAGGACGTGACGATGCGCGGCGAGACCATCGAGGCGGGCGACCGGATCATCGCCTGGCTCGGCTCCGCGAACCGCGACGAGCGTCAGTTCGAAGCGGCCGACGCGTTCCAACCCGACCGGTCGCCCAACCAGCACGTCGGGTTCGGTCACGGGACCCATTACTGTCTGGGCGCGCCGCTCGCGCGGCTCGAGGCCAAAGTGGGACTCTCGGAGCTCCTCGACCGCGTCGAAAACGTGCGACTCGCCGAGGAGCCCCTGCAGCCGACTCGAAGCTCGTTCATCTACGGCGTCGAATCGCTGCCGGTCCGCTACGACGAGCGACGGTGAGCCGCCTCCGGGCGTCTCGCCCGAGGCGAAGAGAAGTGGCCGGGGTGGGCTCCGAACCCACGATCTCCGCATGTCCCAGGTCCGAGGCTCGGCGGAGCCACGGGAAGGACGCGGACGCTTCCAAGGCGTCACCGCACCGAATCTCCGAACCCTATGAGTGCGGCGCTATGTCCAGCTAAGCCACCCGGCCTCACCTTCCCGTACCGCGATGAAACCCTTTAACCTTCCCATCCGTCGGAAGGTTGCGAACGGGTGACAGAGTCGGCGGCGGCGATCGGTTCCGGTCGGGTCGAGACCGGCGCCGACGTGGACCCCGCGGATTTATGGCCGACGGGGCGGATCTCCGGGACATGAGCCTTCCCGAACTGCTCGCTGGGACCGTCGGCGACGAGGAGATCGTGGCCGAGGTCCCGCTCGGGGGAGCCGACCGGCTCGCAGTCACGCCGACGCGGACGCTCGTCTATCGCGGCGACGGCCTGCTGTCGGACGAGTCGGTCGCGGAGTACTCCCACGACGTCGAGCGCATCGCGGTCTCGACGGGTCGCCGCAAGGCGAAACTCACCCTCGGCTACGGCCTCGACGGCGACGAGACGATCTCGGTGCCGGCCAAGCGCGTCGACGACGTGCTCCACCCGGTCCTCGCGGGCGTCCTCTCCGCGACGGGCGTCACCGACCCCGGCGAGTCCGTCGTCCGCACCTTCCGCTTCTCCGAGCTCACGCTCGTCGCCACCAGCGAGCGGCTCGTCAAACACGTCGGGTCCGCCGTCTGGGACGAGGAGTTCGAGGAGTTCGCCTACGACGACATCACCGATCTCGACTTCGAGGAGGGGACCGTCGCCACCGCGGTCGTGTTGACTCACGGCGGGCGCTCCGAGCGGTTCAAAGCGCCCAACGAGTCCGCCCGGGCGGTTCGGGAGACCCTCGTCGACGCCGTCTGCGCGTACCACGGCGTCGACAGCCTCGAGGAGTTCCGCGTGACCGTCGCCGACGAGGACGACGCGGCCGCCGGAGACGACGACAGGAGCACGACGGACTTCGGCGAGGGACCCGACCCGCTGTCGGCCTCGCCGGTCGCGGACGCGGAGGCCGAGGCGGAGTCGGGGCTCGAGTCGTCGTCGAGCACGGAGGCGGCGGCCGAATCGGTACCGGCGTCGGGAGGCGAAGCGACGCCCGACCGGGAGGCGGCTGCCAGCCAGGAGACAGCGGCCGGCGAGGGACCGACGGGCGGCCGGGAGTCGAGTTCGTCGGTCGCGGAGGAGTCCGCGGGCGCTCCGGACGTCGAATCCGTTGCGGACCCGCTCGCCGACGACCCGTTGGCCGAGGAGCCGATCGCCGACTCGGAGACGGAGCCGGCCGCCGACGCCGATCGGACGGCGCGGTCCGAGCCCGACTTCGCGAGCGACGCCGCGGGAGAGGCGACTGCGGAAGAGGTCGCGGCGGCGGAGGCGGCGGAAGCGGCCGACCCGGCCGAACCGGACGCCTTCGACGGCTCGCCGTTCGAGAGCGCCGGCGTCGAGGGGGAGGACCTCGCGACGGAGGTGGCCGAACTGCGGCACGCGGTCGAACAGCAGTCCGAGCGCCTCGACAGGCAGTCCGCGCTCATCGAACAGCTGATCGAAGAGCTCCGCCGCGGTCGCTGATCCCGGACCCGGCGTCCGGTCCGGCGCTCCGTTCTCTCTGCCGATAGCTGCGGGGGACCATTTTTAACTGCGAGCGGAAACCGTCGGACAGTGACCGCGCAACTCGGAACGCAGCTCGACGCGCTGTTGGGGAACGTCGCGACCACGGAGGGTCGCGTCGCCGTGACCGCGGGGATCCTCCTCGCGACGCTCGCAGTCGGGTGGTTGCTCCTCCCCCGGGGCGTCCGGGCGGTGGAGCGGGTCACGACGCGCTGGCTGGAGCGGTTCCTCGACGGGCGGGGGGAGACCTCGATCGAGACGATGCGGGAGGCCGTTCCGGTCTCCTTCGGCCTGCGGCTGGTCGTCGGAGTGCTCCAGCTCGCGCTGTTCGCGCTCGCCGCCGTCGCGATCCTGGCGTTGTGGGGGCGCTTCGCGGTCGTGCTCGCGGTGCTTCCGGTCGCCGAGAACGCGCTCACGGTCGGCGCACAGGCGTTCGTCTCGCTGGTCCTCCTCGGCGCCGCCTACGTCGCGAGCGACGTGTTAGAGGAGTACGTCGGGGACCTCTCGGCCGACAGCGACCGCATCACCGCCCACCAAGAGCAGCTGCTCAGCCGGATCATGCAGGTCGGCGTCCTGGTGATCGCTGGGGTGACCGTCCTCGGGATCTGGGGCGTGAACCTCGGCGGCCTGCTCGTCGGGGCGGGCTTTTTAGGCATCGTGCTTGGGATGGCGGCCCGCCAGACCCTCGGGTCGCTGATCGCCGGCTTCGTGCTGATGTTCGCCCGTCCCTTCGAGATCGGCGACTGGGTGGAGATCGGGAACGAGGAGGGGTTCGTCACCGAGATAACCATCATGAACACGCACATGCGGAACTTCGACGGGGAGTACGTCGTGGTGCCGAACGACCTCGTCACCAACCAGGCGATCACGAACCGGAGCCGCGAGGGGCGCCTCCGGATCCATATGGAGGTCGGAATCGGCTACGACGACGATCCCGACGAGGCAAGCGAGATCGCCGAGGAGGTGTTGGCGGGCGTCGACACCATCGCGAACAACCCGAAGCCGTACGCGATTCCCTCCGGCTTCGGCGACTCTGCGATCCTGTTGGACCTCCGCTTCTGGATCGATCCGCCGACCCCGCAGGCACGGTGGCGCTCGAAGGCGACCGCCGTCGAGCGGATTCAGGACCGCTTCGTCGACGCCGGGATCTCCATCCCGTACCCGCAGCGGACCATCTCGTACCCGCCCGAGACCGCCGCGGACGCCGAGACGGTCGAACGCGTCGAGCGCTTCGACGGCAACGACCAGCGGTCGGACGGCGAGGGCGCCGGGCGAGCGGCCGATCGCCCGACCTGAGTCGGTGCCGACCGGAGCCGGCTCGCCGGAGCGATCACAGGTCGGCCGTATCGGTGTAGCCGCTCGGCAGCTCCGTTCCGCGTCCGGCGAAGAGCTGCTCGAACCGACCGATCCGTTCCAGAATGTAGCCGAGCGCAGCAGTGAGCGAGTCGGCGCCGATCGACAGCAGGTGCCGAACGCCCCGGTTGCGGTCGGTGTGGTAGAAGCTGATCTCCCCTTCCGGGTTGGTGTTCCGCTCCGGCATCACCACGAGCTCCTGTCTGCTTGGGCCGTGTCGAAAGACGAGCACGTCGGTGAGCGTGCCGTTCCCGTAGGTGACCATGTCGTGTCGCACGTCCCACTTCGGCGGCGTTCGGTCGGCGAGCGCGTCCGTGTCGACGACGTTTCGCATCGTCGTCGCGGTCGAGACGGCCGCCAAGTCCGATCCCGCTCGGCTCCGGAGCCAGTCGAGGAGTCGCTCGACGAGGTCGCGGAGACCGTCCGGCGCCGCGAACCGACCGCTGGACCGCTCCTGCGGCAGGGCCCCACGAGTCGTCTCGATCGGCTCGTCCATGGAGGTACTGCGACCCCAGCCATGGGAATAGCTATCGGTCGTCGCACCGCGACGTCTCCGGCCGCGGCGCTCGTCTCGTCGGCCCCCGGTCGGTCGCCCCGCCGGTCCACCCGAAATCCGACCGCGAACGGCTACTCCTCAGCCGACGCGTCCGCCTCCACCGGCTCGAACGTGACTCGTACCACGTCGTTGATCGTCCCCGCGAACCCGCCGGTGTCGACGCGCTCTCGGTCCGGGTCGTGAGTGTCGACGATCCGGTACCGTCGGTCGGCGGAGAGGGCCTGGTTCAGCTCGACGAACAGCACGGACTCGCAGTCGCCGCGCTCGCCGCCCCACGTCGGAAGCGCGACGGGGACCGCGTCCGCCTCGGCGCGGATGACGTACCCGTCGGCTACCCGTTCGTCCTCGCCGGCGAGGATCGCACCGGCGCCGTCGAACCCGTTGCGGTCGACGTCAGACGGATCGGTGATGTAGAACCCACCGTCCCAACAGTCCGCGTCGTACGGCTCGGCGTCGACGATCCGCTGGTACGACTTCTCCGAGAGGTAGCCGACGCCGTTCGCGTCGGTCGGGAGACCCCCCGCACTCTCGTCGGTCTCGAGGCCGCCGACGCAGGACCCGCCGGCGGCCTCGGACGGATCGGATTCGTCGGCCTGGTCGCCGTCTTCGGCCTGGTCGCCA